>NZ_CAXVJM010000001.1:0-234648 GCF_964259375.1 Collinsella aerofaciens ATCC 25986
TTAAGTTTGTCGCGAGTTCCGCACGAGCCGGAGGCCACTTAATGTGGCCTCCGTGCGAGCCAGGACTGTAGAGCAGCAAACTTAAGCCCAGGGCCGCCTGGGACGGGAATCCGCCCTTGCGCACAGGCGCAGTTTCCTTTTGTGCTGAAAAAGGGTCAGGGTATTTTTGATAGGTATTTCCTCTTGAATTTGAAACATTTCGTTCGGTCAAAGCGTTTCTATGGTGAGGGCCTCATTAAGAACAACAGCGTCACCGGGAGGTGATTATGGAAGAACAAGCTTTTAGACAGGCGGTCGAAGATCACAGGGATGTCGTGTTTCGAATCGCATTGACGTATCTGCGCGATCGTGCCGATGCCGACGATGTCGCTCAAGACGTCTTTCTGAAGTTACTCAAAAGCGATGCGCAATTTGAAAGCTGGGAACATCTTCGTCGATGGCTTATCCGGGTCACGATCAATGAATGCAAATCTCTCTTTCGAAAGCCATGGAGGCGTGTGGAGGATATTGAGAACCTGGCCGATTCGCTTTCGACGGCGCAGGAGGAGACCAAGGCGGTCCTGTCAGACGTTATGCGACTTCCGGAACGATTCCGTGTTCCCATCATGCTCTATTACTATCTGGGCTTTTCGACCTCAGAGATTGCCGAGTTATTGCATGTGCCAGCCGCGACTGTTCGAACGCGTTTGGCTCGCGGCAGATCGAAGCTCAAGTTCATCCTAGAGGAGGGCGACCGTGAAATCCAATCAAATCAAGCAGGCCTTCGAGTCCGTCCAAGCCGATAGCGATCTTGCTGACCGTGTTCTTTATGCCGCTGCTGGTGAGCCGCTTCGCCGAAAGGGCCACGCGAAGCCTCTGTATGTTGCCGTGATCGGATGCCTTGCCGGAGTGCTGGCGACCGGAGGGGTCGCCTACGCCGTCGTCAATTCCAGCTATTTTGCCTCTGCCTGGGGAAACCACGGCAACGGGGATTCCATTACCTGGACCAACGGCGGCTCATCGGGAACTAAATATACCTACACCAGAGAGTTTGGCGATGGCATCGCGCCCCAAAGCCTGGAAGGCGCAGTCCAGGAGGTTAATCTGTCCGTCGAGGGCAACGGCTATACGCTTGATATCCATGAGATGGCAATCGACCAAAACGGCTGCGGAGCCGTGACGTTTACGTTGTCCAATCCAAATGGAGTTAACTACTACAAGCCAGCAGCAGAGATTGGCGAACTTGTTCTCTATGGTGAAGAAGAGCAGGGCATCGGCACGCCCGATATGAAGTTCGGCGAGGAATGGCCTGACACACGCAGCACAATTGATAAGGACACATCAAGCGATACTGTCATTAATGGCACGATGTACTTTGCCGCTATGGATCGCGAGCGAGATTTGCAACATGCTGTCACCTGGAATATCCATTGGACCGAGGGTGAAGGTGAGAGTGCGAGGCGGTTTGAGGCGTCGACACCCGAGTTCAATATTGGAGCGTACGTCGATACAAAGGAACTCCGCTCCGGTGACTCGCCTCTTGAGATTAGCCCGTTTTCCATCCAGACGCACATCGATGATTTGGGCTATGAAGCAGTTGATAATAAGCTGACCGTCAGCTACAAGGATGGATCGGAGCAGATTATCGAAGATGACGACGCAGGGGTGTTCAACTTATATTTTTCTTATGGGCGCAATAGCGGAGAGAACATCTGGGTGCCAACGAAGTTGATTGATGTCGATCAAGTTGTCTCGGTAACCCTTGAAATTGTGAGGTATACATCAACAGGGGAGACCGAAACAGAAGTACCCTTTACCATCGTCTATTCGTAAGATTTGGGGCCGCTTCTTACTAGGGGAAGCGGCCTCTTTTGCGTTAAATGGAAACGCCGCCGATTTCCATGCGACAGATGAGAGCAGATTACCGCTGGAGCGCGACGTTTCCCCAGATAAAACCGACCAAAATAAACCTGTCCCTTTTTGGCAGGTAGCGTTGCCTCGACGAGCATGTCGGATTCCCGGGCCGGGCGGCCTGCGGTTTAAGTTTGTCGCGAGTTCCGCACGAGCCGGAGGCCACTTAATGTGGCCTCCGTGCGAGCCAGGACTGTAGAGCAGCAAACTTAAACCGCAGGCCGCCCGGCCCGGGAATCCGACATGCGCACAGGAGGGGGATCCCTTTTGTGTAGGGTTTGCGGAAATATGCCAATTTTGGGATACGCCCGGCGGCGTGGTCTGTTGACGGCACAGCTAACGCCACGTATCCTATCGAACTGCGTGTTTCGTAGGGGGATGCTGACCCCTCGATTCAAGCCGTTGCACTTTACAGAAAGCTGGAATCATTCGAGAAGGAGTACGCTTTGCCTACTATTAACCAGCTGGTTCGCCAGGGCCGTCGTTCCGTGCCCAAGAAGTCCAAGAACGCTGCTCTGCAGCACAACTCCCAGAAGCGCGGCGTGTGCACCCGCGTCTTCACCACGAGCCCCAAGAAGCCGAACTCGGCTCTTCGTAAGGTTGCCCGTGTTCGCCTTGTCAACGGCATCGAAGTTACTGCTTACATCCCGGGTGAGGGCCACAACCTGCAGGAGCACTCCATCGTGCTCGTCCGCGGCGGTCGTGTCCGTGACCTCCCTGGTGTCCGTTATCACGTCATCCGTGGCGCCTACGACGCTGCTCCGGTCCAGAACCGTATGCAGGCCCGTTCCAAGTACGGTGCTAAGCGCCCCAAGGCCAAATAAGCCAGATAACGTTTTGATACTTTCGCCGTGTGCCGCCTAAGCGCCGCACGGTAGACACTTAAGGAGATTTCACATGCCGCGTCGTGCAGCAGCTAATCGTCGTGAGGTTCAGCCTGACGCCGTTTACAACAACCGCCTGGTGACTCAGCTCATCAACAAGGTCCTTCTTGACGGCAAGAAGGCCACCGCTGAGCGCATCGTTTACACCGCTTTCGAGATCGTTGCCGAGAAGTCTGAGGGTGGCGACGCTCTCGCTACCTTCAAGAAGGCTATGGACAACGTCAAGCCCACGCTCGAGGTTAAGCCCAAGCGTGTCGGTGGCGCTACCTATCAGGTCCCGATGGAGGTCAACTCCCGTCGTTCCACCGCTCTGGGTATCCGCTGGATCGTCAACTTCTCCCGCGCTCGCAAGGAGAAGACCATGGCCGAGCGTCTCGCCAACGAGATTCTCGACGCCTCCAACGGCCTGGGCGCTTCCGTCAAGAAGCGTGAGGACGTCTTCAAGATGGCCGAGGCCAACCGCGCGTTCTCTCACTATCGTTGGTAAGTTAAGGTAAGGAACTAACATGGCTAAGCCTAAGTACAAGCTTTCCGATACCCGTAACATCGGCATCATGGCTCACATCGATGCCGGTAAGACCACCACGACCGAGCGTATTCTTTACTACACCGGTAAGACCCACAAGATCGGTGAGGTCCATGAGGGCGCTGCCACCATGGACTGGATGGTTCAGGAGCAGGAGCGCGGCGTAACCATTACCTCCGCTGCTACCACCTGCTTCTGGAACAAGGACGGTAAGGACTACCGCATCCAGATCATCGACACCCCGGGCCACGTTGACTTCACCGCCGAGGTCGAGCGCTGCCTGCGCGTCCTCGATGGCGCTGTCGCCGTTTTCGACGCCGTTGCCGGCGTTCAGCCCCAGTCTGAGACCGTTTGGCGTCAGGCTTCCACCTTCAACGTCCCCCGCATCGCCTTCATCAACAAGTATGACCGCGTGGGCGCTGACTTCTTCAACGCTATCGAGACCATGAAGGATCGTCTCGACGCCAACGCCGTGGCCGCTCAGGTCCCGATGGGCGCCGAGGACAACTTCTGGGGCGTCATCGACCTCGTCACCATGACTGCATGGGACTTCAAGGCCGACGAGAAGGGCATGACCTACCCCGAGCCGATGGACGAGATCCCGGCTGAGTTTGCCGACATCGCTGCCACCAAGCGCGAGGAGCTCCTCGACGCTGCTGCCAGCTTTGACGACGAGCTCATGGAGAAGATCCTCATGGAGGAGGACTTCACCGTCGAGGAGCTCAAGGCTGCTCTGCGCAAGGGTGTTCTGGCCAACGAGCTCAACCTCGTCTTCGTGGGCTCCGCTTACAAGAACAAGGGCGTTCAGGAGCTGCTCGACGCTGTCGTCGACTACCTGCCCAGCCCGCTCGACGTTGAGGCCGTCACCGGTACCGATCCGGACACCGGCGAGGAGATCCAGCGTCATCCTTCCTTCGACGAGCCCTTCTCCGGCCTGGTCTTCAAGATCATGACCGACCCGTTCGTCGGTAAGCTCACCTACGTCCGCGTTTACTCCGGCCGCGCTGAGTCCGGCTCCTACGTTGTCAACGCTTCCAACGGTCAGCGCGAGCGTCTCGGCCGCATCCTCGAGATGAACGCCGCCGAGCGTATCGACCGTGACGACGCCGCTGCCGGCGACATCGTCGCTTGCGTCGGCTTCAAGAACTCCACCACCGGTGACACCCTGTGCGAAGAGGGCAAGGAGATCGTCCTCGAGAAGATCGAGTTCGCTAAGCCCGTTATCGACGTTGCCATCGAGCCCAAGACCAAGGCCGAGCAGGACAAGATGTCCCTGGCTCTGACCAAGCTCGCCGAGGAGGACCCGACCTTCCAGGTGTCCACCAACCACGAGACCGGCCAGACCATCATCGCCGGCATGGGCGAGCTGCACCTCGAGATCATCGTCGACCGTCTGCTCCGTGAGTTCAAGGTTGACGCTAACGTGGGTAAGCCCCAGGTTGCCTACCGCGAGACCGCTGGTCACGACGTCGAGAAGGCTGAGGGCAAGTTCGTCCGTCAGTCCGGTGGTCGCGGTCAGTACGGCCACGCCGTCATCAAGCTCGAGAAGATGGAGGAGGGCTTCGGCTACGAGTTCGTCAACGCTATCGTCGGCGGCGTCGTGCCCAAGGAGTACATCCCGTCCATCGACAAGGGCATCCAGGAGGCCCTGAACACCGGTGTTATCGCCGGCTTCCCGGTCCTCGACGTCAAGGTCACCCTGTTCGACGGTTCTTACCACGAGGTCGACTCCTCCGAGGCTGCCTTCAAGATCGCCGGTTCCATGGCTATCAAGGACGCCCTCAAGAAGTCCGACCCGCAGCTGCTCGAGCCGATCATGGCTGTCGAGGTCGAGACCCCCGAGCAGTACATGGGCGACGTTATGGGCAACCTCTCCGGTCGCCGCGGCAAGATCGAGGGCATGGAGGATCGCAAGAACAGCAAGCTCATCCGTGCCAAGGTGCCGCTGGGCGAGATGTTCGGTTACGCTACCGACCTTCGCTCCCAGACCCAGGGCCGTGCATCCTACACGATGCAGTTCGACTCTTATGAGCCCGCGCCCAAGTCCATCGTGGACGAGGTCATGAGCAAGAACGCCTAAGTTCGAGCTCCCTGTTACGTAATCCGCGAGAACATCTCTCGCACTCTTTGGAGGTTTAAGTTGGCTACCCAGAAGATCCGCATTCGCCTCAAGGGCTATGATCACGAGGTCGTCGATCAGTCCGCGAAGCTCATCGTCGAGACCGCTCAGAAGACCGGCGCTCGCGTTTCCGGTCCTGTCCCCCTGCCCACCGAGCGTAACCTGTACACGGTTATCCGTTCGCCGCATGTGAACAAGGACTCCCGTGAGCAGTTCGAGATGCGCACCCACAAGCGCCTCATCGACATCCTCGACCCCACCTCGGGCACCGTTGATTCGCTCATGCGTCTCGACCTCCCCGCTGGCGTCGACATCGACATCAAGCTCTAAGCGATATCGCTCATAGCTTAAAGAGCCCCGCTGCCATTATGGTAGCGGGGCTCTTTTGTTTTGAATGGTGGCCTTGGGGGCCCGGATAATGCGGCCGAATGGGTGGCTATGGCGTCTTATTTACCCATGGGGCGCAGCGATGCCTCCTCAAAATGGAAGGATCGCAAGTCGTCTTCTGTCTCGATGCACGCGCGACCAAAGTCATCGACCGTTTGAAAGATTCCACGCGCCAGCTCGTCCCCAGCGGGGGAACGGGCGATAACGTGATCCCCAATCCAATTGAGATGACCGATATATTCGCCGTGGACGGTCGCGAGCGGTCCGGCGTCTTCTTCCATGGCGTTGAGACGCTCTGCCCATGTGTCTACAGCGTTCACGACCGCGTGATAGACCTCCTTGAGTAGCACATCGACGGCGGGAACATTCTCGTTGAGGTCCGAGAGACCGATTGCCGGCAGGCCGTCATCAGGAACCTCCGAAGGCACATAGTTCACATTGACGCCAATGCCGCAGACGGCGAAAGGTTTGCCTTCGTTATCGCGTGCCGCCTCGACCAGAATGCCGCCGAGCTTTCGTCCTCGCGCGACCAGGTCGTTGGGCCATTTGAGGCCAATCTCGTTTGCAAGACCCTGCTTTTCGAGCGCCTCGAGCACCGCTAGGCCGCTGACGGCGGCAAGACCAGAGTACTTTGCAGGATTAACGCATGGACGCAGGACAATCGAAAGCAATAGGTTGCCGGCGGTTGAATCCCACTTGTGGCCGCGCCGGCCGCGTCCTGCAGTCTGAGCCCGGGCGGCAAGTCCTGTGCCGTGCGGCGCTCCTTGTTTTCCTGCTTCGAGCAGGTCATCGTTGGTCGATCCGGTTACGTCGACTATCGTTAATTTGGCATCCATAGCGGCTGCTACCTCCTTAATGAATAAGTGAATAACGCAATGGTGTCGTGAGGCAGACACAATGTGAAGCCTTTGTCGCATTTGGACAATTTAATGTTAACACGTCAACAATGACTGAAATGCGCTATCCTCTCTTGGTCGATGTAAACACGTCAACAACTCAAAGGAGGTTAGTGATGGGTTTCACGATACTGGGAACGGGCTCGGCGCTTCCTGCGCGCAGCGTTTCCAATGACGAGCTGTCCGAGTTCCTCGATACCTCGGATGAGTGGATTTTTACCCGCACCGGTATCAAGAGCCGCCACGTCTGCACCACTGAGTCACTCGACGACCTTGCCGTAGCGGCGAGCGAGCGGGCACTCCAGGTATCCGGAATCGACGCGAGCCAGCTGGATCTGATCGTCTGCTCGACGACGACGGGTGACCACCTTGTTCCCGCTGAGGCGTGTGCCGTTGCTGAGCGCCTGGGTGCCACATGTCCTGCCTTCGACGTTTCGGCGGCTTGTGCCGGCTTCGTTTTTGCGCTCGATGTCGCCGAGGGCTATATCGCCCGCGGTCGCGCCAGGCACGTGCTGGTCGTTGCCGCCGAGCAGATGACGCGCGCGCTCGATTGGACCGACCGCGCCACGTGCGTGCTCTTTGGCGACGGCGCGGGCGCTGCAGTGATAGGGGCTGGGGGAGACAACCCCCTTGCCGTTGAGCTTTCGACGGCGCCCGACGTCGAGACGTTGCGCGTTCCCGGTCTGGTCGGCACCTCGCCGTTTAAGGACTCCGCAGATAGCGCGAGCGTGCTGTCCATGAATGGTCGCCGCGTGTTCAAGTTCGGCGTCAACGCCATCTGCGACACGGTCCATAAGCTTGCGAGCGATGCGGGCATTTCGGTCGAAGACATCGACCATTTTGTATTCCATCAGGCTAACGAACGAATCCTGAGTCAGGCGGTCAAGCGTCTCGACGTGCCAGACGAGCGCGTGGTTCGAACGCTACGCGAGACCGGCAACATTTCGAGCGCCTGCATTCCCTTTGCGCTTGACCGGCTGGCACGTACCGACGCACTGAATGAGGACGACACCATCGCCCTCGTTGGATTTGGCGCCGGCCTGGATATAGGTGGCTATCTGCTTCGTTGGAAGTAGTCGCACATAGGAAATAAAAACGCCCCTAGGGCACAAACAAAGGAGAACTACCATGGCAGATCAGAAGACCTTCGAGCGCGTTTGCGACGTTATCCGCGAGACCGCTGGCCTTGACGACGTCGAGATGAAGCCCGAGTCCACGCTCGAGGAGATTGGCCTCGACAGTCTGGGCACCGTCGAGATCCTCGTCGCCGTTGAGGACGAGTTTGGCATTGAGCTCGATACCGAGGAGAACCCCAAGACGGTCGGCGAGTTCGTCGATACGGTCGAGGCGGCATTGGAGAAGTAGTGATGCTCAAGTCTCCTCTCTGCGATCTGCTCGGCATCGAAAAACCCGTGTTCCAGGGTGGCATGGCCTGGATTGCCGATGCCTCGCTGGCATCTGCCGTGTCCGAGGCGGGCGGCTTAGGCATTATCGCGGCCATGAATGCCGACGCAAACTGGCTGCGCGATCAGATTCACGAGCTGCGCGCCAAGACGGATAAGCCCTTTGGCGTCAACGTTATGCTCATGAGCCCGTTTGTCGACGAGGTCGCACAAGTGGTGATCGATGAGCGGGTGCCCGTTGTGGTGACCGGCGCCGGCAATCCCACCAAGTACATGAAGGCCTGGGGCGATGCGGGCATCAAGGTTATTCCCGTCGTGGCATCGGTGGCGCTGGCGCGTCTCGTGGCGCGTCGCGGAGCCACTGCCGTGGTTGCCGAGGGTACCGAATCAGGCGGCCATATTGGCGAGACCTCGACGATGGCGCTGGTGCCGCAGGTTGTCGATGCGGTCGATATTCCCGTGGTTGCGGCTGGCGGCATCGCCGATGGCCGCGGTGTGGCGGCCGCCTTTATGCTCGGCGCCGCTGGCGTCCAAGTGGGCACGCGTTTTCTCGTTGCCGATGAGTGCACCGTCTCCGAGCAATACAAAGAACTGGTGCTCAAGGCGGGCGACACGTCGACGCGTGCGACCGGTCGCTCGACGGGACATCCGGTTCGCGCCCTCAAGAGCCCCTTCACCAACGCGTATGCCAAGAACGAGGCGGCGGGCGCAAGCCCCGAGGAGCTCGGGGCCATGGGCACGGGCGCGCTTCGTAAAGCCGCCAAGGACGGCAACTACGAAGAGGGTTCGTTTTTGTGTGGACAGATTGCCGGCATGGTCAACGAACGCCAGAGCGCACGCGAAATCGTCGACGATCTGGTCGATGGCGCCGAGCATGTCCTGAAGGGTTCGTTCGCATGGGTAGCGTAGCGTTTCTGTTTGCCGGTCAGGGTGCCCAGCATCCCGCGATGGGCGTCGACCTCATCGAAGCATCACCGGCGGCTGCCGAGGTGTTTGCAATCGCCGATGAGGTACGCCCGGGGACGAGCGAGCAGTGCCGGAGCGCCTCGAAAGAGGAGCTCTCGCAGACCGAGAACACGCAGCCTTGCGTGTTCGTGCACGACTTGGCTGCCGCCGTCGCCCTGCGCGAGCGCGGCGTGGTGCCTGCCGCCTGTGCGGGATTCTCGCTGGGCGAGGTCGCCGCGCTCACCTTTGCGGGGGCATTCGATACGCGAGCGGGCTTTGAGCTCGTGTGTGAGCGCGCGGCGCTTATGGCCACGGCGGCCGAGCGTCACCCCGGCGGCATGCGCGCAGTCATCAAGCTCGATGCGGCGCAAGTTGAGGGCCTGGCAAAACAGGCAGGCGAGGACTGCTGGCCGGTCAACTACAACAGCCCCCAGCAGACGGTTGTGGCCGGAGCGCCCGATGCGTTGCAGACCCTCGACGTCCTGGTAAAAGAGGCTGGTGGCCGGGCCATGAAGGTCGCGGTGTCGGGTGCATTCCATAGCCCCTATATGGCCGAGGCGACCTGTGACCTTGCTGCATATATCGAGGCCGGTCACGCGCCGTCCCCGTTGCTCATTCCTGTTATGGCAAATATGACGGCGGCGCCCTATCCGGCCGACCCGCAGACGGCATCGGAGGTGCTGGCCAACCAGGTGAGCCATGCCGTGCGCTGGGTCGACACGCTGCATGCTCTGCAGGATCAAGGCATCGACACGTTTATTGAGGTCGGCCCCGGCAAAACGCTGTCCGGCCTGGTCAAGCGTACGCTGAGCGACGTTCGCGTGTATTCGTGCGAAACGGCCGAGCAGGTCGCAGCTATCGCCAACGAGCTCGCATAGTCCACAGGGCTGTAACCCGAAAGGAATGACATGGGCAACTTGAACAACGGCGCGCTCGAGCGCAACGACTCACATCGCGTGGCACTAATCACGGGCGGCTCGCGGGGTATCGGCCGCGCTTGTGCCGTGGGCCTGGCGGAGGATGGCTACGATATTGCCGTCGTCTATGCCGGCGGCGTCGATGCGGCACGCGAGACGTGCAAAGCCTGCGAGGCGGCTGGCGCCACGGCGCGCGCATATCAATGTGACGTGGCCGACCCCGATGCTGTCAACACATGCGTGGAGGCGGTCCTGAGCGACTTCGGCTCAATCTGGGCGCTCGTCAACAACGCCGGCATCACCCGCGATGGCCTGCTCATGCGCATGGGCGATGACGCATTCGATTGCGTGCTCGATGTCAATCTCAAGGGAACATTCAATATGATGCGCGCACTCACCAAGACCTTTATGCGCCAGCGCGGCGGCTGCGTCGTCAACATGAGCTCGGTCGTGGGCCTGATGGGCAATGCCGGGCAAGCCAACTACGCTGCCTCCAAGGCGGGTGTGATAGGGCTTACCAAGGCGGTGGCGCGCGAGCTTGCGCCCCGCGGCGTACGAGTGAACGCGGTCGCCCCCGGGTTTGTCGAGACGGACATGACGGCAAAGCTCTCGGAGAAGGTGCGTGCGGCAACCGAGGAGCAGATTCCCCTTAAGCGCATGGCGCGCCCCGAGGAAGTGGCCGGCGTGGTGCGCTTTTTGGCGAGTGATGCGGCTGCCTACATTACGGGTGAGGTCGTGCGCGTCGACGGCGGAATGGCGATGTAGAAACCAGGGCCGAAGAACGGCTTGAATGAGGAGACCAAGATGGAACAGAGAGTTGCAATCACCGGCATCGGTGCCGTATCGCCGCTCGGCAACACCGCGCTTGCCACCTGGGCGGCAATGTGCGCCGGCACGTGCGGCATCGGCCCGATTACGCACTTCGATACGGATGCGTTTGCCGTCAAGGTGGCGGCCGAGGTCAAGGGTTTTGACGGCAACGACTACTTTGGCAAGCACGACGCCAAGCACCTGGACCCCTGCGTTCAGTTTGCACTGGCGGCGTCGGACGAGGCCATGCACGATGCGGGCTTTGATGTCGAAGGCGCCATCGATCGCGAGCGCCTGGGCGTCTACGTGGGGTCGGGCGTGGGCGGCATGCAGACGCTCGTCGACAACGTCCATACGATTGCCGACCGTGGGCCCCGCCGCGCATCGCCTTACATGATCGCGATGATGATCCCCAACATGGCATCGGGCAATATCGCAATCCGTCACAAGGCAAAGGGTCCGACCCTGCCCGTGGTGACCGCGTGTGCAACCTCGGCCCATGCGGTGGGTGAGGCGTTCCGCGCCATCAAGCACGGCTATGCCGATGCAATCCTCGCGGGCGGCGCCGAGGCGGCCATTATCCCCGATGCCGTTGCGGGCTTTACGTCCTGCCGCGCATTGACCACCAACCCCGATCCCGCGACGGCCTGTCGCCCGTTCGATGCAGACCGCGACGGCTTTGTGATGGGCGAGGGCGCCTGCGTGCTCGTGCTCGAGAGCATGGAACATGCGCAGGCGCGCGGTGCGCACATTTATGCCGAGGTCGTGGGCTACGGCAACACCGATGATGCCTATCACATCACGAGCCCCGATCCCGAGGCTGCCGGCATTGCCCGCGCGATATCGCTGGCGGTGGCCGAGGGCGACGTCAAGCCTTCCGAGGGCCTCTACATCAACGCTCACGGCACCTCGACTAAGCTTAACGATTCGTCCGAGACGGCGGGTATCAAGCGAGCGCTCGGCGAGGACGCGGCGCGCGCCGCACATGTTTCGTCGACCAAGTCGATGACCGGCCACATGATCGGCGCCACGGGCGCCATCGAGGTCATGGCCTGCGCCATGGCGCTCGAGCAGGGCGTGGTGCCGCCGACCATTAATTACCACACGCCCGATCCCGGCTGCGATCTTGACTACACGCCCAATCGCGCGGTTCGCGCTGACCTTACCTGGGCACTTTCGACCAATCTGGGCTTTGGCGGACACAACGCCGCCATCGCGCTGCGTAGATATACGAGGAGCTAGAGCATGGATTCCAAAAGACTTGCCGAGATAGCCGATGTCATGGAGAACCGCGGCCTCACGCGCGTACGCGTTGAGGAGCCTGATGGCACCGCGGTCGAACTCGAGCGCGCGAGCGCCGCACAGCCGGTTGCCGTGCCCATGCCCATGCCGAGCGCTATGGCCGCTCCAGTTGCAGCTCCCACAGTCGCGCCTGCCGCACCGGAGCCCGCCGCGCAGACACCTGTTGCCGCACCGGAGCCCAAGGGCACCGAGGTGACCGCTCCCATGGTCGGCGTTTTCTATGCTGCTCCAGCGCCGGGCGACGAGCCGTTTGTGCGCGTGGGCTCCAAGGTCAAGGCCGGCGAGACCCTCTGCATCATCGAGGCCATGAAGGTTCTCAACGAGGTGACAGCCGAGGCAGACGGCGAGGTGCTCGAGATCTGCGTGGCCGACGGCGACCTCGTGGAGTTTGGCAGCTGCCTCATGAGAATCGGATAGGTGATATCCATGAACAAAGAAGAGCTTAAGGAACTGTTGCCGCATCGCGAACCGATGCTTTTGCTCGACGAGGCCGAGCTGGTGGGCGACGAGGCCCACGGCAAGATCACGATCACGGGCGACGAGTACTTTTTGCAGGGGCATTTTCCGGGAAACCCGGTGGTCCCCGGCGTGATTCAGTGCGAGATGCTCGCCCAAAACTGCTGCGTGCTGCTGATGGGCGATGAGGAAGCGCGCGGCGCGACGCCGTTCTATACGAGTCTGGACAAGGTGCGCTTTAAGCGTCCGGTGCGCCCGGGCGACACGGTTGATCTGGTGTGCACCATCACGCGTGCGCGCGGGCCGTTCCGCTTTGCGACGGGTACTGCGAGCGTCAACGGTGAGGTTTGCTGCCGCGCCGATATGTCTTTTGCACTCATGCACGAAAGTTAAGGAAGGCTTCATGTTCGACAAAGTGCTCATCGCCAACCGCGGCGAAGTCGCGGTCCGTGTTATCCGCGCGTGCCGCGATATGGGCATCAAGACCGTCGCCGTTTATTCCACGGCCGATGCGGACGCGCTGCACGTGCAGCTTGCCGACGAGGCGTATTGCATCGGCGGTCCGCGTCTTGCCGAGAGCTACCTCAACGACGATGCTGTGCTCACCTGTGCCGTAAAGTCGGGAGCTAAGGCAATTCATCCCGGCTATGGCTTTTTCTCCGAGAAGGCGAGCTTCGTGCGCGACTGCGACAAGTATGGCCTGGCGTTTGTTGGTCCTTCGGCCAAGGTGATCGACAGCATGGGCGACAAGGACGCCGCACGTCGAACGGCTGCCGCGGCGGGCGTGCCCATCGTGCCGGGCTGCGATTTGCTCAAAAGTCCCGAGGAGGCAACGGCCGAGGCTGAGCGCATTGGCTGCCCCGTGCTTATTAAGGCGCGTGCGGGCGGCGGCGGTCGCGGTATTCGTAAGGTCGAGCGCGTGGAAGATGCGGCAAAGGCCTTTATTGAAGCACGCGCCGAGGGCGAGGCCGTTTTTGGCGACGGCGAGTGCTACATGGAGAAGTTCGTCGCGCCGGCGCATCACGTTGAGGTGCAGATTATGGCCGATAAGCAGGGCCATGTGTTTTCGCTCGGCGAGCGCGAGTGCTCGGTGCAGCGGCGCAACCAAAAGCTAATCGAGGAGAGCCCCGCGCCGTGCCTCGACGGACACGACGACATTCGTGCCCGCATGCACAAGGCCGCACGCGACCTGGCTCGTGCCGTCGACTACGAAGGAGCCGGTACCATCGAGTTCCTGTATTCGGACGACGGCAATTTCTACTTTATGGAAATGAACACGCGCTTGCAGGTGGAGCATCCGGTTACGGAGTTTGTGACCGATACCGACTTGGTCAAGTGGCAGCTGCGCGTGGCAGCCGGCCAGCCTCTGCCCTTTGAGCAGGAGGACATGCCGGTCCGCAACCACGCCATGGAGTGCCGCATCAATGCCGAAACGCCGGACTTTCTGCCGTCATGCGGAACGGTCACCGCGTTGCGTGTGCCGGGTGGTCCGCGCGTGCGCTGGGATTCCGCCATGTTTACCGGTGCAAAAGTTCCGCCGTACTACGACTCCATGCTTGGCAAGCTCATCGTGTGTGCGCCCACGCGTGACGGCGCCATTCGCAAGATGCGCTCGGCCCTGGGCGAGCTCGTGATTGAGGGCGTGAGCGAAAACAGCGAGCTTCAGCTCGACGTGCTGGCAAACGACGAGTTCTTGTCGGGCATGTATCACACCGATCTGATGGGGCATCTCTATGCTGATGAATAGAAAAGCGAAGACGGTCAACGTCCTCGAGGGGCCGATGACCGAGTCGTGCGCCGAGTTTCCCGCGCGCCACGTGTTTATCAAGTGCCCGGAGTGCCGCCGTGTGATCGATGAGACACGCCTGCACGACAACCTCGAGGTCTGCCCCCGTTGCGGCAAGCATTTTCGCGTGAGCGGTCGTGCGCGCCTGGGTATGACAGTCGACGAGGGCACGTTTGAGGAATGGGATGCCAGTCTGGCGCCGGAGGACTTTCTCTCGTTTCCCGGCTATGCCGACAAGCTCAAGAGCGTGAGCGAACGTTCGGGCGAGCGCGATGCCGTTGTGTGCGGCAAGGGCAAAATCTGCGGTTGCGATACGGCGCTCTTCTTTATGGACGCCAACTTTATGATGGGCTCGATGGGTTCCGTGGTGGGCGAGAAGATCTGTCGCACATTTGAGCATGCGACCGAGCTGGGATTGCCAATTGTCGGCTTTACCGTTTCGGGCGGTGCGCGCATGCAAGAGGGCGTGACCTCGCTTATGCAGATGGCCAAGATTTCTGCGGCGGTTAGGCGCCATAGCGAGGCGGGCGGCCTGTATATTACGGTGCTCACCGATCCCACGACTGGCGGCGTGACCGCGAGCTTTGCCATGGAGGGCGACATTATCCTGGCCGAGCCCGATGCCCTGACGGCATTTGCCGGCCCGCGCGTGATCGAGCAGAACATGCACAAGCGACTGCCCAAGGGATTCCAGCGCTCCGAGTTTTTGCTGGAGCATGGCTTTTGCGATGCCGTTGTTCCGCGTGGCGAGATTGCGCTTACGGTAGGCGAGCTGCTGGCGCTGCACGAAGGGCATGCGCCCGGCCTGGGGGCACCGCATGAAATCGTGCGTACGGGTCGCTGCGGCAAAAAGCTGGGACACTTGTTTAGGCGCTCGGCCGCACCAAAAACCGCGCTCGAGATTGTCAAGCAGACCCGTTCGGCAGATCGCGCCACGGCGGGTGAGATAATCTCGCTGGGCCTGGATGGATTTGTGGAGCTGCACGGCGACCGTTACTTTGGCGACGACGCCGCTGTGGTGGCTGGCATTGGCTGGAAAGACGGACGCCCCGTAACGGTCATCGCCATCGAGCGCGGCACCACGACCAAAGAGCGCATGCGGCGCAACTTTGGCATGGCACACCCTGAGGGCTATCGCAAGGCGCGGCGCCTAATGCGCCAGGCCGAAAAGTTTGGTCGACCGGTTCTGTGCCTGGTCGATACTTCGGGCGCGTTTTGCGGCATCGGTGCCGAGGAGCGCGGCCAGGGCGAGGCGATTGCCCGGAACTTGATGGAGATGAGTGGTCTTAAGACCCCGATTGTTTCCGTCGTTACGGGCGAGGGCGGATCCGGTGGCGCACTGGCGCTGTCCGTGGCTGATCGCATTTTTATGCTTTCGAGCTCTGCTTACTCGGTCGTGAGCCCCGAGGCCTGTGCGTCGATCCTGTGGAAGGATACCGAGCGTGCGAATGAGGCCGCCGAGGCGCTTAAGCTCACGGCCCCCGATCTGCTGGCGCTCGGCATCATCGACGGTATTGTCGACGATAGGGGCCTGTCGCATGAGGAGATCGCCGGTGCCGTCATGTCCTCGGCATTTGATGCCTTCGATACGCTTGGGCAGCTCGACGACGCGACCCTCACAAACCTCCGCTACGAAAAGTACCGCACAATCGGTCAGTACCGCACGATGTGATAAGGGACAGTCCGCATGTCACATTGGGAAAGGTGTTCCATGCCACAAGTTTCTAACACCTCATTTACAACGACCGTTTCATCAAACGCCATGGCTGTGGTCGATTATCTGTCCAAAAGCATGATGTCGGCGCTGCCCTTTATTGTCTGCGCGGCGTTGTTTCGCACCGTCGCCGTCATTATGGGCGAAGGCATGCTGGGCCTGTGGTCTGTCGATTCCGAAATCTATCGCCTGTTCTACAGTTGGCTCTATAACGCCGGCTACTACTTCTTGCCCATTTATCTTGGTTGGGCGGCCGCCCGCCAGCTCGGTTGCTCGGAGCAGCTGGGCATGATGCTGGGCGGCGTATTGATTGCGCCCGATCTGCTCAAGCTTGTCGATGCCGTATCGACGACGGGGGCATCGATGACTTCCGTGTATGGTCTGCTTCCCGCGCCGGTCAATGATTACACGACGACTGTTATTCCGGTTCTCATCTCGGTGCCCGTGCTATGGCGAGTGGAGTGTTTCTTTCGACGCGTTATCCCTAAGGCCGTGGCGTTTTCGTTCGTTCCGTTTGCGACCATGCTTGTCATGGTTCCGGTTTCGCTGTGTATCACGGCGCCGGCGGGCAGCTATCTGGGCATGCTGTTGGGCCAGCTTATGTTTATGCTTGGCAATTCCGGTGGCATCGTGTCGCTGCTCACGCTCATGGGGCTTGCCGCGGGCTGGGAGTTTCTTAAGATTGCGGGCGTCAGCAACGTTGTCCTATCGCTTGCGTACGCGCAGTTTATGAGTGTAGGAACGGATTCGTGCATCCTGATCGCCGCGACGATGGCAACGTTCGCCGTTTGGGGCATGCCCTTTGGCGCGTCGCTCCGCGTTGCGGATAAGGACGAGAAGGCGCTCATGCTGGGCTATTCGATCTCGGGCGTGCTTGGCGGCGTAAGCGAGCCGGCGCTGTACGGTTGCGGCTTTAAATATGGCAGGTGCTTGACGTGCATGGCCATTGGCGGCGCCGTCGGAGGACTTGTTGCTGCCGTGGGCCACGTTACGGCCTATACCATCGGCATGACGAATGTCCTCATGGTCATTGGCTTTGCCACGGGCGGTATTTCGAACCTGCTCTGGTGCTGTGCTGCCGGCGGTGTGGCATTTGCGGTGTCTGCGGCGCTGAGCTACTGCTTTGGCGTGGTGTCGACGAAGGTGCAGGCGGCAGAAGACGAAGCCGATTCGCCCGAAACGATGACGAGCGTTGTCGAGGCGGACGCATAAGCCTGTGCGACAAAGGACGATTTCTTTGTCATATTCCAAGGCCGTGGCCCGTGTGGGTTGCGGCCTTTTTGTATCTGGAGGACAAAGTGGCTACACTACAATCCGTTTGAGCAATAGATATATAGGTAGTACCGTGGGGGCGGATGTAGATGGTCGAGTGGATTGTTCGTCGTGCGCAGGGCGACCGTGCGCGCGTGGGCACGTTGACGGGCGTGGTGTGTATTCTCGCCAATGTGGCACTATGCGCTGCGAAGGGCGCAATTGGCGTGCTGTCGGGATCGGTTTCGATCGTGGCGGATGCCATGAACAACCTGTCCGATGCCAGCTCGAATATCGTGAGCGTGCTGGGCTTTAAGCTGGCGAGCAAGCCGGCCGACCCCGAGCATCCTTACGGACATGGCCGCTACGAGTATCTCTCGGGTCTGGTCGTGGCGGCGCTCGTGCTGCTGATCGGCCTCGAACTGGTGAAGTCCTCGGTTGAGCGCATCATCCACCCCGAACCTGTCGAGTTCTCGCTTGCCCTGGTGGCAGTTCTAGTGCTTTCGATGGTCGTAAAGCTCTGGATGGCGGCCCTCAACCAAAAGCTCGGTGACCGTATTGAGTCCGATACGCTGCATGCGACCGCGCAGGATTCCAAGAACGATGTCCTAGCCACGGGCGCCGTGTTAGCGTGCGCAATTGTTTCGCAGGTGACGCACATCAATCTTGACGCATGGGTCGGCCTTGCCGTTGGCGCCTATATTGGCTGGAGCGGCTTTGAACTCATCCAGGATACGGTGAGCCCGCTTTTGGGTCAGTCGCCCGATCCTAAGCTGGTCAAGCACATTCGAGACAAGATCATGAGCTATCCCGGCGTTTTGGGCGTTCACGATCTGATGGTTCACGACTACGGCCCGGGCAGGAAGTTCGCAAGCGCTCACGCTGAGATGGCAGCCGAGGCCAGCCCGATGGAAAGTCACGACACGCTCGATAACATCGAGCAGTCGTTTAGGGACGAGGACGGCATGATCGTCACGCTTCACTACGACCCCATCGTGACCGACGATCCAAAGGTGGCGAGCATGCGCTTGCGCATTCACGTCATGGCCCAGGAGATCGATAGCCGCCTCTCGATTCATGACCTGCGCTGCGTGCCGGGTCCTACGCACACCAATGTGATTTTCGACTGCGTGCGCCCCTCGGATTTGCAGATGAGTGCCGAAGACTTAAAGCACGCGTTGGCGAAACGTGTCGAATCGGAATATCCCAAGTCGGTCGCAAAGATTACGATCGACGAGGACTATGTCGGCCATACCCACGAGTAGAGCTGTGCCGGCAAAGCAACTGATGCAGAAGGGGAGAGCATGAAGCGCCTATACCTACTCCGCCACGGCCAGACGGAATTCAATGTCAAAAAGCTCGTCCAGGGTCGCTGCGATTCACCGCTCACCGATTTGGGCCGTCAGCAAGCCGGGATGGCAGCCGCATGGCTCAAAGCCCACAACGTCGTTCCCGACAAAGTGGCCTCATCACCCTTAGGCCGAGCCATGGACACAGCTCAGCTCGTCGCATGCGAGCTCCTCGGCCCGGACGCAGCAGTCGAGCCCTGCGAAGGCATTATCGAGCGCTGCTACGGCACCTTCGAAGAAGGCCCCCACGACGCCCTGCCCACCGATGTCTGGGATCCGGGCGAGGACCTGGTCCCCTTCGGAGGAGAAGGAAGCCGCGCGCTGCAAGAACGCATGGTAGGCGCCCTCTCCAATCTCATGGGCGCCGAGGGCATCGAAACCCTCCTAGCAGTAAGCCACGGCAGCGCCAGCCGCCAATTCATCAAGGCTGCAGCTCCAGAGGGCTTCGAGCTCCCAACAAAACTCCCCAACTGCGCCATCATGATCTTCGATTTTGACGAGGAAAAACTACAAGCAGAGGGCGAGCCAATGCAATGCAAGTTCACCCTCCAGCAAATAGTGGACCCTCAACAAAGTAATTAGCTGAGCGAGCAGAGTTAAGCAGACATCAACGTGTCGTCTCCCGAGCTTTGGCGGAGGGGCGGGGCCGAGAGTAGTTAAGGTTGTCGCGAGTTCCGCACGAACAGGAGAGCACTTAATGTGCTCTCCGTCGTGAGCAGGACTGTAGAGCAGCAACCTTAACTACTCTCGGCCCCGCCCCTCCGCCAAAGCTCGGGAGACGTGCCACGCACTTTACCTGCGTAAACAATGTGAGTGAAATATGAATCTCGATGGATACGCCCGCAGCCGTGTATACTAAACAGCTGTGTGTAACCAGGGGAGTATTCTGGCTGGACAAAATGCCTGCTTAATAGGGTTGTCAGGTAGTCCGGACGCAATACAAGGTTGGGGAGCACGTCGTGTAAGTAGTGGTCCTCTAGGGGCGTACGCTCGGTGGTGTACGCATTGTCCCAAGACCACGCGAGAGTTGGGATCATATCTTGATCAGCATGATTCTCGGCCGCAAGATTGGCATGACCCAGGTTTGGGACGAGGACGACAACGTCGTTCCCGTCACGGTCATCCAGGCTGGCCCCTGCGCTGTCTCGCAGGTTAAAACTCAGGCAACCGACGGCTATGACGCCGTCCAGATCGGTTTCGGCGACATCAAGGCCAAGAACGTGAACAAGCCCATGGCTGGTCACTTCGCCAAGGCCGGCGTCGAGCCTGTCCGCTTCCTTCGTGAGGTCCGCGTCGAGAACGGCGAGGAGCACAAGGTCGGCGAGGTCGTCACCGTCGCTGATTTCGCTGATGTCGAGAAGGTCGACGTCATCGGTACCTCCAAGGGTAAGGGCTTCCAGGGTCGCATCAAGCGCTGGGGTCAGCGCCGCGGTCCTATGACGCATGGTTCTCACTTCCAGCGTCACCCCGGTTCTATCGGTCAGTGCGCCTATCCTGCGCGCGTCCTCAAGGGCGTCAAGATGGCCGGTCACATGGGTAACGAGCGCGTTACCGTCAAGAACCTTTCCGTTGTCCGCATCGATGCCGAGCAGAACCTCATCTTGGTCAAGGGCGCTGTCCCGGGTGCCAAGAATGGTCTCGTCGCCATCCGTATGGCCTAAGGGCCCAGCCCATTTAGCCCAGCGTCATACCAAGGAGAACACTTAAATGGCAAAGTTTGAAGTAAAGAACAGCGAGGGCAAGAAGGTCGCCGAGGCCGAGCTCGCCGCTGAGGTGTACGGCATCGAGCCGAACATCCACGTTATGCACCACATCGTCAAGTGCCAGATGGCCTCTTGGCGTCAGGGCACCCAGTCCGCTAAGGGCCGCTCTGAGGTTTCCGGTGGCGGCAAGAAGCCTTGGCGTCAGAAGGGCACCGGCCGTGCCCGCCAGGGTTCCATCCGTGCTGCCCAGTGGCGTCACGGTGGCGTTGTCTTCGCCCCCAAGCCCCGTTCTTACGCTAAGCGTATGAACAACAAGGAGGTCAAGCTGGCTATGCGCTCCGCGCTGTCCGCCAAGCTGGCCGAGGGCGAGCTCGTGCTCGTCGAC
The DNA here is from genome assembly GCF_964259375.1 of Collinsella aerofaciens ATCC 25986. Taxonomy (GTDB): domain Bacteria; phylum Actinomycetota; class Coriobacteriia; order Coriobacteriales; family Coriobacteriaceae; genus Collinsella; species Collinsella aerofaciens_BO. The sequence continues at coordinate 20,724 of NZ_CAXVJM010000001.1, forward strand.
GACTACGGCTTCGAGAAGCCTTCCACCAAGGCTGCCGTTGCCATGCTCAAGGCTCTCGGCCTTGAGGGCAAGCGTCTGACCATCATCGTTCGCGATGAGGACGTCAACGCCTACCTGTCGTTCCGCAACATTCCCAAGACGTTCATCATCACCGCCGACGAGGCCAACACCTACGATCTCGTCAACAACAACGCTGTGCTGATGCCCGCCGACATCGCCGCTCACTTCGGGGAGGTGCTTGCTTAAATGACCGCCCACGAGATCATCATCCGTCCGATCGTGTCCGAGCGTTCCTTCTCCGGTATGGAGCAGAACAAGTACACGTTCGAGGTCGCCAAGGATGCTAACAAGTATCAGATCAAGGATGCCGTCGAGGAGATCTTCGGCGTCAAGGTCGTTCGCGTGAACACCCTGACGGTCAAGCCCAAGACCAAGCGCGTGCGCTATGTCGCCGGCAAGACCCGTTCTTGGAAGAAGGCCATCGTCACGCTGGCCGAGGGCGACACCATCGAGGTCTTTGGCAACCAGGCCTAAGACTCGCTGCTGTTGAGTGAGCTCATGCCTCCCAAATAGGGGAGGCGAGAGCTCAAGGTTTTGGGCGTATAAAATGGACACGCCCGGAACCGTGTATACGTCCGGTGTCATCGCACCCGAGGCAGAACCTCGAATCCCTGTCTGCGATGGCTAACGGATTCCTATTGAAAGGGATTGTAATGGCTGTAAAGCACCTTAAGCCGACCTCCGCTGGTAGGCGTTGGCAGACGATCTCCGACTTCTCCGAGATCACCTGCACCAAGCCCGAGAAGTCTCTTCTCGAGCCCCTGCCCAAGAAGGCCGGTCGTAACAACAACGGCCGCATCACCACCCGCCACCAGGGCGGCGGCGTGAAGCGTCGTTACCGCGTGATCGACTTCAAGCGCAACAAGGACGGCGTGCCCGCCAAGGTTGCCACGATCGAGTACGATCCGAACCGTTCCGCTCGCATCGCTCTGCTGCACTACGCTGACGGTGAGAAGCGCTACATCCTGGCCCCCAAGGGCCTCGAGGTCGGTCAGACCGTCATGTCCGGTTCTGACGCCGACATCAAGCCGGGCAACGCTCTGCCCCTCGCCGACATCCCCGTCGGTACGCTCATCCACGCCGTCGAGTTCCAGCCGGGCAAGGGCGCTGCTATCGCCCGTTCCGCCGGTAACTCCTGCCAGCTGATGGGTAAGGAGGGCAAGTACGCCATCGTCCGTATGCCTTCCTCCGAGATGCGCCGCATCCTCGTTACCTGCCGCGCCACCGTCGGTGAGGTCGGCAACGCCGATCACGCCAACATCGTCATCGGCAAGGCCGGCCGTAAGCGTCACATGAACGTGCGCCCGACCGTCCGCGGTACCGTCATGAACCCTGTCGACCACCCGCACGGCGGTGGCGAGGGCAAGAACCACACCTCTGGTCGTCCCTCTGTTACCCCCTGGGGTAAGCCGACGAAGGGCCTTCGTACGCGCAAGAAGAAGAAGGTCTCGAACCAGCACATCATTCGTCGCCGTAAGAAGTAATTTCGGATACCGAGTTTTAGGAGAAAGCACTTATGAGCAGAAGTCTCAAAAAGGGCCCGTTCGTGGAGACTCGCCTTCTCTCGCGTATCACCGCGATGAACGAGGCTGGCAAGAAGGACGTCGTGAAGACCTGGTCCCGCGCGTCCACCATCTTCCCCGAGATGGTTGGTCACACCATCGCCGTCCACGACGGCCGCAAGCATGTGCCCGTGTATGTTACCGAGTCCATGGTTGGTCACAAGCTCGGCGAGTTCGCGCCGACTCGTACGTTCCGTGGCCACAAGGCCAAATAGGGGGTTAACCGTAAATGGCAACTAAGTCTATTGAAACTGAGGCCACCGAGGTTCGCGCCGTCGCTAAGTACGTGCGTGTTTCCCCCAGCAAGGCCCGCCTGGTGGTCGATCTGATCCGCCGCAAGCCTGTCGCTCAGGCCTTCGACATCCTCCACTTCTGCGACCGCGCCGTCGCCGTGGATGTCGAGAAGGTTCTCCGTTCCGCCGTTGCGAACGCCGAGAACAACAACGGTCTGCGTGCCGACAACCTGGTTGTCGCCGCTGCCTATGTTGACGAGGGTCCGACGCTTAAGCGCATCCGTCCCCGCGCCAAGGGTTCCGCTTCTCGCATTCTGAAGCGTACTTCCCACATCACCGTCGTCGTTGCTCCTCGAAAGGAGGCGTAAAGCTGTATGGGTCAGAAAGTCTACCCCACCGGCTTCCGTCTTGGCATCACCGAGAACTGGCGCTCCCGCTGGTTCGCAGAGAAGGATTACGCTAAGACCCTCGGTAACGATCTCGAGATCCGCAAGTACCTCGAGAAGCGTCTTTCCCGCGCAGCTGTCTCCCGCGTCGAGATCGAGCGCGCTGGCGACAAGGTGAAGGTCATTATCCTCACCGCTCGCCCCGGCGTTGTCATCGGTAAGAAGGGTGCCGAGATCGATACCCTCCGCACCGAGCTCGAGAAGGTCGCTGGCGTCTCCAAGGGCCAGCTCTCCGTCGACGTTGTCGAGATCAAGCGCCCCGAGCTCGACGCCAACCTCGTTGCTCAGTCTATCGCCGAGCAGCTCGAGGGCCGCGTTGCCTTCCGTCGCGCTATGCGCAAGGCTGTCCAGTCCGCCCGCAAGGCCGGCGCTAAGGGCATCCGTATCCAGTGCTCCGGTCGTCTCGGCGGTGCCGAGATGGGCCGTCGTGAGTGGTACCGCGAGGGTCGCGTGCCTCTGCACACCCTCCGTGCTAAGATCGACTACGGCACGGCTGTCGCCAGCACCACCATGGGCGCTTGCGGCGTGAAGGTCTGGATTTACCTGGGCGAGAAGCTCCCGGGCCAGCCTGTTCCCAACCCTGCACTCGAGGGCTCTTCCCGTCCTCGTCGTCGTAACTCCGAGAGGAGGGGTCAGTAGTGCTTGCCCCTAAGCGTATTCTTCACCGCAAGGTGCAGCGTGGCTCCATGAAGGGCCAGGCCAAGGGTAATACCGAGCTGCATTTCGGCGAGTTTGGTATCCAGGCTCTCGAGGCCCATTGGATCACCAACCGTCAGATCGAGGCCGCTCGTATTGCCATGACCCGCTACATGAAGCGTGGCGGTCGTGTCTACATCACGATCTTCCCCGATAAGCCCATCACCAAGAAGCCTGCCGAGACTCGCATGGGTTCTGGTAAGGGTAACCCCGAGGAGTGGGTGGCCGTCGTCAAGCCCGGCCGCATCATGTTCGAGGTCAAGGGTGTTCCCGAGGAGGTCGCTCGCGAGGCTCTGCGTCTTGCGCAGCACAAGCTCCCCATCAAGACCAAGATTGTTGCTGCCAAGAACGCTGAGCAGCGCATCGAGAAGGAGATGGCTGAGGAGGCCGCTCTCGAGGCCAAGTGGGCTGCTGAGGACGCCGCCGCCGCCAAGGAGGAGAACTAATGAAGCCCGCAGAGATTCGTGAGCTCTCGGACGCTCAGCTCGTTGAGAAGCTGAAGGAAATGCGCGCCGAGCTCTTTAACCTTCGTTTCCAGATGGCCACCAGCCAGCTGGACAACACCGCTCGCGTCAACACCGTGAAGAAGGACATCGCTCGCGTCCTCACGGAGCAGCGCGCCCGCGAGATCGCAGCGGAGAAGTCCGCTGTCGCCGAGTAGGACCTAAGGAGAGAACATGACTGATTCGCGTAACTCGCGTAAGGTCCGTACGGGTGTCGTTACCTCCGTCTCCGGTGCCAAGACCATTGTTGTCACCATCACCGAGCGCAAGCGTCACCCCAAGTACGGCAAGATGATGACCAGCTCCAAGAAGCTGCACGCTCACGACGAGGAGTGCACGGCTGGCGTGGGCGATACCGTCCGCGTTATGGAGACCCGTCCTATGTCCAAGATGAAGCGTTGGCGCCTCATCGAGGTCGTCGAGCGCGCTAAATAAGCAGTCGCTCTTACGACTTGTACGTTTCCGAAGATGTGCGTATGCCTGGCTTGCATACCACGGGCCGTATAAAGGCTGCGCACCTCTCTTCGGTTCTTAGTTCGGAGGAACATCTACCATGATTCAGATGCAAACCATGCTGAACGTCGCCGACAACTCCGGCGCTCGCAAGATTCGCTGCATCAAGGTGCTTGGCGGTTCCAAGCGTCGTTATGCAGGCATCGGCGATGTGTTCATCGGTGCTGTCCAGGAGGCTACCCCTGGCGCCAACGTCAAGAAGAAGGACGTTGTCCGTTGCGTCGTCGTTCGCACCGTTAAGGAGATCCGCCGCAAGGATGGCTCCTACATTCGCTTTGATGAGAACGCCTGCGTTGTCATCAACAACGATGGTTCGCCCGTCGGCACCCGTATCTTCGGGCCCGTCGCTCGCGAGCTTCGTGACAAGAAGTACATGAAGATCGTCTCGCTCGCTCCCGAGACCCTGTAGTTAGGGGAGATATATGTATATCAAGAAGGGCGATAAGGTCCAGGTTCTCTCTGGTAAGGATCGCGGCAAGCAGGGCGTTGTCCTGCGTGCTCTCCCCGCCGAGAACAAGGTCGTTGTCGAGGGCGTTTCGGTCGTCAAGAAGGCCGTCAAGCCCAACGCTGCCAACCAGCAGGGCGGCATCGTTTCGCAGGAGGCCCCCATCGATGCCTCCAACGTCAATCTCGTTTGCCCCGAGTGCGGTAAGGTTACCCGCGTCGGTCACGAGAAGGACGGCAAGAACAAGCTGCGCGTCTGCAAGAAGTGCGGCCACAAGTTCTAAGCTGCCCGCAACATCAAGTTGCTAGCAAAGGCCCGGATGCCACGGCACCCGGGCCTTTTTCTATCCCTACTCATTAGGGATACTCATTGGGGACAGACTTAAATGAGTACCCTAACTGGGTAAGCATAAATGAGCGGGTTGTGCTGTATAAATTGCTTGTGTGCGCGTTTATGCGCGTTAGATTGCGTTTAATTACGCAGCTATGCGTATATATGCGCCGTTTACGGGGTAATAATGACCGTTTAGCGGTGAGATACGCAAAAACGCGCACAGACGTGCGTGTTTGTGCGAATATAGAGCTGTCAGAAATGCAAGACGTTCTATGACACAGGAGACACATAATGGCAGATTCCAAGCAGGCTCCACTCGACGCCGCGGCAGCCGCCAAAGCAGCATTTGCTTCGGTCCAGGACAAGCCGTTCCCTAACGACATCTTTACGGCTCCCGAGCTCCGTTGGGCTGTGATCGGTTGCGGCGTTATTGCCAACCAAATGGCCCAGTCCCTCGCGCTGGCCGGCCGCAAGCTTGCGGGCGTCGCCAACCGCACGCTGTCCAAGGCCCAGGCTTTTGCTGAGCAGTATGGCATCGAGAAGGTCTATGAAACGGTTGAGGACCTCTATGCCGATCCGGATATCGACGCCGTCTATATCACCACGCCGCACAACACGCATATCACCTATCTGCGTGCCGCGCTGGCCGCCGGCAAGCACGTGCTCTGCGAGAAGGCCATTACCCTCAACTCTGCCGAGCTCGACGAGGCCCGTACCATCGCCGACGAGCACAACGTGGTCCTTATGGATGCTACCACGGTGCTCCACATGCCGCTGTATCAGGAGCTGCGCCGTCGCATGGATGCGGGCGACTTTGGCCGCATGAACCTCGCCCAGCTCAACTTTGGCAGCTATAAGGAGTGCGGCGACCTGACCAACCGCTTCTACAACCGCAGCCTTGCCGGCGGCGCCATGCTCGATATTGGCGTGTATGCCCTGTCCGTCATGCGCCTCTTTATGGCAAGCCAGCCCGCTGAGGTCGTTTCGCTGGGCAATACCTGCGAGACTGGCGTTGACGTCGCAGGTGGCATTGTCTGCCGTAACGCCGAGCAGCAGCTGGGCGTCGTGAGTCTTACGCTCCACTCCAAGCAGCCCAAGCGCTCGGTTATCAGCTTCGACAAGTGTTATATCGAGGTCAACGAATATCCGCGTGCTGACCATGCGACCATCGTGTGGACTGCAGACGGTCACCGTGAGGAGGTCCACGCCGGAACCGAGGCCTACGCACTGTGCTACGAGATGGCCGACCTGGAGAAGGCCGTTGCCGGCGATGATTCGAAGCGCGAGCTTCTGGGCTATGCTTCCGATGTTATGGAGCTGATGACCAAGCTCCGCGCCGATTGGGGAGTCGTGTACCCCGAGGAGGAGTAAGCGATGCTTGCGGAAGATAGGCTCAACGCGATCGTGTCAATGGTGCAGCAGGCTGGCTCGGTTACCGTGCCGGAGCTTGCTGAGGCCCTGGGCGTGACGGCGTCTACTATTCGGCGCGACCTGCAGACGCTCGACCGAGCACACCGTATCGCCAAGGTGCACGGAGGTGCGACAAGTCTGGAGCGCGCGCACGTGACGCGCGACCTGACGATCAACGAGCGCAGCGATCTCCATAATGATGACAAGGAGCGCATCTGCGCCCGTGCGGCGGCGCTTGTGGAGCCCGAGAGCTTTGTGTACATCGATTCAGGTTCGACGACGCTTAGGCTCATCGAGCATCTTCCGCGCCTTGAGGGCGTCACCTATGTGACCGACTCCGTGCTCCATGCTCAGCATCTCGCTCTGCGCGGCATGCGCACCGTGGTGCTGGGCGGCGAGCTCAAGCCCGAGACCGAGGCGCTCGTTGGCCCCGATGCCTTGGCAACCCTGGACCATTACAACTTCAACTGCGGCTTTTGGGGTTCTAACGGCATTGCCGCCGAGCAGGGCTTCACGGCGCCCGATATCGAGGAGGCGCAAGTAAAGCGTATCTCGATGCGCCATACCGCCAAACGCTTCGTAATCTCGGACGCCAGTAAATTCGGCATGGTGGCGCCCGTCAAGTTCGCGGACTTCCGCGACGCAACGATTATTACCGCGGGCGAGGTGCCAGCCAAGTACCAGTCGATGGACAACGTCATCACGGTCTAGCGACAGGGCAAGGTCAAAACCATTTAGGTTCCTCAATAGAAAAGCGGCAACACCCTCGATGGGCGATGCCGCTTTTGTTGTCTACCGGTTTTGTCTAAGTCTGTAACAACTAGACCGTTAAAAGTGGGCTAGGTGCTACAGATTGAGATACTTCCGAACCGCGCCGTCCCTTTGTCTCAATCTGTAACATCTGGGACCGATTTTGCCGAGTTATTGTTACAGATTGAGATTTTCCCTTAAGGGGGATTCGAATGTCTCGATCTGTAACAGATAGACCGGAAAATGGGTTCTAACTGTTACAGATCGAGACGTTTTGGGACCGCGGCTGAGCCATTGGGGCAAAACCACCACAAAGGTGCCTGTCCCCATTGTGGTGGTTTAGGGTTCCCAGGGGCAGGGGGCTTCGATGTAGATGTGCTCGCCGGTTACGGGATGCGTAAAGGACACGCTGTGGGCATGGAGCATGAGGCCGCAGGGGCGCGGCGTGCCATAGAGCTCGTCGCCTACCAGGGGATGACGCTCGCTCGCCAGGTGCACACGGATTTGGTGTTTGCGGCCGGTGAGCAGCTCGACATCGATATACGAGCGTGTGGGCAGGCCACGACGGCTCTTAAGGCGCTTGAGCACCTTTACGCGCGTCTGAGACGGCTTGCCGCTGGCACCGACGCGCATCTTGCGACTGTCGTGGCGGTCGCGGGCGATGGGCTTGTCGATGAGCTTTTCGTTCCAGTCGATTTTGCCCTCGGCAAGCGCCAGATAGTGCTTTTCGAAGGCGTGATCGATGACCATCTGATCAAAAGCAGGCTGCGTCTGCTTGTCGAGCGAGAACAGCACCACGCCGGTGGTGTTGCGGTCCAGGCGGTTGAGCGGCTGCATGTCAGTCGCGGCAAAACCGTCGCCCATGGCCAGCAGCAGGTCGCTGGCGTAGTCGGTAAGTGTACGCTCGCCGGTGCCGTCACCGTGGACGATCATGCCGGCGGGCTTATCGATGGCCATAAGCCAGGCGTCGCAGTAGAGGACTTGAGGTTCTTCGTTCACGTGTAAGCCTTTCGGTTAGCTAATTCCCACAAACATGCAGCCCGAGGTCGCCCCGCGCAGGCGGGCGGCGGGCTTGCGGCCGGCTTGAGCTGCCTCAATGGCGCGGCGGACGCGAGCGACGGCACGGCCAATCTCATCGGCCTCGAGCAAGGTTCCGTCGACCATAAGACGGCGCACGCCGGCATCGAGCAGTTGTGGAACCTGTGGCGTGAGGTCGATAGGGTAGGCATCGTACAGGCGCGAACGGCCGTGGATGTCGGTACGCACCGGCATGACCTTGCCGTCGATATTCTTGAGCGACAGCTTGCGGGCGCGCAGACGGCAGCTGGCACAATCGTGGATGCAACCGTTGGCCACCTGCAGGATGCAGTGCTCGCTCGTCATAACGCGCGGGCGGCCGAAAACGGTGATGCCCAGGGCTGCGGGCGCGGAGGTGCCAAGCGAGACGATCTCGTCGAGCGTGATCTCGGGCGAGAGCCAAAACGCCCCGGCCCCGCGCTCGGCGAGTGCCTCCATGCAAGGCGTGTTGTGCACGGGCAGGCAGGATCGAATTTCGGCCGTGGCACCAACTTGGGCGGCCAGGGCGAGCTCAGAGATGTTGCCAATAGCGACCGTGGCACCGGCAACAATCCACGGGTCGACGCGTACGTGGTCAGCGGCGCGGCAGACCTCGTCGAGTACGGGTACGATGCCCTGCTCAAACGCATCGGCGGGGGAGAGCTCGGCCGCATCGAGCGCGTCGGTAGTCATGTAGACGCGCGTTGCACCCTCGGCACGAGCTGCCTCGGCGGCCTCGAGCGAGCTGACGGTGGCGCAGATCTGCGGCTCATCGCGGTAGTGCTCGGGCGCGGGGTGGGAATCACTGGTGACAATCGCCGGCAGCTCGAGTGTGCGGGCGCGCTCGTCATACGGCGCCAGAATGGCCTCCTCGAGCGCCTTGCAAGCGGCGGCGCGCACTTTATGTACGGCGGAGAAACCCATGCCGCAGCCCTCATCGAGGGCCACGTCAAAGCTCGCGGCCTCAAAGGGAGAGGAGCCCATGCGGCCTACATGCTCAACCAGATCGGACGCCTCGACGGCGCGGGTCTTGGCACCCTCGACGGTAAAGCCCGTGGCTGTAGCCGTAAGCGAAGGGTCGTCGCAGCAGGTGAGCGTCACGGTAAACGGCTCGCCCAGACGCGCCACAACGGACACGTCTACGGCGCGGCGGCGCAGCACATCGCGCTTGAGCGCGGCGCCGGCGGCGTCGATGGCACGCTGGCTGCGGATGACGCGCACGCGGCAGCCCTCGGGCATGCTGCGGGGCACGCGGCACTCGATGATGTCGCCGGCAGCGGCATCATCGGCGGCAATGGTGGTCAGGAACTGGTCAAACTCGTTATCGTGGCGAAGCTCCAGCAGGTCGCCCTTGCCCACGGGCTCAAACAGCTCAATGCGGGCGATGGCGGCGCGGCGACGGCGGTCGTCGGGCTTGAGTCCGCGTACATCGCGGTTGGCCAGACGGCTGCCCAGCACCGTGCCCACAATCTGGCCGCGGTTGTTGGAGCGCTCGTAGCTCATCATCTCGTCGCCCGAGGTGCCATCCTGGTAGGCGTGCGTAAAGTCGCGATTAAAGCAGCGCTTGAGCTGGCGCTGGCGGGCTGCCTCTTCATCCTTGGAGGTCGAAACATCGGCCAGCATGTCATCAATCTGATGACGATACACATCAACGATGGAGTACACGTAATCGGGCGCCTTCATGCGGCCCTCGAGCTTGAGCGACGCGGCGCCGGCGTCATACAGACGGCGAACAAGCTGTGAGGTGTTGGTGTCGCGCGGGCATAGCGCACGCTCGCGGCCGGCGGGGGAGAGCGCGCGGCCGTTCTCGTCGATCAGCTCGTAGGGCAGGCGGCAGGGCTGAGCGCACATGCCGCGGTTGGCCGAGCGGCCCGCCATGGCAAAGCTCGAAAGCAGGCACAGGCCCGAGTAGCAAAAGCAGATGGCGCCGTGGCTAAAGACCTCCAGGTCCACATCGGGCGCAGCATTATGAATGACGGCAATCTCGTCGATGGAAAGCTCGCGCGAGAGGGTCACGCGGTCGGCGCCCTGCTCGCGGCACCAAAGGGTTCCGCGGTCGTCGTGGACGTTTGCCTGGGTCGAGATGTGCGTCTCGATGCCGGGCATCGTGCGCTTGACCTCAAAGAACAGGCCCCAGTCCTGGATGATGAAGGCGTCGGCACCCAGTGTGGAGCAGCGATGGATGAGTTGCAGCGCATCGCCCATCTCAGACTGCTTGATGACGATGTTGACCGTGACGTAGACGCGCGACCCGGCCAGGTGTGCAGCACGGCAGGCCTGCTCAAAGGCCTCGTCGGTAAAGTTGGTGGCCTTGCGTCGGGCGTTGAAGCTGCCCATGCCGCAGTAGATGGCGTCTGCCCCGGCGGCGAGTGCGGCGGCAAAGGGCTCAGGCCCTCCGGCGGGCGCCAAAAGCTCGGGTCTGCGGTTGGTGGTTCGACTGGCGGTTGCGGTCATATCCTGCCTTTCAAAATGCTCAGATACTCAAAAGTATAGTGGTGCTGTTGCGGCGGACGAGCCCTGTGGCCCAAGCAGGATAAAGTCTTCAGCAGCCCTTGCAGCAAAAACGATCCGTTTCCCTCCGTCCCCTATGGATCACCTGATCGGCTGGGGACGGAGGGAAACGGATCGTTTTGAGTTTCACCGTCCGGTCGTGCCGTTCAGCGGCCGACAGGTGCCGTTGGGCGATAAAATATTCTCGCAACGTGATAATAATCTTGCATCGCGCGGAAACCTTGAGTACTATCCCAATCAAGCGCGGTGTTCAGACCGAATTGTGCCTCCCGGTGTGAACGCCGCGCTCACGCTCTCTCAACTGATCGTAAGGAGATAAACATGAGCAAGACCGTCGTGTCTTCCGATAACGCACCTGCAGCCATCGGCCCGTATTCCCCCGGCATCCAGGCCGGTAACATGGTGTTCCTGTCCGGCCAGCTGGGTATCGATCCCGCAACCGGCAAGATGCCCGAGGGCGTCGAGGCCCAGGCTAAGCAGTCCCTTGCTAACGTCGAGGCCCTGCTGACCGCTGCCGGCGCCACCTTTGCCGATGTCGTCAAGACCACGGTCTACCTGGCCGACATCGCCGACTTCGCTGCCGTGAACGAGATCTACGCTTCCAAGTTCGAGGCTCCGTTCCCCGCGCGCAGCGCTTTCCAGGTTGCCGCCCTTCCGGCCGGCGGTCTGGTCGAGATCGAGGTCGTCGCCGCTCTCTAAGGCGTTGACAACAACTAAACATGACATGCAAAAAGACCCTGCAGTGCGAGCTGCAGGGTCTTTTATCAAGCGATGCGACAAAAATAATCCGTTTCCCTCCGTCCCCAAGGGATCACGTTTAGCCTTCCTTGCGGACTTTTTGCAGGTAGCGGTAGACGCTGGGCTCCGAGATGCCCAGCGCGGTGGCGGCGCAGGCCACGGCGCCCTTGAGCATGAATACCCCGTTGCCGTTGAGGTGGCGAATGACGTCCACGCGGTCGCTCTGACCAAGCGACGCTACATCCAGCCCGCGCGCGCTCAGCAGCTCGGCAATACTGCGGTCGATGAGCTCCTGCGTGGACTCCGAAAGGCTTTCGACCTCGATAGACGCGGGCTCCGTGCGCGTCGGCGCCGCGTCGAAGCATGCCATGAGCTGCTGTGCCATGGCGTTGATGGAGCGCACGGTCGAGAGGTCGGTGTTGACGCAGAGCATACCGACGATCTCGTCACCCTCACGGATAAAGTACGTCGCCGACTCCAGCGTCTTGCCACCGGCACCGCGCCCCTCATAGCCCGTAATAAACGGCAGGTCGCGATACTTGGGGTCGTGCATGATCTTGAGCGCCAGATCGGTGGCGGGACCGCCGACCTTACGGCCGCTTACGATGCCGTTGCGAATATCGACGATGGCGTGGTCGGGATCCGAGAAATCATGCAGCACGATCTCGCTGTTTTTGCCGAGTATCTGCTCCAGGAAATCGACCATCGGCAAAAAGCGACGTACGGTCTCGTTCACGGGCAACTCCTTTGGGTGAAATCGGAAATGTTCATAACAATTTTTTCTCATGGTAACACGGTGTCTATTGACTCGTGTATTCGCAGGTACATTGCGTAATACAGACGAGCGGTAGGAATTTGGCGGTAAACGGTCGACCAAAAGAAAAGTTATATGTTATTTTGACCAGACACTTTTCTGACCTGCGGAAATGCGTTATCTCAGCTGAAGAATAGTCTGATAACAAAAAATTATTATTGAGAATGAGAATCATCTTTAATACGATATGCAACGAAGGCACAACCTCAACCCCGCACTGCGTCACAATGGAGCGTTAGATGCGAAAACAACTATTTCGAGGATTGGTGGTCAAATGACCCAGGAGACGGTTACGAACGGCACTGAAGCCCTGTTCACTCGCGAAGGCATGCCTCCCGTTAAGGAAATGATCCCGTGTGCCCTTCAGCACGTACTGGCATCGTTTGCCGGCATCATTACCCCGGCGGTCATCATGGCCGGCGTCTACGGCTTTAATAGCCAGCAGAGCACCGACATCATCCAGGTTGCACTCATTCTTTCGGCAATCGACACGGCCCTTCAGGCCTTCGCTCCCTTCCGTCGTATCGGCGGCGGCCTGCCCATCGTCATGGGCGTTTCGTTCGCGTTCCTGCCGGCCCTTCAGGCCATGGGCGCCTCGGGCTTTAGCTTTGGCGCGCTGCTGGGCGGCGAGATCGTCGGCGGCGCCGTTGCGGTCCTCTTTGGTCTGGCCTACAGCAAGATCAAGTGGCTGTTCCCGCCCGTCGTGACCGGTACGGTCATCTTCTCCATTGGCGTCTCTCTCTATCCCACGGCCGTCAAGTACATGGCCGGCGGTATGGGTACGCCGCTGTGGGGCACCCCGCAGGCCTGGTGCGTTGCTCTTATCACCTTCGCCGTGGTCTTTGCGCTCGCCAACTTTGGCAAGGGCACGCTCAAGCTGGGATCTGTGTTCTTTGGCATGATCGTTGGCATGATCGTCTCCATCCCCTTTGGCATGATCGACTTCTCCAGCGTCGCTACCGCCCAGGTCTTCGCCCTTCCCAAGCTCATGCCCTACGCACTCGAGTTTGATCCCGAGGTCTGCATTACCCTCGCTGTCGTGTTCCCCATGGTTGCCATCCAGGTTATCGGTGACGTTTCCGCCGCCTGCCTGGGCTCCATCGACCGTATGCCCACCGAGCGCGAGCTCTCCGGCGCTATCGTGTCCCAGGGCCTCACCTCTATGGTCGGCGGCCTGCTGGGTGGTCTTCCCACCAGCGCCCTTGGCCAGAACGTGGGCATCATCTGCTCCAACAAGGTCGTCAACAAGTGGGTCTTTGTGATCATCGCGGCCGTCTTTGCCATCGCCGGTCTGTTCCCGCAGCTCTCTGCCGTGCTCTCCGCCATCCCGCAGCCCGTCATCGGCGGCGCGACCGTCGGCGTCTTTGGCACCATCACCATGAACGGCGTGCGCATGTTCACCCGCGAGGGCCTCACGCAGCGTACTACCACCATCGTCGGTACCTCCGTCGTCTTTGGCCTGGGTATCTGGATGGCCAGCGGTTGCCTTGCCGGCGAGGGTATGCCCACCTGGGTGTCCACCGTCATCGGCTCCAACGCCGTGACCCCCACTGCCATCATGGCCATCGTGCTCAACCTGATCCTTCCGCAGACGCCGGTCGTGGCTCAGCACATCGATGCCGCCAAGGATGCCGCTGTTGATCTGGTCCTGCCCGAGAGCAAGAAGTAACCAATTCGGTGCTATTCGCCGGCGGATGCATCGCCTCGTCCGTCGGCGCCATGCGGCGCCAAGCCGCACTTCAAAGGGCTTGTCCCTTTGGTGAAGCGTTGACGGGAGAGGGCCCGTTTCCGGTGTAGGCCGGCGCTTCGCACTTCCGCCATGTCAGAGGTGTCAAACCCCGCCTCTGATGTCGAAGGGAGCATCCATGCTTCTGGTCGCTAACGGTTCCGTCTTTACCCGCAACGCTCAGACTCCGTTTATTCCCAACGGTGCGGTCGCCATTGACGGAGATACGATCGTCGAAGTGGGCCCCGAGCGCGAGCTCAAGGCCAAGTACCCGGATGCCGAGTACGTCGACGCCCGGGGCAACCTCATCATGCCCGGACTCATCAACTGCCACACCCACATCTACTCGGGTCTGGCCCGCGGCCTTGCCATTAAGGGCTGCAACCCCACCAACTTCCTGGAGAATCTTGAGCAGCAGTGGTGGAAGATCGACGACAACCTGACGCTCGACGGCACCAAGGCCAGCGCCTATGCCACGATCTTGGACTCCATCCGCGATGGCGTCACCACGATCTTCGATCACCACGCGAGCTTCTGCGAGATCCCGGGAAGCCTCTTTACCATTAAGGACGCCGCTCAGGAGCTGGGCATGCGTTCGTGCCTGTGCTACGAGGTCTCCGATCGCCGCGGCCAGGAAAAATGCGACCAGGCCATTGCCGAGAACGCCGAGTTCGCCCAGTGGGCCGCCAAGGAGCGTCGCGATAACGACAACCACATGATCGCCGCCATGTTTGGCGGTCACGCCACCTTTACGCTGTCGGACGAGACCATGGACAAGATGGCCGAGGCCAACAACGGCCTGACCGGCTTCCACATCCACGTGTGCGAGGGCATGAACGATGTGTGGGATTCCCGCCTCAACCGCGGCGGTATCAGCCCCGTCGAGCGCCTGCTGCAGCACAACCTGCTCGGTCCCGACACCATGCTCGGCCACTGCATCCACGTGACGCCCGCCGAGATGGATATCGTCAAGGAGTCCGGCGCCTGGCTGGTCAACAACCCCGAATCCAATATGGGCAACGCCGTGGGCTGCGCCCCCGTGCTCGAGTTCTTCCGCCGCGGCATCCCCGTGTGCATGGGCACCGACGCCTACACCCACGATATGCTCGAGAGCCTCAAGGTCTTCCTGATCATTCAGCGCCACAATGCCGCCATGCCCAACGTGGGCTGGTGCGAGGCCATGACCATGCTGTTCGAGAACAACGCCAAGATGGCCAGCAAGTACTTCGATCGCAAGCTCGGTGTGCTCGAGGCCGGCGCCGCTGCCGACGTCATCGTTATGGACTACAAGCCCTTTACGCCGCTGAGCGAGGAGAACATCGACGGCCACATGCTCTTTGGCATGATGGGCAAAAACTGCCGTACCACCATCATCAACGGCAAGGTTCTGTACAAGGATCGCGAGTTCGTTGGCATTGACGAGGAAAAGATCAACGCGTGGACCATGGCTGAGTCCAAGAAGCTCTGGAGCACGCTCAACGATCGCACCTACTAATAACAAGTAGATTAACGCGCGTCGGATGTTTCGCCGCATCCGACGCGCGTATAGGCGACCTCCGCGGGGTCGCCGGCGCTGTGCTAGCGCTACACCGTATTTGCGCCCGCCGCGCGGTCTCGCCGGGCGTTACAGAGAGGAGCTCATTATGAGCGACATCATGAGGCCGATCCCGTTTTCGCAGCTGATGAACTGGATCATCGAGGAGCACAAGACTCAGGGCGCCATCTTTGGCGTGCGCAAGATGGTCACGGCCAACCAGGAGGGCGCGCTTCCCATTTTTGACGAGCGCATCGAGACTCCGTTTGGCCCGGCCGCCGGTCCCAATACGCAGCTTGCCCAGAACATCGTGGCATCTTACGTTGCCGGTTCCCGCTTCTTTGAGCTCAAGACCGTCCAGGTTATGGACGGCGAGGAGCTCTCCAAGTGTGTGAACAAGCCCTGCATCGTGGCGCAGGACGAGTGCTACAACTGCGAGTGGTCGACCGAGCTCGAGGTTCCGCAGGCCTTTGCCGAGTACGTGAAGGCATGGTTCGCCTGCCACCTGATCGCTCGCGAGTACGGCCTGGGAAGCCCGGACGGCTTTGTCTTCAACATGTCCGTGGGCTATGACCTGGAGGGTATTAAGAGCCCCAAGGTCGATGCCTACATCGAGGGCATGAAGGATGCCAGCGGCTCCGACGTCTGGAACGAGTGCCGCGCATGGGCTCTCGCCAACCTGGACAAGTTTGAGCATGTCGACGCCGCGTTTGTCGAGTCCATCCCGGCACGCGTTTCCAACTCCATTACCGAGTCTACGCTGCATGGCTGCCCGCCGGCGGAGATTGAGCGCATCGCGACCTACCTCATCACCGAGAAGGGCCTCAATACCTACATTAAGTGCAACCCCACGCTGCTGGGCTATGAGTTTGCACGTCAGCGCCTCAACGAGCTGGGCTTTGACTACATCGTCTTCGATGACACGCACTTCCGCGAGGACCTGCAGTGGGCCGACGCCGTGCCCATGTTCGAGCGCCTGATTGCCCTGTGCGCCGAGCGCGGCCTGGAGTTTGGCGTCAAGCTGACCAACACGTTCCCCGTCGACGTGACGAGGAACGAGCTGCCCTCCACCGAGATGTACATGTCCGGTCGTTCGCTGTTCTCGCTGACCATCGAGGCTGCCCGCCGCATTACCGAGCAGTTCGATGGCAAGCTGCGCATCAGCTACTCCGGTGGCGCCACGGTCTACAACATCCGCGCCCTGTATGACGCCGGTATTTGGCCCGTCACCCTGGCGACCGACGTTCTCAAGCCCGGTGGCTACGAGCGCTTTAGCCAGATGGCCGGTGAGTTTACCGACCTGGACGGCAAGCCGTTTGAGGGCATTTCGCTCGAGGCCGTGACTGCGATCCAGACCGACTCGCTCACCAACCCGCTCTACAAGAAGCCACTGCGCCCGCTGCCCGACCGCAAGGTCGCCGGCAAGAGCCCGCTTTCCGACTGCTTTACCACGCCATGCCGCACGAGCTGCCCCATCCAGCAGGATATTCCCGCCTACCTGGCGGCCGTTGACGAGGGCCGCTACGAGGACGCACTCAACATCATCATCGAGCGCAACGCCCTGCCGTTCATTACCGGCACCATCTGCCCGCATCCCTGCGGCCGTGCCTGCGAGCGTGCGTTCTACGAGCCCGAGGGCGCCCAGATTCGCGCCAGCAAGCTCAAGGCCGCCCGCGAGGCCATGACCGCCGTGCTGCCCAAGCTGCGCGCCCAGGCTATCGCCAACGACGGCGAGCGCAACGTTGCCGTTATCGGCGGCGGCCCGGCCGGCCTGGCGACGGCGTTTTTCCTGACGCGCGCCGGCGTGCCCGTCACCATCTTTGAGGCCCGCGATTCGCTTGGCGGCGTGGTCCGTCACGTGATCCCCGAGTTCCGTATCGCCAGCGACGATATCTCGCACGACGCCGAGCTTTGCCTGGCCTTTGGTGCCAAGGTTCAGCTCAACGCCCGCGTGGAGTCCATCGACGAGCTCAAGGCCCAGGGCTTTACCGACGTGGTCGTGGCCACCGGCGCCTGGATGCCCGGCTCTGCGGGCTTAGGCGAGGGCGCCGAGCTCGACGTGCTGGAGTTCCTCGAGGCCGCCAAGAAGGGCGAGAAACTCGAGCTGGGCGAGGACGTCGTGGTTATTGGCGCCGGCAACACCGCCATGGACGCCGCCCGCGTGGCCAAGCGCCTGGCAGGCGTGAAGAACGTGCGCCTGGTGTATCGTCGCACCAAGAAGCAGATGCCCGCCGACGAGGAAGAGCTCGATCTTGCTCTTGCCGACGGCGTTGAGTTCTGCGAGCTGCTGGCGCCCAAGGCACTCAATGGCGTCGTGCTGACCTGCGACGTCATGGAGCTTGGCGAGCCGGATGCAAGCGGCCGTCGCAGCCCTGTCGCCACGGGCGAGACCGTCGATCTGCCCGCCACCACGGTGATCTGCGCCGTGGGCGAGGGCATCGATGCCAGCCTGTACGACGCCGCGGGCGTCGAGCACGACCGTCGCGGCCGCCTTGCCGCCACCTCCACCGGCGTCGAGGGCGTCTGGGCTGCGGGCGACTGCCGCCGCGGTCCCGCCACCGTGGTCGAGGCTATTGCCGACGCCGCCGAGGTCGCCCGTGCCATCGCCGGCGTGGACTTTAACAAGTACGCCGACCAGAATGCTCAAGCCGGTCGCGAGGACGCCTGCTACGAGCGCAAGGGTACGCTCTGCCGCGACAAGCGTAACTGCACCAAGACCCGCTGCCTGGGCTGCGGCTCGGTGTGCGAGGTCTGCTGCGACGTGTGCCCCAACCGCGCCAACGTTGCCATTAAGGTGCCGGGCCTGGCCAAGCACCAGGTGGTACATGTCGATGGCATGTGCAACGAGTGCGGCAACTGCGCCGTGTTCTGCCCCTACCAGGAGGGTCGTCCCTACAAGGACAAGCTCACCCTGTTCTGGAACGAACAGGACATGGAGAACTCCGAGAACGAGGGCTTCCTGGCCGTGGACGAGGACCACTTTAAGGTCCGCGTCGCCGGCACGGTCCGCACCGTCTCGGTCGATGCCGTCAACACCGGTCTTCCCGAGGCCGTCCGCCTGACCATCAAGGCCGTGCGCGACAACTATCCGTATCTCCTTAAGAAATAGGCGAGTCTCTTATGGCCAAATCCATTCAACATAACGTGGCCTACGTTGCCTGCGGAAGCGGCTGTGCTTCCGCAGGCGGCGACGCCCGCTGCAGCGAAGGCTGCATTGGCTGTGGCGCCTGCGTCACGGCCTGCCCCCACGGCGCCATTGCGCTGGTCGATGGCGTCGCCCGCGTGGATCGCTCAAAGTGCACGGGCTGTGGCCTGTGCGGCATGGCGTGCCCGCAGCGCGTGATCGCCTTCGTTCCCGGCTACCAGAACATTCTGGTGCGCTGCAACAACACCGATAAGGGCGCCATTGCGCGCAAGATCTGCGACACGAGCTGCATCGGTTGCGGCATGTGCGCCAAAAAGTGCCCCGCCGGCGCTATCCGCATTGAGGACAACTGCGCCCATATCGACGGCGCGGACTGCCTGTCGTGCGGCATGTGCGCCGTCGTCTGCCCGCATGGCGCCATCCACGACCGTACCGGCATCGCCGCCGGCGTGTAGAAGGGAATCACCATGGCACAGGAATTCACTTTTACCGTTAACGGCGTCGAGCACACGACGACCCAAAACAAGCCGCTGCTGCGCTACCTGCGCGACGACCTGCATATTCACTCCGCCAAGGACGGCTGCTCCGAGGGCGCGTGCGGTACCTGCACCATCCACGTGGACGGTGCGGCCGTCAAGGCCTGTGTGCTGACCACCGCCCTTGCCGCCGGCCGTAACATCGTGACCGTCGAGGGCCTGCCCGAGGACGTGCGCGAGGCCTTTGTGTACGCCTTTGGCGCCGTGGGCGCCGTGCAGTGCGGTTTTTGCATCCCCGGCATGGTCATGGCGGGTGCAGCGCTCATCGCCGAGGATCCCGAGCCCACCGAGGAGCAGATCAAGTACGCCATTCGCGGCAATGTCTGCCGCTGCACCGGCTACAAAAAGATTATCGAGGGCATCTCGCTGGCCGCTGCGGTGCTCCGCGGCGAAAAGCAGATCGACGAGGACCTGGAGCGCGGCGATGACTACGGCGTGGGCAAGCGCACCTTCCGTATCGACGTGCGCAAGAAGGTGCTCGGCGAGGGCAAGTATCCCGACGACATCGACGAGCTCGATCAGCCGGGTCTGACCTACGCCAGCGCCGTGCGCTCCAAGTATCCGCGCGCCCGCGTGCTCTCCATCGATACCTCCAAGGCCGAGGCCCTGCCCGGTGTGGTGGGCATCCTGCGCGCCGAGGACGTGCCGGTCAACCAGGTCGGCCACCTTATCCAGGACTGGGACGTCATGATTGCCCAGGGCGATATCACCCGCTGCGTGGGTGACGCCATTGTGCTGGTGGTCGCCGAGGACGAAGCGACGCTCGAGAAGGCCAAGAAGCTCGTAAAGATTGATTACGAGCCGCTGGAGCCCGTGCGTAACATTGTCGAGGCCAAGGCTGCCGACGCCCCGCGCCTGCACGACAGCTTCTTTGCCTTTGGCAACACGGTGGAGCTCAAGGACAACGTGTGTCAGAGCCGCCATGTGACGCGCGGCGACGCCGCCAAGGCGCTGGCAGAGAGCGCGTTTACCGTGACGCAGCGCTTTACCACGCCCTTTACCGAGCATGCCTTCTTGGAGCCCGAGTGCGCCGTTGCCTTCCCGTACAAGAACGGCGTCAAGGTGCAGTCGACCGACCAGGGTGCCTACGACACGCGCAAAGAGTGTGCCCACATGTTTGGCTGGGACAACGAGCCCGAGCGCGTGGTCGTCGAGACCATGCTCGTGGGCGGCGGCTTTGGCGGTAAGGAGGACGTTTCGGTCCAGCACCTGGCCGCGCTCGCCGCATATAAGTTCCAGCGTCCTGTGAAGTGCAAGCTCACGCGTGCCGAGTCGCTCGCGTTCCATCCCAAGCGCCACGCCATGGACGGCACCTTTACGCTGGGCTGCGACGCCGAGGGCAACTTTACCGGCCTGGACTGCGAGATCAACTTTGATACCGGCGCCTACGCTTCGCTGTGCGGCCCGGTGCTCGAGCGCGCCTGCACGCATGCCGTTGGCCCCTACAAGTACCAGAACACCGACATTCGCGGTTTTGGCTACTACACCAACAACCCGCCCGCCGGCGCGTACCGCGGCTTTGGCGTTTGCCAGTCCGAGTTTGCGCTCGAGAGCCTGATTGACTTGCTGGCAGAGAAGGTCGGCCTGGATCCGTGGGAGATTCGTTACCGTAATGCTATCGAGCCGGGCGAGGTTTTGCCCAACGGCCAAATTGCCGACTGCTCCACGGCGCTTAAGGAGACGCTGCTCGAGGTCAAGGATGCCTACTACGCGCATCCCGGCCACGCCGGCATTGCCTGCGCCATGAAGAATGCCGGCGTGGGCGTGGGCCTGCCCGATGCCGGTCGCTGCAAGATTCGCGTCGAGGATGGCGTGGCTGTGGTCTATGCCGCCACGTCCGACATCGGCCAGGGCTGCAACACGGTCTTTTTGCAGGACGTTGCCGAGGCCTGCGGTCTGCCGCTTCGCTGCATTGCCAACGGCGAGTGCTCCACCGAGAACGCTCCCGATTCCGGCACCACGTCTGGTTCGCGTCAGACGGTCGTGACCGGCGAGGCCGTGCGCGGTGCCGCCTTCCTGCTGCGCGACGCCATGGTTGGCATCGAGGCCGGCAAGCCTGCGCCCGCCGCTCCGGTGAGCGCGCATGGCGACGGCGTCAAGATCGAGTACGACGACGGTCGCGCCTACCAGCTGCGCACACAGGAACTCGTCGCCGGCCAGGGTATGCATCCTCAGGACCCTGCGGCCACCATCAAGGCGCTCGAGGGATGCGAGTTTGGCTACGTGTATCTGGAGCCGACCGACAAGCTGGGCGCCGATGTTCCCAACCCCAAGAGCCACATCTGCTACGGTTTTGCCACACATGTGGTCATTCTGGATGATGACGGCCGCGTGAGCGAGGTCTATGCCGCGCACGATTCCGGCAAGGTGGTCAATCCCATCTCCATCCAGGGTCAGATCGAAGGCGGCGTGCTCATGGGTATGGGCTATGCGCTTACCGAGGACTGGCCGCTCAAGGACTGCGTACCCCAGGCCAGGTACGGTACGCTCGGGCTGTTCCGTGCGCCCGAGATTCCGAATATCCACGCCATCTACGTGGAGAAGGACGAGCTGTTGCCCGTGGCATACGGCGGCAAGGGCATCGGCGAGATCGCAACGATTCCCACGGCGCCCGCCGTGCAGAACGCCTACCGCGCGTTCGACGGCAAGCTGCGTCCGGATCTTCCCATGGTGGATACGCCCTACAGCCGCGCCCGTCACCGCGGGTAGGGTAGGACGCGCACGGCCATTGCTGACGGGCTGTTCGCGCACAACACCAACTGCATACGCTGCACCTTTGGCCCCGGCTCCATCGCGAGCCGGGGCCTTTTGTTTGGAGCGGAGGCAGCATCCCGGAATCCGCGCCTGGAATGGGATGCGCTTTCCGGAACAGCTCTCAAGCGGAAATTGCATCCCGGAATCGACGCTCAGAATGGGATGCACTTTCCGGTAGAGCCTCTAGCGGAAAGCGTGTCCCGGAATTCGGCTCCAGAGTGGGATGCGCTTTCCGGTTGGAGCTTCAAACGGAAACTGCGTCCCGGAATTTCGCTTCAGAGTGGGATGTCGTTTCCGGCTGAACCCTCTGGCGGAAAGTCCATCCCAGAATTGACGCTCGAAGTGGGACACGGTTTCCGGATTGGCCCTCAGCGGAAAATGTATCCCAGTTTGAGCGTCTATTCCGGGATGCCGTTTCCGCTGAGAGCTTCATCCGGAAAGTCTGTCCCGTTCTGAGCCTCGATTATGGGATGCGCTTTCCGCTAGGCATGCCATATGGAAAGCGCATCCCGTTTTGAGCACTCAATCTGGGTCCTGGTTTCCGCGGGTGCTACCAACCGGAAAGTGTGTCCCGGTTTGGTAGGCAGACGGGCATAAGCTCAGCAGCCCCTACAGCTCTACCTCGTTGAGCCATGTCGGCAGCGCGGTCTGCCGGATGCCTGCCGTCTGCAGCTTTTTCGCGAGCGTGCCTGTCGAACGGACTTCGTTCATGGTAAAGCGCAGCAAGGGATGACCGTAAAGCGATAGGTGTGCCTCGCGCTGGCGTTCGGAAACGAGTGCCTCGGCGGTGGTGCGCCCGGCTAGCATGGTCTGGTCGGTATATTTGACAAGCCCGTCGAGTTCGCCAAGCGTGAGCTCCCTGGCTTGACGCTCCCAGGCAAAATCCGTTCGCATGCTTTCGGTCGAATCGAAGGGATCCGTTAGCTCGTATTGAAGTTGGTCGGGTGCAAAGCCGGTCTCAATCATGACAGCGCGGGCGACAGATTCCCCGCCGCTCTCGGCGCGCGCGTCAGCATATTGGAGCGTGGTGAGGGCCGTGCGCACCGCGCGACCGTTGCGAGCGCCCGCTCGTTTTTCAACTGCTCCCATCAGCTGCTCTCGCGGTAGGCCGAGCTTTGAGATCGCCGAATCGGCAATGGGCATGCCATCGGCAAAACCGGTCTGCAGCAGGCAATCCGTTACCGTTTGGATGGGCGGCGTTACCGATGTACCGGATAGACGGATTGCTCCGGCCGGCTCGATCTGATGCCGCTGAATATGCGCGCCCGGGCGAGCCGACGGCTTTGTCGAGCTGCAGACATGCGCAACATTCAGGTGTCGCCACGAGACCTCGAGCTCCAGCAGACAGGCGGCCGAAAACGAGCAGAACGTCCAATCGGGGTGGATGATCGCAAGGGCGCGAATAATCTCGCAATGACGCTGTGCCCGGTTGAGTTCATCCCAGCGCGTTTTTCGCGCAAACAGCCCCGGTATGGGCGAAGCGACCGTGACGCCCGTGCGCCGAAGGAGCGCTTTGCGGATTGCCGTGCTCGGGGGAATCAGACAGCGCCCCTCCTGCTGGCTTGAGTGAGCAGTTGGTCGATGATTTGGTCGTTGCAATGCGCCATGGGCTACCGCCTCCTTTTTTGGGGTGGCAAAAACGTATCAGCCGGAACTTGCCGCTCAACTGACCAAAAGCTGACCAAAATCTAACCATGCAGGTAGATGGCTTGGTTTTGACGTCACTTTTTGAAGCCGAATCGGTGGGCGGCAATCGACATCCGTGAACGGTAGCTAGTTATGAAGCCTTGGTAAGTTTCGGGACGTGTACTTTTTCGAAAAAGAGCAATCTATCTGCTGTTTTGTGTTTCTGGATCGCATAATTTGAAGGCATGTGATAAAGGCGGCGGATCGTCGACTGGTATCTGCGGAAACTGTGACCCAGATTTCGGCCCCAGGGTGGGATGCCGTTTCCGGATCGGGCCTCAAACGGAAATTGCATCCCGGAACGAGCGCTCAGAGCGGGATGAACTTTCCCAACGGGGCCGCAGGCGGAAATTGCGTCCCGGATTCAAGCCTCAGAACGGGACGCGCTTTCCGGATGGCATGTTTGGCGGAAACTACGGCCCAGTTTTTGGCTCCAGAACGGGATACATTTTCCGGAACGGTCCACGTGCGGTGGTGTACCGCCCCTTTCGTGTGCGCCGCTTGTCGAATTACGTTATAGCTAGCTATATTATAGGAAGGTATAATATAGCTAGCTATAACGCAAAGGAAGGATGGCCCTATGTTTATCGGAAGAACAGTGGAAATGTCCGAGCTCAATCGACTGTATGGCACGGGCTCCTTTGAGATGCCTGTGATTTACGGCCGCCGTCGCGTGGGCAAAACGCGTCTTATCACAGAGTTTATCCAAGGCAAGAAGGCTATTTACTTTCAAGCTCGTCGTACCAATGCAGAGGCAAACCTGCATGGCTTTAGCCAGGCGATACTTGCGGGCTCCGTTGGTGTTGCTGGCGTGTCGTTTCGTAGTTTTGACGAGGCGTTCGATGCGTTGGCTACCATGGCTCGCACGGAACGTTTGATTGTCGTGATCGACGAGTATCCTTATCTCGCCCAATCGAATCCCGAGATCAGCTCGTTGCTGCAAGACAAGATCGATCACTTGTACAAAGAGACCAAGCTTATGCTTATCCTGTGCGGGTCGTCGCTTTCGTTTATGGAAGAGCAGGTGTTGGGCTACGAGAGTCCGCTATACGGTAGGCGTACGGCCCAGTTTAAAATCATGCCGCTCGATTTTATGACGACCCTCGGCCTGTGGCAGAGCATGGGTCGCGAAGACGCTGCAGTTTGCTATGGCATGACGGGTGGCATTCCTGCATATATCGAGAAAGTCGATCCTGCCGCACCGCTCAAGGACAACATCAAACGTCTTTTTCTTACTCCTACGGGCTATCTCTTTGAGGAGCCGAGTAACCTGCTATTGCAGGAGTGCCGCAATCCCGAGCAATATGATGCGATCGTGCAAGCAATTGCTCAGGGGCGCTCGAAGATCTCGGAGATTGCGAGCTCTACGGGAATCCCTGCGAGCAACGTAAAGAGCTATGTGGATAAGCTGGCGTCGCTTGGGATTGTCGAGCGCGAGCTGCCCCTAAACGAGACGAGTAATAAGCGAGCCGTGTATCTGCTGAGCGATCAGATGTTTAGGTTCTGGTACAAGTTTGTTCCGCAGAACATCGGGCTGATTCAAAACGATATGGCCGAGATGGCGTATAAGCGCATTGAGCCACACGTATCGGATTACATGGGTACGGTCTTTGAGCTTATATGCAGACAATACGTGTACGAACTCGCGCGCGCGGGCCAGCTCGATGTGGTTCCGGCGAGCGTCGGGCGCTGGTGGGGGACGGATAATCGCACGCATACGCAGGAAGAAATCGACTTGATTGTTGACGATGGCGAGAGCACTGCTCTGTTTGCGGAGTGCAAATGGCGCAATGAACCGGTGGGCGAAGACGTGCTGCAAAAGCTCGTGTACCGAAGCGAGCTCTTTAGGCGGCAACGAAAAAGCTATGCACTTTTCTCAAAAAGCGGCTTTACACAGGGATGTTGGGATGCCGCGGAGAGCAGGGGAGGCGTTAGGCTGATCTCGTTTGCCGAGATGTGAGGGCGGGGTAGCTCTGCTCGAGGGCAAGAGCCTGTCCTCGAATTGCTGGAATAGGGCCCCTTCTTTTGTCGTGTTGGCTGCCTGCGGAATGCCGGCGGAAAGCGTGTCCCGGATTATAGCTCCAGAGTGGGATGGCCTTTCCGGATCGGCCCCTCGCGGAAAATGCATTCCGGAATGAGCGCTCAGACTGGGACGCATTTTCCGGATCGGCCTTCAAGCGGAAACTACGTCCCGGATTCAAGCCTCGGAATGGGACGCGCTTTCCGGATGGGCTTCAAGCGGAAACTGTGTCCCAGAATCGACATGGCTTCAAGTGGAAAGCGCGTCTTAGAATGCCGCGCCGGCGTTTTTGGCGGTCGTGGTTGGAAAGGGGAGCATTGCCTACACACGCGACGACGGCGTGGCGGTGATCCCCATGGCGGCACTTGGGGCGTAGTGGTTTTGCGGGGCGTCGGGCTTCCTTTACCGAAAATCCATTTGGTAAACCAGATGCTCGCGGATAGAATAAAGTTGACGGCAGCCCAAGTGGTGAAGAGCTGGGCAGCGCCGTTGCTTGGTCAAGAGGTCAATGCCTTAATGGCAGCGACTTGTTATGCTTCGAATGCTGCTTGAGTGCCTCGGAAAGTTCGATAAGCGCCGTGAAGAGCGAGACCAAAGCAACCAAGAGCTCTACGAGCTCTGATGGGCCCGGGATGACCTCTGATTCAAGTCACCGGGCCTCAATCTTTTTCATGCATTTGAATAGAGTGGGCGACTCTCTTGGGGCCGTCTGCATGGCGTGTGCTTGACGCATGGTATTGCGCCCCGCTTTCATGTCCGCACGGGCGCCTATCCTTACGGCAATGTAGCCGCCTATGTAGCAAGCGGCAGGCAACGGAGAAAGGCCCTAACCGTGTCAGCTGAAAAGACGCCGTGTATCTCGGCTATCGATACGACGAACTTTGCGCGCCAGATTGTGCTGGACTTTGAGTTTGCGCCGGTGCCAAAGCAACGCCAGCGCCGTGGGCTGCGCAATGAGATCATCGAGGTCGGCGCCGTCAAGCTCGATTACCACGGCAACGTTATGGGCGAGTTCTCGCAGTTTGTGCAGACGGAATTTACCGAAGGCGTTGCGTATCCCGTCCGCGAGCTCACAGGGATATCGGCTGTGGACACCGCGATGGCCGATCCGCTCTGCATGGTGATCAAAAGGCTCAGCGACTGGATCGGTCGCTACTCCGCCCAGGTGGTTTGCTGGAGTGGGGCGGATCGTCGACAGCTTTTGACCGAGTGCCAGGCAAAGCACATCGACCTTTCCGCATTTCCTACGGACTGGGCCGACCTGCAGGCGTTTTACACCTCGATCATGGACGTTGGCAGCCACGGGCGCGTCTCTTTGAGTGACGCGGCGACGTGGTTTGGCATCGAGTTCGACGAGTCGACGGGCCACGCTCACAGTGCCCTAGCCGATGCGCGCGTGACCGCCAAGCTGCTCAAGCAGATGATGGACGGGGACTATCACGTGAGTCCGCACGCCCAGGAGATCCGCCAGCGGTGGGGGATGGGCGAGCGAGCCCAGACGCGCCTTACCAGTAAGTGCCCCGAGCTGGGCGACCTTCTGTTGAAGCTGAAGGCGGAGGGGAGGTAGGCCTTTTGAGAACGCCATTCGGTTTGGCATGGCGGGACTGTAAGCGCGACTTCGCCCTGCTGTTTGAATCGAAGCGTCAACCAGTATGGCGAGCTGTCTGGTCTGTCTGCCTACGCCCCCGCAATCTCACGCGAAGCACTCAGCAGCTCGTACTCCCTCTGGCTCCACTGGTGCAGTCTCGTCGCGTTGACGGCATCACGACACAAGTCCAAAAACACCTCGGCTCCCTCGCAGAAGCACTCGCGGGCAAAGGCGCCGGATCCGTCCGCAACGCACTTGCCGTCGGCAAAGAGCTTCCAGCTGGACGGCTCGCGCGAGTCGTCTCCGAGCAGCTTGATCTGCAGTACGTGCGGGTTGCCAGCAGCACAGAGCTCTTCCTCGAGCTTCTGTACCGTAAAGCGCATCTGGTGGGAGAGGCTGCTCTTGACC
Organism: Collinsella aerofaciens ATCC 25986; assembly: GCF_964259375.1. Taxonomy (GTDB): domain Bacteria; phylum Actinomycetota; class Coriobacteriia; order Coriobacteriales; family Coriobacteriaceae; genus Collinsella; species Collinsella aerofaciens_BO. Next base: position 48,191 of record NZ_CAXVJM010000001.1, read on the forward strand.
ATGGTCGAGGCGTAGCCATTTGGCTTATCCAGAAGATGCATGTGATTCGGTTTGACGACCAGATTGTGGAAGTTGCGCTCGCTGCGCACGGAGAAATTGTCCATACGGACTCCTTTCATCGATGTTGGCAGGGCCACCGTGCCTCTTGGCCGGTTGGCGTCGGGATCGTGGAGCCAACTCTCTACCCCGACTCTGGATAAAACGCGCCCACTCCTTGCGGGCACGATGGAGTCTATCAGCGCGCGCGGACAGAAATCAAGCGCCGCCTGCGAAATGATGTGCAGACGGCGCTTGATTACGCGGCAATTATTCGGCAAACATCCGGAAAAGTGTCGAAATCAGCCGTATGAAAGTACGGAAAAGTGTCAAATTCGAGCCGCCCAAATTACGGAAAAGTGTCGAAATGGGCGCGTGGAAATCACGGAAAAGTGTAAAACCGCACGTAAACAGGGGTGCGGCATAGCTTATGTTCCAACCTAGCTGTTGGGGTCGCCCTTGAGGGTGTTGATGTCCAGGTGTTGGTTGTCGTCCTCTTTTTGCTGCGTTGCCGATTCGGACGCGGTGGGGCCGCGGAATAGCTGGAATCCCTCAAATGCAATCACGCCGAGCAGAGCGATGATGATGGCGATAAAGACAACCTTTGCCGCCTGCGAAAACTCCGAAAAGCGCGGCGGTTCTTCTTCGGTGTGGTAATCGGCAGCGCGCTTATCGTCGGTGCCGTGGGTATACGACGATGCCGAGGCTGCCTTTACGCTCGCTTGGTTGTAATCGGGAGCGGGCGTGGCGGCAAACGGGTCGCGAGAATAGCCGCTCGACGTTTGGCCGTAATCCTCGGTTTCGATGTGGCCGGCGCGAGCCTGTTCGCTCGGGCGGTTGGCGTACGCTGCGGTGTTGTCGTATGCGGAGTCGCGTTCCTCGACAGCTGCAAACAGGGGGTTGACCGGAATGTTGAGCGCAGGCATGCCACCCGAGGTCTCGTCCAGATCTGCCGCCGCCCAGGAATCAAAGGCAAACTGGCGGTTGGAAAGATCATCCAGATCCATGACAGGCGGCTCGAGCTCGGGCTCGGGAGCCGTGTATGCCGGCTGCTGCGGGGCAGCGTAGCGAATCGTGCTGTCTGCCGTGGGGCGCTGTGCCGCTGCAGCGAGAAACGCCGCCGTCTCGGACGGATCGCTGGCAGGACGGGGTGCAGGGGCGGCTTTGCGCGTCGCCTGCACGATGGGACGGGTGGCAAAGTCGTCCGCGGGCACGGATGCCGGCGCGGGCGTGGCGGAAGGTACGGGCTTTGAACTTGTCGGGCGAACTCCGCCGCCCATGAGTTCCTCGGCGGTCCAGGGGCGGTCGCTCATTACGTCGTCGAGGCTCAGCGCAAAAAGGCCCTCTTCGCCCTCGTCAAACGCGTGTTTCGCATGCCTGGCGCCAGAAGCGGTGCCTCCGCGGCCGTTGCGTGATGCGTTGCTCGACCCCATCTTGTTCCATCCTTTCGAAATACTCGCATTCATCGATTATATGGAACTTCCCAAGCGGCTCGGTCTTGGATTCGTGCTTTCCAGAACTCGCGCCCAAAAGGGGAGGGGCAATCCAGGCGAGTGCCTACTTGTCGCCGGCCGCCGCCTTGGCCTCATTGAGGTAGCTATAGAAGCTGTACTTTGAGATGCCAAAGAACTCGCAGGCGCGCTCGCTCGACTTGGAAATGAGAAAGGCGCCGCGACGGTCGAGGTAGCCAATGGCACGAATGCGCTCGTCTTTGGTCATGAGTGCCGCGGGCTTGCCCACAAACTGTTCGCACTCGCGCAGCAGATCTTCGAGCAGGTCGCCGATGTTTTTGGTAATGGGCTCGGGCTCGGTGTATCCCTTGTCGCCCGTGCCGGTGAGCGCGTCGAGCGAGCGCTCAAAAGCCTTCATGAGCGTAATGTCAAAGTTAATGCCCAAAATGCCGACGGGCTTGCCCTCGTCGTTGCGGATAAAGATGGTCGAGGACTTGAGCAGCTTGCCATCGGCGGTTTTGGTGAGGTATGGCTCGCGGTCGTGCACGTCGGCGGTGCCCTCGTGCATGGACTCAAGCACAATATGGCTGGGACCGTCACCTAGTTTGCGTCCGCTGACGTGGCCGTTTTCGATCACTACGATGGAGTGGTCCACGTCCTCGGTCTCCAAGTCGTGGACGACGACTTCGCAGTTGGGGCCAAACTGGAGCGCCAGGCCGTGTGCAAGGCGCTTGTAAAACTCTATCTGTGCGGGGGTCATGGGTGCCTTCCTAAAAATTAGTTTGGGCTCACTTTGCCATAAACCCCACTTGTTCGCAAATAACGAAAACGTCGCTGCGTTATGTAACCGTTCGGCGGCGAAAAGGTACCGATTACGGCAACAAACAATTTGTTAGGTTTGCCAATCAAAAAGTGTGATAGAACAGTGCTAACAAACTTTTTGTTTGGCATCCACATAAAAGTTCAGTCGCATGAATGGGAATGGGCTGAAACGCGTATGCGGGGGCCGGCAAGAGAGGACTTAAGGAGTTCACCGTATGGCCGATAAGATCCAGTGGGCGGGCAACACGATGCCCAAGAGCGATGACAAGCACTTGGGAATCATGAGCCTCGACCACGTGAAGAAGGCCCGTGCCTTCCACCAGTCGTTCCCCCAGTACACCGTCACTCCGCTTGCCCGCCTGGATGGCCAGGCTGCACGCCTGGGCCTGTCCAACCTGTGCGTTAAGGACGAGAGCTATCGCTTTGGCCTCAACGCCTTTAAGGTCCTGGGCGGTTCGTTTGCCATGGCCAACTACATTGCCGACGAGACCGGCAAGGACGTTGCCGACTGCACCTTCGATTACCTGACTTCCGATCAGCTTGCCAAGGACTTTGGCCAGGCCACCTTCTTTACCGCCACCGACGGCAACCATGGCCGCGGCGTGGCATGGGCTGCCAATAAGCTGGGCCAGAAGGCCGTCGTGCACATGCCCAAGGGTTCCACCAAGCCCCGCTTCGACAACATCGCCGCCGAGGGCGCCACGGTGACCATCGAAGAGGTCAACTACGACGAGTGCGTGCGCATGGCCGCCGCCGAGGCCGACGCCTGCGAGCGCGGCGTTATCGTTCAGGACACCGCCTGGGAGGGCTACGAGAAGATTCCGTCTTGGATCATGGAGGGCTACGGCACCATGGCTTCCGAGGCTGCCGAGCAGCTGCGCGAGATGGCCATCAACCGCCCGACGCATGTCTTTGTCCAGGCTGGCGTAGGCTCGCTCGCCGGCGCCGTGGTGGGCTACTTCACTAACCTGTATCCCGATAACCCGCCCACCTTTGTCGTGGTCGAGTGCGCTCCGGCCGCCTGCCTGTACAAGGGCGCTGCCGCCGGCGACGGCGACCCGCGCATCGTGGACGGCGACATGCCCTCCATCATGGCCGGCCTGTGCTGTGGCGAGCCCAACATCCTGGGCTGGGATATCCTGCGCAACCACGCTACCGCCTTCGTGTCCTGCCCCGACTGGGTCACCGCTCGCGGCATGCGCACCCTGGGCGCTCCCGAGAAGGGCGACCCGCGCGTCATCTCCGGCGAGTCCGGCGCGGTGACCACCGGCCTGGTCGAGACCCTCATGCTCGATCCCGAGTACGCCGAGCTCAAGGAGCTCATCGGCCTGGACAAGACGAGCTCCGTGCTCTGCTTCTCCACCGAGGGCGACACCGATCCGGAGCAGTACCGTCGCATCGTCTGGGAGGGCGAGTACCCCACCTGCTAGCAGACTGACCTGTCCGGAGGCAGCCGGAGGACTTTACTCCCTGCTCGGACAGTCCTGCTCGCACGGAGAGCACATTAAGTGCTCTCCGGCTCGTGCGGAACTCGCGACGGAGCAAAGTCCTCCGTCCGCCTCCTATGGTTACTTGCTTGTGGGGTGCTCAACCTCACGCTGCTTGGCACAAGTGATCTATCTGAAATATCTACCTGTAGGTAAACCCTTGTAGAAAGGTTGACTGTTATGACTAAAGAACTCGATTTTGATGCCATTAAGGCTGCGGCTGAGTCCCATCGTGCTGATATGACTCGCTTCCTGCGCGCTATGATCAGCCATCCCTCTGAGTCCTGCGAGGAGGGCGAGGTTGTCGCTTGCATCAAGGCCGAGATGGAGAGCCTTGGCTATGACGAGGTCAAGGTCGACGGCCTGGGCAACGTTATGGGCTTTATGGGCGAGGGCGACAAGATTATCGCCATCGACTCTCACATCGACACCGTCGGCATCGGCAACATCGAGAACTGGGATGCCGATCCCTATGAGGGCTACGAGACCGACGAGATCATCTACGGCCGTGGCGGCTCCGACCAGGAGGGTGGCATGGCTTCTGCTACCTACGCTGCCAAGATGATGAAGGACATGGGCCTCATCCCCGAGGGCTACAAGATCATGGTCGTCGGCACCGTCCAGGAAGAGGACTGCGACGGCATGTGCTGGCAGTACATCTACAACAAGGACGGCATTAAGCCCGAGTTCGTCATTTCCACCGAGCCCACCGACGGCGGCATCTATCGCGGTCACCGCGGCCGCATGGAGATCCGCGTCGACGTTCACGGCACCTCCTGCCACGGCTCCGCTCCCGACCGCGGCGACAACGCCATCTACAAGATGGCCGACATCATCGCCGACGTCCGCGCCCTCAACAACAACGGCTGCGACGAGTCGACCGACATCAAGGGCCTCGTCAAGATGCTCGACCCCAAGTACAACCCCGAGCACTACGAGGATGCCCGCTTCCTGGGCCGCGGCACCTGCACCGTCAGCCAGATCTTCTACACCAGCCCCAGCCGCTGCGCTGTCGCTGACTCCTGCGCCATCTCCATCGACCGTCGCATGACCGCCGGCGAGACCTGGGAGTCCTGCCTGGACGAGATCCGCAACCTGCCGGCCGCCAAGAAGTACGGTGACGACGTGAAGGTCTCCATGTACATGTACGACCGTCCGTCCTGGACCGGCGAGGTCTACGAGACCGAGGCTTACTTCCCCACGTGGATCAACAAGGAGACCGCTCCGCACGTCAAGGCCCTCGTCGACGCCCACAAGGCCATGTTTGGTGACGAGCGCATCGGCTGCGAGCCCAGCATGGACAAACGCACCGGTCGCCCGCTGTGCGACAAGTGGACCTTCTCCACGAACTGCGTCTCCATCCAGGGCCGCTACGGCATCCCCTGCGTGGGCTTTGGCCCGGGTGCCGAGTCTCAGGCTCACGCTCCCAACGAGGTCACCTACAAGGACGACCTGGTCACCGCTGCCGCCATGTACGTGGCTGCCCTGAACCTCTACGATCCGAGCAAGGCCGATGGCGACGCCACCGTGTTCCGCGCCGGTCTGACCAACAACAAGATCGACTAGTCCCATTCCTCGATTTTGTTGAGCCGGGGGCCGCTCGTGTCCCCGGCACCCCCTGTTGACTTGGGGCCCGCGGTCGTTATCTCCCATGCTTCCTCAACGGTGGCGGGTCCTCGTCATGGTGCTCTGCATGTTCTAGCCACACGCGCATGGCGGAGCACATCTACTCATTGCGATCGTTTCATCTTTAGAAAGGACATTTCCATGGACGCTAAGTTTACCGAGCTCGTCGAGCAGCTGAACGGCCTCGATTTTAAGGGTATGTACGGCAGCGACTTCCTGCACACCTGGGACAAGACCACCGATGAGCTTAAGGCGCTCTACATCGTCGCCGACGCCCTGCGCGAGCTGCGTGAGAACAACGTTTCGTCCAAGATCTTCGACTCCGGTCTTGCCGTCTCGCTGTTCCGCGACAACTCCACCCGTACGCGCTTCTCCTTCTCTAAGGCCGCCAACCTGCTCGGCCTTGAGCTGCAGGACCTGGACGAGAAGAAGTCCCAGATCGCTCACGGTGAGACCGTCCGTGAGACCGCTACCATGATTTCCTTCATGGCCGACGTCATCGGCATCCGCGACGACATGTACATCGGCAAGGGCGACGCCTACATGGCCGAGGTCTCCGAGTCTGTCCAGCAGGCCTACGAGGACGGCGTTCTGGATCACCGTCCCACGCTCATCTCCCTGCAGTCCGACTCCGACCACCCCACGCAGTCCTCTGCCGACATGCTCTACCTCATCAACGAGTTTGGCGGCCTTGAGAACCTCAAGGGCAAGAAGGTTGCCGTCACCTGGGCCTATTCGCCCTCTTACGGCAAGCCGCTGTCCTGCCCGCAGTCGCTGATCAGCCTGCTGCCCCGCTTTGGCATGGACGTCACCCTGGCCCACCCCGAGGGCTACGACCTCATGCCCGAGGTCGTCGAGCGTGCTAAGGGCTACGCCGCCGAGTCCGGCACCACCTTTAAGCAGGTCAACACCATGGCCGAGGCCTTCGAGGGCGCCGACATCGTGATCCCCAAGAGCTGGGCTCCGTTTGCCGCCATGGAGAAGCGTACCAACCTGTACGCCGAGGGCGACGACGCCGGCATCGCTGCGCTCGAGAAGGAGCTGCTCGCTCAGAACGCTACGCATCAGGATTGGTGCTCCACGACCGAGCTCATGGAGAAGACCGCCAACGGCCAGGACACCATCTTTATGCATCCGCTGCCCGCCGACATCTCCGGTGTCTCCTGCGAGCACGGCGAGGTCAACGCCGACGTCTTCGACATGCACCGTGTGGGCATGTACAAGGAGGCCAGCTACAAGCCGTACGCCATCGCAGCCATGATGTTCCTGCAGAAGGTTGCCGATCCCGCCGCTACCCTCAAGGCCCTCGGCGAGCGCAACACCGCCCGTTGGTTCCAGGCCTAAAGCTGGGCTGAGAAATGGCTAAGCGTATTGTTGTCGCCTTGGGCGGAAACGCCCTCGGCGCCAACCTTCCCGAGCAGATGGAGGCCGTCAAGACGACTTCCAAGGCTATCGTCGACCTGATCGAGGAAGGCAACGAGGTTGTCGTCGTGCATGGCAACGGCCCCCAGGTGGGCATGATCGCCAACGCGATGGCTGAGCTCACGCGCTCTAACCCTCAAAAGTACATTCCCTGCCCGCTGTCCGTTTGCGGCGCCATGAGCCAGGGCTACATTGGCTATGACCTGCAAAATGCGCTGCGCGAGGAAATGCTCGACCGCAACATCGACAAGGGTGTCGCCACCGTGCTCACCCAGGTCGAGGTTGCGGCGGACGATCCGGCCTTTGCCGACCCGGTCAAGCCGATCGGTCCGTGGATGAGCGAGGCCGAGGCCAAGGAGCTGGAGGCCGACCGCGGCTACCAGTTCATTCACGACGAGAAGCAGGGCTTCCGTCGCGTGGTTGCCTCGCCCAAGCCCGTGAACATCGTCGAGCTCGACACCATTAAGTCGCTCGTCGAGTCCAACCACGTGGTGATCTCCTGCGGCGGTGGCGGCATTCCCGTCACCAAGGCCCAGGGTAACCACCTTAAGGGCGCTGCCGCCGTCATCGATAAGGACTTTGCGGCCGAGAAGCTCGCCGAGCAGCTCGACGCCGATGCCCTGATTATCCTGACGGCCGTGGAGAAGGTTGCCATTGGCTTTGGCACCGACCACGAGCAGTGGCTCGACACACTGACCGCGGCTGACGTAAAGCGTCTGTCCGAGGCCAACGAGTTCGGTCGCGGCTCCATGCTGCCCAAGGTCCAGGCTGCCTCGACGTTTGCCGAGAGCAAGCCGGGTCGCACGGCGCTCATCACGCTGCTCGAGAAGGCGCGTGACGGTCTTGCCGGCAAGACCGGTACCACGTTTACCGGCGACGCTGAGTAGGCATATCGCACTGATGTAGAGGAGGGTGTCCTGCGCCGCGGGATGCCCTCCTTTGTGCTATGGAGAGCCAAGGGGCGTTCGCTGGAAAAAACGAGCGCGTGCCTGTTCCGATGGAGTGCGAGCTTGCTATGGTGGGTATAGCAACTATGGTGTCCAAAGCAGCCAGGGGAGGTTTGCGGAGATGAAACTCGGTTGCGTCATTATGGCTTCGGGCGAGGGCAAGCGGTTTGGCTCTAACAAGATGCTCGCCGATATCTATGGCAAGCCACTGATTGCCCGGACTATCGATTCGGTTCCTCGGGGCTTTGACGTTGTGGTTTCGACGCGTTGGCCCGAGGTCGCCCAGATTTGCGAGGACAAGCATTGCCCGTGTGCGCTGCACGATGGCAAGCTCAGAAGCGAAAGCGTCCGTGCGGGCCTTTCGTGGGGGGTCGATCGCAACTGGAAAGGCTGCCTCTTTTTGCCGGGCGACCAGCCACTCGTGAGTTCGGATTCATTTGAGGCCATGGTTCGCGCGTTTGATGAGCGTGGCCGCAAGCATCCGGTGCGTCTTGCGTGCAACGGTGAGCCTTCGAGCCCGGTGCTCTTTCCGGCGGAACTGTTCGATGCACTCATGTGTCTTGAGGGCAAGGACGGTGGCGGTTCGATTCTCAAGGACCGTATCGACGTGGTGCTGGTCGAGGCGCGTGCCTACGAGCTGTGGGACGTCGATACCGCCAAGGGACAGCGACGCATAACGGAGCATATCGCCGCCTGCTCGTATTTTGATCGCGTGGCCAACTGCATCAATCAATAAGGAGCAATTATGATCATCATCAAAAACGGCGCGCTCGTGACGCCACAGGGGCTTCGCCGCGCCGATCTTGCCATGGATGGCGATAAGATCGTGCGGATCGCCGCGGCGATCGAGCCGGCCGAGGGCGATACCGTCGAAGATGCCGCGGGCTGTTGGGTGTTTCCCGGCTTTATCGACGGCCACACGCACATGCAGTGCTGGACTGGCATGGATTGGACGGCCGATAGCTTTGAGACCGGTACGCGTGCGGCTGCCTGCGGCGGTACGACGACCATCGTGGACTACGCGACGGCCGATCGCGGCGTGACCATGCCCGATGCCTTGGCCGAGTGGCATCGCCGCGCCGATGGCACCTGCACGGCTAACTACGCCTTTCATATGGCACTCGCCGAGTGGAACGAGCGTAACCGCGCCGATCTCTCGGCCATGCGCGAGGCGGGCGTATCGTCGTTCAAGACCTACTTTGCCTATGACCACCTGCGCCTGGACGATGCCGAGACGCTTGAGGTGCTGGAGGAGCTCAAGCGTATTGGCGGCATACTGTGCGTGCATTGCGAGAACGGTACGCTGGTGAATGAGCTGCAGAAGCGCGTGTTTGAGCAGGGCATCCACGGGCCCGAGGGCCATGCGCTCAGCCGTCCGGATGTGTGCGAGGCCGAGGCAGTGAGCCGGCTGCTGTATCTGGCGCACTTGGCCGGGGATGCTCCGGTCAACGTGGTGCACCTTTCGACCAAGCTGGGGCTCGAGGCCATCCGCGCTGCCAAGGCGCGCGGGCAGAAGAATATCTATGTCGAGACCTGCCCTCAGTATCTGATGCTCGACGATACGTGCTACTTGGAGCAGGGCGAGGACGGCTTTGCGGGTGCCAAGTATGTGATGAGCCCGCCGCTGCGCCATGCCGGCGACCGTGCGGCACTGCGCGAGGCGCTTGTGGCCGGCGAGATCGATACGATTGCGACCGACCACTGCAGCTTTAACCTGCACGGGCAAAAGGACCGCGGGCGCGACGACTTCCGCGCGATTCCCAACGGCGGGCCCGGTGTGGAGCATCGCCCCGTCGCGATCGCTACGAGCTTTGAGGGACAGCTGGGCCCCGAGGATCTGTGCCGCTTGATGAGCGAGAACCCGGCGCGCGTCTTTGGCATGTATCCGCGCAAGGGCTGTCTTGCCGAGGGTGCCGATGCCGACGTGTGCGTATGGGATCCCAAGGCGCGCTGGACGATCAGTGCCGCGACGCAGCACCAAGCTGTGGACTACACGCCGCTCGAGGGCTTTGAGGCACATGGCCGCGCCAAGGCTGTGTTTGTGAACGGCGTGCTGGCCGCGCGCGACGGCGAGCCCACCGGAGCCCAACCCGGCCGCTACGTCCCCCGCTAGCAGGAAGATCACCGGATTCCCCTCCGCAGTTGCGGTGGAATAGTTCCTGTTTAGCCGCCAAATAGGCCGTTTCAGGAACTATTCCACCGCAACTTATAGGTCTGCTGGGGTAGCGCCGGCTATTTGAGGCTGGTGGCGATGAGGGGGCGGCCGAGGGCGGCCTCAAAGCGGTCGGCCATCGTGGGGTCGCTGAGCTTATCGACTTGGTTGAGCATGATGCGGGCATTATTGAGGTTCAGCATCCGCAGCTCGGCATTGAGCACCATGGCGACGCGCTCTGGGGTGGCAGCGTCGGTGGGCTCGCAGCCGCAACGCTCGCAAAAGAGCTCGGGGCGGTGGACGGCTTCGTTGATGGGCTTGCCGAGCCCCAAGGCGCCGACGATCCAGACAACGTTTGCCGTGGCGGCGGGAATTACCGGCTCCCAGGCGGCATGCGCTTTGAGCGGGAGTCGCTTGCTGCCATCTGCCTCGGCCAACACATAGTCAAAGCGCTGCGCCAGCTCGTTGAGCGGCTCGGCGGGGGCGGAGAGCTTGCCTGTCTCCGGGTCCAAAACACCCGCCTGGCAGATACTTCCGCGGTTCATGCCCGCGCATGCCTCGCAGGTGCAGCCGGGAACATGCAGGGTCCCCGGCTTCCAAGGCGCGGCGTCCAGGCGACGGCTCGACCCGTCCCATGGCACGCCGGCGACGGGAAACATGTGCGTGGTGGTACAGAGGAGCACGCGGCCGCCAGCGCGCATAAGCTCAAGGCCGAGCGTCTTCAGCAATGTCGACTTGCCGCCACTGCCGATAATTGCGGTAATGCCCGGCTCGATCTTGAGCGCGGAGGCAAGGTTTCCGCTCGTCGTTTCCATCTGTTCACCGCCGTATAATACTGTGATAATAAATAATCATCAGAGTAGCGGTCGAACCGCTTTTGCTCTGCTCAAACCGTAGCACAGGGAGGTGCCCCGGGAATGCTCGTTTATGTTCGCGGCGCTGGCGATATCGCCACGGGCGTCGCCGCTCGCTTGGTTCGCGCCGGCGTGTCGGTCGTTATGGCCGATATCGCGGTTCCCACGTGCATCCGCCGCACAATCAGTTTTTGCGAGGCCATTCGCCTGGGCGAGGTCGAGGTCGAAGGCATTCGCGCTCGCTTGGCACAGACGCCGGCAGAGGCGCTTGCGATTACCGAGGCTGGAGACGTCGCCGTTGTGGTGGACCCCCAGGCCAAGATGCTCGGCGAGCTGAAACCCGCGGCTGTGGTCGACGCGATTTTGGCCAAGCGCAACCTGAGCACCACGCGCGACATGGCGCCTGCCGTCATCGCCGTGGGGCCGGGCTTTACCGCGCCGGTCGATTGCGACGCCGTGGTCGAGACCATGCGCGGTCATTTCCTCGGCCGCGTCATCACACAGGGCTCGCCCCAACCCAATACGGGCGTGCCGGGCATCATCGCCGGCTTTGGCAAGGAGCGCGTTATCCACAGCCCCGCCGCCGGCGTGTTTCGGTCCGACCGCGCGATCGGCGACATCGTGAGCGCCGGAGACGTGATCGGGTATGCGGGTGATACTCCCATGGTCACGCAGATTGACGGCTGCTTGCGCGGCCTTTTGGCCGATGGCGTTCAGGTGACCGAGGGCTTTAAGTGCGCCGACGTCGACCCGCGCGGCGATGCCAGCTATATCAACTATATTTCGGACAAGGCGACGTCGGTCGGCGGCGGCGTACTCGAGGCGCTCGCCATGCTCACCGGTGTATTCCAGGGATAGGAAATTGCAATGGAAAAGCTCGATGTTGTGAATGCGGCGCTTGCCGCCCTGCGTGCTGGCGAGACGTGCGAACTCGTGGTCGTGGCCGGCACGGCAGGGTCATCGCCGCGCGGCGTGGGCGCCTGGATGGCCGTCTTTGCCGATGGCAGCCAAGCGGGTACCATCGGCGGCGGCAAGATCGAGCTCTTTGCGCTGGATGAGGCGCGCGAGCTCCTGAGCGCGGGACAGTCGCGTCTGGTCCGCTACACCATGGGCGGCGAGAACTCCGATACCGGCATGATCTGCGGCGGAGCCATCTGCCTGTGCTACCTGCATCTGGATGCGACTCAGGCATCGTTGTTCCAAGAAATTGCCGACGTCTTGGCCTATCGGCGCATCGGCGACTTCGTCATCGACTTTGAGCCGTTTATCGCGAGCGCACTCGAGGGCGATGTGGCCGAGTACCATGGCGAGGAATCGCGCCGCACCATTGCGGGCTGCCCCGGGCTTTCGCTGGTGGAGGAGGGGAGTAAGGTCACCTACACCAACGCCGCCTCCGAGATTCCCCCGGCGCACATCGAGACGCTCTGCCCCGAGGGCCTGACCTATATCTTTGGCTGCGGCCACGTGGGCGCCGCGACGGCGCGGGTGCTCACGGCGGCGGGCTTTGCCGTTGTAGCGTGCGACGATCGCCCCGGCACGTTGACACCCGAATGGGTGCCCGGTGTCTACGACCGTCGTCTGGTCGACTACAAGAACCTGAGCGAGCTGTGTCCCATCGGTCCGCGCGATCTGGTGGTGGTCGCTACAGCAGGTCACAAGTCCGATATCGACGTGGTGATCCAGGCCATGCGCGCCAAGCCTGCCTACCTGGGCTGCCTGGGCTCGCGGCGCAAGACGGCCTTTGTGCGCGCCCGCCTGGAGCAGGAGGGCTTTACACAGGACCAGATCGACGAGCTGCACCTGCCGATCGGTGTCGCCATCGAGGCCGAGGATCCCGAGGAGATCGCCATCTCCATCGCCGCCGAGATGATTCACCTGCGCCGCACCAAACTCGTCCCCCGCAAGCGCTAATCGCATCCCCATCAATAAGTTGCGGTGAAATAGTTCCTAGATGGGCCCGACGGGCGGTCGGCCAGGAACTATTTCACCGCAACTGCTTTTTGGGATCCATTTGTGCGGGGGAGTTGTGGAGTTGTGCAGGCAGACGAGGTTTTTCTGGAAATACGTACCCAATGCGCGTATAGTACCGATTGTTTTGTCGGCTCCTGCTGCGTCGAGTCCAAACCGCGAAATGCCATGAGCGGCGCGGATGCAGCCAGGAGGCACGAGGACAACCCGTCGTGGCCACGCCCCGTGCTTAAAACCCCAAGAAGGAGTGAACAATGGCAGAAGAGAAGTATGTGCCGCGTCTGAAGACCAAGTACAACAATGAGGTCAAGCAGCAGCTTCAGGACAAGTTCCAGTACGAGAACGTCATGATGATCCCCAAGTTTGAGAAGATCGTCGTGAACATGGGTGTCGGCGAGGCCGCTACCGATTCCAAGGCCATCGACGGTGCCGTGCGCGACCTGCGCGCCATCACCGGCCAGCAGCCGATGATCACCCGTGCCCGCAAGTCCATCGCTACCTTCCGCCTGCGCGCTGGTATGCCGATCGGCTGCAAGGTTACCCTGCGTGGCGACCGTATGTGGGAGTTCTTCGATCGTCTGACCTCCGTCGCGATCCCCCGTATCCGCGACTTCCGCGGCATCTCCGCCAAGAGCTTCGACGGCCGAGGTAACTTCTCCATGGGCGTCACCGAGCAGCTCATCTTCCCCGAGATCGACTTCGATTCCGTCGATCACCAGCGTGGTATGGACATCACTTTCGTGACCACCGCCAACACCGATGAGGAGGCCAAGGCCCTTCTGGACGCCTTCGGTTTCCCGTTCAAGAAATAGGTTCACCTGCCCTATAAGCGCCGTTCCCACAAGGGGGCGGCGCTTGGGGCGAACAATACTCTATGTGAGGAGGATATAAGTGGCTAAGACATCGATGATCGTCAAGTGCAATCGCAAGCAGAAGTTCTCTACTCGTGAGTACACGCGCTGCCAGCGCTGCGGCCGTCCGCACTCTGTGTACCGCAAGTTCGGCCTGTGCCGTGTCTGCTTCCGCGAGCTTGCACTCAAGGGCGAGCTTCCCGGCGTTAAGAAGGCCAGCTGGTAAGTCACTACCAGCGTTTCAAGCATCCGTTTGGAACAGGGAAAACGCGCTAGTTAGGCTTTGCCGTTAAGGGCGGCGAAGAACCAAGAGCACGTGTTCATCAAGAACGAAGGAGAATCTGTATGAACCTTACAGACCCGATCGCAGATATGCTTACGCGCATCCGTAACGCTAACTCTGTGAACAAGGCCACGGTCTCCATGCCGAGCAGCAAGAAGCTCGTCGAGATCGCTCGTGTTCTGCACGAGGAGGGCTACATCGAGGGCTACGATGTCGAGGACACCGTTCCCCAGAAGACTCTGCACATCACGCTTAAGTATGGTCCCAAGAAGGCTAAGGTCATCAACGGCATCCGCCGTATTTCCAAGCCGGGCCTGCGTAAGTACACCGGCGTTGCCGACATGCCCCGCGTCCGCGGTGGCCTTGGTACCGCCATTATTTCCACCAGCCATGGCGTCATGACCGACCGCGATGCTCGCAAGCACAACGTCGGCGGCGAGATCATCGCTTTCGTCTGGTAATTCGCTCGGTAGGTAGAAGGAAAGGAGATCACCGTGTCTCGTATCGGTAATAAGCCTGTCCAGATTCCCGCCGGAGTCGAAGTGGCAGTCAACGGCAACAACGTTGTCGTCAAGGGCCCCAAGGGCCAGCTCGAGCTCGATGTCTTTGAGAAGCTCGCTATCAACGTCGAGGACAACGTCCTCACCGTTTCCCGTCCCGACGACGAGCGTGAGACCCGTGCCCGCCACGGCCTCACCCGCGCCCTCATCCACAACATGGTTGTTGGCGTTTCCGAGGGCTTCGAGAAGAAGCTCGAGCTCGCCGGCGTCGGTTACCGCGTGCAGCAGAAGGGCAAGAACCTCGAGTTCTCCCTGGGCTTCTCGCACCCCGTGATCGTCGAGGCTCCCGAGGGCATCACCTTCGAGGTTCCCGACAACACCCACGTGAACGTCAAGGGTATCAACAAGCAGCAGGTCGGTCAGATCGCCGCTGAGATCCGCGGTCATCGTCCTCCCGAGCCTTACAAGGGCAAGGGTATCCACTATGTTGGCGAGCACATCCGCCGCAAGCTGGGTAAGGCCGCCAAGTAGTCGTAACCGACTCACTCGCATAAGACCAGCACCCCGTCAGGTGCTGGCAAGATCAACCTTTTTAGGAGTTTACGTATGAACAAGCATAAGGCGAAGCTGGAAGGCCTCAAGCGTCGTCAGCGTCGTGTTCGCGGCAAGGTCTCGGGTACCGCCGAGCGTCCGCGTCTTCGCGTGACCCGTACTAACGCCAACATCTATGCCCAGATCATCGACGACAGCAAGGGCTCCAGCCTGACGCTCGTCTCTGCCTCGACCCTCGAGGCCGAGTTCAAGGGCACCCACACCTCGAACAAGGAGGCTGCGGAGAAGGTCGGTCAGCTCGTTGGCAAGCGCGCCATCGAGGCCGGCATCACCAAGGTCGCCTTCGATCGCGGTGGCCGTATCTACCATGGCCGCGTCAAGGCCCTCGCCGACGGTGCTCGTGCCGCCGGTCTCGAGTTCTAGGAGGTATGTAGCACATGGCTCGTAATCAGAAGCAGCAGCGCGAGGCCTCCGAGTTCGAGGAGCGCGTCGTTTACATCAACCGCGTGTCGAAGACCGTCAAGGGTGGTCGTCGCATGAGCCTCGTCGCTCTCGTCGTCGTTGGCGACGGCAAGGGTAACGTCGGCGTTGGCATGGGCAAGTCCGCTGAGGTGCCCCTGGCCATCTCCAAGGCGTCTCTCGATGCCAAGAAGAACATGTTCCACGTGCCGGTGACCGATCAGGGCACCATCCCGCACGAGGTTCTCGGTCACTTTGGTGCCGGCCGCATCATCATCAAGCCCGCTGTCGAGGGTACCGGCGTTATCGCCGGCGGCGCTGTGCGTCCCCTCTTCGAGCTTGCTGGCATCAAGAACGTCCTGTCCAAGTCCCTCGGTACCGACAACGGCCTCAACATCATCAAGGCTGCCGTCGAGGGCCTCAAGGAGCTCTCCAGCCCTGAGGACGTCGCGGCTCGCCGTGGCCTGACGGTCTCCGAGATGTTCGTCGGTAAGGAGAACTAAGCATGGCTGACACCATCAAGATCAAGCAGGTCCGCAGCACCAACGGTTGCAAGCAGGACCAGGTCCGTACTGTCCGTGCCCTCGGTCTCCACAGGATCCGCGAGGTTCGCGAGATTGCTGACAACGAGTCCGTCCGCGGCATGATCTTCAAGGTCAAGCACCTTGTCGAGATTGTAGAGGAGTAGCAAATGCAGCTTCACGATCTTACTCCCGCGCCCGGTTCCACCAAGAACCGCAAGCGCGTCGGCCGTGGCAATTCTTCGGGTCACGGCACCACTTCTGGCCGCGGCCAGAAGGGCCAGGGCTCTCGCTCTGGTGGCACCAAGGGTGCCGGCTTCGAGGGTGGCCAGACTCCGCTGGCTATGCGCCTGCCCAAGCTTCCGGGCTTCCGCAACCCCCGTCGTATCGAGTACACCGCTGTCAACGTCGAGCGTCTCGAGCGTAAGTTCGAGGACGGCGCTGTGATTGACGGTGCCGCTCTTAAGGCCGCTCGCATCACCAAGAGCGAGTTCGAGCCCGTTAAGGTGCTCGGCAATGGTGAGCTCACCAAGAAGTTCACGGTCAAGGTCGACAAGGTCAGCGCCTCTGCGCAGGCCAAGATCGAGGCCGCCGGCGGAAAGGTCGAGCTGCCGTGCTAAATGGTCTTAAGAATGCTTTCCGCATCAAAGAACTGCGCGAAAAGATTCTTTTTACCATAGCTATGCTCGTCGTGTACCGCATTGGTGCGCACGTTCCTGTGCCCGGCATTCCCTTCCAGGGGATGCTGGGCCTTTTCTCGACCGGGAGCAACTCGGTCGCCGCAGGTGCTATGGCCCTCCTGAATCTTTTCTCTGGTGGCGCGTTGAGCTATGTCTCGGTGTTCTCTTTGGGCATCATGCCGTACATCACGAGCTCGATTATCCTCCAGATGCTCCAGGCCGTCGTGCCTTCCCTGCATGAGCTTGCCCGCGAGGGCGAGGTCGGTCAGACCAAGATTACGCAGTATTCGCGTTACCTCACCTTGGCTCTGGCTATCCTCAACTCCGTGGGTTACCTCTTCCTCTTTAAGAGCTTCGGCATTAGCTTCAACGGTGCCGGTGCTCCCGAGATCATCTTCGACCTCATGATCGTCGGTACGCTCACCGCGGGCGCCATGCTGATCATGTGGATTGGTGAGCTCATCACCCAGCGCGGTATCGGCAATGGCATGTCGCTGATCATCTTCGCGAACATCATGGCCGGTCTTCCGCAGGCGATCTTCTCCAGCACCGAGGGTAACGCCGGTGGCATCATCACCATGGTGATTATCTGCGCCATCATCCTGCTGGTCATCCCGCTGATTGTTTTCCTTGAGCGCGGCCAGCGCCGCATCCCGGTCTCCTACGCCAAGCGCGTCGTTGGCCGTCGCATGATGGGTGGCCAGACCACCTACCTGCCCATCAAGGTCAACACCGCGGGCGTCGTGCCGATCATCTTCGCTTCGGCGCTGCTGTACTTCCCGGCTCAGATTGCCGTGTTCTTCCCCGGCATCGGCTGGATTCAGGCAGTTGCCTCTGCGCTTTCGACCGGTTGGCTCAACTGGGTGCTTAACGTTGTCCTCATCGTGTTCTTCGCGTACTTCTACACCTCTATGGTGTTCAACCCCGATGACACGGCCGACAACCTTAAGAAGCAGGGTGGCTTTATTCCGGGCGTCCGTCCGGGTAGGGCTACCGCGGCCTACATCAAGAACGCGCTCAACAAGATTACGCTTCCCAGCGCTGTCTTCTTGGCGCTCATCGCCATCGTGCCTTCGATCATCTTCTCCTTCACGGGTAACCAGCTGATCCAGGCATTTGGCGGCACGTCCATCCTCATCATGGTCGGCGTTGTGCTCGACACGGTCGACAAGCTCGAAGGCCAGATCAAGATGTATGATTATGATGGATTCTTTAAATAGGCTAGAGGAGGATTGCTCATGAACCTCGTATTGCTCGGAGCTCCGGGTGCCGGTAAGGGCACCGTCGCACAGGAGCTCGTCGCCGAGTTCGGCGTCGCTCACATTTCCACGGGCGACCTGCTGCGTGCTGCCGTCAAGGGTGGCACCGAGCTTGGTATTCAGGCTAAGAAGTACATGGACGCCGGCGAGCTCGTTCCCGACCAGCTCGTAATCGACCTTGTCAAGGAGCGCCTTGCCGCCGATGACGCCCAGCAGGGCTTCATCCTCGACGGTTTTCCGCGCAACACTGCCCAGGCTGTGACGCTCGATTCCGAGCTCTCCGCCATGGGTCGTGAGATCGACTGCGCCCTTCTGGTCGACGTGGCCCCCGAGGTCATTATCGACCGTCTGTCTTCGCGTCGCACCTGCCGCGCCTGCGGTTACACCGGCACCGCTGCCGATGCTACCTGCCCCAAGTGCGGTGGCGAGATGTATCAGCGCGACGACGACAAGCCCGAGACCATCAAGAACCGTCTCGACGTCTACGAGAAGTCCACGAGCCCGCTCGTCGACTACTATCGTGGCCAGGGTCTGCTCAAGTCGGTCAACGGTGACCAGGCTCGCGAGACCGTGTACGGGGATGTCAAAGAGGCTCTCGGTCTATGATCAAGATTAAGTCTGCAACGCAAATCGAGCAGATGAAGAAGGCAGGAGCGCTATCTAAGATGGCGCTCCGCCACGTTGGAGCCATGGTTCGCCCTGGTGTTTCGACCTTTGAGCTTGATCAGCTTGCGGAGCAGATTATCCGCATGCATGGTGGCACCCCGGCCTTTAAGGGCTACGGCGGGTTCCCCGGTACCATTTGCGCATCGATTAACGATGCCGTGGTGCACGGTATTCCCAATCCCGACATGATCCTGCGCGATGGCGATATCATCTCCATCGATACGGGTGCCGTTGTCGACGGTTGGGTCGGCGATAACGCTTGGACGTTTTTCGTCGGTACCCCCACGCCCGAGGCCAAGGCCCTGTGCGAGGTTACGCTCGATTGCCTTAAGGCTGCAATCGAGCAGGCTGTTCCCGGTAACCATATTGGGGACATTGGTTATGCCGTCCAGTCCCTCGCCGAGTCTCACGGCTATGGCGTGCTTCGCGATTATGTGGGGCACGGCATTGGCCATGTGATGCACGAGGACCCCAATGTTCCGAATTACGGAAAAAAGGGGAGGGGCGTTCGTCTCCAGGCCGGTATGGTCATTGCCATCGAGCCGATGGTCACGATGGGATCCAGTCATGTGAGCACGGGCTCCGATGGTTGGATCGTCACGACCAACGATCACCTGCCCGCCGCGCACTACGAGAACACCGTCGCCATCACCGATGACGGCCCGGTGATCCTCACCACCGACGCACAAGGCGCTTGGTGCTCCTTGCAAGGTGGCGAGATGTAGAGGCTGCGTTCAAATTCGTCGGCATTTACATTTCAAAGTAACAAGTTTCACTTAGTTGTGGAGCCATTACGAAGATATTACGATACGTGCACGCGTATTGTAGAATACTCAATCGCTGTCGTTTTCTAGAGAAAGATGATTGCTTGTGAAGAAGGAAGACGCAATTGAGCTCGAGGGTACGGTAAAGGAACCGCTGCCCAACGCCATGTTTAAGGTCGAGCTCGAGAACGGTCATTCGGTTCTGTGCAACATTTCTGGCAAGATCCGAATGAATTACATCCGTATTCTCCCCGGTGACAGGGTTGTCGTGGAGCTTTCCCCGTACGACCTGACCCGCGGCCGCATCACCTATCGCTATAAATAGCGGCACGCATACACGCACTCCTTTTCCGACTGCAGGCTTAGCTCAACCTACGGTCGGATTGTGTGTGAAGACCAGCCATAGTTTTAAACGCCTGCGGCTGGGCGAGTAGATAGTAGGGAAGTAGTTTGAGCGCTACCGAAAGGAAGAACGATGAAGGTACGTCCTTCGGTCAAGAAGATGTGCGATAAGTGCAAAATCATTAGGCGCCATGGCAAGGTCCTCGTCATTTGCGAGAACCCCCGTCATAAGCAGCGTCAGGGTTAAGAGAGGAGACTACGTTGGCCCGTATTAATGGTGTCGACCTCCCGCGTGAGAAGCGCGTTGAGATCGGTCTGACCTACATTTACGGCATCGGCCGCACCACTGCGACGAAGATTTGCGTCGAGTGCAACGTTAACGTGGATACGCGCGTTAAGGACCTCACCGAGGATGAGGTTAACGCCATCCGCGATTATATCGACAAGAACCAGATCATGGTTGAGGGCGACCTCCGCCGTGAGCGCAACCAGAACGTCAAGCGCCTTATGGACATCGGCTGCAACCGCGGCCTTCGTCACCGCAAGGGCCTCCCGGTCCGCGGCCAGCGCACCCACACTAACGCTCGTACCCGCAAGGGCCCGAAGCGTCAGATCGGTGCTAAGAAGAAGAAATAAGGAGCGCTAGATAGATGGCTACTGCTAAGAAGAACGTTCGCGCTGCCCGTCTGAAGCGCGCGGACCGTAAGAACATTTCCGTGGGCCAGGCTCACATTCGTTCTACGTTCAACAACACGATCGTTTCGATCACCGATCCCCAGGGCAACGTCATTTCCTGGAAGTCAGCTGGCCAGGTGGGCTTCAAGGGCTCCCGTAAGTCCACGCCGTTCGCTGCCCAGATGGCTGCCGAGGCTGCTGCCAAGCAGGCCATGGAGCACGGTATGAAGAAGGTTTCCGTCTTCGTCAAGGGCCCCGGCTCCGGTCGTGAGACCGCCATCCGCTCCCTCCAGGCTGCTGGCCTCGAGGTCTCGAGCATCCAGGACAAGACCCCCATCCCGCACAACGGCTGCCGCCCCAAGAAGCGTCGCCGCGTGTAACTGAAAGGATCGTATCAATATGGCAATCGACAGGACTCCTGTTCTTAAGCGCTGCCGTCAGCTCGGGATCGATCCCGCTGAGCTCGGTTATAGCAGCAAGAAGGAATCTATCCGTCAGCCCAAGCGCCGTCGCAAGGAATCTGAGTACGGCATGCAGCTGCGCGAGAAGCAGAAGGTCAAGTTCATCTATGGCGTTCTGGAGAAGCAGTTCCACGGCTACTTCAACAAGGCCCGTAAGATGAACGGCGTCACCGGTGAGAACCTCATGATCATCCTTGAGTCTCGCCTCGACAACGTCGTCTTCCGTCTTGGCTTCGCCCGCACCCGCAAAGAGGCTCGTCAGTCCGTCCGTCACGGTCACTTCACCGTGAACGGCAAGCGCGTGGACATCCCGTCCTACCGCGTCAAGGCCGGCGACGTCGTCGCTGTCGGCGAGAAGTTCCGTGACCTCCTCCCCATCAAGGAGGCTCTGATTTCCTCCGAGCGTTTCGAGGTCCCTGGCTGGCTCGAGGTCGATATCGAGAAGCTGTCTGGTAACGTGCTCGCTCTGCCGACGCGTGAGCAGATCAGCGGTGATATCAACGAGCAGCTCATCGTCGAGCTCTACTCTAAGTAGTCCATCCGGGCTGCTGAGGCTGGAGGTAATACATGTCAGAATTCATTAGGCCTCAGGTTCAGGTCGAAGAGATTAACGAGACGTCTGCTCGTGTCTCCGTTGAGCCGCTCGAGCGTGGCTACGGCGATACGCTGGGTAACTCCCTTCGTCGCGTTCTTCTGTCCTCGCTCGAGGGTGCCGCCGTCGAGGCTATTCAGATCGATGGCGCGCAGCACGAGTTCATGACCATCCCTAACATGGTCGAGGATGTCACCGACATCGTCCTGAATGTCAAGGGTCTTGTCTTCAGGGCTCTCGGCACGACCGACGAGGCGACCGCCACCATCTCGGTTGACGGCCCCTGCGAGGTCACCGGTGCGGACTTCTTTATTCCGTCCGAGTTTGAGCTGGTCAACCCCGAGCAGCACATCGCTACGCTCACCGAGGGTGGCCATCTCACCATGAGCATGCGCATCGGCTATGGCCGCGGCTATGTTTCTGGCGAGGCCAACAAGCGCGACAACGATCCCATCGGTGTGATCCACGTCGACTCGCTGTACTCGCCGGTTTCCCGTTGCGCCAAGCTCGTTGAGGCTTGCCGTGTCGGTCAGCACACCGACTACGACCGCCTTGTCCTCGAGATCGAGACCAACGGCTCCATCGCTCCGCGCGACGCCGTGGTCCAGGCTGCCAATATCATCAACCAGCATATGGCTGCCTTTATGAACCTTGCCGAGACCCCCGAGGTCGAGGAGGAGGCTTCGATCTTCGCTCCCGAGGTCACCAACGACAACGCCGAGCTGGACAAGCAGATCGAGGATCTGGACCTTTCCGTCCGTTCCTACAACTGCCTTAAGCGCGCCAGCATTCACTCGGTCCGTCAGCTCGTTGAGTTCTCGGAGAACGATCTGCTTAACATCCGTAACTTCGGTGTTAAGTCGATCGAGGAAGTGAAGGACAAGCTTGAGTCCATGGGCCTGAGCCTGAAGGCTTAATGCTTCGCATATTTGAGGAGAAACTAGACCATGCGTCACAACGTTAAGAAGGGCCTGAAGCTCGGCACCGATGCGAGCCACACCAAGGCCATGAAGAAGAGTCTGGCCAAGGCCCTCTTCGAGAACGACCGCATCAAGACCACCGAGACCCGCGCTAAGGCGCTGCGTTCGGTCGTCGATCCGATCATCACCTGGGCCAAGAAGGGCGACCTGCACTCTCGTCGTCTGGCCATCGCCAAGCTCGGCGATAAGCAGCTCGTTGCCGAGATCTTCGACAAGGCTGCTCAGGGCATGTGGCAGGACCGCAACGGCGGTTACACCCGCATCATGAAGCTCGGAAACCGTAAGGGCGACAACGCTCCTATCGTTATCATGGAGCTCGTCACCGAGCCTTGCACGCCTAAGGCCAAGAAGGCTGCTCCGGCCCCCAAGAAGGCCGCTGCTCCCAAGAAGGTCGAGGCCGTCGAGGAGGCTCCTGCTGAGGAGACCGCTGAGTAGACAATCCGTCTGCATAGGCTATATTCGAGGGGTACGTTCGCGTACCCCTCTTTTTTTGTCGCGATACCGTTGATTGTTTGTTGGGAGCGCCCATGACCGCGCCGTCTGATTTCAATTCGATTCCAGAGCTCGATGCCACGCTCGTATTCCGTGTTGCCTATGATGGCTCGTCCTATAGCGGATTTGCCGAGCAGCCGGGCCAGACGACCGTTGCGGGCGAGTTGCGCCGCGCTATCGAGACGCTGCTGCGCCGCCCGATCGATCTGACGTGTGCGGGGCGTACCGATGCCGGTGTGCATGCGGTGGCGCAGTACATTAGCGTGCCCGTAACGGACGCTGAGCTCGCGTGTACGCGCCGTAGGTGGCTGAGGGCTATGGATGCCCTCCTGCCCAAAGATATTGCCATAAACGAGGTCTACAAGGCCCGTAAAGGCTTTTCCGCACGCTTCGATGCGCGGTCCCGTACGTATACGTACCGTATTGCCGACCGCGATGCACGCCCAGTGCTCTCGCGCGGTGCGGTGTGGTGGCATCGCTACCCCTTGGATGTCGATGCCATGGCTGCCGCGTGCCCTGCGCTCTTGGGCGAACAGGACTTTAAGAGCTTTTGCAAGGTCGCCTCTGCTGTGGGCAAGCCCACGCACCGCTGCGTGATGCGTGCCGAGTTTGGCCACGAGGTCGCTTTTGGCGAGGATATCCTGACGTTTACCATCGAGGGCAACGCATTTTTACATTCGATGGTGCGCACTATTGTGGGCACGCTCGTGGAGATCGGCATGCATCGTCGCGATCCCGAGTGGATGCGCGAGGTCATTGATGCCTGCGACCGTACCGCTGCGGGTCCCACGGCGCCTGCCTGCGGCCTTACGTTTATGGGTGTGGATTACGGCCCCGACGAGCTTGTCGTGCTCGACTAGGGGAGTGCTCGGCGCGTCCGTGCCTGGCACATACTATGTGTGAGCTGCGCGTGTGCAACATCTGTTCTTGGCGTGCAACATGTTATGCGGCTCGTTGCTTTTATAGCTCGGGTGTACCATGAACGGCGGTTTGATTTGGCGCTGTCGAGAGGACGGAAAACTTGGTTCGACGTGGTTCGCATCCGCGACTTTCGGTGATCCTAATTGTTGAGGGTTCGCCCAGCTATGCGATGCGCGCGCTCGAGAGCGTCCAGAACCAAGACCTCTATGATCTGCAGATTGTCATCGTATGCCGCGACGTTGCGCCGGGCGTGCGCCATTCGCTCGAAGTTGCCGCAGGCAGGGATATTCACATCGATTTGATCGACGTCGAGGATTCGGCGCGCGGAGCATGTCTCAAGGCCGGTTTTGCCGCCTCGCGCGGATTGCAGATTGTTGCCATGAACGCCGACGAGTGGTTTGCCCCGCAGTCCCTTTCCAAGATGGTCGATGTTGCTTGTGATGCTGGGGCAGACATGGTGATTCCCACGGCATCGCTCGACCGCTACGATGCTCATCGTGAGCGCCATTCGCGTGTACTGGATGCCACCTCTCTTGCGATCGATGACCGTGCTTCTTTGGCGGCTGGTCTGTCTCAGATGATTTCCGGCGGCTTGATTGCCCAGACTTCCGGTGTGATGTACAGCCGCTCGTTGTTCGAGACGTGTTTGTCGCGCGGCCGTGCGCTTCGCTCGATTGGGTTTATGACATGTGCCCTTTCGCAGGCACAACGCATATCCGGGTGCGGTGGCGCCTGTTTCCATGCGGTGGCGCCACGGCTTACAGATGCTTTTGACCCCACATTGTTTGCCAAGCTGACCGATGACACCCGGGTGCTCGACGAGCTTACTGATTCGCTTGTAGAGGCGGGCGGTGACACGCAGCTAAAGGTTGCGAGCCATATGTTTTACTTCGCCGGGCTGGTCGCCTGCATCGAAAATTTGTGCTTGAGCCCGCATGGGGTTTCTTCAATTGAGCGTTCCGCTCGTATGCGTGATATGCTCGATGCATCTCGAACTCGTCAGATGGCCGCGGCACTCAAGGATAACCATCGTGGGCTCGGCCTGTTGTTTGGACCGATTGCCAGTGCCAAGCCTGCGCGTTGCGTGATGTATACGCACCTGGCCGCTTTTTTTAACCGGACGGGCGTCAAAACTGCTTAAGACGGCTATGTTCGAAACAATCTTGCATGGAATTGTTTCGAAATGCGTTCTTATTCACAAATACCCTTAAATAGCGCTAAACTATACAATCACTGATTGATTGTCTCCGCCATCTATGGAGTGAGGTTTTGTATGGCTAAAAAACGCAATGGGCGCCAGGATGCCATCAGAGATATCGTGCGCAACAAGGATGTTCGCACGCAGCGCGTGCTGGTGGACGAGCTTCGCGCTATGGGTTTCGATTGCACGCAGGCAACCGTTTCGCGCGACATTGCCGATATGGGTCTGCGCAAGCTTCCCGAGGGTATCTATGTTCTGGCCGAGGACTTGCATCTGCAGCGTATGGTTTCCGAACTGGTAACGGGCGTTCTGCGCACCGACAACCTGGTTATGATCAAGGCCCAGCCCGGTACCGCTTCGGGCATTGCCGCTGCGGTCGATGCCGCCGAGCTGCCCGACGTGCTCGGTTCGCTCGCCGGTAACGACACCATCTTGGTTATCGCCCAGACCGCCGAGGACGGCGAGCGCCTGGAGGCCCTCATCAACAAGCTGAGCAACTCTCGTAAGTAGGCGAGAACCGCGTCGTGCAGGCGGCTACAGAGCCTTGTAAGGGGGCGTCGACGATGGTCGGCGCCCTTTTTTATGCCGTATCGTGTTGAGGCGCGTGCGAGGTTTCTCGTGACAAAAAGGCGCCCGAGCAGCATTTGATCTACTCGGGCGCCTTTGATTGGCTATGGCTTGGTGCCTACTGACCCGTAGAGGGATCGGGCGTGGGCGTAGGCGTTGGAGTGGGGGAACCGCCCTCGCCGCCGCCTTCGCCACCGCTACCGTCGCCGCCGGTGGAGCCGCCGGTCGTTCCGGTGCCACCGGCGGTGCTGCCGCCCGTGGTCTCGGTGGTCGTGGTCGTAGTCGTGGTTGTCGTAGTCGTGGTCTCTTCCTCGTCGTTGTCCTCGGTGTTGCTTTCCGTCTTCTTGGTGTTGCTGGTGCCGTAGAACTTCCAGACGTTGTTGTTCTTGTACGTGGGGGCCGTTCCGGTTGGGAACTCCTCGCGGTTGGTGCCGGCAAGGACGGTGTTCATGAACTTCTTAAAGACGGGCAGGTTAGTGCTGTCGCCCAGCAGGTCCGTGCCGTACTTTTGGATGGGAATCTCACCTGCGGAGTAGCCGGTCCACAGGGCGCATGCCAGCTGCGGGGTGTAGCCGCAGAACCACAGGTTGGTGGTGTTGTCGGTGGTACCTGTCTTGCCGGCATAGGGCTGGTTCACGCTCAGAGCGCCGGCGGCACCCGTGCCGCTGCCCTGCATGACGCCGGTCAGGACATCGGTCACTGCCGCGGCCTCGCCGGTGGAGAGCACCTGTGTGGGGTTATCGGTGTGCTGGTACAGTACCGAGCCGGTTCGCGAATCAATCTCGGTGATGGCGATCGGCTGGCGATAGTAACCGCCGTTGGCAAACGTGGCATAGGCCGCGGCCATCTCGAGCGGCGAGATGGAGCCGGTGCCGAGAGTCATGACGGGAACGTCCTCGATATTGTCCTTAGAAGGATCGATGCCGAGCTTTTTGACGAGCGACATGATCTTGTTATTGCCGATAGCCTCTGCAACCTGGATATAGCCGGTGTTGGAGGAGTATGCCGTCGCCTGCTTGAGCGTGATGGTGCCGTAGCTTTGGTTGGCGTAGTTTTGCACCTCGGTCGTGGTGCCCTTGGCCTTGAGCGGCGAGTTGCAGTTGAGGGTGACGTTGGGGTTCATGCCGTTTTGGATGGCAGTGGCCAGCGTAAAGGCCTTAAACGTGGAGCCCACAGGACGCTTGGCCGTGGCGTGGTTCACGTGGTTCTCGTCGGCGTTATAGTCGTAGCCGCCCACCATGCACTTGATGTAGCCGGTCTTGGGGTCGACGACGACCATGCCCATGTCCAGGCCGTCGAGCGAAAGCGTGTCGAGCTGGGCACGCACGGCCTCCTCGGCAGTCTGCTGCATCGTGGGGTCGATGGTGGTCTTGACAGTTAGGCCGCCCTTAAACAGCACGTCGGTGGAGAACTCCTGCTCCAGCAGCTGCTTAACATAGGCGACAAAGTAGGGCTGCGAATACACGTCGACGCCGCTGCCCGAAATCTCGGTTACGTTGAGGGTGATGGGCTCTGCCTGCGCGGCGTCGTGCTCCTCCTGGGTGATGTGGCCCAGGCGCAGCATGTTGTCGAGAACCTTGTTGCGGCGAGACAGTGCCAGATCGGGATTGACCGTGGGGTCGTACTGCGAAGGCGAGTTGGGAAGGCCGATGAGCAGCGCGGCCTCGCTCAGGGTGAGGTCGGCGGCGCTCTTGGACAGATAGGTCTCGGCGGCGGCCTCGATGCCGTAGGCACCGTGGCCGTAATAGATGGTGTTGAGGTACATCATAAGGATCTCGTCCTTGGAGTACATCTCCTCCATCTTGATGGCGATATAGGCCTCGCGCACCTTACGCTCGATGGTCGAATCGAACTGCTCCTCCTGCAGGATGGTGTTGCGTACCAGCTGCTGGGTGATGGTCGATGCACCCTCGTGGCCACCGGAGACGGTTGCCACGGCAGCACGCGCGATACCCCACAGGTCGATACCGCCGTGCTCGTAGAAGCGCTCGTCCTCGACGTCGACGGTGCCCTGCAGCACGTACGGAGAGACCTGGTCCTTGGTGACGGACTTGCGGTTTTGCGTGTAGAAGCTCGCGATCTTGTTGCCGTTGCAATCGACGATCTCGGTGGGTTCACTCACCAGATAGGCGTTGGCGTCGGTATAGTCGGGCAGATCGGACAGCCAACGGTTGACGTTGCCGATCATGCCGATGCCAAACGCTACGCCCGCGATGAGCAAAAAGCCCAAGAACGAGAGCAGGATCATGGGCAGGGCATGCGTCTTGGAACGACTGCGTCCCTGTCGTTGGCGAGGACCCATATATTGACCTCCAGGTATGTCGTGCCGGGCGGCGGGTGCGCCGCTGGGGCAGGATGGACATAAGTTATTACACGATAAACCAAACGAGGCGCGCGAGGCCTCGTGTATGCTGGATGACGGCATTTTTCAGAGTGAATGCATACCTTGTTGGTAAGGAGTTTGCCGATGGCGATTCGGGCGATGGGGTCGAGTGGACAATATGGGAGGAAGCCGGGGGCTGCTGGGATGGCGCTGCCCGAGCTGTTGGCGCCTGCGGGCGGGCTCGATCAGATGCTCGCTGCCATCGCGGCGGGTGCCGATGCCGTCTATGCGGGCCTGGGCGGGTTTAACGCCCGCGTGAGCGCACACGGCTTTACCGACGACGAGTTTTTGCGCGGCTGCGTCGTGGCGCATGCGCACGGCGTGCGTGTATACGTGACGCTCAACGTGTTTGTGTTCGATGACGAGTTGGCCGACGCGGTGGCGCTGGGGGCGCACGCGCATGAGTTGGGTGCCGATGCCTTGATCGTGGCGGATGCCGGTCTGGCCTACGCGTTGCGCGCGGCGATTCCCGCGGTCGAGATTCACCTGTCCACGCAGGCGGGCGTCCATAGCGAAGGCGCCGTGCGCCTGGCTGCCGACGAGCTGGGCGTCGAGCGTGTGACGACCGCGCGCGAGCTGGCGGTCGACGAGATCGCCGCCCTGTGTGCTACCGGCGTGCCTATCGAGGTATTCTGCCACGGCGCGATTTGCATTGGATATTCGGGTGCCTGCGAGTGTTCGGCCCTGCGGCGTGGACGATCGGCGATGCGCGGCGACTGTACGCAGCCGTGTCGCTTGGCGTACGACCTGGTGGACGAGGCGGGAGAGAGCGTCGTTTCCGTGGAGGGCGATCGTCTGCTGTGCCCGCGCGACTATCTGGGCATTGCGCACCTGCCTGAGCTTGTTGGGGCCGGGGTGGCGTCGCTCAAGATCGAGGGCCGCATGAAAAACCCCGACTACGTGTTCAACGTGGTGCGGGTGTGGCGTCGTGCGCTCGATATGCTGCGCGATGGCGCGTGGGATGCCGCTGTCGTGTCGGCGCTTGAGCGCGAGCTGGGCAGGTCGTTCAACCGCGGGTTTACCGATGCGTATCTGCGGGGACGATCGGGTGCTGAGCTCATGAGCTTTGAGCGTGCGATTAACCAGGGCGTACGCGTGGGCCACTTGGTGACGGTGGGTCACGAAGAGGTGACCGTCGAGCTCGATGCCGCCGTGGCCGCGGGCGACACGCTCGAGATCCGGTTCTATCCGGGTGCCGATGCACGCCCCGATGTGCCCAAGCGCTGGCCCCAGGTGCCCTGCCCGGTGGATGCGGCGGCGGGGGAGCGCGTTGTCGTGCACTGCAAGCGTAAGGTGGATGCGGGATGCGAGGTGTACCTGATTCGCAGCGCTGGCGTGTTGGGGCAGACGGCAACGGCGCTGGAGCACATGCGGGTCGAGGCGGACGCGGTCGTACCCGTAGCACGAGCCGTTGAGATACTGCCCTTTGAGGGCGCCGTGACTGTTGACGACGTGCCCGAGGCGGCGTTGACGGAGCCGACGGAAAAGGGGGCTTCCGCTCGCATGGTCTTTGCCTGGCAGCTGATGGATGCCGACCCGTGCGGCGAGCGCGATCTGTCCGATGCGACCGTGGTGCTCGACGAGGTCTGCCGCGCAGCTGATGCCTCGCGTACCCGCTCGCTTATGCGGCGTGCCGGGCGCGTCGTCTGCCGTAATCTGGGACAGGTGGCGATGGCGCGTGAGCTGGGCGTGGCGTTTGACGTTGCGGCACCGGTGTTTTGCGCGAACCGGGTTACGCTTGCCTGGCTACGCGGGCTCGGCGCGGGCCGTGTGTATTTGCCTGCCGAGCTTGCCGCCGACGACGCGGAGCGTGTTGCCGAGCTTGCCGCTTGCCCCGGTGTCTTGGGGCCTGTCGACGCCCACCGCCCCGAGCTCATGGTGTGCGAGCACTGCTTGCTGACTGCCGAGGGCGCCTGCGCCACGGATGCGACGGGGCAGGTCCGTTGCCGTGACTGCTCGCGCCGTCAGCAGGCGCGCTTTTTGGTCGAACGCGACGGCACGCGTTTGCCGGTCGCCGTTGACGCGTGCGGCAGGACGAGGATTTTCCTGTCGTAGGTGTTCGGTCGCGCCGTTTTGGTTATTATTAGTGGGTTTATGAACTTCGAGCACCGCCGTATCCGGTGAGGGTGCTATAGCAAAAGGAGGATACCCAATGCTGTCTGTCGACGAGCAAATGCGTATCATCACCTCGGGCGCAGCGCAGATCGTCCCCGAGGCCGACCTTCGCAAGAAGCTTGAGAAGGGCGAGCCCCTCAACATCAAGCTCGGCGTCGATCCCACCAGCCCCGACCTGCACCTGGGCCATGCCGTGCCCCTGCGCAAGATGCGTCAGTTCCAGGACCTGGGCCACAAGGTCACCCTCATCATCGGTAACGGCACCGCACTGATCGGCGATCCTTCGGGCAAGAACTCCACCCGCCCGCAGCTTTCGCAGGAGCAGATCGAGGCCAACGCCGAGACCTACGTGAGCCAGGCCATGAAGATCCTGGATCCCGAGAAGACCACCATCGTGCACAACGGCGACTGGATCCTGTCGATGGATCTGGCCGGCCTGCTGCAGGTGTGCTCCAAGTTCACCGTCGCCCGCATCCTCGAGCGCGATGACTTTACCAAGCGCTATCAGTCCCAGACGCCGATCGCCCTGCACGAGTTCCTGTACCCCGTGATGCAGGCCTTCGACTCCGTTCAGATCAAGGCTGACGTGGAAATGGGCGGCACCGACCAGCTCTTCAACCTGCTCGCCGGCCGCGAGCTTATGGAGAAGATGGGCATGGAGCCGCAGATCGCGCTTACCATGCCGCTGCTCGAGGGCACCGATGGCGTGCGCAAGATGTCCAAGTCCTACGGCAACTACATCGGCCTGACCGATGCTCCCAAGGACATGTTCGGCAAGACCATGTCCATCCCGGACGAGATGATCGGCAAGTACTATCGTCTGGCCAGCTCGCTCACCCCGGCCGAGGTCGACAAGATCGACGCTGCCCTGGCCGACGGTTCCGCCGATCCCTATGAGCTCAAGCGTGCGCTGGGCCGCGACCTGTGCGACACCTATCACGGCGCCGGTGCCGGTGACGAGGCTCAGGCCGAGTTCGACCGCGTGTTCAAGGAGGGCCAGCTTGCCGACTTCCCCGAGAAGCACGTTGAGCTGACCGTCAACGACGAGGGCCAGATCTACCTCGCAGGCCTGCTTAAGGACCTGGGCCTTTCGGCGAGCGCCGGCCAGGCCCGTCGCGACATTGACGGCGGCGGCGTCAAGATCAACGGCAAGGCCGTGGCTCCCAAGAGCTACAACATCGACCCGAGCGCCCTCAAGCTGGGCGACACCCTCTCCGTAGGCAAGCGCAAGGGCTTTAAGTTGGTCTAGCAAGTAGGTCAACCTAACATGTGCAATAGGGCCGCAGCCGGAACGATTCCGGCTGCGGCCCTTTGAGTTGCGGTGAAATAGTTCCTAAAAATGCCATACGGCGCCCAGGCAGGAACTATTCCACCGCAACTTTTCTTCCGCACCCAAGGGATCATTTGGCGGTGCCGTTAAGCGGAGAGGCGTATTGTTGACCCATCGTTTGGGCATACAATTGCTATTGGCTTGCTGCGGTGAAGGCTCGTCCGCTCCGCAGTTATTTCTACAGGTAAAGGAGTATGTATGTCCGTTGAGGTCATGAGGTCTGTGATTGATGCAGCCGAGGGTCGCGTGCCCGTCGACACGCTGTTTACCAATGCGCAGATTGTCGACGTATATGGCCAGCGCGTGGCGCCCGGTAGCGTTGCCGTCAAGGATGGCGTAATCGCCGGCGTGCTCTACGACGGTCGCGACGATGTCGCCGGCACCTACGAGGCGACCGAGGTCATTGACTGCCAGGGTCGCTATATCGCCCCCGGCTTTATCGACGGACATCTGCACATTGAGTCCTCGAACATCCGCCCCGCCGAGTACGCGCGCATGGCGGCGACGCGCGGTACCACCACCGCCATTGCCGACAGCCACGAGATCGCCAACGTTTCCGGCCTGGACGGCCTGCGCTTTATGATCGAGGACGGCCGCCGCGCGCCCATTTCCATCAAGTACATGATGCCCTCGTGCGTGCCCGCGCTGCCCGATGAGCAGGCCGGCGCTGTGATTACCGCCGCCGATATGCAGGCGTTTTTTGCCGAGCATCCGGGCGACGTCTTTGGTCTGGGCGAAATGATGAACCTGCCGGGTGTCTTTACGGCCGACCCCGAGACCTGCGCTCGCATCGATGCTGCCAACCAGACGCCGTCCAAGCAGGTCGACGGCCATGCGCCGCTCGTTGCCGGCAAGGACCTCAACGCCTATGCCGCGGCGGGCATTATCGCCGACCACGAGTCGACGATTCCCGAGGAGGCACTCGACAAACTGTCCCGCGGCATGTATGTGATGTTGCGCGAGGGTACGTGTAGCCACGACCTGGCCAACCTGTCGCCGATGCTGCTGGAAAACCCCGCCCGTGCCCGCCGCTGCTGCTTCGCGACCGATGACCGCGCTCCCTCCGATGCACTTTCGACCGGCATGATCGACAATGCCTGCCACGTGGCTATCGAGGCCGGTATTGACCCCGTGGTTGCCATCTCTATGGCGTCCCTGTCCACGGCCGAGGCGTTTGGCCTGGACCACGGTTGCCGCGACCCACACGAGCTACGCGGCGCAATTGCCCCGGGCAAGCGTGCCGACCTGCTGGTGCTCAATGACCTGACGTTTGCCAAGGCTCCGCATCGTGTTTATGCCGCCGGTGCTTTGGTGGCGCAGGACGGCACCTTTGTGGGCGAGATTGCACCCGAGATGGCCGAGGTTGCGGCCCTTGCCGATGAGCTGCGCGCCTCCGTTAAGCTGCCGAAGCTTTCGCTCGACGTGTTCGACTATGCCTTTAAGCCGGGCGAGGCTGTGATTGACGTGGTGCCGGGTAAGGCCATCACGGGCATGGCTCGCCCCGAGAGCGCCGAGGGCCTGCGCCGCATTATGCTGATTGAGCGCCACGGCCGCGGCGTGTCGCTGCAGGTCGAGGGCGTCGACGGCGACGGTCCCGCTGGCCTGGGTCTTGTCGGCAAGCATATCGGTCGCGGCTGGGTGCGCGGCTTTACCATCACGGGTGGTGCCATCGCCTCGACGATCGGACACGACTCGCACAACGTGTGCGTGGTGGGCGACAACGCGGCCGATATGATGGCTGCCGTCGAGGCCGTGGGCCAGGGCGGTCACGTGCTGGTGCGCAACGGCGAGGTCGTGGCGCGCATTCCGCTGGCGCTCGGCGGCCTGATGAGCGAAGGCACGGCCGAGGATGTCGCCGCGCAGCACGACGACTTTATGGTCAAGGCGTGCGCCATGGGTATTGAGCCGCCGCTCGACCCCATCATGGGCATCATCTTCCTGCCCCTGCCGGTGATTCCGACGCTCCGCATCCGCCCCGAGGGCATGTTCGACGTCACCACCTTCACATACGCCGACTAGTCATTAGGCGTTCCTATTTTGCCCGGCACTTGGGGACGGTCCTTGCGGCGCTCCGTGAAGACTGTCCCCAAATTAGCTACCCTGCCGGGTTGCTGCTGCTAGGCGAGGGCAGCCATGATGGCGCGGGCGACGCCGTCATGGTCGTTGTCGTATTCGGTGATGGCGTCGGCGGCGTCGCGGTCCTCGGGCTCGGCGTTGATCATGGCCATGCCGTGGCCCGCTGCCTGCAGCATGGGGATGTCGTTGATGTTGTCGCCGAACGCCCAGGCGTCGGCGAGACGCTCGCCCAGGTGCTCGCATAGCCACGTGAGGGCCGTTCCCTTGGTGGTGCCCGCGCCCATGACCTCGATATTCATGGCGTACGAACGCGTGACCTCAATGCCTCCGAGCGTGTCGAGCTCCGCCGCGATGGCGTCGCGATCGGCTGGGTCGTGCCAGTACATGGCGATGCGTTCGAGCGTCTCGACCTCGTCGATCTTGCTGTCGATATCTATGTCGATCGGTGTTCGTGTGCGCTTGAGCGAAGCCGCGATGTGGGGGTCGCCGCCGCAGAATTCGTCCAGGCGCGTGTAGAGCGAGCGGGGGAGGAAGCACTGCCCGTCCGCGAAGATATCGAAGGTGACGTCATGGCCGGCGGCAATGCTATGGACGCGGTGGGCGATGGCGCGGTCGAGCGGTCGGCTCAAAATGCGCGTAGCACGTGAGGTATCGGTGGGCACATCGTCGTCGAGCTGCCAGACGCTGGCACCGTTGGCGCAGACGGCATAGTGCACGGCGGGATGGGCGAGGATGGGCTCAAAGACGCCCGACAGCGGACGTCCCGTGCAGGGCACAAATTCAATCCCGCGTCGAGCGAGTTCGTCGAGCATCGCCCAGGTGGCGTCGCTCAGCTGCTTATCACTCGTCAGCAGCGTTCCATCCATATCGGAAAACACAATCATTCGCTGCGATCCTTTCTACTGGCATAAAAAGCGTGGCCGAGGGCGGTGATGCCCTGGCCACGCTCGGGTTCTATAACGGTCCGCGTCCTAGCGATCGGCGAGCGGCTTGTACTCCAGCGGCTCGATAACCGGGCGATACGCGGGACGGATGATGCGGTGCGCGCAGAAGAGCTCTTCCATGCGGTGCGCCGACCAGCCTGCCATGCGGGCGACGGCGAACAGCGGCGTAAAGAGCGTCTCGGGTACGCCGAGCATCTTGTAGATAAAGCCCGTGTACAGGTCAATATTGGCGCAGATGGGCTTGGTCATGCCATGGTCGCGCATGACCTGGGGCGCCAGGCGCTCGATGCGCTCGATGAGTGCGAACTCTTCGCCCAAGTCCTTCTTGGCTGCCAGTGAGCGCGCGTAACGGCGGCAGACCTCGGCGCGCGGGTCGCTGAGCGTATAGACGGCGTGGCCCATGCCGTAGATGAGGCCGGTGCCGTCGAAGGCCTGCTTGTCGAGGATCTTGCCCAGGTAGGCCGCGACCTCGTCCTCGTCCTCCCAGTTGGAAACATGCGCGCGGATGTCCTCGTGCATAGACACGACCTTGGCATTGGCACCGCCGTGGCGCGGGCCCTTGAGCGAGCCGATAGCCGCGGCGTAGGCGGAATACGGGTCGGTGGCCGAAGACGACAGCACACGGCAAGCGAAGGTGGAGTTGTTGCCGCCGCCGTGCTCGGCATGCAGCATGAGCATCACGTCGAGCAGCATCGCCTCATCGCGGGTGAACGCCATGCCGCCGCGCAGGACCTGCAGAATGGTCTCGGCGGTGGAGAGGCCGGGCGTGGGGTGCGGCACGTGAACCTCGGAGCCGCGAAGCTTGGCAATCGAGGCCATGTGGGCGAAGGCGGCGATGCGCGGGAGACGTGCGAGCATGGAAATGGCGACGTCGATTTCGTGCTCGGGCGTGATCACGTCTGGTTCGGCATCGAAGGCGTAGAGCAGCAGCACGGCGCGCTGGAGCACGTTCATGATGCTCGACGACACCGTGGTCATAGGGAACTCTTTGACGTACTCGTCGCTCAGATGTCTAAAGGCGCCCAGGCGCTCGCAAAAGCCGTCGAGCTCTTCCTTGTTGGGCAGCGAACCCGTGATAAGCAGATAGGCGACTTCCTCGTAGCCGTAGCGATTCTCGGCCTGGGCATTGTTGACCAGATCCTCGATGCTGTAGCCGCGAAGCGTGAGCTTGCCCTGATCGGGCACGACCTTTCCGTCGACCTTGTTGTAGCCGTGCACATCCGAGATGCGAGTGAGGCCCGCGACCACGCCCGAGCCGTCGGCATTGCGCAGGCCGCGCTTGACATTGTGCTCAACAAACAGGCCCTCGTCATAAGGGTCGGTCGGCAGGCCGTGGTAGAGGCTTTCGCTCTCAGGCGAAATCTGGCGGCTTGCTTCGTAATCCAGAACCAGGCGGCTCAAGTGGTCATCGAAGCGGTAATAGATTTTCTTGGCGTCGTAGGCCATGCGCGCTCCTCTCCGGGCCGCATCGGGGTGACTTGCATGGGCATGCGCGCGTCAGGCTATCCCCAGCGGCTTGCTCGCTACAGGCGGTACATAAAGTTGAAGACGTCCTCGCGCTGGATGGACACGTTGACGCCCGAAAGCTCGCCGGCCTCGGCCAGCGCCTTCTGCAGCTCGGCGAAGTCGAGCTTGGACTCGGCGGTATCGGCCAGCATGGTCATGGTGAAGATGTCCTCGATAATGGACTGCGTAATGTCGCGGATGTCGACGTTGGCCTCGCCCAGAACACGGGTGACGCCGGCGACGATACCGGGGCGGTTCTTGCCAAGGACGGTGATGACGATGCGGGAGGACGAGATCTCGGCCATGGGAAACCCTTTCGCGTGGTTGCGGCGCGCGGGGGCGCTCCGCTACGGTACAGTGTTCATCATTGTACCTGTCTGGCGCCAAAAGGGGTGTGCTTGCTGCGGCGTTACACGTCTGCAACATGGATGAAGGTTCGATGGGGTGCGTGCTCGCTGAGGTTGGCCACGCCGCATTGCACAAAGACCGTGAACCTTTTGTGGGACGCGCGGCGCCGTGGTACCATAGCCGAGTTTGTTGTCTTGGTCGGAAACCAAGACGCCTTATGCGCTGATCGGTAACCAGCGCCTGACCAATAAGGAGTCCTACCATGAAACAGGGTATCCATCCCCAGTATGTCGAGTGCACGGTGACGTGCTCCTGCGGCAACACCTTCAAGACGCACGCTACCGTGTCCGAGATGAAGGTTGAGCTTTGCAACGAGTGCCACCCGTTCTACACCGGCCAGCAGAAGTTCGTCGACACCGGTGGACGCGTCCAGCGCTTCGCCGACAAGTTCGGTGGCGCCGCTGCCGCCCAGCTCAAGAAGGCCGAGGAGGCCAAGGCTGCCAAGGCTGCCAAGGCTGCTGAGGCCGAGGCCGCTCGCAAGGCCGCCGCTGAGGCTAAGGCTGCCGAGAAGGCCAAGCGTGCTGCTAAGTTTGCCGAGGAGGCTGCCAAGCAGGCCGCCGAGGCTCCCGCAGAGGCTCCCGTCGAGGAGGCCGCTGCCGAGGCCGAGACCACCGAGGCTGCTGAGTAAATAGCTCGCCGAGGAATCGCTCGCATTCATGGCAAAAGGGCCGTGCATCCAATGGGGTGCGCGGCCCTTTTCATTTTATTGGTGCAAACCAACCTGTCCCCATTGCACCAGATTGGTGCGAAGGGGACAGGTTGGTTTGCACCAAATGGCAGAGAGACAGCGTTTTCCCAGATAAAAGCTGCCAAAATAAACCAGTCCCTTTTTGGCAGGTTGGTCGTAGTTATTACGTGGCGGTTGAGGTCGACCGCATAGGCGGTGCCTTGTTTGGCTAAAGTACAATTATCTGTGTTTAACTCGCCCAAGGTTTCACGCCGCGGGCGATGGCCAAAAAGGAAAACCACATGGGATTCATGTCAAAGCTGCTGTCCTTTGGATCCGATAAGGACCTGAAGCGCTACTACAAGATCGTCGACGAGATCAACGGTCTTGAGCCCCAGTTTGAGAAGATGACCGAGGAGGAGCTCCGCGCCCAGACCGATAAGTTCCGCGAGCGATACGCCAACGGCGAGTCGCTCGACGATATGCTCCCCGAGGCTTTTGCCACCGTGCGCGAGGCTTCAAAGCGCATCACGGGCATGCGTCACTTTGATGTACAGCTTATCGGCGCCATGGCGCTTCACGAGGGCCACATTGCCGAGATGAAGACCGGCGAGGGCAAGACCCTGGTCTCCACCTTGGCCGGCTACCTCAACGCTATCGCTGGCAAGGGCGTGCATGTCGTTACTGTCAACGATTACCTGGCAAAGCGCGACTCCGAGTGGATGGGCCGCATCTACAAGTACCTGGGAATGACCGTCGGTCTGCTCCAGAACAACATGCCGCTCGAACTCAAGCGCCCGGCCTACCAGGCAGACGTCACCTACGGCACCAACTCCGAGTTCGGTTTCGACTACCTGCGCGACAACATGGTCACCCGCCCCGAGCAGCGCGTACAGCGCGGCCACCATTACGCCATCGTCGACGAGGTCGACTCCATCTTGATCGACGAGGCCAGAACGCCGCTCATCATCTCGGGCGCCGGCACCAAGTCCGCCAGCACCTACAAGGACTTCGCGCGTGCCGTGCGCGGCCTGGAGCGCGGTGAGGACGTGTCGCACGACATGCTCACCGCCACCGAGGACGTCGAGCCCACGGGCGACTACGTCATGGACGAGGCCAAGCACACCATCGCCGCCACCGAGCGCGGTCTTAAGAAGATCGAGCGCCGCCTGGGCATCGAGGACATCTATGCCGACCTTTCGGGCCAGCTGGTCAACCACCTGCAGCAGGCGCTGAAGGCTCAGTACATGTTCCATCGCGACAAGCAGTACGTGGTCACTAACGGCGAGGTCAAGATCGTCGACGAGTTCACCGGTCGCATCATGGAAGGCCGCCGCTACTCCGAGGGCCTGCATCAGGCCATCGAGGCCAAAGAGGGCGTGCTCGTGCGCGAGGAGAACCAGACCCTTGCCACCATCACCCTGCAGAACTACTTCCGCCTGTATGACAAGCTCTCCGGCATGACCGGTACGGCACTCACCGAGGACGCCGAGTTCCGCGAGATCTACAAGCTGCCCGTCGAGGTCATCCCCTCCAACAAGCCCGTTCAGCGTGTTGACCACGAGGATCTGGTGTACCGCACCATCCAGGCC
Organism: Collinsella aerofaciens ATCC 25986; assembly: GCF_964259375.1. Classification (GTDB taxonomy): domain Bacteria; phylum Actinomycetota; class Coriobacteriia; order Coriobacteriales; family Coriobacteriaceae; genus Collinsella; species Collinsella aerofaciens_BO. The sequence goes on from NZ_CAXVJM010000001.1 coordinate 86,743, forward strand.
AAGTACAACGCCGTTGCCGACGACGTCGAGCGACGTCACGCCAAGGGCCAGCCGGTCCTGGTGGGCACCGTCTCCATCGAAAGCTCCGAGAAGCTGTCGGCCGCCCTTACCAAGCGCGGCATCGCGCACGAGGTCCTCAACGCTAAGCATCACGAGCGCGAGGCTCATATCGTTGCCCAGGCCGGACGCTACGGCGCCGTGACCATCGCTACTAACATGGCCGGTCGTGGTACCGACATTCTGCTGGGTGGCAACCCCGACGAGCTGGTGCGCGAGCGCCTTGAGTACGAGGGCCTGACCATGGAGGACGTGACGCCCGAGCAGCTCGAGCAGTTTAACGCCGAGGCCAAGGAGACCTGCAAGGCCGAGCGCGAGCGCGTGCTTGCCGCCGGCGGCCTGACCGTCATCGGCACCGAGCGCCATGAGTCCCGTCGTATCGACAACCAGCTGCGCGGCCGCTCCGGTCGTCAGGGCGATCCGGGCGAGACTCAGTTCTACTTGTCGCTCGAGGACGACCTCATGCGCCTGTTCGGCGGCGACAAGATGGACCGCGTCTCCAAGATGATGGTTACCGCCGACATGGGCGACGACATGCCCATCCAGCACAAGATCATCTCCAAGGCCGTTGAGAGCGCCCAGCACAAGGTCGAGAGCATCAACTTCTCCATGCGCAAGAGCGTTCTTGAGTACGACGACGTCATGAACAAGCAGCGCCAGGTCATCTACGCCGAGCGCAACAAGATTCTGGACGGCAAGGACCTGACCGACCACATCACCGAGGTCATGCACGACACCGTGTACCGCTGCGTGCAGGAGTTCTGCACCAAGGACAGCCACGATGGCGAGCGCGATCTCGAGGGCCTGCGCAAGTGGGTCGTGGAGCTCACCGGGCATATCGATACGCCCAAGTTCCCCGACGAGGACTTCGAGGCCCTGGCTGCCGATGTCCTGGCATACGTTGAGAAGTGCTACAACATGAAGGCCGAGCGCCTGGGTGAGGACCTCATGCGCGAGCTCAACACTCAGGTCATGCTGCGCGTCATCGATACCCGCTGGATGAACTACCTGCAGGAGATGGACTACCTCAAGACCGGTATCGGACTGCGCGGCTTTGGCCAGCGCGACCCGCTGGTCGAGTACAAGACTGAGGCTTATGGTGCCTTCCAGATGCTCGTTGACACCATGTACGAGGATTACCTGCGCACCGTTCTGCGCATCGAGATCAAGGCCGCCCCGCAGGCCGTGGAGCACAAGGAGGACCCCGCGCTCGAGGGTGCGCGCTTCTCCGGCCCCGCCGACGTCGATGGCGACAACGGCAGCTCGGTGCTGCGCAAGCAGGCACAGGTTCAGGCTCGTACGGCCGTCCAGGGAGGCCCGGCTGCTGTCAACAACGGCGGCAAGGTGACCACCTACCGCAAGTCCGAGAGCGATGACCCTTATGTCAACGTGGGCCGCAACGACCTTTGCCCCTGCGGCAGCGGCAAGAAGTTCAAGTACTGCCACGGCAGGAATCGTTAATGGCCGAGGCTTTAGAGGTAACGCCCGCCGAGCTGGACGCGTTTGCGGACCGGCTCGGCGAGGTCGAGTCGTATCTTCATTTGGACGAGAAGCGCACGCGCGTGACCGAGCTCGAGGCAAAAAGCGTGGCCCCCGGCTTTTGGGATGACGCCGACGCCGCTCGCGCAACCATGGAGGAGATCGCTCGCGCCAAGGAAGATATCGCTGCCGTGGATACCGCGCGCGGCGAGCTATCTGACGCCCGCGCGGCGCTGGAGCTTGCCGAGGAGATGGGCGACGACCCCGATGCCGCCGCATTGCGCGAGGAGGCTGCCGCTACGGCAGAACGCCTGGCCCGCGCTATCGACGAGCTCGAGCTTTCGAGCTGGTTTACCGGTGAGTTCGATCACGGCGACGCGATTGTGACCATCAAGCCCGGACAGGGTGGCCTGGAGGCGCAGGACTGGACCTTCATGCTCTTTAAGATGTACATGAAGTACTGCCAGCGTCGCGGCTGGAAGGTCACCATTAACGACTGTCCCGCGGCTGAGGTCATCGGCATCGACCGTGCGACCTTTACCGTCGAGGGCAAGGACGCGTTTGGCATGCTGCGCGCCGAGGCCGGCGTCCACCGTCTGGTGCGCATTAGCCCCACCGACGACAAGAAGCGCCGCCAGACCACGTTTGCCGGCGTCGAGGTCATTCCCGTGCTGCCTGACGATATCGACATCGAGATCAGTCCCGACGATATCCGTGTGGACGTGTATCACGCGAGCGGCCCGGGCGGTCAGGGCGTCAACACCACCGACTCCGCCGTACGCGTTACGCATTTTCCCAGCGGCATCGTTGTCACTTGCCAAAACGAGCGCAGCCAGATTCAAAACAAGGCCGCGTGCATGCAGATTCTTAAGGCCCGTCTGTACGAGATCGAGCTCGAGAAGCGCGCCGAGGCCCTGGATGAGATTCGCGGGCCCAAGACCACGATCGGTTTTGGCAACCAGATTCGCAGCTACGTGCTCTACCCGTATCAGATGGTCAAGGACCTGCGCACGGGCGTGGAGACCAGCAACGTCGAGGCCGTTCTCGACGATGGCGATCTGGATCCGTTTGTGATCGGCTACCATCGTTGGGCAACCGGCAACGCCGATGCGGAAGCATCGTCTGCCTAGGCACATGATTGGCTCCGGGTCGATGCAAACACTTCGCAGGGGTGGTATTTGCCCGGTGAATCGGTAGAATCGAATACAGCAAGAAGTTCAAAGCGCACTCGTTTGGGTGCGCTTTTTTGAGGGAGGCAGCATGGCATATCGTCTGGACATCAAGCGCATTCTTTCGATGAACTTCTTTCATGACTTGCCCAAGATTATGTTTGGCTGCGCCCTGGCAGCTATCGCGACAGACTTGTTTTTGATCCCCAACGGCCTTGCCGCCGGCGGCGTTACGGGTCTCGCCACGATTATCCAGGCGGTCGGTGCGTCTCATGGCGTCTCGCTGCCTGTCGGTATCCAAACTATCGTGATGAACGCCTTGCTGCTGCTGGTGGTTATGCGCGAGGGTGGCATGTTCTACGTGGTGCAGACGGCGACGGGTTTTGTGCTGCTGGGCTTTTTCACCGACCTGTTCGCTCCGTTTGTGGCGCCGCTGGCACATGCCGATCTGATGCTGCCCGCTATGTGGGGCGGCATTATCACGGGCATCGGCTACGGCATGGTGCTGCGTGCCGGTGCCAACACTGGCGGCTCTGACACCATCGGTCAGATTATCTCGCGCAATACGTCGCTACCGGTGGGCTCCACCGTCATGGCGATCGATGTTGCCGTGTGCGCGCTGTCGGCCCCGGTCTTTTCGGTCGAAAACGCGCTATATGCGGGCCTTTCGATGGTCATTAGCGGCTACGTGATCGATGCTGTGGTCGACGGCGGCAACAGGCGCCGTATGGTGCTCATCATCTCGGACAAGTTTCCCGATATCGCGGCCGACATCATGTATGGCCTGGGCCGCGGCTGCACCAAGTTTAAGGCGACCGGCATGTACTCGGGCGCCGAGAAGCCGGTGATCATGGTCATCGTGAGCCGTCGCGAGCTCAACACGCTCAAGACCATTGTTCGCGAGCGCGACCCGCGCGCCATCGTGACCGTGGCCGACGTTACAGAAACTTTCGGTGAGGGCTTCAAGGACATTAACGCGTAGGGCCGACTGCGTTCCATCCAAAAGACTTTCACATTGATAAACCGTTTCATCAGCGGTTCTGCCTGCTAAATTGCTCAAATAATGATAAATACTCTGGTAAAGCTTCCAGTTTCCAGCATAATGAATGACGTACGTGCATCGCGGCTGGGTTGGGACGACCTTCTGTGCCGTGCGCATCTTGTCTAAAGAGGATGAAAGGAAGGCACAATGAGCGACGAAGAGCTCAAAAAGGTTGCCAACGAGGTAAGGAAGGGCATCGTCACCGGCGTGCACGCTGCCAAGTCCGGCCATCCGGGCGGTTCGCTCGGCGCTGCCGACATCATGACCTATCTGTACTTTGAGGAAATGAACGTCGACCCGTCCGACCCCCGCAAGGCCGACCGCGATCGCTTCGTGCTTTCCAAGGGTCACTGCGCGCCTGGTCTGTACGCCGTGCTCGCCGAGCGCGGATTCTTCCCCAAGGAGGATCTCGAGACGCTGCGCCACATCGGCAGCCACCTGCAGGGTCACCCCAACATGAACGACACCCCGGGCGTCGACATGTCCACCGGTTCGCTCGGCCAGGGCATCTCCGCCGCCGTGGGCATGGCCGTTGCCGCCAAGCACTGGGGCGATACTTACCGCACCTACGCCCTGCTGGGCGACGGCGAGAGCGAGGAGGGCCAGGTCTGGGAGGCCGCCATGTTTGCCGGCAACCAGCAGCTCGATAACCTCTGCGTGATCGTCGACCACAACGGCCTGCAGATTGACGGCCCCGTCGAGGAGGTCAACGACCCCATGCCGCTCGCCGACAAGTTCCGCGCCTTCAAATTCCACGTGGTGGAGCTCGCCGACGGCAACGACTTCGATCAGATCCGCGCCGCCTTTGCCGAGGCCCGCGCCACCAAGGGTCAGCCGACTGCCATTATCGCCGAGACCATGAAGGGCAAGGGCGTCTCCTTTATGGAGAACCAGGTGGGTTGGCACGGTAAGGCCCCCAACGATGAACAGTTTGAGCAGGCCATGGCAGAGCTCACGGCCGCCGGAGAGGAGCTCTAGGATGGCAGACGTCAAGAAAATCGCCACGCGCGTAAGCTACGGCGAGGCCCTCGTCGAGCTCGCCAACGAGCACGATGACTTTGTGGTCCTCGACGCCGACCTGGCCGCCGCCACGCAGACTGGCAAGTTCAAGGCAGCCTGCCCCGACCGCTTCTTCGATGTGGGCATTGCCGAGAGCAACCTGATGGGTGTTGCCGCCGGTATCGCAACCACCGGCCGCGTCGCCTTCGCGAGCAGCTTTGCCATGTTCGCCGCCGGCCGCGCCTTTGAGCAAGTCCGCAACTCCATCGGCTACCCGCACCTTAACGTTAAGATCGGTGCCACGCACGCCGGTATCTCGGTGGGCGAGGACGGCGCCACGCACCAGTGCTGCGAGGATATCGCCCTGATGCGCGTCATCCCCGGCATGACCGTGATTGTTCCCGCCGACGACGTCGAGGCCCGCGCCGTGACGCGCGCCGCCTACGAGTGCGACGGTCCCGTGTACATGCGCTTTGCCCGTCTGGCCTCGCCGGTCATCAACGACCCCGAGACCTACAAGTTCGAGGTAGGCAAGGGCATCGTCATGCGCGAGGGCGCCGACGTCACCATCATCGCCTGCGGCCTGATGGTCGGCGAGGCCCTCGAGGCCGCTGAGCAGCTCGCTGCCGAGGGCATCGATGCCGAGGTCATCAATATGCACACCATCAAGCCCATCGATGCCGACCTGATCGTCAAGAGTGCCACCAAGACCGGCCACGTCGTGACCGTCGAGGAGCACTCCGTGATCGGTGGCCTGGGCAGCGCCGTTGCCGACGTCCTGTGCGAGCAGTGCCCGACGCCGCTTAAGAAGATTGGCGTCAACGACACCTTCGGTGAGTCCGGCCCGGGTGCCGAGCTCCTGCACAAGTACGGCCTGGACGCCGCCAACATCGTGGCGACCACCAAGGAGTTCTTGGCCTAAGGCATTTTGCGTTGGCCTTACCTTGAGAGCCGTTCCCGCATTGGGCAATAAATAAGCCGGGGTGCCTTCCATGTGGGGGCACCCCGGCTTTGCGTTTGGAGACGGCAGGGAAAGAAGCTAGAGAGGTTTTACGGTCGGGGCCAGGGTGCCGGCAAAGATTTCGTCTGCCTTGAAGAGCGTTTTGGATTCCTGCGCGTTTGTCGCTTTCATTTCGGAGACAATGGTATCGAATGAGACGGCTCCCAAGGACTGTAAGTCGAGGGTCTCGCGGGCGGCATCATCAGAGCAGGCGCTCGAGCTCGATGAGAATTTGGAAAGATGAGCCGTCGCGGCGTCGTAGGCCCAGCGACGAATCCAAATCTCGACATAGTGACCGCTGCCAAGGTTGATGTCCTTTACCAACGAGCCGCTGACATCGCCACCAACCTGTGCTTCGTGGTCGTATCCGGTGAGACTGCCGATGTACTTATCTGGATAGGCGGTCGAATATAAGCATATCGAATCTCCGTCGACTTCTGCTGTCACCCTACCATCCCAGTACTCGGGCAGGTCGACACTGAAGGTTTGGGCCTCGATGTGGCGTGCGGCGGCTTTGCGCTGTTCCTCGGCCTGGCGCGCCGCTTCCTCTTCGGCGGCTTTCTTGGCCGCGACGGCGGTGTCGCGGCGGTTCGTTGCGGCGTGTTGCAGCGCATCGACGTTGGGCGCGTCCTTACCCTTGTATGCCATGGCGAGTGTCACGGCATCGTTGATCTCGTCGTCGGTCACGTCGACAGCATCGATGGGCGTAAAGTCCAAAACCGAATCCTGCTCGGCGAGTTCTGCCAAGTCGATCTTCTCGCCCTTAGCAAAAGCGTCGTCGATCGTAAGCTCGGCCTTTGTGCAAGGCACCTGGTAGATAGTGCCATCGGCGGCGATGGGGGAGCCTGCCGCCTTGAGCGTGTACTTGCCCTGGATAAGCTTGATGCCCGAGCCGTCGGAAGCGACATATTCGACCTTGTCGACCTTCTTTCCGTCGACCGTCTTGCCCTTTACGCGCACCGGCACACGCGAAGCGCCGTTATCGGTGTCCCACCCTTCAGCCTTTACGCTCACCACGAGCGCATGCTTGGAATGCGCCGACTCATACTGCTCCTGCTCCTGAACATGCTGCTGATACAGGTGATACGCCAGCCCACCGCCCCCGCCAACAACAAGTATTGCTGTGCAGACGATGGCGATCACGACGCCTTTCTTAGGCTTCTTACCGGGAGCGGGCGAACCCACAGGTGCCGGCGCAACCGCAGGTTCGGCTACAGGCATAGTCTTTGGCCCATCAGCAAGCGCGGCTCCGCATCCCACGCAAAACCGTGCACCATCAGCAAGCTCAGCACCACAATACGGACAAACCATATCAACCTCCAGCAAGCCGAGAACCATCTTTCTAACTCAACTGTAAAACGAAAACCCCAACCCAAGTTGCGCAACAATGAGCCCCAATATAAGTTGCGGTGAAATAGGGACTGATGAGGGCTTTTAACTGCTAAAACAGTCCCTATTTCACCGCAACTTCTAAAGAGGCCCCTTAGCAGCCGCAGGCCGGGCACAGGGTTACCTCCCAAATCTTTCCGCAGGACGGAGGAGCCCCCGCAGCGCGAAGCGCGCAGCGGGGGCTCCGACATGTCCGAGGACGATTTGGGAGGTAACCCTGTGCCCGGCCGGACAGAACCCAAAGCCCGCCATGCTTCTTATGTGCAGCAAAGGCAATCCTGCTAAAATACAAAGCGCTCATGTAGTTTAAACGCACGACGATAAGGAGCACCAGTGGGTAACCACTTCCGTACCTCCGGTGCGGGCGATGAAGCCCCCAAGACGCAGTCGAGCGCCGCGGGCAGTCGTTTCGCCACTCCGGATTCAGAGGATCAGCTGTTTAGCCCGATCCCCGCACAGCCGGCAGATCAGGCACAGCCGGCGGCAGATCCCTTTGCCTACAACCCCAACAACGATGTTGCGCTTTCCGGCACGGCTGGCTTTGAGCCCGTTCAGGCGGTGACCGCTCGCGTGGCTCAGCCTCAGATGAGCGCCGCCACGCCGCAGCCTACCATGGCCGGCATCCCCGATCCCATGGCCCCTGCGGCTCCCACGCCGCAGCCCGCGCAGTCCGGTCTTTTTGCCGGCATTCCCGACCCCACGCAGCCTGCGGCTCCCGTGGTCGAGCGCGATCAGGCCGCCGAGGTCGCAAGCCTCGACAACGCGCTCAACAACCCCGACTTCACGTCGGTGTTTGCGCCCATCGACCCGCAGGCCAGCCGCAAAAAGATGGCCAAGCAGGCCGGTGTCGAGCCCGTCATCCTTATGGAGCACGTCACCAAGATCTATCCGGCGCAGCCCAACAAGCCCGCACTCGACGACATTAACATCGAGATCTATCCGGGCGAGTTCGTCTTTTTGGTCGGTCACTCCGGCTCGGGTAAGACCACGCTGCTGTCGACGCTCAACCGCGACGTCAAGCCCACAAGCGGTCGCATTTTGGTCGCCGGCCAGGATCTCATGAAGATCAAGAACCGCAAGGTCCCGTTCCTGCGTCGTCAGATTGGCGCCGTGTTCCAGGACTTTAAGCTCCTGCCGCAAAAGACCGCCTACGAAAACGTGGCGTTTGCCCTGCAGTGCATCGGCAAGCCCAAGGGCGTCATTCGCAGCCAGGTGCCCGAGGTGCTGCGTCTGGTCGGTCTGGCCGACCAGATGGACTCGCTGCCCGATCAGCTTTCCGGTGGCGAGCAGCAGCGCGTGGCCGTTGCCCGCGCTATGGTCAACCGCCCGCCGCTGCTGATTTGCGACGAGCCCACGGGCAACCTCGACCCGGCGATTTCGCTGGGCATCATGAAGCTGCTCGAGCGCATTAACCGCACCGGTACCACCGTGATCGTCGCTACGCACGACCGCGAGATGGTCGATAGCATGCACCGTCGCGTGATCGCCCTCGAGGGCGGCCACGTAATCCGCGACCAGGAGAGGGGAGGTTACGGCAACTATGGCACCAACTAACGTGGGCTACTCGCTCAAAGAGGCAATCAGCCACTTCTTCCGTAACTGGACCACCTCGCTCGGCGCCGTCATCACGATTTTCCTTTCGCTGTTTATCATCGGCCTGTTCATTATGGGTTCCGCGATGCTGAACTCCGTGATCGGCACCGTCGAGGATCAGGTCGTCATCAACGCCTTTATTAGCGATGACGCCGACCAGGCAGATGTTCAGGCCTTTGAGGCCGAGCTCAAGACGTGGAGCAACGTCAAGTCCGTGACGTACAAGGACAAGGACGACGCGCTGGCCGAGTACACGAGCAAGATGTCGGGTAACGCCGACGCTACCATGAGCGCGCTCGACGGTCAGAACCCGCTGCCGGCTTCGTTTGCCATCGAGATGGACGATCCGTCCATGGTCGAGAGCACGGCCCAGAAGCTCAAGAAGAACGCCGACTTCCAGAAGATCGCGGACGACGGCGACGTTAACGCGAGCGTTCTGTACGGCCAGGAGGAAGTGAGCCGCCTGTTCCAGGTGACGAACTACATCCGTATCGCCGCTGTGGTGCTCGTCGGCCTGCTGACCTTTATCGCGTTCATTTTCATTAACAACACGATTCGCCTGTCCATTACGGCGCGTCGTCGTGAGATCGCGATCATGCGTCTGGTGGGCGCAAGCAACGGCTTTATTCGCGGACCGTTCATTACCGAGGGCGTGTTGCAGGCCATTTTGGGCTCGCTGCTTTCCATCGGCGTGCTGGAGCTGCTGCGTAACCTGATGGTTCCGCGTCTGCAGGAGAGCATCGGCTGGATGTCGTTTGCGCTGCCGATGCAGTACTACCTGGTGACCTACGCCGCACTGATTCTGGTCGGCGTCATTATCGGTCTCTTTGGTTCCGCCATCGCCATGCGCCGCTATCTGCGCGTGTAGGTGTGCTTGGAATTCGTTCCTTCAACGGGTCGTCTCTTTTGGGGCGGCCCGTTTTTTGTCCCCTAGGGGACGGCAGAATTGCGGATCATCGTGGCGCTGGTCTATCCATGTGATCCGCAATCCTGCCGTCCCCTAGGGATCATTTGGGTAGACTCTTGGGGTGTAAACGGCCATCGATAGTAAGGAGGCGCCATGGGGCGCAATAACAAGCATAAGCGTGGAGCTCGCAATAAGCGCGGGCCGGTACGCAGCGAGCGTCGCCCGAGTCTGACCGGACGCGTGCAGCTCCATGAGCACAGCGCCTACGTTGTAACCGAAAACGGCGACTACAAGGTCATGGGCCGCGGCAAGCGCGAGATTATGGACGGCGATACCGTTGCCGTGAGCATTAAGAACAGCCCGCATGGCGAGCGACGCGCCGTAATCGAGGGCGTCGTCGAGCGTGCAGCCATTAGTGTGGTGGGCACGTACCAGACCGCCGGCCCGCTCGGGGTGATCGAGCCGCTTGATTCTCGCCTTAAGGCCGATTTCTTTATTCTGCCGGAGGACACTTCGGCGGAGCGCTTGGGCGTTCATCCGGGTGATGCGGTCGTCGCACGCATTTTGACGTATCCGACGCGCCTGGAATCGGGCACCGTGACGATCGAGCGCCGTATTGGCGGCGATGATGCGCCCGATTTGGGCGTTCAGTATGTGATGGCGCGTTATGGCTATACCGATACTTATCCCGAGGCCGCGCTAGCCGAGGCCGAGGCACTTTCGCTCGATGTGGCCTCGGCACTCAAGGACCCGCTCCGCCGAGACCTGCGCGACCGCTTTGTCATTACGATTGACCCGGTCGACGCGCGCGACTTTGACGACGCCATCTCGCTGGAGCGCACGCCCGAGGGTGGCTATAAGCTGGGTGTCCATATTGCCGACGTTTCGCACTATGTTGCCTGGGATGGACATATCGATCTGGAAGCCCGCCATCGCACGACGTCGGTGTATCTTGCCGATCGCGTGCTGCCTATGTTGCCCGAGCGCCTGTCGAACGATTTGTGCTCGCTGCGTCCCGACGAGGACCGTTTGGCGTTTACTGTCGACATTGAGCTCGACGCGCAGGGTCGCGTGCGCCATTACGATCCCTATCCCAGCGTGATTCGCTCGCGCGTGCGCATGGACTACGACGGCGCCGAGGCGCTGCTGGTACGTGCCGGTGCGGTGGAGTATTCGGTGCTGGAGGGTGCCGCCGAGGATGTTGCCGCGGTTGAAGCCTCGCGCGAGGAAGCGCTCGAGCGCGGGCTTGCGTGCGAGGAGACCGCTCGCGGCTATAACGTCGACTTGGGGGATTTCCTCGTAGCTGCCAACGAGCTCGCCGAGCTTCGCCGTCGTATTCGTCGCGCACGCGGTTCGGTCGACTTTGATACGGCCGAGATCCGTGCGCTGTTGGACGAGGACGGCGTGCCCGTGCAGATCGTGGCCCGTGAGCGCTCGTGTGCCACGTCGCTGATTGAGGAAGCCATGCTGCTGGCCAACGAGTGCGTGGCGGAGTGGCTGGCCGACCGCGATATCGAGGCCTGCTATCGCGTGCACGACGATCCCAGTCCCGACAGCTTGCACGGTGCCGCCGTGGCGCTGGCACAGCTGGGCATCATCGATGACCGTCGCGCGGCAGGCATTGCCCTGGGAAGCCCCGACGAGCTGCAGGCGGCGGTTGATGCCGCAGCCGGTACGGCCAACGCGCCGCTCGTCAACACGTTGCTGCTGCGCAGTATGCAGCGCGCACTGTACAAGCCGCGCAACGAGGGCCACTTTGCACTTGCCGCGCCGTGCTATTGCCACTTTACGAGTCCCATTCGCCGCTATCCCGACCTGGTAGTGCATCGCGTACTCAAGCTGCAGCTGGCCTACGAGCGGCTGGGCGGTAAGGACGCCTTGGTGCGTACGCCGCGGCTGATCGGTAAGGGCCGCGAGTCCCTGCCGCGCATCCTGCCGCAAATCTGCCGCGCGTGCAGCGATGCCGAGCGTGCGGCCGACGCCGCCAGCCATGCGACGCAAAAGATCAAGATCGCCCAGTACTACGAGGACCGCCTGGGCGAGCGCTACGCCGGAACGATCTCGTGGGTCAGCAGCATGGGCCTCTTTGTGCGCCTGGATCTGACACAGGTTGAGGGTTTGGTTTCGATCAAGAGCCTGGGCAACGAGTGGTTCGAGTTTGATGAAGACGCGCTCACGCTCACGGGCGCCGACACGGGGACTCGCTATGAGCTGGGGCAGCGCGTGATCATCGAGGTCTCGCGCGTCAACACCACGCGCGGGCACTTGGATTTCAGGCTTATTCATTAGCCGGAATTTGGTGATTGATAGAGAACGGGGCGGTCTTTTGGGGCCGCCTTTTTTGTGGCGGTTCAATCGTCTTGCCGCCCGCGCGCTTGCGTCTTCCGCCTGCTATAGGGGAGATAAAACCTACCAAAATAAACCTGTTCCTTTTTGGGAGGTCTACGAGAGAGCGGGGATGAGATGACAACGGTGTACGGGTATGCGCGGGTGAGCTCGCGTGATCAAAATCTGAATCGGCAGCTGGATGCGCTGGGCGCCTATGGCGTGGAACCGGCGAATATCTTTGCCGACCATGCGAGTGGCAAGGACTTCGATCGACCGCGGTATCGCGAGCTGCTGTGCGCGTTGGATTCCGGTGATGTGCTGGTGGTACTTTCCATTGATCGGCTGGGCCGTAACTACAGCGAGATCCTCGAGGAATGGCGGTGCATAACCAAAGAGCTCGGCGCCGCCATCGTGGTGCTGGACATGCCATTGCTCGACACGCGCGCCAGAGACTGTGGTGGGTCGGACGTGACGAGTGCGTTGATTGCCGATATTGTTTTGCAGCTGCTGAGCTATGTAGCGCAGGTGGAGCGCGAGAACATTCACCGGCGCCAAGCCGAGGGCATTGCGGCGGCACGAGCGCGCGGCGTGCGCTTTGGCCGGCCCCGCAAGCCCTGTCCTCCGCAATTCGAGCTGGTGCGCGATACCTACGAGGCGGGTGATATCACGCGGAGTCAGGCGGCAAAGCGGCTAGGCGTGTGCGTGGGGACGTTCAATCGCTGGATGCGCGAGACGGAGTAGGGGCGCCACGGTCCTTTGGCGCCCCGATTCGAACATTTTGGATTCCGCTACGGCGACAACTGCATTTGGGGGTACACTCGCTGCTGCTCAAAAAATGACGGAGGTTAGCTCTTGGCGCGTGTGAAGCACATAGTCGGATGGATTTCGGTTGTCCTGCTGGTCGTGACGCTGGCAAGTATTTGGATACTGACGGAGCAAAACGTGGAGCAGACGTCGTCGCTCAGCGAGTCCACCGCGCGTGCGGTGGAAGGACGGGCTGCGGACGTGCGGCCAGACGCCGCGCAGGAGTCCCAGGCGGGAGATGCCGCCGGGGGCGCGGGCTCAAAGGCCACCGTCGCCCATTCCGACCCGCTTGCACCCGTTCGTCTGTGGATGGGTGTCAACATTCGTCGCGTCGCACATACCGTTGAGTTCTTCTTTGTAGGACTGTTTGCTTCGGCGACAGCGGCATGCCTGGGCGAGTGCCTGCCATGCGCGCGATTCCGGTACGTAGTCGCTCTGCTCTTTTGCGCCGTCTGCTCTGTCGGTGACCAAGTGCACAAGATCTTTGTTCCTGGTCGTCATTTCGACATGATCGATCTGGGCTTCGATGCCGCGGGCTACATTGCCGCCATGTTGTTGGTACTGCTGGCGGCGGTGCTGGTTCAGCGCGCGACCTGTCCCATTGGCGCCCATGCGAGACGCCGTTAACAACTCTGTTACGAATAATGCGACCTCGATGAATCATTTTGTGTCGCGTGTATTTCCGAGCGGTCGGATTTGAGGGGCGAGCGGTAGAACGCTCGCCCCTTGTGCACCATGATGCGGCACAATGTACCGTAAAAGCTGTTTATATCCGGTACGAATCATTCTTTGGTCTTTAATTCTTCTCAACGGAGGTGTTTGAGATGGCAAACGGATTGCTTTTAAGGCTTCGTGAGCGTGAGCTCAGCGCGAGCCCGGCAGAACGCAATGTCATCGCATATGTGAGCGCTCATCCGCATGAGGTGGTCGGGCTGTCCGTCCGCGGTCTTGCCGATGCCACGTTCTCCTCGCCCTCGAGCATTTTGCGCTTTTGCAAGCGTTTGGGTTTTGCGGGCTACAAGGAGTTTCAGCGCGAACTGATTGCCGAACTTGCGCTCTTGGGCGACAGAAAGGACGTTGCCCTCGAGGACATCTCCATGGATGACAGCGTCGAGCGAATCGTGGGGAAGGTGATGAAAAGCAACGTGCGTACGATCGAGGCGACGGCGCGAACACTCGATTACACCGTTTTGGAACGATGCGCAGCCTATCTTAAGCAGGCGCGCATGGTCAATCTGTTCGGTATTGGTGCTTCTCGCTTAGTTGCTCACGATCTGGCACAAAAGCTCATGCGTGTCGACAAGGAATGCCATCTGTACGATGACTGGCACGACCAACTCTTGTGCGCCAAGAACATGCACGAAGGCGATATCGGCATTGCTTTTAGCTACTCGGGCTTAACGCAAGAAGTGCTGGACTGCACTGCCGAGGCCCAACGCCACAACTGTCCCGTTGTGGCCGTGACCAAGGTAGACGGATCGTCCAAGCTTGCCACCGTGGCCGATGCCGTGCTCGGCGTTGCTGCAAGCGAGCCCTTGGTCCGCAGCGGTGCCATGGCCTCGCGTATGGCCCAGCTTATGGTTGTCGATGCCCTCTACGCTGCTTACGTTGCGAGCGATTACGAACGGGCGACGCATGCCATCAAGCAAAACTACATCGAGAAACAGGAAAGATGAGGTGAACAAAATGCTTGATTTAACGAAATTCACGACAGAACAGCGAAATCAAAAGTCAATGGACCTCGACACGATGACATCGCTGCAAATCGTCACGACGATGAACGATGAGGACCTTCGCGCCGTCCAGTCGGTTACGAAAGTGTTGCCACAGGTTGCCACGGCAATCGACTGGGCTGCCGAGGCGCTCGAGCGCGGCGGTCGCGTCTTTTACATGGGCGCGGGCACTAGTGGTCGTTTGGGCGTGCTTGACGCTTCGGAGTGCCCGCCTACGTTTGGCGTATCGCCCGATCTGGTTGTCGGGCTCATTGCCGGGGGCGAGACGGCGTTTATCAAGGCTGTCGAAGGTGCCGAAGACAGCGAGGAGCTTGGCGCGAACGACCTGCGGGAGCGTGGACTTTCGGACAAGGATCTTGTCGTTGGCCTGGCGGCAAGCGGTCGTACTCCCTATGTGGTGGGCGGCCTTGTGTACGCCAAGGCAACTGGGTGCAAGACCATTGCAATTGCCTGCAACCAAGGGTCGAAGATCGGGGAGAGCGCAGATCTTGCCATTGAGCCCGTGCCCGGTCCCGAGGTGCTGACCGGCTCAACGAGGCTCAAGGCGGGAACGGTCCAAAAGCTCATTCTCAACATGATTTCGACCGGTGCCATGGTCAAGATTGGCAAGGTGTACCAAAACCTGATGGTCGATGTGCAGCAGACGAACGAGAAGTTGGTGGTGCGCGGCCAGAACATCGTGATGGAAGCGACCGCCTGCACGCGCGAGCGCGCTGTTCAGGCGCTTGCGGATGCCGGCGGCCACGTAAAAACCGCTATTGTCTCGGTGCTGTTGGACTGCGATGCCGAGCAGGCTGCGGTAGCTCTTGAACGGGCGCACGGCCATGTCCGTACTGCGGTGAGTGGCCATGAGAAGAGCAATGCCGATGTCCAATAGGTGCACGGCGTGAGCTGATATGACATCTAGACGAGATACCCAATACAAGGAGGAGTTATGACGAACAAAGAGCTGGCTCAAAAGCTGCTGGACCTTTTGGGCGGTAAAGACAACGTGCTCGCAAACGCGGCGTGCATGACGCGCCTGCGCGTGACCGTCAAAGACACGGGCAACGTCGACACGGAGGGTATTAAGGCGCTCGACGGCGTGATGGGCCTGGTTGAGGATGACACGATGCAGATCGTGCTGGGTCCGGGCAGGGTGAATAAGGTACTCGAGGAGTTCTCCAAGCTCACCGGCCTCGCGAAAGGCGTTGCTGACGAGAGCGTGGTTGACGCTGCGGCCACAAACAAGGCCGCGCAGAAGGCCAAGTACGAGTCTAAGCCGGTTCAGGCCTTCCTCAAGAAGATTTCCAATGTTTTCGTCGCGCTGCTTCCCGGCATCATTGCGGCTGGCCTCATCAACGGTATCTGCAACGTCATTAACGTCTCGACGGCAGGCGCGCTTGCAGGCGAGTGGTGGTACCAGGGCATTCGTTCCATGGGCTGGGCCCTGTTTGCCTATCTGCCCATCTTGGTGGGCTATAACGCGGCGCGTGAGTTTGGTGGCTCCGCTGCGCTGGGCGGCATCGCCGGCATGATGTGTATCGCCAACAGTGCCATGCCCCTGCTTGCGCCTGGCGCGGCTGATCCTGCCACTGCCATTCTGCTGCCGCTCACCAGTGCGCAGTACAACCCCGCAGCGGGTGGCATGATCGCGGCTCTCATCGCTGGTGCGTTTTTCGCCTGGATGGAGCGTCAGATTCGCAAGGTTATGCCCAACGCACTCGACACGTTCTTGTCCCCGCTGCTGGTGCTCATCATCGGCGCCTTTGCTCTGATGCTCGTCATCCAGCCGGTTGGCGCATGGCTGACGACTGCCATCTTTAGCGTCCTCACCTTTATCTTCGAGAAGCTGGGCGTCCTGGGCGGCTATATCCTGTCGGCAGGCTTCTTGCCTCTGGTGTCCGTCGGCCTGCATCAGGCGCTCACACCGATCCACGCTATGCTCAACGATCCCGACGGCGCTACCAAGGGCATCAACTACCTGCTGCCCATCCTTATGATGGCTGGCGGCGGCCAGGTCGGTGCCGGTCTGGCGCTGTACTTTAAGACCAAGAACGCCAAGCTCAAGAAGTACGTCGCAGAGTCCATTCCCGTTGGAATCCTGGGCGTGGGCGAGCCTCTGATGTATGCCGTTACGCTGCCGCTCGTTCGTCCGTTTGTGACGGCCTGCCTGGGTGCCGGATTTGGCGGCGCGCTTGCGGCGCTGCTTCACATCGGCACGGTTTCCCAGGGTGTTTCCGGTCTGTTTGGCCTGTTGATCGTCGTTCCTGGCCAGCAGCTCGGCTACGTTGCCGCTATGCTGCTTGCTTATGCCGCCGGCTTTGTCCTGACGTGGTTCTTTGGCGTCGACGAGCAGAAGATCAACGAGTTCTTTGGCGAGTAGTTTGATACCGCGAGCCGTGTTGCTCAGGGCTCGCGGCGCGCGGAAGATTTCTTGATGCTATGGTTGTGCCGGCGGGGCTAACTGCTCCGCCGGCCTTTTTTAAAGGAGCGTTGAAGCGTGAAAACGGGTATTTCGATTTATCTTTCCAGCCCTCTGCAGGATATTGAGCGGACGATTGAGCGTGGTGCTGCGGCGGGTGCGCGCTATGCGTTTACCTCACTGCATATTCCCGAGGATGGGGGAGCGGCGTATGCCGATAAGGTCCGTCATGTGCTGTCGCTGCTTTCCGCCCGCGGCATTGCGCTCATTGCCGATGTGGGACCGCGCACGTGCGATTTGCTCGGGCTTGAGCGTATCGAAGATCTGCGCGATCTGGGGCTGGAATACCTTCGTTTGGACTATGGCTTTAGCGCCCAGCGGGTCGCGGAGCTGTCCGGTGAATTTCGCATTGTGGTCAATGCGTCGACGGTGAGTTCTGATGAAATCGCATCGTGGCGAGAAGCCGGTGCCGATGTGACTCGTTTTGCCGCCTGCCACAATTTTTATCCCAAGCCTTATACCGGTTTAGCTCTGGAGGACATTGCTCGGACGAATCTTCGTCTTGCGGCGCTTGGCTTCGAAATCATGGCTTTTGTGCCAGGTGACGCCAACGTTCGCGGGCCGGTATTCGAGGGACTGCCGACGGTTGAGGCGCAGCGCGGTCGCGCGTCGAAGGTTGCCCTCAACATGCTTGAGCTCGCACACGGCGCCGATTGCGACATTGTTTTGGTCGGCGACCCCGATCTTTCCGATGCGGGTTGGGCGCAGTTTGCTCAAGTTTCTGCCGGATACGTGGATTTGCAATGCGAGCTTGACCCCGGCTATGCCTATGTGCGCGGGCAGATTCATCACGACCGGCCCGATTCGAGCGCCCTCATCTTTAGGTCTCAGGAGTCGCGCACGACGCTTAAGCCGGATTTCGTGCCGACGGACACCAGTGTCGGCGTGCCGCGAAAGACGGGGTCGATCGCTGTGAGCAATAGCGGCTATGGGCGCTACGAAGGTGAGCTTGAGATTGCGCGGGTCGATCTTCCCGGCGACGAGCGTATGAACGTTGCAGGCCATATCACGCCCGAGGCAATGGAGCTGCTGCCGTTCATCAAACGCGGATTCGGGGTATGGTTCGTTTAGCGTGTGACCCGTGGGCTACAATTGCCTCACCATGCGAAGGCGCCTCGTATGGTGTGTACCTGCGTTGGCCGATCTACATTCGGAGGATTCCCATGACCGTACTGTTTGTTGGATATCCCAAGTGCTCGACCTGTAAAAAGGCCAAGGCATGGCTGGACGAACATGGGGTTGAGTATATCGACCGCGATATCGTTACGGACAATCCCACGGCCGATGAACTTGCGACCTGGATTGCTCGTTCGGGGCTGCCGGTGCGACGCTTCTTTAACTCGTCGGGCATGAAATATCGAGAGCTGGGCCTGAAGGCGCGCCTGGATGAGGGTATGACGGACCAGGAATGCTGCGAGCTGCTGGCGACCGACGGCATGCTGGTTAAGCGTCCGCTACTGGTGGGCGACGACTTTGCGATCCCCGGCTTTAAGGAAGCGGCTTGGACCGAGGCGTTGCTGTAGCGGCTGCGGAAGGTACGTCCCGTTTCGAGCGCTGATTCTGGGATGTGCTTTCCGGTTGAGGGTTCTATCGGAAATGATATCCCGTTTCGAGCGCTGATTCCGGGACACGGTTTCCGGTTGAGGGTTCGACGGGAAAGTGGGGACCAGTTTGAGCTTGAAATCTGGGATGCGCTTTCCGCCGGCGGGCCTGCCCCAGGGCGGGCCTGCCCCAGTCAGTCCTCCAGCTGCGCCCATTCGCGTGGGTCGTAGATCTTTACATGCTTGTCGGGCGTGTCGCTCCAGTACTCTTCGTCCATAAAGGGCAGGTATGCCTGAATGCCGGGGCAGATAAACGGAATCCGTTGCCGCTGCAGGCGCTCGCGCTGCCGCCGCTCCAGGTTCGTCTCGGATATGACGGTCGGCATGCCGGACAGCTCGACGAGGCTTGCCTGGATGCGCTTGAGGTCGGGGAGCGCCGCATGCCATGACGTCCGCATGATCAAAAATGAGGCGCGACGGTAGCTTGCCTGCATCACCGTGATGGCTGGGCGCAGTGTGGGATGGATTTTGTCCCGTTCGGGCCAAAGGTCAGCAGCGATCTCGAGGCCCAGGGTCTCCCATAGGTAATCAAGCTCTTCGTCCATGGTGCCTCGATATCTACGCGATCATTGATACTTCGATTGTGTTGCCTAGTGCTATCGTTTTCGCGGTAGAATCTGCCAACGGTTGACGGCTACCGCTCGCGGCGTTTTGCCCTTCATGTACAGCGGTCGGCTTCACAGGTCCTTCACGGGTTGGACGAAATTAGGCCAATTTGGCCGAATTTCAAAAAAGTCAAAATTGGGGCTTGCGTCATGGCGGGACTTCCCGTATATTTCTTTCTTGCGCAAAGGCACAGCCGAGCGCAGCGATGCAGTCATTGGGATGTCGTCTAATGGCAGGACAGCGGATTCTGGTTCCGTCAATGGGGGTTCGACTCCCTCCATCCCAGCCATTGCATTTGCTACATATGGCCCGTTCGTCTAGCGGTTTAGGACGCCGCCCTCTCAAGGCGGAGATCACCAGTTCGAATCTGGTACGGGCTACCCACAAATGAACGCCCGGGCCTCGCAAGAGACCCGGGTTTTGTGTATCGACCGTATATACGGCGCCTGCCGTGTTTCGCTCAGATCGAGGAGTAGCCATGGATCTGCCCATCAGCTTGCAAGACATCACGTATGCCGAGAACTATCTGGCGCAGGGCGACCTGGCTACGGCGACGCCGCTGCTGGAGCGTCTGGTGGAGCTTGCCGAGGAGTATATCGATGCCGAGTGCAAGACGGAGGAGAAGCGCCAATACTTTAGCTTCGATAGCAAGTTTGAGCGCTTGGCCTATCGCCGCGTGGAGAAGGATCCGCGCGAGCTCGTGCAGGTCGAGGTGCCGTTTGACCGCCTGTACTCTGACATGGCGTTTGCCTACATTCGCCAGCAGGATTATGTGAGCGCTCGTAATGCCCTGATGCAGGCTGTGCGCTGGGACCCCATGAACTGCAACTATCGCTTGGACTTGGCCGAGCTGTTCCGTGCACTCGAGGACAAGCAGGAATGGGCATCGCTCTCGTTCTCGGTGCTGGAGCGTGCAAGCGATGGCAAGTGCGCCGCCCGCGCCTATGCCAACTTGGGCCAGTATTTCCTTGAGCCCGAGACCGAGAATGTCTCGGCCGCCGTGGGTTGCGCGCGTCTGGCACTGCGCTTAGCGCCCAACGATGCGCACACGACGCGCCTGCTCAACAAGATTCATACCACCTATCCGGATGCCGCCGAGGAGAGCGACGAGCACGTGATGGGTGAACTGGCCCTGCAAGGCGTGCCGACCTCGCCTTCGGCCGAGATTGCCATCTGCCTGATTATGTGCGCGACCGATGCTGCAAGCGACGGCGACAAGCAGGAGGCGACGCGCCTGACAGTGCGTGCTCGCGACCTTGTGGGCGAGGAGGCCTGCGCGGCGATTATCAAACTGGTGCGCGAGAGCGACGCCGAACTCAATGCTGAGCGCAAGGCAAAGCGCGACACCGCGGGCTCAAACGCCGATGGAGCCAAGGAGGCCGGCGATGCCCAGTAAGCGCGAACGCAAGCTCATCTCCAAGAATCGCTCGGCACACCACGAGTACTTTATCGATGAGACCTTTGAGTGCGGCATTGAGCTGAGCGGTACCGAGGTCAAGTCGATTCGCGAGCGCGCGTGCCAGATCACCGACACCTTTGCACTGATTCGTGGCGGCGAGTGCTGGCTCGTGGGCCTGCATATTCACCCTTATAGCCATGGTGGCGTGTGGAATCGCGACCCTGATCGCCGCCGTCGTCTGCTGCTGCACCGCAAGGAGATTGACTTTCTTGACGGCAAACTGCGCAACCGCGGCTATGCACTGGTGCCGCTGGAACTCTACTTTAATACTGACGGCCGCGTAAAGCTGCTGCTGGGCCTAGGCCGCGGCAAAAAGCTTTACGACAAGCGCGAGGATATGGCCAAGCGCGATGTCCAGCGCGAGATTGACCGCGCCCTCAAGGAGCGTAACCGCTAGACGCTCTGTACAAGTTGCGGTGGAATACGGACTGTTTTGCCTGTTTGAGGGGCTATTCAGTCCCTATTTCACCGCAACTGCGGGCGTCTCATCTTGCTTACTGTTCTGACACATATGTCTCAAAGGCGGTGTCCGTTATGGGCTCCGCCTTTTTTGTGGGTACATACATCCATGAGGTTCCAACCCAGGTTAGGGGAGTGATCGTTATGGACAAAACTGCGTTCTTTACCATGCCGAGCGGTCTGTACGTGGTGAGCGCCACGGCAGACGGGCTGCGCGCCGGCTGCGTCATCAACACGGCGGTGCAGGTGACGTCCGCACCGCCGCGCATTTCGGTTGCCGTGAACAAGGACAACGTCACCTCGGGCGTCATCGCATCGGCCAAAGCGTTCGCGCTAACCGTGATCGATCAGACCGCCGATATGCTCTACATCGGTAACTTTGGGTTCCGCACCAGCAGCGATTATGACAAGTTTGCTAAATACGAGACCCGCGAGACGGCTCTGGGCATGCCCTATGTGCCCGAGCACGCGGCAGCGCTGTTTAGCTGCCGTTTGATCGATACTGTGGATGTGGGCACGCATCTACTGTTTATCGGCGAGGTCGAGGATGCCGAGCGCCTGAGCGACGAGACGCCGCTGACGTACGACTACTATCACAAGGTTCTGAAGGGCAAGACGCCTCCGAAGGCGTCCTCGTATCAAGGCTAGAAATGTTTTAAAAACACTTGCATTATATTATTGAGAATATATACTAATAAGCGAAGTACATCACCAGTCACGTTCGAGAGGAGAACATCATGGCTGAGGAGAAGAAGACGTATAAGTTTGTGTGCGTCGTTTGCGGTTACGAGGTTGAGGTCGACACGCCCGAGCTGCCCGAGGACTACGTGTGCCCGGTGTGCGGCGTCGGCCCCGATCAGTTTGAGCTTGTCGAGGAGTAGCTCGCAGGCACACGGCGAAAGCCGAACATAGCTCTGTCCAAGGGCCCCGGTCGGTCATCCCGGCCGGGGCCCTTTTCTTCCGTCCCCAAGGGATCACGGCTGCTGTTAGCCGATCCTGTCTGTCGTGAGTCCGGCCGACCGTTTGTCTCAATCTGTAACATCTGGCGGCTCAAAACGGGTCTATCTGTTACAGATCGAGACAAAAGGTTGGAGCTGAAGAAATGTCTCGATCTGTAACATCTAGACATCAAAAGCGGGTCTAGATGTTACAGATCGAGACGTTTGCCTAGGTGGACCCCCCGTTCCATTACATCCCGGTCAACAGCACGACGTCGAGCGCCGTTACGACAGCACTGATCCCTACGAGCAACGCGTTAAGTGGGCGCGAGTTGGCATATTTGCCCATGACGCTGGGCGAACTGGTGAGTCGTATGAGCACAAAGACCGTAATCGGCAGTTGAAGCGACAGCAGCGCCTGACTCCAAATGAGACCCTCAAAAGGATTCGGGACGACCAAGCACGCCGCCACTGCGCCGACGAAACAAGCCGCCACACCGATCGAGGAATGTCGGTCGTGGATGTCGTATTCCTCGTCGAACATGCCCGCGGTGATGGTGCCCGCCGCCATGCCCGCCGTCACACTACTCGAGAGGCCCGCAAACAGCAGCGCCACGGCAAAGATGGTCGAGCTTGCCGGGCCCAAGATGGGGGAGAGCGTGGCCGCTGCGACGGCGAGGTCGTCTACGACAATGCTGTGTGCAAAGAAGGTCGTTGCGGCCAGGATGACCATGGCCGAGTTGATTGCCCAGCCCACGCCCATCGAAAAGAGCGTGTCGAAGAGCTCATAGCGCAGACGTTCCTCGATAACTTGCTCGCCTTGGCCTTCGAAGTGCATGGATTGGATGACCTCGGAGTGCAGAAAAAGGTTGTGGGGCATAACGACCGCACCCAGGACACTCACGATAATCGCGGCAGAGCCAGTGGGCATACTGGGCGTGATCCAGCTTGCGGCGACTTGCGGCCAGTCGACCTTGACTAGCGCAAGCTCGGCCAAAAACGAGAGTCCTACCACGCCTACGAAGGCGATGATCCAGCGCTCGGCACGCTTGTAGGAGTTCGTCATGAGCATCGCCATCGATACTGCCGCCACGATGACGCAGCCCGCGCGCACGGGCAGCCCAAAGAGCATTTGAAGGGCAATCGCGCCACCCAGGACTTCGGCCATGGCGGTGGCGATGGTCGCGAGATAGGCGCTGACGAGTACCGTGCGTCCAACGAAGCAGGGGAGGTAGCGTGTCGTGGCCTCGGCAAGACAGGTGCCCGTGGCGATACCCAGGTGTGCCGCGTTGTGCTGCAGCACAATGAGCATAATCGTGGACAGCGTGACGATCCACAGCAGCGCGTAGCCAAATTGCGAGCCCGCGGCCATATTTGAGGCCCAGTTGCCCGGATCGATAAAGCCGACGGTCACGAGCAGCCCGGGGCCGATATGCCGCGCAATGTCTAGGCCTCCGTGACCACCGGTGCGTCGGGAGCCAAAGTGTTGTTTGAGATGGTTGAGCATGGTGCGCTCCTGCGTGCCGTTTGTTTGACGCCGCAAAGGATACCCGTTTTAGGCTAAAAAGTTAACCAAGACTAACAAGATTGTTGTATTTGAATAGGATGGTGGAAGGGGATTGCTGAAATGTCTTGATCTGTAACAACTAGGGATGGAAATTGGACCTAGGTGTTACAGATCGAGACGGGAAGAAATGGTCCTATGGAAAATCTCGATCTGTAACAGCTGGCCGCCAAAATCGGCCCTTCGTGTTACAGATCGAGACAAACCAAAACCGTCCCGCAGAAAATCTCAATCTGTAACATCTAGGCGCCAAAATCGGCTCCTCCTGTTACAGATTGAGATGTTTGAAGCGGTGAGCTTAGAAGCCGAACTTGGGGGCTGACGTACATGTTTGATAGCAAGGCGTTGATGGCCGGCGTGCGTTACGCGATTGTTTCGAAACGGGTGGGAAACACAACGGGCCGTCGATGCTCCTAGTATGCCTATTCAACTGACTGTCTAATATCTAGGGGAGGATCGCGATGCAGGCAGATTCCGCTCAGCAGCAGGGCCTTTATCGCCCCGAATTCGACCACGATGCATGTGGCATCGGCGCGCTTGCCGATATCAACGGTGAGCGCCATCACCAGATTTTGGACGATGCGCTGTCCATTCTGGTCAACTTGGAGCACCGCGGCGGCACGGGACTCGAGAAGAACACCGGCGACGGCGCTGGCATCCTGTTCCAGGTTCCGCATCACTTTTTTCGTAAAGAGGCCCAAAAGTGCGGCCAGATTCTGCCGGCAGAGGGCGACTATGGCGTGGCCATGCTGTTCTTCCCGCAGGACGACAGGGGCGTAGAGGATGCCCGCCGCGTGTTTGAGGAGGGCTGCGCCGAGGCCGGCGTGCCGCTGCTCTTTTGGCGCGAGGTGCCGGTCGACCCGCACGACCTGGGCGAGACGGCCCGCGCCTGCATGCCCACTATCCTGCAGGCCTTCCTGGGCCGTCCGGACGACACACCCGCCGGCGATGCCTTTGAGCGCCGCCTGTACGTGTGCCGCCGCACCATCGAGAAAAAGGCCGACGCCGAGTTCGCCCTGCGCGACAAGATCTTCTACGTGTGCTCCATGAGCTCGCGCACCATCGTGTACAAGGGCATGCTCGTCGCCACGCAGATGCGCCGCTTCTTCATCGATCTCAACGACGCCGCCGTCAAGACGGCCGTGGCGCTCGTCCACTCGCGCTACTCCACCAACACCACGCCCAGCTGGGAGCGCGCGCACCCCAACCGCTTTATCATCCACAACGGCGAGATCAACACCCTCAAGGGCAACGTCAACTGGATCCGCGCCCGCGAACCCAACCTGTACAGCCCCGTGCTGCAGCACGATCTTGAGCGCGTGATGCCCATCATCAACCGCGAGGGCTCCGATTCCGCGATTCTGGACAATGTGCTTGAGTTCCTGGTCATGAACGGTCGACCGCTCACGCGTGCCGCGTCCATGTTGCTGCCCGAGCCGTGGGACCACAACGACAGCCTGAGTGAGGAGCGCCGCGCCTACGACGCTTACCAGTCCATGCTCATGGAGCCGTGGGACGGCCCGGCGGCCATCGCCTTTACCGACGGTCGCACGCTGGGCGCCGCCCTCGACCGCAACGGCCTGCGTCCCGCCCGCTACTACGTGACGCGTGACGGCCGCTTTATGCTGGCAAGCGAGGTGGGCACCATCGAGGTAAGCCCCGAGAATATCCTGACGAGCGGCTGTCTGGGACCGGGCCAGATGCTCGAGGTCGACTTTGCCCGCGGCCGCGTCATCTACAACGACGAGCTGCGCGCCCGTTACGCCAAGGAAAAGCCCTACCGTGATTGGATTGCCGAGGAGACGCTGACCGTCGACGCGCTCGATAGGCCTGCCACGGCGACGCCGGCCGAGGACGCCGAGGTGCCCGCCGCCGTGCGTATGGCTAAGCTCGGGTATCACTGGGATGATGTTGACGAGGTCGTGCGTCCCATGGCCCAGCAGGGCAAGGCGCCACTCGCCTCGATGGGCATCGATGCGCCGCTGGCCTGCCTGTCCAAGAAGACGCGCTCCTTCTACGACTATTTCTATCAGCTGTTCGCCCAGGTCACGAATCCGCCGATCGATGCCCTGCGCGAGCACATGGTCACCTCGACCACGCTCTATCTGGGCAACCACGGCAACCTGCTCGAGGACTCCCGTACGGCCTGCCAGCTGGTTCGCTTGGAGCGCCCGTTGCTCAACGAGGAGGAGTTCGAGCGCATCTGTGCCATCGACCGCGTGGGCTTTAAGACCCGCCGTTTCCGTGCCGTGTACCGCCGTGATGCCGGCGAGGCCGCGCTGCAGGCTGCGCTCAAGCAGCTTGCAGAGGACGTTGAGACTGCGGTCCGCGACGGCGTGAACATCGTGGTGTTGAGTGATCGTGCCGCTGCGGGCGAGGTGCCCGTGCCGTCGCTGCTCGCCGTGGGCTGCGTACACAATCACCTGATCCGCGCCGGCGTGCGTACCTTTGCCGACATCGTGGTGGAGTGCGGTGACGCCGTGTCCCCGCACGACTTTGCGGCGCTGGTGGGCTACTCCGCGAGTGGCATCTATCCGTACAACGCGCATGCGTGCATCCATGACCTGGCCGCGCGCGGCGACTTGGACGTGACGGCCGAGCAGGGCATCGCCAACTACAACAAGGCGGCGACCGCCGGCATCGTCTCCATCATGTCCAAGATGGGCATCTCCACGGTGCAGAGCTACCACTCCGCGCAGATCTTCGAGGCCGTGGGCTTTACCCCAGCGTTTGTCGACGCGTACTTTGCCGGCACGGTGAGCCGTGTGGGCGGTATGGGCGTCGAGGACGTTGAGCGCGAGCAGAATGAGCGCTATGACGCCGCGCTCGCCATCCTTAAGAGCCCGGCTCCCGATCAGCTGCCGACGCTCGGCCTGACCAAGTGGCGACCGCTGGGCGGAGAGGATCACCTGATCGATCCGCAGACCGTCTACCTGCTGCAGACCGCCTGCCGCGTGGGCAGCTACGATACGTTCAAGGAGTACAGCGCCCGCCTGCACCGCACCGGCCGCGCCGTGCGCCTGCGCGACTTGCTCGGCTTTGATGCCAACGGCCGCACGCCGGTTTCGCTCGACGAGGTGGAGCCCGCGCTCAACATCGTCCGCCGCTTTAACACCGGCGCCATGTCGTACGGCTCCATTAGCAAAGAGGCGCACGAGTGCATGGCCATCGCCATGAACCGCCTGCACGGTCGATCCAACTCCGGCGAGGGCGGCGAGGACCCGCGCCGCGAGACGCCGCTGGCCAACGGCGACTCCAAGAACTCCGCGATCAAGCAGGTGGCAAGTGCGCGCTTTGGCGTGACGAGCCGCTACCTGTGCAGCGCTATCGAGATTCAGATTAAGATGGCCCAGGGCGCCAAGCCCGGCGAGGGCGGCCACCTGCCCGGCAAGAAGGTCTACCCCTGGATCGCCGAGGTCCGTCAGTCCACGCCCGGCATCGGCCTGATCTCGCCTCCGCCGCACCACGACATCTACTCTATCGAGGACTTGGCAGAGCTGATCTTTGACCTTAAGAACGCCAATCCCGGCGCGCGCGTGTCGGTCAAGCTGGTCAGCGAAGCCGGCGTCGGCACCATCGCCACCGGCGTTGCCAAGGGTGCCGCCGACAAGATTCTGATCAGCGGCCATAACGGCGGCTCGGGTGCCGCGTCGCGCGATTCGATTTGGCACGCTGGCCTGCCCTTGGAGCTTGGCCTTGCCGAGGCCCAGCAGACGCTGCTGCAAAACGGCCTGCGCTCGCGCGTGGTGCTCGAGGCCGACGGTAAGCTCATGGACGGCACCGATGTCGCCGTTGCCTGCTTGCTGGGCGCCGAGGAGTTTGGTTTTGCGACCATGCCGCTCATTTCTATGGGCTGCCTTATGCAGCGCGACTGCCAGCAGGACACCTGCCCGGCAGGCATCGCCACGCAAAACTGCCGCCTGCGTCACGGCTTCCGCGGTAAGCCCGAGCACGTTGAGCACTTTATGCTCTTTGTTGCCGAGCAGCTGCGCGAGGTCATGGCGAGCTTGGGCTTCCGTACCGTCGACGAGATGGTGGGACACCCCGAGTGCCTGCGCCAGATCGAGGTGCCGGGTAACCGCAAGGCCAACCTGCTCGATCTGTCGCCCGTGCTGGCAAGTGCGACCTGCGAGTTCGGTGCCCATATTCCGGGCGCTGACGGTCGCCACTTCCTGCCGCAGATGGCTGCCGATAGCGAGCTCGACAAGACACTCGACTCCACGCTGTTCGTGCCCTACACGGCCGATGCCTGTGCGCACCTGCGTCCGATTCGCTTCCGCGCCGATATCGCCAACGTCAACCGCTGCGTGGGCACCATCCTGGGCAACGCGGTGACCAAGGCGCATCCCGAGGGCCTGCCCGCCGGCTCCATCACCATCGATTGCGATGGTTCGGCCGGTCAGAGCTTTGGCGCGTTCCTGCCGCGCGGCATTACGCTCAACGTGTGCGGCGACGCTAACGACTACTTTGGCAAGGGACTTTCGGGCGGCGAGGTATCGGTGCGCCCCAACCCGCATGCGACCTACAAGTTCGACGAGAACATCATCGTGGGCAACGTTGCGTTCTTTGGCGCCACGAGCGGCCGTGGCTTCATTAACGGTCTGGCCGGCCAGCGTTTTGCCGTGCGCAACTCCGGTGCCACCGTGGTGGTCGAGGGCTGCGGCAACCATGGCTGCGAGTACGTGACGGGCGGTCTGGCGCTCATCCTGGGCGAGGTCGGGCAGAACTTTGCAGCCGGCATGACAGGCGGCGTGGCCTATGTCTTTGACCAGTATGGCACGCTCGACGCCCGCGTGAACCACGAGAGCGTTGAGCTCAAGGCGCCGACGGCCGGCGAGCTGGTGCAGATTCGCGAGCTCATCCAGGAGCACGTGGACGCGACGCAGAGCCCGCGCGGCATTAAGTTACTCTACAGCTTTGAGACGATGAGCAAGCACTTTGTGAAGGTCATTCCGACCGAGTACGAGCGCGTGCTGGCGATTGTCGCCGCGGGCGAGGCTGCCGGCAAGACGCATGCGCAGGCTGAGGAGCTGGCGTTTGACATCGTGACCGGTCGCGCGAGTGCCGCGGATGTCGCTCGCTTTGATGCTGTGGGCGATGCTGCGGGCGCAGGTGTTGCGCCCGTGGTCGCTACCGGTTCTGTTGCTTCGACCAAGAAGGAGGCGTAAGTGCCATGGGTAAGCCCGGTGCTTTTCTTGATATCGATCGCGTGGCCCACGAGCTTCGCCCCGTGGAGGAGCGCAGCCGCGATTTCGATCCGCTGTACGTGGAGCTCGATGACGATGCGCGCCGCGCCCAGGCGAGCCGCTGCATGATGTGCGGCGTGGCGTTTTGCCAGATGGGTGCGAGCTTTGGCAAGGCACGCCCGAGCGGCTGCCCGCTGCACAACCTGATTCCCGAGTGGAATGAGCTGGTGTACCGCGGCCGCTGGGACGAGGCTGCCGAGCGTCTGTCGCTCACCTCGCCCATGCCCGAGTTTACGAGTCGCGTGTGCCCGGCGTTTTGCGAGGCCGCGTGCAACCTGGGTTCGGTTGACGGCCAGCCCACGACGATTCACGATAACGAGCGCGCGATTAGCGATCATGAATGGGCAAATGGCGGTCCGCGTCGCTTTGAGCCGGCAGGGAAGGATGCGCCCTCGGTTGCCGTGGTAGGCTCCGGTCCTGCTGGTCTGGTGGCTGCATGGGAGCTTGCGCGTCGTGGCGCCCGCGTGACGGTGTTTGAGCGTGACGACCGCCCGGGCGGCCTGCTCATGTACGGCATTCCCAACATGAAGCTCGAGAAGTCTGTGGTCGAGCGTCGCGTGGCGCTCATGCGCGAGCTGGGTATCGTCTTTGAGCTGGGCGCTGACGTGAACGACCCCAAGGTTGCCGCCAAGCTCGATGGC
This sequence comes from Collinsella aerofaciens ATCC 25986, assembly GCF_964259375.1. Classification (GTDB taxonomy): domain Bacteria; phylum Actinomycetota; class Coriobacteriia; order Coriobacteriales; family Coriobacteriaceae; genus Collinsella; species Collinsella aerofaciens_BO. The sequence continues at coordinate 116,221 of NZ_CAXVJM010000001.1, forward strand.
TTTGACGCCGTTGTGGTGGCTGCCGGTGCTCGTGCGCCCCGTGGTCTTTCGGCTACGAATGTGGATGCCCCGGGCGTGGTGTATGCCGTGGACTACCTGACGGCTTCGACCGTCTCGGTGCTCGATGGCGGTGAGCCCGCGGTGAACGCGCACGGCCTGGACGTCGTGGTCATTGGCGGCGGCGATACTGGCAACGACTGCGTGGGTACCGCGGTGCGCCAGGGTGCGCGCAGCGTGCGCCAGTTTGAGTTCTTGCCGGCGGCGCCCGATGCGCGCGCGGCGAACAACCCCTGGCCGCAGTGGCCCAATGTGAAGAAAACTGACTATGGCCAGCAGGAGGCCATTACCGCCATGGGTGGCGAGATGCGCGCCTGGGGAGTGGATACGCTCGAGGTGCTGCTGGACAAGAAGGGTGCGGCCGCGGGCCTGCGCGTGGTCGATCTGGATTGGTCGGCCGGCAAGCCGGAGCGCATCGCAGGCTCCGAGCACGAGGTGCCGGCGCAGCTGGTGCTCATCGCCTGCGGCTTTACGGGTCCGGAGCACAGTGTGTTCGATGCGGTGAGCGTGCCTGTTGCCACGGCGGGCCGCCCGCTGCCCGTGATGGCTTCCGAGGGCTCGCACCTTGCGGCCCGCGTGGAGGGTGTCGCCGCCGATGCCGCGCCGGTGTATGTGGCCGGTGATGCCCGCAACGGCAGCTCGCTCGTTGTGAACGCCATGGCCGATGCCCTGGCCTGCGCAGCCGAAGTCGCTGAGGCGCTGGAGCTGTAAAGTAGTCATTTAAGAACGTCCCCAACGACTAGTCATTGGGGACGTTCTTTTTTTGTCTAGTCGTTGGGGACACTCTTTGTGGGGCGCCTGTTCGTTTGTCGACGTGCAAGTGTTCATTCGTCGACGTTTGCGACTGTGCTACTCTGCTCTTTCTGTGGTGGCTGCGGGCATCTGGCTCAAAAGGGCGGGTTGGCTGTCTATGCCTACCTGCCGTTTCTTTGCGGTGCGCTCATTCGGTCAAGTGTCCCGTCAAGTGTTTGGTTAGCATCTGGTTTGCAGTCGAAGGCCTATTTTGCCCGCGCTGACAGTGGCTGCTCGCCCTCCTCGTAAGCTCAAATTGAGGCCCATCAGTTTGAGGAGGATGCCATGACTGACCAAGTTTTTGACCGAGCAGAGCTGGCCGAAGCCGTCGGCAACGATATTGCCGACATGGCTCACTTTTGGATGCTGCGGAAGTTTCAATTCCTGGAGCCGGCGCGCGAGCAGTTCGAGATTATCGTCGATCCGTGGCTCAGCTATTGCGAGGAACCTTCTCAAAACGAAATTATGGCCTACAACATGGCGTTTACCGATTGGCTGCTGTTTGAGCGCCCCTATTACCACGGCAAGACGCTGTTGGAGCTGTATGTGGACGAGCCGCCAGCGTCAATTTCTCCTGCTTCGCTCGGGCGACTTAAGCAGGTGTGCGACACGCAGTATTTCTCGCGCTTTGGCATTTTGGACAAGGATCCCGCGACTGGCATGGTCGTGCTGAAGGACACGCGCACCGACCGTCGCTTTGACGTCTACGACCCACATATCGTGCAAAAGGAGCATTGGAACGATGGCGCGATTGCGGTGCGACTCGCGTGCGTCGACGATGTCTGGCTGACGGCGGGGCAGCTCTACCTGTATGACGTCGCGCGGCTGAGCGACACGGCGGTCGACGGGCCGGGCGCGGTGCATCCCGAGGACCTAGAGGACGGTTTCGACACCTCGTGCATCAGCTTCTTTTTGCGCCTGGTTCGCGACATCATGGGCGCTCAGGGGCGGTACGTGAAGTCGCTCAATATTTACGAGCAGGAATGGGAGTAGGGAGTGGGCTGTCGCAGCGCCGCCGCCTGTCTATTTGTCTCGGTCTGTAACGTTTAGGGACAAAAAACCAGTCTAACTGTTACAGATTGAGACAAAGGTTGGGCGCACGACTGAAAATCTCGATCTGTAACAACTAGAGGCTCAAAGACTGTCTTCCTGTTACAGATTGAGACGTTTGTCGACAGCGGCAACGGTGACAATGGCCCATTTCTCCGATGTGGTGGTGATGGAAGTGTCTAATACCGTTCTTAAACATAAGCAGGCGACACGGAACACCTTGGCGCGGAATAGGATGCTTGCCAGGCTCACGGAGGCGGCTGAACAAGGCGTGCTGCTTGTGACGCACGACAATGCCGAGCTCATGTGGCTGCGGCGTCATGTGGGAACCGATGATATTGCGGAGCCCGAGCCGTATTTGTTCTGCTTGCAACATGATTGGGGTGTACTGACACCGGCGGAGCGAGCGCTGCGCACCATCAAAGGGCTTGCAGAGTTTCATCCCGATTGGGCGTTTTGGGGTTATGACGCGGCGCTTTTGTGGGGTCTGGAGGTGCCGAATGATCTGCTCGGGCCACGATATCTTGTTAAGACAGGTTGCTCAGTGCCGCTGAGTGCAGGATGCCGGCTGTTGCGTCCGCAGGCGGCGGGTGCGCTTGAACAAGTCGACGGCGTGCGGGCGACGCCGTTTTGGCGCACGGTAGAGGATTGCCTGCTGCGCGTGCCGTTTTCGTATGGCTTGGCGATTGCCGATTCTGCGTTGCGAGCAAAGGGCGTATCGCGCGATGACTTTTGTGAGCGGCTTCGTATGGATTGTGAAGGCAAGCGCGGGTATCGTAGAGCGCAGGTGATTGCGTCGTATGCGGACGGGCTGTCCGAAAACGGCGGCGAGTCTCGTTTTCGGGCGTTCTTTATTGCGTACGGCTTTCCAGTTCCGGAGCTGCAGGTGGAGTTTCGTGATCCGCTCGATTCGAGCCAAGTGTTTCGCGTTGATTATTTTTGGAGGCTCGAGGACGGGACGTGCGTGATTGGCGAGCTCGATGGAAAGGGAAAGTATGCCTTACAGAACGACGAGGGTCGGGAGTCGATCGACCCATTCGTGGCAGAACGTCAGCGGGAGTCCCATCTGACAATGCTCGGGCACAAGGTGCTTCGGTTTACGTTTGATGAGCTCAAGAATCCGGGGAAGCTGGTTGAGAAGATGAGGCTGGCGGGTATTCCGCGACGGGCCGATCTGGCTGAGGAATGGAGATGCCAGTGGTATGGGCGCTGAGGGGTGCAACTGACGCGGATGTGGTTGTTCCTGTCGAGTTTGTCTCAATCTGTAACAACAAGGGGCCGTTTGGCCTCGTAACTGTTACCGATCAAGACAGAAGGTCGGCGCCTGCTGAAAGATCTTAATCTGTAACATCTTGAGGTCGAAAACCTGTCTACTTGTTACAGATTTAGACGTTTGACGACAGGGCTGGAAAATATCTCGATCTGTAACATCTAACGGCCAAAATTCGACCTAACTGTTACAGATTGAGACAAAGGTTGGACGCGGTGCCGAAAGATCTCGATCTGTAACATTTGGAAGGTTAAAGACGGTCCACCTGTTACAGATCTAGACATTTCCCGGATGTCGCTGGGGTGGGACTGCAGTGCATTCCATTCCCCGCATCTCCTCCTTTCTCCGTTAACCGATATGTCTGCAGCAATCCTGCCGTGCTGGGTAATAATGGACAAATGTTCAAGTTAATCGTGAGGGAGGAGCTCGATATGACGACTGCCGATCGTCCCACGTTGTTTATCAATGCGACCGTTCTGGATGGTTCGGAACATATGGAGCCGCAGCCCGATATGGCCGTGGCCGTCGAGCGTGGCATCATCACCTGGATGGGACCGAGTGCTGTGGCGCAGGCGCCTGCAGGTGCCGAGGTCATCGACCTGGCAGGGGCGTATCTCATGCCGGGCCTCATCAACATGCACGTGCATCTGTGCGGTTCGGGCAAGCCAGTCTCAGCGGGCGATGCGGGCGCGCTGATGAAGAAGCTTGATAATCCGGTGGGCCGCGCCGTCGTGCGCCATATCCTCAAGGGCAGTGCCCAGCAGCAGCTGGCAAGCGGCGTGACCACGGTGCGCGGCGCGGGCGACCCGCTGTTTGCCGACATTGCCGTGCGTGACGCTATCGATGCCGGCAAGTATCAGGGTCCGCGCCTGGTAGCGCCGGGAACGGGCGTCACGGTGCCGGGCGGCCATGGCGCGGGCTTGTTCGCCCAGGTGGCCAACAGCCCCGTCGAGGCAGCCGAGCAGGTGCGCGATCTGTATGCGCGCGGCGCCGACGTCATCAAGCTGTTCGTGACGGGCGGCGTGTTCGACGCGACCGAAGTAGGCGAGCCGGGCGTGCTGCGCATGCCGCTCGATGTCGCCGCGGCAGCGTGCAAGGCGGCGCACGAGGTTGGCCTTCCGGTCATGGCCCATGTCGAGAGCACCGAAGGTGTGAAGGCCGCGCTTCAGGCCGGCGTCGACACAATCGAGCACGGCGCTCCGATGACCTCCGAGATTCTGGAGCTGTACCGCGGCGCCGCGGGAACACAGCTCGAGGGACGTGCGCCGAGTGTGACCTGCACGATTAGTCCGGCGCTGCCGTTTGTACTGCTCGATCCGGGAAAGACCCATTCGACCGACACGCAAAAGAAGAACGGCGACATCGTGTGCTCGGGCATTATCGAGAGCGCTCGTGCGGCGCTGGAAGCCGGCGTTAAGGTGGGCCTGGGCACGGACTCGAGCTGCCCGTTCGTGACCCAGTACGACATGTGGCGCGAGGTGGCTTATTTTGCCAAGTACGTGGGTGTGAGCAACGCGTTTGCGTTGCATACGGCCACGCAGGTCAATGCTGAGCTACTGGGCCTGGGTGACGAGACCGGCACGATCGAGTGCGGCAAGGCGGCCGATATCCTGGTGACGCGCGAGAACCCTCTGGGTGACCTGGCGGCCCTGCGCGATCCGATGCACGTGATGTGCCGCGGTGACCTGGTGCGCAAGCTGAAGGTCAAGCACATCCCCGAGGTGGACACCGAGCTCGACGCGATTATGGCCATGCCTGCAGAGGCGCTGGCCGAGGAGCTCGCTCGCGACGGCATAGCTTAGGCGCTGGCGCGACGGGGCGACAGCTTCATCGAATGCTGCCGTCATATACAAAAAGCCGAGGTCTAAACACGAGGCCTCGGCTTTTTATCGAACAAATACTTCAGATTTGGGGAAATAAACCTGGTAAGTTTGCCCCACATACGGGCGTTAGGAGCGCGTCTCCATCTTGGCGTGGCACTTGGGGCAGGTGACGCGGATCTTGCCCTTGCCCTTGGGGACGGACAGCATCTGACCGCAGTTGGGGCACTTGAGGTAGGCCGTGGTCTTCCGACCCTTCCACATCTTCTTAGCCGTGCGCTTGGCACGCTCAAAGTCTTCCTTGCTCGTACCCGATGCGCGCGAGGCGTTGGCCGCCGCCGTGCCGCCGCCCAGGCTGGCGACGAACTTGCCCAGGCAGGGGACGTTCGCAGTCGCGGCAACGAAGGCATCATTTTCCTTGCGGCGGGCGCCGATGTTTTTGGACAGGCCACGCAGCACGCCGAGTACGATTACGGCGATGGCGATCCAGATGAGCCACTGGTGGCGGGCCGACGATCCGACCATCGCGAAAATAATTCCTATGAAGCCCAACACGATGGTAAGTTCGTCGGCGCCGTTGCGACCTTTCATAAAGTCATTCATGCGAATTGCCTTTCATTCGATCTTCTGCACGCCTTTATACCCCTTTTGGTGCAAAGGGGACAGGTTAATCTGCACCAAGGTGGTGCAAACGTACCTGTCCCCGATGCACCAAGATGGTGCAAAGAAATCTGTCCCCCTTGCACCAATTACTTGGTGAGTTTGTCGACGACGCGTTCGATCTCGGCGAGCTTGGCGGCTTTGAGGTCTTCGTCGCCCGATTCGATGGCCGAGGCGACGCAGCCCTCGATGTGCGCCTTCAACACATCGGCGTTGATGCGCGCGATGAGCGCCTGCGTGGCCATGAGCTGCGTGGAAATATCGACGCAGTAGCGGTCCTCATCGACCATCCGCAGGATGCCGTCGATCTGGCCGCGTGCCGTCTTGAGCATGCGGGTCACCGATTTATGGTCTGCCATCATGGCGGGTCCTCGTTTCTGGTCGATGGGGTCGAATGCCTCTGGTAGCTGCTACGCTGCGGTCACAGACAGGGCGTGGAACTTCTCGCCGGCGCCCTCGACGGCGGCGGCGAGCTGCTCGGCGGTCACGGTGTCGGCGCACTCCACCTGGACGGTCTGGGTCTCGTGATCGGCGTCGGCGTCGGTCACGCCGGCCACGTTGAGCAGTGCCGTCTCGACAGTAGCGTCGCAGTGGCCGCACATGAGGCCGGAAGTCTTGATTGTGTAACGCATGGGTGTACTCCTTATCGATTGAGTTTATCTGACAGTTTAGTCGTGAACAGAGTCATCTTAAAGGCACGCTGAGGTGCCCGAGATTGCCCCGAAAGAGGAGCGAAGCGTACTTTGGTACGTGAGCGACGGTTTGAGGGGCAAGGTCGGGTGCATCAGTGCGCCGTCTTAGGCTTAAAGGTTCGTAGACGCAGCGCATTGCTTACGACGCACACGCTCGACAGGCTCATGGCCGCGGCGCCAAACATCGGCGAGAGCTGCCATCCGGTGAGCGGGAAGAACACGCCCGCCGCCAGCGGAATGCCGATGCCGTTGTAGAACAGTGCCCAGAACAGGTCCTGTTTGATGTTGCGGATCGTGGCGCGCGACAGCTCGATGGCCCGCGCAACATCCATAAGGTCGCTGCGCATGAGCACCACGTCGGCACCCTCTTTGGCGATATCGGCGCCGGTGCCGATGGCAAGGCCCACGTCGGCGCGCGCCAGGGCGGGGGAGTCATTGATGCCGTCGCCCACCATGGCGACCTTGCCGCCCGCATTCTGCAGTTCGCGCACGTGGCGTTCCTTGTCGGCAGGAAGAACGTCGGCGATGACCTGTTCGCTGCTCAGCCCCACGCGGCGGGCGATGGCCTCGGCCGTCACGTGGTTGTCGCCGGTGAGCATGCGCACATCGACGCCGAGCGAACGCAGTGCGGCGATGGCCCCGGCGCTCGTCTCTTTGACCTCGTCGGCCACGGCGATGGTGCCGACGAGCTCGCCGTTCTTGGCAAAGAACAGCGGCGTTTTGCCCTCGGTGGCAAATTGCTCGGCAAGGTCCGTAGGCACGGCAGCGCCCAACTCGCCCATGAAGCGCACGTTGCCGGCTGCGATGATATTCTGCCCCTCGCGCGCCGTGACGCCGCGACCGGGCACAGCGGCAAAGTCCTCGACCATGCGTGCGACGATTCCGCGTGTCTCGCACTCGGCCATAATCGCTTCGGCCAGCGGGTGCTCGCTCGAGCGCTCTAACGCGGCGGCCAGCTTGAGCAGCGCCTTTTCGCTCATGGCGGGCGAGCCGTCAGCGCGCGTGGCTACCACGATATCGGTCACGGCAGGCTTGCCGCGGGTGACGGTACCCGTCTTATCGAGCACCACGGTGCCCACGCTGCGCAGGTTCTCCAGCGTCTCGGCGCTCTTAAACAGAATGCCCATCTCGGCGCCCTTGCCGGTGCCAACCATAATGGCGACGGGCGTGGCCAGGCCCAGCGCGCACGGGCAGCTGATCACCAACACGGCCACGGCGGAGGTGAGCGCCTCGTTTATGCTGCCGGTCAGTGCCATCCACACCGCAAAGGTCACGGCCGAGATCACAAACACCACGGGCACAAACACGCCGGCGACCTTGTCGGCCAGGCGGGCGATGGGCGCCTTGGTGGCGTTGGCGTCCTCGACGAGCTGGATGATCTTGGCGAGCGACGTGTCGGCGCCCACGCGCGTGGCACGGAAGGTAAACGATCCGGTGCGGTTGACGGTTGCGGCGTTGACGGTGTCGCCGGCGGTCTTTTCCACGGGGATGGACTCGCCGGTGAGCGCACTCTCGTCGACGGCCGAGCCGCCCTCGAGCACCACGCCGTCGACGGGGATAGACTCGCCGGGGCGCACGCGCAGCACCTGGCCGGGTAGGATGCTGTCGACGTCGACGGTGGTCTCGGTGCCGTCGTCGGCAACGACGGTCGCGGTCTTGGGTGCTAGGTCGATGAGTGCCTCGATAGCGCCGCCGGTTTTGGACTTGCTGCGCGTCTCGAGATATTTGCCCACGGTGACGAGCGACAGGATGGTGCCGGCGCTCTCAAAATACAGGTTGTCCATGCCTGTCATCATAGCCTCGTGAACCTGCCCGGCGGCCAGCTGGTCGGCCATGGTAAACATGGCGTAGAGCGACCAGGCAATGGAAGCGGTGGCACCGACGGCGATGAGGGCGTCCATGGTGGGCGCGCCGTGCACGAGTGATTTGAAGCCGTTGATAAAGTACGCGTCGTTGATGTAGACGATGGGGATGAGCAGGACAAGCTCGGTGAGGGCGAGCGTCATGCTGTGGATATGGTCCGTGAAGATGCCGGGCAGCGGCCAGCCGAGCATGTGTCCCATGCCTATGTAGAACAGCGGGATAAGAAAGATGATTGAGATGATGAGTCGGGTGCGCATAGCGGAGGCAGTGGCCTCTAGCTTTTTGGTGGGCGACTCCATATGGGTGGCTCCGAATCTGGCTTGCGCGTTGCCGCTTGAGTTGGCGGCATCGGTGCCCGTGCTGACGGGCGAGGCCGAATAGCCCGCGCGGTCGACGGCGGTGCAGATATCGTCGGGGGAGACCTGCGCGGGGTCATAGTCGACCATCATGGAACCGGCGAGCAGGTTGACCGCGACGCTTTGGACGCCGTCGAGCTTGCTCACGGCGCGGTCCACGTGCGCCTGGCAAGCGGCGCATGTCATGCCGCCCACGTCGAACTTATCTTGAGCCATGGCTTCTCCTTTCTGTGGCGTAGTGTTGGAATTGTTAACCTGCCGATACTATACACCCATACCCCCTGGGGGTGTCCAGTACAGAAAGAAATGTATGACATTTCGATACAGATGAGGGTGGCTGCTCAATCGTTGGCAGCCCCTGTCAAACATCTCAACCTGTAACATCTAACAGGGAAAATGACCTCTAACTGTTACAAATCGAGATTTTGTTTTGCGTGGCTGAGTTCTGTCTTGATCTGTAACGGTTCGGCCGGTTTTTGCTGAGCAGCTGTTGCAGATTGAGACAATCGGCCCAGACCCGCCCCGTCCGCCCTGTCATCTGTGGTTTACGTGGGGGCATGCGAAGCGCGGGTATACTAACCGGCGGCGAATCTGCTCCATCGCTTAGAGCTGCTGCGTCTGGACGGCGCGTGATAGGGTTGCCAAAGCGATCGCCAGCGTGCTGAGCAACGTCCTCTCTGTGCGCACCTGTTTTGTATGTATTAGCGCACTACCAAGCACGCCCGCGCGGCCGCATGCCGTGCCCATAACGCGTGCAGATAAGGAACAACAACATATGCGTAATTCTGTATCCGACGTCACGGACGCCGAGATTCTGGACGAGACCCGCGAGGCCATGACCCAGGCTGCCTTCGATGCTGCTGACGAGGCCAGCGCCGCCGAGACCGTCGAGTCCGCGACCGAGAACCTTCCCGCCTTCAACGAGCTGGGACTTTCGGACGAGATGCTTCGTGCCATCGAGAACCTGGGCTACACGGCGCCCACGCCTGTCCAGGCCGGCTCGATCCCCGTGGTGCTCGAGGGCCGCGACCTGCTTGCCGCCGCTCAGACCGGCACCGGCAAGACGGCCGCCTTCTTGCTGCCGACCATGAATAACCTGGAGCACATCGCTCCGCCCAAGCCCGTGCGCGAGCGTGGCGGCCGCAACCGCCGTCGCGGTGCCAAGAAGCCCGAGGGCAACGGCCGCGGCCCCGTGATGCTCGTCATCACCCCCACGCGCGAGCTTGCCCAGCAGATCGATGAGGTCGCCGGCAAGATTGCCGACGTCACCGGCCATGTCGCCGTGACCGTCGTGGGCGGCGTGAGCTACAAGCCCCAGACCGCGGCACTCAAGTACGGCTGCGATATCCTGGTCGCCACGCCGGGCCGTCTGGTCGACCTGATCGAGCAGGGCGCCTGCCACCTGGACGAAGTCAAGGTGCTGGTGCTCGACGAGGCCGACCGCATGCTCGACATGGGCTTTTTGCCCGCTGTCCGCCGTATTGTGCGCGAGACGCCGGCCGGGCGCCAGACGCTGCTGTTCTCGGCCACGCTCGACGAGGAGGCTGTGGGCGAGATCACCGACCTGGTGAGTGACCCGGCCCGCGTGGAAATCGCGCCTGCCACGTCGACCGCCGACACCGTCGACCAGTTTGTGTTCCCGGTGTCCATCGAGGCCAAGAACAACCTGCTGCCCGAGTTCCTCAAAAAGGAGGGGCCGGAGCGCACTATCGTCTTTATGCGCACCAAGCACCGCGCCGACAGCTGCTGCCGTCGTCTGGAGCGCAAGGGCATCAAGGCCGCCGCAATCCACGGCAACCGCAGCCAGGCCCAGCGCGAGCGCGCGCTTTCGGCCTTCCGCGACGGCACCGTTGACGTGCTGGTGGCAACCGATGTCCTCGCCCGCGGCATCGACATTAGCGACGTGCGCTACGTCGTGAACTTTGACGTGCCGGCCGAGCCGACCGACTACATCCACCGCATTGGCCGCACGGGCCGCGCTGGCGAGCTGGGCTGGGCCATCACGTTTGTGACCGAGCAGGATATCGATGAGTTCTACGAGATCGAGAAGCTCATGGACAAGACGGCCGACATCTACGAGGCCGGCGACCTGCATGTGGGTCCCAACCCGCCCGCGGTTGACCCCGAGCGCGACCCTGCGGCCTTTAAGGTGAAGAAGAAGACCAAGCGCGGCAAGTCCAAGAGCAAGAAGAAGCTCGAGCAGGCACGTCGCGACGGCAAGCGCAACGGCGACGATTACGGCGATGTTGCCGGTCGTTCCAACCGCGGTCGCGACGAGCGTCGCGGCGACGGCGAGCGTCCGAGCCGTCCCAAGCGCGGCGGCAAGACCCGCGTGCGCGAGGGCGTTCAGGCTCGCGTGGACGAGGCCGTTGAGAGCGTGGCCCGCGAGGTGGCTGCCGAGGAGCGCGGCGGTGCTGCTGAGCAGGGCCCGCGCGGCAACCGTGCCGAGCGTCGTGCCAAGCAGTTCCAGGGCGAGGCACACCGCCGTCGTCGTGAGGACGAGGACCGTGGCGGTCGTCGTCGTGTTGAGCGCGAGGACGAGGGCCGTGGCTCGCGTGGCGGCAAGCGCGGCTCGGGTGACCGTCGTCGCTCCGGTCGCGATGGCGAGCGCGGCGAGCGCGATGAGCGCCGTGGCGGCGAAGGCCGTGGTTCGCGTGACGAGCGTGGTGCCCGCGGCGGCAAGCGCTTTGACGAGCGCGGAGGCCGCGAGGGCGGCCGCGGTGGTGAGCGTCGCGAGGGCGCTCGTGGCAACGGTTGCCGCAGCGGCGCCGGTCGTTCGAATGAGTCGCGCGATCGTCGCGACCCGCGTGCCAGCCGCGATCGCCGCGATGACTGGCGCAACTACGACGATACCCGCGAGGAGCGCCGTGGCGGCTATCGCGGCGGGCGTGGCGGCAACCAGGCCGGCTCCCGTGGCGGTCGTGCCGGCGGTCGCGATAACCGTGGCAGCTATGGCAACAGCCGTGGTGGCAAGCGCGGCGGCAGCTCCCGTCGCCCCGGTGACGGCGGCGGCAAGCGCAAGTAACATACGCATCGCGCTCTAAGTCGAGGCGACCAGAGGGCTCCGGGCATGTTTTTTGCTCGGGGCCCTTTTTGGTGCAAGGGGGACAGATTGGTTTGCACCAACGTCTTGAAGTTGCGGTGGAATACGGACTGTTTTGGCCTTTTGAGCGGCTTTTCAGTCCCTATTTCACCGCAACTCATGATTGGTGCAAAGTAGCCTGTCCCCAATGCACCAAACAAGGAGTGTCCCTGGGTGCCGGCAGAAAAGGAACGTCCCTAAGTGTCGCCTAAATACCGTTTATCGGAGAAAAAATACCGTTCATCGGTCATAATGGTTGTTCCGGCTTTGGGCTTGTCTACAATATCCCCCGTAAAAAGAAATGCGGAAGGTTACCGAGTCCCTCGGACGTGGGCCTAACCAAAGTCTTTGAACGGGTGTGTCTCTATGGATGCATTCGTTTGATTTTGGTTGGGCTATATTTATGAAGGGACATGCCACCATGGGTTTCTTTTCTCGCCTGATGGGCGGTTCGGATGAGCAGAAGACTGCGGCTTCCGAGTTCGAAATCCTTGCTCCCGTTTCCGGCGAGCTTGTTCATCTAGAAGATACCAATGACCCCGCTTTTAGCAGCCGTGCCGTGGGCGATGGCGTTGCCGTGGTTCCCCAAGAGGGAACGGTGTGCGCTCCTGTTTCCGGCACCGTCGCGGCGCTGTTTCCGACTGAGCACGCGCTGGGCATCATGTCCGACGACAGCTCTGCTCAGGTGATGCTGCATATCGGAATCGACACTGTTAAGCTTGAGGGCAAGGGCTTCCATGCGCTTGTTGCCCAGGGTGACCATGTCGACGCGGGCCAGCCCCTCGTCGAGGTCGATTTCGACGCGGTCCGCGCCGCCGGCTTCGATCCCACGGTCTTCGTTATCGTGTGCGAGCGCTCGGAGAACTCGACTCTTCGTGAGCATGCTTCCGGCCCTGTTGCTGTTAAAGAGCCTGTCGTCTGGCTTTCCGAGTAAATTCTTGTGGTGGGTACCGTGGTTATCAAGCGAGTTTTTAACAACAACGTCGCAATGGTCACTTCGGACGATGGCTCCGAGCTCATCGTCATCGGTCGAGGCCTCTGCTTTGGCCGTCATGCCGGCGATGCCATCGATGAGGCGTCGGTCGAAAAGACCTACGCGTTGCAGGAGGGAACTTCTCAGGACTCGCGTACGATTGACCGCTTGGCACATCTTTTGGAGTCCATCCCCACCGTCAACCTCGTGATTTCCGAGGACATCGTTCAGATGCTTCGTCGAGAGCTCAATGTCGACATCAACGACAAGATTCTCATTGCTCTCGCAGACCATATCAGCCTCGCTTTGGAGCGTGAGCGCAAGGGCGTCTCCTGTGAGAATCCATTGCTGCTCGAGATCCAGCAGTTCTATCGCAAGGAGTATGCACTTGCGGGCCGTGCGCTGCAGATTATCAAGGAGTATATGGGCATCCAGATGAGCGAAGAAGAGCAGGGTTTCATTACCTTGCATATCGTCAACGCCACCATGCCGCAACGCTCCGATCGTCTAATCGTCTCGGTCCAGCTTGTTCGCGACGTGCTCGCGATTGTTTCTGAGCGCTATGCTACGACCCTCGATGACACCTCGTTGCCTTACGAGCGTTTCGTCCGCCACCTGCAGTTTTTCGCACAGCGAGCGCTCGATCCTACGGCCGGGCAAATCAACGGAGACGCGCTGTTCCGAATCGATGAAACGGCGTATCCGTGCGCATTCTCGTGCGCGGACGCCATAGCCGCCCACTTGTCGTCTACCTATAACGTTGTCGTTACCGATGCCGAGAAGAGTTATCTCGCATATCACATTGTTAACCTGCTTGGAGAACCTGGTCTCTAGGCATAACGTGCCCACACATCGATTGATATAAGGCAAGGCTCACGGTCTTGTCCAGGGCACATCTGTCTTAATTTGCGGAAAAGGAAGGGGAGTACCGCTATGACCGCAAAAAAGAAGTTCAATTTCAAAGCGCCGTTGGAGGTGTTCGCGAAGTCGATCGTTCAGCCGATGATGTATCTCTCGGTTGCCGGCATCCTGCTCATCGTGGGCATCATTCTGACCAACAAGACCATCTGCGCTTTGGTTCCCGTACTGGGCTCCGGTCCGTTCCAGCTTGTGGGCGCCGTTGTCTACCAGTCGCTGATGTTTATCATCAACAACCTCTCGATTCTGTTCTGCGTGGGTATCGCCGGCGCCATGGCAAAGAAGAACAAGGGCCATGCTTCGTTGATCGCCCTGATGTCGTTCTTCCTGTTCCTGCAGGCTAACAACATCGTGCTCAACGCCACCGGCTCTCTTGCCGATGCGAGCGGCATGCTCGGCCTTACCGGAACCGGCCAGGCCACCGTTATGGGCATCCAGGTGCTCGATACCGGCGTGTTTGGCGGCATCATCCTGGGCTGCATCACCGGTGCCGTGTTCAACAAGTACTCGAACAAGCAGTTCCCCATTGCCCTTTCGATGTTCTCGGGCGTTCGCTTCCCGTTCCTGATCATGATCATCATTTCCTGGATCATGGGCGCTGGCTTCTGCATCGTTTGGCCTCCGGTTCAGGGTGCCATCTCCTCAGTTGCCGGCATCATTAAGGAGTCGGGCAACATCGGCCTCTTTATCTACGGCATGCTCAACAAGCTGCTCGTTCCCACCGGTCTGCACCACCTCATCTACACCCCGTTCCAGTTCTCCGATGTGGGTGGCACCCTGACGCTGGGCGATCAGGTTATCGCCGGTGCCTACCCCATCCGTGTTGCCGAGATGGCAATGACGGGCCAGCCCTTCTCCGATAGCACCTACTTCAACAGCTACACCTTCAACAACCTGTGGCCCTACATCGGTATCGGTCTCGCCTTTATCGTCACCGCTTACAAGGGGAACAAGGATAAGACCAAGGCCGTTATCATCCCGCTGATCATCACCGCCGTGCTCTCCTGTGTCACCGAGCCCATGGACTTCCTCTTTGTCTTTGCCGCTCCCGTGCTCTTTGTCGTTCACTCGGTTCTTTCCGGCATCTTCCTGGTCCTGCTCAAGGTCCTCTCCGTGCCCGCTTCGACTGCAGGCGGCATCATCAACATCGTGGTTTCCAACCTGGTCCTCGGTGTCGACAAGACCAACTGGCCGGTTATGCTGGTGCTTGGAGTCGTTAACGCCGCTCTGTACTTCTTCCTCTTCACCTTCCTCATCAAGAAGCTCAACCTCCACACGCCTGGTCGCGAGGAGGAGTCCGAGCTCGCCGAGTCCGTTGCCGAGGGCGAGGCCGCCGCGTCTGTCGCGGTGAAGCAGGGCGCTGTTGCCGCGGCTCCCGCAGAGGGCGTCGATGCAGGTATTGCCGACCTGGTCGCAGGTCTTGGCGGCAAGGACAACATCGAGGAGCTCGAGAACTGCTTTACGCGTCTCCGCGTGAACGTTAAGAACCCGGACCTCATCAATGAGGACCTCATCAACCACGTGCCCAACAGCGGCATCAACCGCAACGGCAATAATATCCAGATCATCTTTGGCATGAAGGTCGCCGAGATGCGCGACAAGGTCGAAAACGCAATTGAGAAGGAGCAGTAAACAATGATCATTACTCTGTGTGGTGGCGGATCCACCTTTACCCCCGGCATCGTCAAGTCCATCGCCCTGCGCAAGGACGAGCTCGACGTTGATGAGATTCGTCTGTACGACATCAACGAGGAGCGCCAGCGCAAGATCGGCGTGCTCGTGGACTGGATTTTGCACGAGGACCTCGGGCTGGACATCAAGCTCACGGTGACCACCGACAAAAAGACGGCTTTTACCGACGCGAGCTTCGTGTTTGCCCAGATGCGCGTGGGCGGCTACGCCATGCGCGAGCAGGACGAGAAGATTCCGCTGCGTCACGGCTGCGTGGGTCAGGAGACTTGCGGTTGCGGCGGCCTTGCCTACGGCATGCGCACCATCTTCCCCATGGTCGAGCTGATCGATGACGTTGAGAAGTACGCCAAGAAGGACTACTGGATTCTCAACTACTCCAACCCTGCCGCCATCGTCTCCGAAGGCTGCCGCGTGCTGCGTCCCAACGCTCGTATCATCAACATCTGCGACATGCCGATCGCGATCATCGACGTGGTTTGCGCCGCGCTCGATATCGACAAGAAGGATGTCGAGTACGATTACTTTGGCCTCAACCACTTTGGTTGGTTCACCTCGATCCGCCACAAGGGCGAGGAGGTGCTCCCGCAGCTGCGCGAGTACATCAAGGAGCATGAGATTCTGCTGCCCGACTCTTACCTCAAGGGCATGGGCTCGCTCATGGCAAAGAAGCCCGAGGAGGCCGTCGACGAGCACCCCGAGCAGAACCGCCACACCAAGGGCAGCTGGTACTACGTCTGGAAGGGCGAGTACGAGATCATGGAGTGCTTCCCGGAGTACCTGCCCAACACGTATCTGAACTACTACCTGCAGCAGAAGGAGTTCGTCGAGCACTCCAACCCCGAGCGCACCCGTGCTAACGAGGTTGAGGAGACGCGTGAGAAGAACCTCTTTGATGGTATCGACCATTACGAGAAGACGGGCGAGATCGACGAGAGCACGTTCTATGCGGGCAGCCACGGCGACTGGATTGCCGATCTGGCTATCGCTCTGAAGAACGACACCAAGCAGCGCTTCCTGGTCATTTGCGAGAACAAGGGCGCCATCCCCAACATGCCCTACGACGCTATGGTCGAGCTGCCTGCCTACATTGGCAAGAACGGCCCCGAGGTCATCAGCCGCGACAACATTCCGCTGTTCCAGCAGGGCCTCATGATGCAGCAGCTGAACTCCGAGAAGCTCATTGTCGAGGCTACGATCGAGGGTTCGTACGAGAAGGCGCTTAAGGCCTTTACGCTCAACAAGACCGTGCCGTCGATGAAGGTCGCCAAGGAGGTTCTCGACGACATGATCGAGGCCAACAAGGGTTACTGGCCCGAGCTTAAGTAAAAGCAACAGGGTCGCTGGCCGCATGCCTGAAGCAATGCCCCGCCCACGTGATTGCGTGGGCGGGGCATTGTCGTTTGGTAACGCGTTTTATCAAATATGGCATTTATCTGCGGTAATGTTCTATTTCACCGCTGAGGGTGACATTTTATACCGCCTGCCGAACCGTATGGAGACCTCACAACTTTTTAGGTCAGTGTTGTGCGTGTAGCAATTTCGCCCGGCCTCGCCTCCGGGCTGCCATGTGAGAGGGGACCTTATGGCTCGACTGCACGTAATGGAACGCAGCCACGCTCAGGCCGTCATGGACGACCTGCACGATGCACTCGGACGTCGTCTGGCGGTGAGTTCGCTCGCCCCGTGCCCCGTCGAGTTTACGGCGGCGCTCGTCAACCTGTGCTCCACCCAGAGCTGCGGCAAGTGCACGCCCTGCCGCGTGGGCCTGAGCGCGCTGAGCGACCTGCTCGCCGATGTGCTCGAGGGCCGCGCCGACGAGTCCACGCTCAACTTGATTGAGCGCACCGCCCGCACCATCTATCTTTCGAGCGACTGCGCCATCGGTTACGAGGCCGGCGCCATGGCGCTTACGGCTATCCGCGGTTTCCGCGACGACTTTGAGCACCACATCCGCGAGCACTCCTGTGGCTTTGACCGCGAGGCCCGCGTCCCGTGCGTCTCGGGCTGCCCGGCGCACGTCGACATTCCCGGTTACATTTCGCTGGTCGAGGCCGGCCGCTATGCCGATGCCGTCAAGGTCATCCGCAAGAACAACCCGCTGCCGCTCGTTTGCGGCCTGGTGTGCGAGCATCCCTGCGAGATGCACTGCCGTCGCGGCATGGTCGACGATCCCATGAACATCCTCGCCCTCAAGCG
This sequence comes from Collinsella aerofaciens ATCC 25986, assembly GCF_964259375.1. GTDB lineage: Bacteria > Actinomycetota > Coriobacteriia > Coriobacteriales > Coriobacteriaceae > Collinsella > Collinsella aerofaciens_BO. The sequence goes on from NZ_CAXVJM010000001.1 coordinate 133,642, forward strand.
TTTTGCCGTTGAGCACAGCGACCTCAACGATTACAAGCCCAGCGTGGCCGACAACACCGGCAAGCGCATCGCCGTGATCGGCGGCGGCCCGGCCGGCCTTTCCTGTGCCTACTACCTGGCCGTGATGGGCCATAAGGTGACCATCTTTGAGCAGCGCCACCACCTGGGCGGCATGCTGCGCTATGGCATTCCCAGCTACCGTCTGCCGCGCGAGCGCCTGCAGGCCGAGATCGACTGGATCTTGAGCGCCGGCATCAACGTGGAACTCGACCACTCCGTCAATGGCGAGGAGCTTGCCCGCCTGCGCGACGAGTTCGATGCCGTCTACCTGGCCATTGGTGCCCACAGCGATAAGAAGCTCGGCCTTCCGGGCGAAGAGGCGCCCGGCGTGGAGTCGGCCGTCAAGATGCTGCGCGCCATCGGCGACGACGAGCTGCCCGACCTGAGCGGTCAGCGCGTGTGCGTCATCGGCGGCGGCAACGTGGCCATGGACGTGGCGCGCTCTGCCGTGCGCTGCGGTGCCGAAAAGGTGAGCATCGTCTACCGCCGTCGCATCTGCGACATGACGGCCCAGGATGCCGAGATTGCCGGCGCCCAGGCCGAGGGCTGCGAGGTTCTTGAGCTCACCGCACCGCTCGCTATTGAGACGGGCGAAGATGGTCGCGTGAGTGGTCTGCGCGTGCAGCCGCAGATTATCGGCGAGCCCCGTCGTGGGCGCCCGGCCCCGCGTGCCGCCGCGACGCCCGAGCGCGTCATTCCCTGCGAGCGCGTGTTTGTTGCCATTGGTCAGGACATCGATTCCAAGCCGTTTGAGGAGATGGGCATCGCCTGCAAGTGGGGCTGCGTCGTCACCGATTCGGACGGCGCCGTGCCTAACTTCGACGGCCTCTTTAGCGGCGGTGACTGCCAGACCGGTCCCGCCACCGTCATCCGGGCCATCAACGCCGGCCGCGTTGCTTCGGCAAATATCGACCGCTACCTGGGCTTTGACCACAAGATCAAGCTCGACGTTGAGCTGCCGACCGTGCAGTTTAAGGGCAAGCACGAGTGCGGCCGCTGCGAGCTGGGCGAGCGCGAGGCCGGCGAGCGCATCCACGATTGGAATCTGGTCGAGCAGGGCCTTACCGAGGAGGAGGCACGCCAGGAGGCAAGCCGCTGCCTGCGTTGCGACCACTTTGGCTTTGGCGCGTTCCGCGGAGGGAGGAACCTGGAATGGTAGAGCCCAACAACCCCACTGTCAGCGACAACACCGAAAGCGGAGCACTCAATATGGTCAAGCTCACTATCGATAATTGCGAGGTCATGGTACCCGAGCACACCACGATCCTGGACGCGGCCAAGTCCGCCGGCATCCAGATTCCCACCCTGTGCTACCTGCGCGATCTAAACGAGATCGGCGGTTGCCGCGTGTGCGTGGTCGAGGTTGAGGGCTGCGACCAGCTGGTTGCCGCCTGCAACAACTACGTGCTCGACGGCATGGTGGTCCACACTAACAGCCCCAAGGCCCGCGAGGCGCGTCGCACCAACGTGCAGCTGCTGCTGTCCCAGCACGACTCGCGCTGTACGAGCTGCGTGCGCAGTGGTAACTGCAACCTGCAGACCATCGCCAACGACCTGGGCATCTTCTATCTGCCGTACGAGCAGCACCTGGCGCGCGAGGGCTGGGATTTCGATTTCCCCATCATCCGCGATAACGACAAGTGCATCAAATGCATGCGCTGCATCAAGGTGTGCGAGAGCGTGCAGGGCTTAGGGATTTGGGATCTGACCAACCGCGCCACGCATACCGCCGTGGGCACCCGCGGGCGTGCGCCGATCGGCAAGACCGATTGCGTCGCGTGCGGCCAGTGCATCACGCATTGCCCGACGGGCGCCCTGCGCGAGCGTGACGATACCGAGACCGTGTTCGATGCCATCGCCGATCCCGACAAGATCGTGCTGGTGCAGATTGCGCCGGCCGTGCGTAGCGCCTGGGGCGAGGAGCTCGGCATTCCGCGCGAGGAGGCTACTGTCGAGCGCCTGGCTTGTGCGCTGCGCCGCGTGGGCTTTGAGTACGTGTTCGATACCGACTTCTCGGCCGACCTCACCATTATGGAGGAGGGCTCCGAGCTGCTCGAGCGCCTGGGTAAGGCCGCCAAGGGCGAGGGCGACAGCCGCAGCTGGCCCATGTTCACGAGCTGCTGCCCGGGCTGGGTACGCTTTGTGAAGGCGCGCTACCCGGAGTTTGTCGACAGCCTGTCCACGTCCAAGTCGCCGCAGCAGATGTTTGGCGCCATCGCCAAGACCTACTACGCCAAGGTGCTGGGCGTGGAGCCCGAGCGTCTGTTTGTGGTGTCCGTGATGCCGTGCACGGCCAAGAAGGCCGAGTGCGCGCTGCCGAGCATGGTGGGCGAGGACGGCACGCCCGATGTGGACGTTGCGCTGACGGTGCGCGAGACGGTGCGCATGATCCGCGCGAGCCACGTGAGCGTCGACACGCTGGTTGAGGAGCCGCTCGACACGCCGCTGGGCTTTGGCACGGGCGCGGGTGTGATCTTTGGCGCCACGGGCGGCGTGATGGAGGCTGCCGTGCGCTCGGCCTATTACCTGGTGACGGGCAAGAACCCCGACGCCGACTTCTTTACCGATGTGCGCGGCCTGGACGGCTGGAAGGAGGCCGTGGCCGGTATCGATGGCACCAAGGTGCGCGTCGCCGTGGCGCACGGGCTAGGCAACGCCGCCCGTCTGCTCGACGCGATTCGCGACGGCCGCGTGAGCTATGACTTCGTTGAGGTCATGGCATGCCCGGGCGGCTGCGTCGGTGGCGGCGGTCAGCCCATCCACGACGGCTGCGAGCTGGCAGCCGAGCGCGGTCAGGTGCTGTGGGGCCTGGATGCCGCTGCGGACATTCGCTTCTCGCACGAGAATCCCGATGTTCAGGCGTGCTACCGCGAGTTCTTGGGCGAGCCGCTCTCGCCGCTGGCCGAGGATCTGCTGCATACCGACCATCACGCATGGACGATGCCTAACGAGGGGACGTGCTAGCGATGCGCGCGTTTGATGTTGAGATGTCGCGCCGGGGGTTTGCCTCGGCGCTCGCCGCGGGCGCCCTGTCGCTTGCGCTCGCGGGCTGTGGCGGCGGAGCCGCCGGTGCCGGGTCCGCCGCAGGCTCGGCTGCCGGGTCTGCTGCGGGCAGTTCTGCTGCCGAGCCGGTCGAGGTGCACGTCGCCTCGCTCAAGGGTCCGACGTCGATGGGTCTGGTGCAGTTTATGGACCGGGCGGCCGATGGTGAGACGGACAACGAGTTCGACTTTGCGATCAGCACTGCAGCCGATGAGATCGTGCCCAAGGTGATTCAGGGCGATGTCGATATCGCCCTGGTGCCTGCCAACGTGGCGAGCGTGCTCTACAACAAGACCGAGGGTGCGGTGCAGGTCATCGACATCAACACGCTGGGCGTGCTGAACGTTGTGACGGGCGACGCGAGTGTGGCCTCGTTTGGCGATCTGGCGGGTCGCACCGTCTACATGACGGGCAAGGGCACCACGCCAGAGTACGTCATGAACTACCTGCTGGAGCGCGCAGGCCTGACCGGCCAGGTGACGCTCGAGTTTAAGAGCGAGCCCACCGAGGTGCTGTCGGCCCTGCTTGCCGACCCGTCCGCCGTGGGCGTGCTGCCGGAGCCGTTCAAGACCGCTGCCATCGCCAAGAGCGAAGGCAGGCTGTCGGCTCCGGTAAGCCTGACCGATGTGTGGGACGAGTTGGCAGGTGACACGGGTTCGCGCCTGCTGACGGGCGTGACCGTGGTGCGCCGCGCGTTTGCCGAGGAACATCCCGAGGCTGTGGCGGAGTTCTTGAGCTGCCATGCGGCGAGCGTTAAGGCTGTCAATGCGGCGCCGGCAGACTGGGCGCAGGCCGTGGTCGATGCCGGCATCGTGGACAACGCCAAGATCGCCGAGAAGGCGATTCCCGGGTGCATGCTCGTGTGCCAGACGGGCAAGGATACGAAGGCGGCACTTAGTGGGTATCTGCAGGTGCTGTCCGACGCGGACGCGAGCGCCGTGGGTGGTAAACTTCCGGCTGACGATTTCTACTACATGGAGTAGCCCGTGCGTGCGTTTGCTCGACAAATGACAGAGCGTATGAAGGCGGTGGCGGCAGCAGGTGCCGTCGCCGCCTTTTGGCTTGCCGTGTGGGTCTTCGCGGCGGTGCTGGTGGCGCAGCCACTGATCTTGCCGGGGCCGGGTGCTGTTGCCGTGGCGCTGCTGCGCCTGGTGTGCGATGGCGGTACCTGGGCGATTTTGGTGGGCTCGGGCGCGCGGATACTGGGCGGGCTGGCGCTTGCCGCGGTGTGTGGTGGCGTGCTTGCCGGGATTTCGTCACGGTTGCGGGCGTTTGCGCGCCTGGTGGCTCCGGCACTTTCGTTTGTTAAGGCGACGCCGGTTGCCTGCGTGGTGGTCCTGCTGCTTATTTGGTTGGGATCGGCGCGCGTGAGCATCGCCGCGGTCTTTTTGATGGCGCTGCCGGGCGTGTATTTTTCGCTGGCCGAGGGCTTGGCACAGGTGAATAAACCGCTGGAGCAGATGTTCCGTCTGCATGGCGTGCGCGGCTGGCGCCTGTTTTGCGCCCATACCTGGCGCGAAGTCCTGCCGTTTGTGCTTTCGTGCGCCCGCGCCGTGATCGGCATGAGCTGGAAGGCCGGCGTGGCAGCCGAGCTGATCGGCATGGCGGTGGGCACCGTGGGCGAGCGCATCTATCAGGCAAAGCTTTTGATTGAGACGGCTGATTTGCTGGCGTGGACCGTGCTGGTCGTTGCCGCCTCGTGGGCGTGTGAGCGCGTGCTGGTGTGGCTGCTGCGGGTTTCGGGACCCGTGGCGTGGCGCGCGGCCGTGCGGGCGCATGGGCATGGACTGCGCGGGCGTGCGGGGGCTGCGAGCGATGGCACTGCAGCGGAGCTTGCGCTTGCCGTGGGCGATCGTGCGCCCTGGGCGCCGGCGCTGGATGGTCTGGTGCTCAACGTGCCTGCGGGTGGGCGTGTCTGCGTGATGGGCGCTTCGGGGATGGGCAAGTCGACGCTGCTTTCGTTGGCAGCGGGGGAGTGCGCGCCGTGCTCGATGGTGTTTCAGGATGCACGCTTGGTAGAGGGCAGCTCGGCTTTGGATAACGTGCTGGTGTGTGCCGATGCGCGCGTGGATGCTTCGAACGCTACGACCTTGCTGCGCCGGTTGGTGCCGGGAATCGACGTGCATGTTCGCGTGGCTGAGCTTTCGGGCGGGCAGCGCCGTCGTGTCGAGATCGCTCGAGCCCTGCTGTGTGGCGGCTGTGCCGTCATTCTGGATGAGCCCTTTACCGGCCTGGACGCCGCCGCGCGCGATGCGACGGCCGAGGCCGTGCTAGACCTGCTCGACGGTCGCACGCTCTTGCTCGCCACGCACGATGTCGTCGACGTTCAGGCCCTCGATATCTCGGACATCATCACGCTCTAAATACTAACTGAGCAACAAAATGATTCGTTTTCCTCCGTCCCCATGGGGTCGGGTGTGGTATTCTATCTGCGGGGTAATACTTAGGGATACCAAGTAATACCAACGCCGCAGAAACAAACTCCGGATGCGGGCCAATCGGGTTGCCTTCACAGCCCGTCGCCCAGCCGCGTGGCCCGCATCTATCCGCACTACCGTCGTTTCAAAAAGGAAGCGCCATGGCAGAACACATGACCCCCGTAGTCGCGAAGGTCTTGCCCGAGGAGAAGGCAGCCTTCGCGGCGGCAACCCAGCTCGTGGGCACCACGCCGTCCAACGCCATCCGCATGTTTATCGCCGCGTTCAATCGCTGCGGCACCTTCCCGTTCGACATCTCGCCCAGCGGGGCCTTTGGCAAAGAGTGTCCCCAACAGCTAGTCGTTGAAGAACGTCCCCAATGACTAGTCGTCGGGAGGAGGTTGGCATGCTCAATGCGATGATTTGGGCGCTTGCCTGTTTTGGCGTCGTCGCTGCCGATATTGCCCTGAGCGTCGTTTTGTTTTCCGCCCTTGGCGTCGCATCGGTGTTCATGGGTTTTTCGATCGATGACCTCGACATTCAATTGCTTCAGGCCGTCGCGCAGACAGCATCGTTTTTGATGGCGCTGCTGTGGTGGCGTTATCTGTGGCCGCGTTCGTTTATGGCACGCCGGCAAAGCGAGCACCCGCTCGGCGGGGGAGCGCGTGGGGCGTGGAAACGCATCGCCTGCGTTATCGTGATCGGCCTGGCCCTGCAGGTGGTTGTTGGCTACGTGACCGACGCCGCGCTGTCGTTGTTGCCCGATGCCGCGGCCGACTACAGCGAGCTTGTCGAGGAAACAGGCATGGGCGACACCAGCTATCTCGCCGTCCTGACCACGGTGCTCGGCGCCCCGTTTTGTGAAGAGCTGCTGGTGCGCGGCATTATTTTTGAGTTTTCGCTCCGAGCGTTTAATCCGCAGTGCCGCCCACTTTGGAAGCGCCGGCGTCGTGCGAGCGCGCAGGACGGCGCCATGGTGCCCTGGGCGGCCCCAAGCACGTGGGGTATCGCCGCGGCGATTGTGCTGCAGGCGGCAATCTTCGGTTTTATGCACATGAATTGGGTGCAGGGTTGCTACGCGGGTGCCGCCGGCCTCATCTTTGGTTGGGTGCTCGTGACGACCGGAAAGCTCCGCTACACGATCCTGCTGCACTTTGCCTTTAATGCCGGGTCGTATCTCATGACGTTGCTCTGGTTTGTGAACACGCCGCTCGACGTGGCGGTCACGGTTGCCATCGCCGGTTTCGTACTGGTAGAGGCGATGCGCTCGCTGCGCCACGCGTGTGGGATGGACGCAGCGAGCGCACCGCTTCCCTAGTTGCGACGTCCGCCTCCGTTGGCACCCTGACGCCCCTGGGCCGCGCGATTGCGCCCTGCGGTGTTCTGCGCGCGCGACATGCCGCCGTGGCCCTTGCTGCCCTTGGGCCCCTTGCCAGCGCCGCCGCCATGCGGTTTGCCGCCCTTCTTGCCGGTGCCATGCCCACCGCCAGCAGATGTCTCGCCCGGGCGCGGGGGCACGGGGCGAATCAGGCAATGCTTGGTGTAGCCGATCAGGTCGCGACGGCCAGCCTTTTCCAGCGCCTCGCGCACGAGCTTGTAGTTCTCGGGCTTGCGATACTGGATGAGCGCACGCTGCATGGCCTTTTCGTGCGGGTCGCGCGCCACGTAGATCGGCTGCATGGTGCGCGGGTCCACGCCGGTGTAGTACATGCAGGTCGACATGGTGGACGGGGTGGGGTAGAAGTCCTGCACCTGTTCGGGCATGTAACCCATGTCGCGCACGGCCTCGGCAAGGTCCACAGCTTCCTTCATCGTCGAGCCGGGGTGGCTCGAGATCAGGTATGGCACCACATACTGCTTGAGTCCGTATTCGCGGTTCAAGCGTTCAAATTTGCGGCAGAACGCATCGTAGACGGCGCGGCTCGGCTTGCCCATCACGGACAGTACCGCGTCGCTCACGTGCTCGGGCGCTACGCGCAGCTGACCCGAGACATGGTGCTCCAGCAGCTCGCGCAAAAACTCGTCCGAGGCATCGGCCATGGTGTAGTCAAAACGGATGCCGCTGCGGACAAAGACCTTCTTGACGCCCGGCAGCTGGCGCAGGTCGCGCAACAGCTGCGTGTAGCCGCTCTCGTCGACCACCATGTTCTTGCACACACTCGGCCACAGGCAGCGCTTGTTTTTGCACACGCCGTGCTTGAGCTGCTTGTCGCAGGCAGGACGGCTAAAGTTGGCCGTCGGCCCTCCCACGTCGTTGATATAGCCCTTAAACTCGGGGTCGTGCGTGAGCAGCTCGGCCTCGCGCACGATCGAATCGTGGCTGCGCATCTGCAACACGCGACCCTGGTGGAAGGTGAGCGCGCAAAACGAGCACTCACCAAAGCACCCGCGGTTGGAGCTAATGGAAAACTTGATTTCGGCAAAGGCCGGCACGCCGCCCGCTGCGTCGTAATCGGGATGCCAATCGCGTGCGTAGGGGAGCTCGGCCACCTCGTCCATCTCATCGGTGGTGAGCGTCGCCGATGGCGGGTTCTGCACCACATAGACGCTGTTGGGGTAGGGCTCTACCAGGCGGTGTCCGGTGATGGGGTCCATATTCTGCTGCTGCACATTGAAGCTGCGTGCGTAGTTGAGCTTGTCGGCGGTAAGGTCGTCCCAGCTGGGCAGCAGGTCGTAGTCGTAGACCTCGTCGAGCGAACCCGTGCGGTAAACGGTGCCGTTGATATAGGTGATCTGATCGACGGGCAGCCCCGCGTCGAGCGCGTCGGCAATCTCGACAATCGCGTGCTCGCCCATGCCGTAGATGAGGATATCGGCGCCCGAGTCGAGCAGTACCGAGCGCTTGAGCTTGTCCTGCCAGTAGTCGTAGTGGGCCAGGCGGCGCAGGCTCGCCTCGATGCCGCCGATGATGATGGGGGCATCCTTAAACGTCTGACGGATAAGGTTGCCGTAGACCGTGACGGCTCGGTTGGGACGGCGCCCCTCCTCGCCACCGGGGGTATAGGCGTCGGTGTGGCGGCGGTGCTTGGTCACCGAATAGTGGTTGACCATGGAGTCCATGTTACCGGCGCTGACCAAAAAGCCCAGGCGCGGCTCACCGAGCACGCTGATGCTGGCGGGATCAGTCCAGTCGGGCTGGCAGATGATGCCCACCTTGTAACCGTGTGCGTCGAGGACGCGGCTGATGATGGCCATGCCAAAGCTGGGGTGGTCCACGTAGGCGTCGCCGCAGATGTAGACAAAGTCGCACTGGTCCCAGCCGCGCGCATCCATGTCGGCGCGGCTGACGGGGAGGAACTTGTCGCGGCCCGGGCGCCAGGGACGGACAGGCGCTGCTGGGGCATGAGTGGTGTGGCCGCTCTGGGCCTTGCCACCGCGCTTTTGCTGCTGGCCCTGTTTGCCCTGCTGACTGCGCTGGTTGTTCTGAGCGTGCTGAGGCTTTTTTGCCACGATCCCTCCCGGTGTTTGTATGCTGCACGTAATTGTAACCAGTCTTTTTGGGACGGAGCTAAAAAGACTGGTGGAGTACACGAGCTAGCGGATCGGCGTGTCGATGCGGGTGTCGGCGCCGCGCTCGCTGTTTGTTTCCAGACTGTGTATCTGCGCGTTGGAGAACCCGTCTCGCGCGCACGCCATGTTGTCAATGGGTTACAGTATGAACGGCGGCTATGTTTCCGCCAACGCACGAGAGAGTCGTCAACAAGGAGGATGCACGACGATGCAGCGTGCCAAACAGATATCGGAGTCTATTGAGCTGGGCATCATCTTGGCGCTCGCCGGTGGCTTTATGGACGTGTATTCGTACATTGGGCGCGACCATGTTTTCGCCAACGCGCAGACAGGCAACATCCTGCTCGTGGGCGTGAGCATCTCGGAGGGCAACTGGGCACTTGCGGGGCGCTACTTCTTCCCTGTGGTGTCGTTTGCCGTGGGTATTATGCTTGCCGATCTGGTACACGAGCGGTTTGGCAGCGTGATCCACTGGCGTCAGGTGACGGTGTTCTTTGAAGCCGTCATCTTGCTGGGCGTGAGCTTTATCCCGGGCGGCAATTTCAACCTGCTCGCCAACTGCCTCACCTCGTTTGCCTGCGGCATGCAGGTCGAGAGCTTCCGCAAGATCCACGGTCACGGCATCGCTACGACCATGTGCATCGGCAACTTGCGCAACGCGCTGCAAAACGTGGACGATTACATCATCACCCACAGGCGCGGCTTTTTGGAAAACGGCCTGCTGTACTTTGGCGTGATCCTTACCTTTGTGTTTGGCGCCGTGTTGGGCAACTGGTGTATTGAGCGCATGGGCCTGCACGCCATCGTCGTGGCGAGCTTGCTGCTGTTTGTCGCGTTTGCCATCATGTTCATCGACCGCGAGCGCGACTTGCACAGGAAATGGGCCCGCATCATAGCTGACTGGCAGACCGCGAGTCTTAAGCGCTAAGGTGCATGTTCGTAACAACATCCAGGAGCCAGAAAAAACTATCCAGCTCCTGAATGTTGCTACGAACTGCTTTTTGCGATTTATTCGAGATGCTCTTCAATCCGAGCCCTAAGAAGGGCAATGGCTGTAGGTATTCCAATTGCGGCGGCTAATTCGGCTTTATCCAAAACCTGTATGCTAAAGCACGATTGTTTATCACATTGAAGGACGATAACTGAAGATAGTTTCACTTCCCGTTGGCTGAATATATCGTAATCTCCAAATAGGAAGTTACCTTTTATTGTGTAATTCGGTATGTTCGTTACGCACTTCATCTCAAGTCTGTTTAGGCCATAATCAAACACCGCAACTTCCTCGTGTTCGATGATGAGCGCAACCCTGGGCATGTTGCTAAAACCACCGTCGACGACAGTGAAGAGTTTTTCATTTGCATCGTCATAAACGGTATATTTAAGACTCAATAGCTGTCCTAGTGGACCCGTGAACCCATGTTTTTTGATGTTGAGGTTGTCTCCCGCTGGGTTGCTGAGAGCCAGAGTATGCGGATAAGGGTTACCTTCAATTGAGATTTGATATTGGTTTGTAGCCGTCTTGCTCGATTTAGGACCACTAGCCACCATGTGTCATCGCCTCAATCGAATTGGAACCGTCTTCTGCTTCGTGCGGAGAATTACGCTGTGCGTTGCGGTAGATGCAGCTGCAATAACCGCATGGGCAATTTCTAACAAAATGAATGACGTTATTTGCTGCATGCATGTTATTCATTACAAAGTATCTTTTTATAAACGTATTGTCAAACATATATTGCTAAAACAGAAACAATTTATAGACTGAGTCGGTCGTATTCTTTGGGCGATTGCTCCTATAATCTAGCCTTCGCTGCTGTCGGGAGGGAAGGATTAGGGCTCCGTTATTCTGTTGAAACGCTTTAACACTTTTGATGTTCTCACGCGTTTTTTGTTTCAAAAGCGTTAGGATGGGACTTATAGCGCGGGGCGTAATGGGTGCCTCGCACACGATGGGAGGCTATCAATGGCTAATCGTTTCGTTCTCAATACCATCTCTTATCATGGTTCCGGCGCCATCAAGGAGATCCCCGGCGAGCTCCAGCGTCGCGGCTACAAGAAGATCTTCGTCTGCTCCGATCCCGATCTGGTCAAGTTTGGCGTTACCGCCAAGGTGACCGACGAGCTCGACGCCGCTGGCATCGCCTGGAGCCTCTACTCCGAGATCAAGCCCAACCCCACGATTCAGAACGTCAAGGACGGCGTCGAGGCCTTCAAGGCCGCCGAGGCTGACGCTATCGTGACCATCGGTGGCGGCTCCTCCATGGACACCGCTAAGGCCATCGGCATCATCATCAACAACCCCGAGTTTGCCGATGTCCGCAGCCTCGAGGGCGTTGCTCCGACTAAGAACCACGCCGTGTTCACCATCGCTGTGCCGACGACCGCCGGTACCGCTGCTGAGGTGACCATCAACTACGTCATCACCGACCCCGAGAAGGTCCGCAAGTTCGTGTGCGTCGACACCAACGACGCCCCCGAGGTCGCCGTCGTCGACCCCGACATGATGGCTTCCATGCCCGCCGGCCTGACCGCTTCCACTGGCATGGACGCTCTGACCCACGCCATCGAGGGCTACACCACCAAGGGCGCTTGGGAGCTTTCCGACATGTTCCACTTTGAGGCTATCAAGCTGATCAGCGAGAACTTGCGCGACTCCGTCGCCGAGGCCAAGTCCGGTCAGCCCGGCTCCGGCCGCGAGGGCATGGCTCTTGGCCAGTATGTTGCCGGCATGGGCTTCTCCAACGTTGGCCTGGGCATCGACCACGCCATGGCTCACACCCTGTCCGCTCACTACGACACCCCGCACGGCGTCGCCTGCGCCATGCTGCTGCCGATTGCCATGGAGTTCAACAAGCCGGTTTGCGCCGAGCGCCTGGCCAAGGTCGCCGTCGCCATGGGCGTTGACACCACGGGCATGAGCACCGACGAGGCCGCCGATGCTGCCATCGCCGCCGTCAAGCAGCTTTCCGCCGACGTGAACATCCCGCACGTCTGCGAGGCCATGAAGGCTGACGAGATTGAGGTCCTGGCCAAGGACGCCATGGCCGACGCCTGCTTCCCGGGCAACCCGCGCGAGGCGACGCTCGACGACGTCATCGAGCTCTTCAAGAAGATCTGCCCGGCTGCCTAGCCTCGTTTGGTGTTCTTTCGCCTGTAGGCGTGCGGTCGCTTTTTGACTTGCCGCTGGCCCCGCCGCGCTACGCGCGGCGGGGCTTTTTGTGCTGCGTCGATGTCCCGAAACGGGCAAAACCAAGGCATACTGCCCGCTGCGGATAGGTGGTGCACTTCCCAGCGTGCATTTTTGGGAGTATTCAGCAGGCTCTGAAAAATGCATAACGTTTTGAATGGCCCGTAGTGGCCCGCAGGCGCCCATCGACAGCCATTGTGGGCGGGCTATCGATGAGTGGAGGGGGCTGTCGCCGCGTTTTTGGTTTGCGACGACCTGCAACACTGCTGTAACCGCGTCGTTTTGTCGTTCGCGATGGGGTCGTTGGGGCCCACGGTGCTGAATACTCCGTTTTTTGCACGGCCCAAGGTGGGGTACCCTGAGACGAAGCAAAAAGATTCCTCATTTCTATGCAGATACCGATAGGATTTATGCAAGATTGGGATTGTAAGCCGTGCGCGTGCGTAAAATCGGCGGGAGGACGTCTGGAGGTGGCTCGGCTCCCAGAGCCTTGCGCGTGTAGAACGGTTAAAATCGGGACTCGGTCTTAGTTTTGCTTGGAAGGATGCACATGGCTTCTGTAATCGATGCTTCTCTAGAGGAGACGCTCTCCTATATCGCGGGACAGCTTAAGACGCTGACTTCTATCGCTTCGCCGACGGGCTATACCCGTGCGGCGACTGATTATCTGATGGAAACGTTGCGCGATATGGGCTTTGGGCCCGAGCGTTCTAACAAGGGCAATGTGCTCGTTGAACTTGGTGGCGAGGGCGAGCCGCTTGTATTGGCGAGCCATGTCGACACCCTGGGCGCCATGGTGCGTTCCATTAAGGACAATGGTCGTCTGCGCCCCACGACCCTCGGCGGGCATCAGTGGTCTACGGCCGATGGCGAGAACTGCACCGTTTATACGCGCGATGGCAATGTGTACACGGGCGTGGTTCTCAACACCGAGCCTTCGGCGCATGTGGCCGATGAGCCGGTCAAGACCATCGAGAAGAACATGGAAATCCTGCTCGACGAGAACGTTGACAGCAAGGATGACGTGCTTGAGCTGGGCATTCAGACGGGCGACATCATCGCTATGGATCCGCGCACCACGGTGACGGAGAGCGGCTACATCAAGAGTCGCTTCCTTGACGACAAGCTGTCCGCGTCGATTCTGCTGGGTTTGGCCCGCGCCGTCGCCGACGACGAGGTGACGCTTTCGCGCAAGGTATCGCTGCTCTTTACGGTGTACGAGGAGGTCGGCCACGGCGGTGCCTTTGTGCCGGCCGACACGCGCGAGATGATCAGCGTGGACATGGGCTGCGTGGGCGACGACCTGGGCTGCACCGAGCGCATGGTTTCGATTTGCGCCAAGGATTCGGGCGGTCCGTACAACTACGACCTGGTAACCACGCTGTCCAACATCGCGCGCGAGCTGGAGCTCGATTACGCCATCGATGTGTACCCGCACTATGGCTCCGACGTCGAGGCCACGCTCTCGGCCGGCTACGACATTCGCCATGGTCTGATCGGCCCCGGCGTGTACGCGAGCCACAACTACGAGCGCAGCCACATCGACGGCGTGCGCAATACCTACGAGCTGGTTCGCGCCTACGTTCAGCGCTAGGGGAGTAGCTTGCGACTCGGCTGACCATCGCTAAGGCCCGATTTCTCGGGCCTTTTTTCGCTTTGGGTTGTTTAGTATTATGATGTATATAATGTATTAACTAAACGTTTAAATTACTTAACGAGGTGATGCGGTGTATGGATACGTCTGAGTACTTGTCTATGGGTGATGCTGCCCGCCTGCTGGGCGTTACGAAAGCCCGCATATCTCAACTTGCCTCATCGGGAACGCTCGCGTGCGATATTGTGGGCGGACGGAAGATGGTCGAGTACAATTCCGCGGTCGCTTATCAAAAGGTCCGCAAACGTGGACGCCGTCCTGCGGCCGATGTGGGGCGCAAGTTTACGCTGATGTCCGCCGACCATGAGGTCGCGCATGTCTCATTTGATCCGACGCGTGAGTTTCCCTTCGAAATCGCCGAGGTCCTCGATGCGCAGAGGATGCCGTTTGGCACGTGCTCGAGCTCTTCTCCTACGGTGAATAAACGGGAGCTCAACGTGTGGTGGAGCCATCGGTCGGTGCCTGACGTCCGCCCTGGGCTTATCTCGCGTTACCGCGAGCTGGGGATTGTCAACGGCGTTGAGGTGCCGGTTCAGTGCCTGGGCCTCTCGCTTTCGGATTGCTATTGGCTGCGGCCGGCCGATTGCGCCGAACTCAAATGGCAAAACATCAATTACTTTGAGAACGAATTTGAGCGATCGGCGCCCGAAGAGCGTTCGGGTTGGCTGGAAGGCATCGGTCTTAAAAATCCGGATAACACGTCCGAGGGCGAGCTTCCTAAATCGTGGATGATCCGAAACGGCATTCGCGTTTTGGCTAAAGGGCGCGGGATGGACGATCAGCGTCCCTTTAACGAGGCGGTTGCAACGGCTCTACATCGTCGCTTGCTGTCAGTGGGCGAATTTGTTCCTTATACGGTTGAGCGGATGTTCGATGGCCCTGTGTGTCTGTGCGACGACTTTCTTGATGGCCGCGAGGAATACGTTCCGGCTGTTTACGTTAAGAACGCCCTTGGCGGCCAGCGAGGAAGCTCGACATACGATCGATACTGTCGCTACCTTGGCAAGCATGGTGCCGATGAGGCCGCTGTGAGAAGGTCTATGTCGCAGATGATTGTCTGCGATGCCCTTTTGGCCAACAGCGACCGCCATTGGCGAAACTTCGGCATCATCCGTAATGTTGACACCCTGGAGATAAAACCTGCTCCGCTGTTCGATAGCGGCAACTGCCTGTGGTACAACGTACCAACTGCCGTGCTCGCAGCTGGGGAGTTTGGGTTTTCCGCTAAGCCGTTTGGGCCCGACCCTTCCGTCCAGCTGGCGCTTGCGGACTCACTCGATTGGTTCGATTCATCGCGGCTCAACGGATTTGTTGATGAGGCGATCGAGATTCTTTCGCAGAGCGAATGGGCGACGGCGGAGGGTCGACTCGAGGCCATTTGCCGCGGCCTCGAGCGTCGCGTAATCGAGGTTAGTGCCGCTGTTGAGGTGCTTCGACACGTGCAGCGATAAACCTGCGGCTACTTAAGTGCGCCGGTCACCGTGCCGCCGCCCAGGACGATGTTGCCGCGATAGACTACAACGGCTTGGCCGGGGGCGATGGCTCGTTGCGGCTCGTCAAAAGTTAGCAGCATTTGCCCGTCTTCGTCACGCGTAAGGGTCGCTGCCTGGTCTTTCTGACGGTAGCGGTACTTGGCACCTACGCGAATGCCGCCGGCATCCAGCTCGGCCTCCATGCGTGCGTCCGGCGCGCTCCAGATCCACTCATCGGCCGTGAGGGCAGCGGCGGTCAGGTCCTCGGCCTCGCCCAGATGCACGGTGTTGTTGGCGGCGTCGACGCCCGTTACATACACGGGATGCGCCATCGCGACGCCCAGGCCCTTGCGCTGGCCGATGGTGTAGCGCAGCGCGCCGTTGTGGCGTCCGACCACGCCGCCATCGCGCCATACGATGTCGCCCGGTGCAGCGGGATGTCCGCAGCGGCGCTCGATATAGCCCGCGTAGTCACCGTCTGGAATAAAGCAGATATCCTCGCTTTCGGCCTTCTTGGCGTTGGTAAAGCCCTGCTCGGCGGCAATGCGGCGCACGTCGCGCTCTTTGTCTAGGCCCGCCAGCGGAAAGATCGTGTGCGCCAGGCGCTCCTGCGTAAGCGAATACAAAAAGTAGCTTTGGTCCTTTTTGGGATCTTCGCCGCGATGTAGCCGCCAGGTGCCGTCTGCCGCCTGGCTTGTTTTGGCGTAATGTCCCGTGGCGATGTAGTCGCAGCCCATATCCATCGCCGCATCGAGCAGCGCGCCAAACTTAATGTGGCGGTTGCAGATAATGCACGGATTGGGCGTCAGCCCCTCCTGGTAGGCGTTCACAAAGCGCTCGATAACGTTGCGGTCGAAGGTCTGCTGCAGGTCGAGCACATGATGGGGGATCCCCAGACGCTCGGCGACGGCCTTTGCATCGGCGATGTCGCGGTCGACCTTACTCATGCCCGTGGCGGGGTTGGGTACGGGGCAGGTGAGGCGCATGGTGGCGCCGACGCATTCGTAGCCCTGGCTTTTGAGCAGGTACGCGGTCACGCTGGAATCGACGCCGCCGCTCATGGCGACGAGCACGCGCTTGTTGTGCATGGGGAGGTTCTCCTTGGTGGCATGTGGCCAAAAAAGAAAAGCGGCGCGGGAGGCTGGTTCCGCGCCGCAGACATTGTAGCAAGTTCGGACGTCTCGTGGGACACCCTAACGAGATGGGCTCGGGCAGCCAGAAGAGAGGGTAGACCGGCGTGCCATGGGCCTATCGACAAGTGACGGGCCCTTAGTCCTGGAAGAGCGCCGTGGACAGGTAGCGCTCGCCGGTGTCGGCAAGCAGGGCCACGATGGTCTTGCCCTCGTTCTCGGGGCGCTTGGCCAGCTGCAGCGCGGCCCACACGGCGGCGCCGGACGAAATGCCCACGAGCACGCCCTCCTTGTGGCCCACGGCGCGGCCGGTCGCAAAGGCGTCGTCGTTCTCGACGGGGATGATCTCGTCATAGACCTGGGTGTCGAGGACGTCGGGCACAAAGCCGGCACCGATGCCCTGGATCTTGTGCGGGCCGGCCTGGCCCTTGGAGAGCACCGGGGAGGTGGCGGGCTCGACGGCGACGACCTTAATCTCGGGGTTCTGCTCCTTGAGGAACTCGCCCACGCCGGTCACGGTGCCACCGGTGCCAACTCCGGCGACGAAGATGTCGATCTTGCCGTCGGTGTCGTCCCAGATCTCGGGGCCGGTCGTGGCCTTGTGAATGGCGGGGTTGGCGGGGTTCACAAACTGGCCGGCGATGATGCTGTTGTGAGTCTCCTTCTGCAGCTCCTCGGCCTTGGCGATGGCGCCCTTCATGCCCTTGGAGCCGTCGGTGAGCACGAGCTGCGCACCGTATGCCTGCATCAGCTTGCGGCGCTCGACGGACATGGTTTCGGGCATGGTGATGATCACCTTGTAGCCGCGGGCGGCCGCCACCGAGGCGATGCCGACGCCGGTGTTGCCGCTCGTGGGCTCGATGATGGTGTAGTCGCCGCCGCGCACGAGCTTGCCAGCCTTCTCGGCCTCGTCAATCATGTTCTTGGCGACGCGGTCTTTAACGGATCCGGCGGGGTTGAAGTATTCCAGTTTGACGAGCACGCGAGCCTTGAGGTCCTCGTCGGCCTCAAAGTGAGTGAGCTCCAGAAGCGGGGTGTGGCCGATAAGCTGATCGATGGACGTGTAAACCTTGCTCATGGTGAACCTCCAAAGTGTTCAAGTTGCTGGTTGCCGTGTGGTTTCACGGTGCGTGTAGCAGCTAAACCCATAAACCTTATAGGTTGTTCGTTTAGCTGTTGGCAAGCATAGTAGACACTAAAGCCTAGTAATGCAATAGGAAATAGAAGATTATTACGAGTCGATTAACCATCTTGACCGGAACGGGTATTTTCAAACCCAATTTTTCGGCTAGAATTTCAACGGACTAAAAGACCGAAAGGCAGCACTATATATGTTGGTTTCTACTAAGGGCAGGTACGCCCTGCGCGTTATGGTTGACCTGGCCGAGCACCAGGCGGCCGGTCGCATCCCACTCAAAGAGATCGCGGCGCGACAGGGGATTTCCGAGAAATATCTCGAGAACATCTTGGCTACGCTCGTGCGCGCCAACATGCTTTCGGGCATGCGTGGCAAGGGCGGCGGCTATGTGCTCACGCGCCCGCCCGAGCAGTACACGGTGGGCGAGATCCTGCGCCTGACCGAGGGCAGCCTGGCGCCGGTCGCCTGTCTGGATGGCGACTGCAAGGGTTGCTCGCGATCTGATGAGTGCCCCACGCTCGACGTGTGGAAGAACCTGGACAAGCTCATCAACGATTACCTCGACGGTGTGACGCTCGACCAGCTCGTCGCCCCCAGCGAAGGCTACGACTACGTCATCTAACCCACACCTGCCATTTGGGGACGGGGTGGAAATGGTAGATTTTCTTGCCCTCTGAGGATTGACAAATAAGAAGGCCGCCCATTTTTGCGATGGGCGGCCTTCGTTTTGGGCTGTTGAGACGGACACGGTCGGAATGGGCGTTTTAGTCCTCGGCAAGACTATCGAGGATGCTGCGCATGATGGACACTAGGATGCTGCCCATAAAGGCCGAGCCAAAGCCGGCGATGGAGATGCCGACGCCCAACAGGTTGACCGACAGGTAGCTGGCGAGCTCCAGCATAAAGCTGTTGAGCACGAGCTGGAAAATGCCGAGCGTAATGATCGTGAGCGGCAGCGAGATGACCGTGAGGAACGGTTTGACGAACGAATCGACGATGTTGAGGAACAGTCCCACAAAGGCAAAGCAGACCCAGGCCTCGGCAAAACCGAAGGGTTGGATACCGGGGACGAGGAACGTGGCGATCGCGATGGCGATCGAGGTGAAGAGCCAGTTAAGCATAAAGCGCATGGCGTGAATCCTTTCTTGCGCCGGGGTTGCTGGCGTCGCGTGAAGCGGCTTGCGGCGGCGACTTGGATGGTTGCGCGGGCGCGCCGCGGTGTTTGGGCGCCCATTGTCTCAAATAATCGTGGAGCTTACGTGCGCATTCGGTTTCTAAACGGCGTTCGTCCTGAAAAACGTGCCGCTGACAGAGAGTCTTGTCGCTTTAGTTTGGTGGTGTGCTACACTGCTACGGGCAAATAGCCCATGCATAGTTTTATTGCATATTACGGGCGAACGATGCCCGATGTCAGTATCAACTTCGATGCCTTATGGCGGGTTTGGCGGTGATCGATGAATATCGAGAACATGTTTGACAAGCCTGATGTCAAGCAGCTGGTCCACGCATTTAGTCTTTTGGATGACGAGAACGATATCCAGGCGTTTTTAACCGATATCTGCACGCCGCGCGAGATTTGCGATCTTTCTCAGCGCCTGCAGGTCGCGCGCTATCTGGATGAGGGCGAGCCCTATGTTGAGGTTCAGGCCCGCACCGGCGCTTCGTCCACCACGGTGAGCCGCGTTTCAAAGGCGCTGAACGGCGAGTACGGTGGCTACCGCAAGATCCTCATCAAACTGGAGGATGGCGAGTAGGCCAGCGGCAAAAACGAATTTCGCAGAACCGTTCCTTCGGGGGCGGTTTTTTGATCCCTTGGGGACGGAGGAAAACGGATCGTCGGGTTAGACTGACCCCCTCGGTGATCCGTTTTCCTCCGTCCCCAAGGGATCAAATCTGTTGGCGCGGGGCAAATCTGTCCGCATGGGCGGGTAGGATGGATGCATTGATTATTGCGAACGGTTTGAGTGGAGGACCATGCCTGTTCGAATCTATACCACCAATACCGGTACGGACTTGAGCGATGCCGAGGCGGCGTTGCTCGCCGACCTGGTTGCCCGCCACGGGCGTGTCGTTTTGCTGGCGCCCTCGTTTGCCGAGCTCGACCTGTGCCGTCACGATGCTGCGGTTGCTGGCGCCTCGCTGGGTGTTGACTACAAAACCCCCGCGTCGTGGCTTCGTTCGCTGTGGGAGCTTATGGGCGATGGCCGCAGCTTCGTCGACAACATGCAGCGCCAGATGCTGTTCTCGGACATGATCGCTCGTCGTGACGATGCCGACCTGCAGCCGCTTTCGCGCAGTCAGGGCACGGTGCGCATGCTCGCGCGCATGGCCCGCGATGTGCTGCCGGGCGTAGCGGGAACGGGTGCCGAGCGCTGCTGCGGCGACGTTTGCCAGCCCGATCCCAAGAGCGACGCC
Source organism: Collinsella aerofaciens ATCC 25986 (assembly GCF_964259375.1). GTDB lineage: Bacteria > Actinomycetota > Coriobacteriia > Coriobacteriales > Coriobacteriaceae > Collinsella > Collinsella aerofaciens_BO. Next base: position 153,664 of record NZ_CAXVJM010000001.1, read on the forward strand.
GAGGCTCGCGTGTTCGAGCTGTTGAGTGCCTATGCGGGCGGCTTGGACCGTCGAGGCATGGTCGAGCCCTGCGAAGCCGCCGATATGATGGCAGAAGCCCTGGCGAACAACCTTCCGGCGTGCGCCCGCGCGGTATGTGTGCGCGGCGTCACGTCGTTTACGCACGGCCTGCTCGAGTTGCTGTCCGCCGTGGCAAACAACGGGGGAGAGGTCGTTGTGCTGCTTGCCCGCGAGCAGGCGGCAATGCGCGAGGACCTGGCTGCTGCCTTTGATGCCCGCGGTGTGCTGTTTGAGGCCGCGCCGCTGGGGGAGGGTGCCGCCGCGCCCCAGACTGCCTTCAAGTCCGCCGCTCAGCCTGCCTTTATAGAGGTTGCCGGCCCTCACGCCCGTGCCCACGCCTATGTGGATGCAATCGATGAGCTGGTAAAAACGTGTGAGGACGCCGCGGTCGACGGCGGTGTCGCGGCGTCCGCGGACGCCGTGCGCGTGCTCGTGGTGTCTGCCCGGGCGCCCCAGCTGTTCGGTGAACTCGCTGCCCGTTTGGCGGCGCGTCACATTGCTGCTGAGACAATCGAGTTCACGGCGTTTTCCCAATCCATCGCGGGCAGGCAGTTCACGGCGCTCGCCAATCTGATCGAGCGCATGAAGGCCGCCGACGAGGGCACCGCCTCCAAGACCGAGTGGTGGCCCGCGCCGGAGCTTACCGACTGGATTTACAGTCCGCTTTCGGGTGCCGACGCCGCCAGCGCGCGCACCTTCGACAAGAACATGCGCCTGTCGCGCGGCAAGACCGCCATGGCCGTCAAAAGCCTGCTGCAGAGCGTGCGGGGCCAGGTCAGGGGCACGCGCAAGGCCGCCAGCGATGAGAACTGGTTTAAGAACGTGCCGTGCGTGGTCTCGGACGTGTTCCAAGCGCTGTGGCGCGACAAACCCGTGACGGCGCTCAAGGCAATGCTCGCCGTCGCCGAGGCGTTGCCCGATCGCGCCCTTGGAGGCTTTGACGGTCAGGCTCGTCGCCAGGCGGAGACCGCCCTACTGCGACATGCCATCGACATCCTTATGAACGACGCCCGCGCGCTCGACGTGTCGCAGGCCGCGACCGTGCCCGTGCTCGACGGCGTTCGTACCAAGGTGGACAAGCGCAGCGCCGCATACGATTACGAGACCTACGAGGTCGACCGCACGCCGCGCGCCCAGGTGCGCTTTGCGTCGCTTGCCGATGCGGCAGCCCTGCGCCCCGCCAGCTACGATGCCGTGCTGTTTGCCGACGTCGACCTGGACAGTTATCCGCTCTCACATGAGGAGGGCCCGCTGGCCACGCTGACGGCAGAGTTGGATCGCAACGGTGTGACGCTTGAGCCCGCGGCCCTGCTGCGTGTGCGCTTTGGCCGCGCGATGCAGGCCGCGCGCGGTCCGGTTGTGCTTGCCCGCGTGACCCACGATCGCCAGGCGCACGAGTGCTATCCGGCTGCCGTGTGGACCGAGTTGCGGGCGCACGCCGAGGCCACTGGCGCTGTCAAACCCACGCGCGTGGGCGAGGGCGGTATCGTCGCCGATTTTGATCCAGCGGCCGGCGAGGGCATCGAGTGCAAGCGCGTCGCGTGCGAGGCTCCTCAGCATTTGAGTGAGGCGGCTGTGCCGTACCTGGTCCTGCGCCGCCGCGATGGCGAGGACGAGAACGCGCCGCTCGTGCCGCGCCTGACGTCCGCCTCGCAGATTGAGGCGTACTCGACATGCCCGCTGTGCTGGTTCGTGTCGTATCGCGTGAAGCCCCAGTCCATCGACGCGGGCTTTGGAAATATGGAGAAGGGCAACTTTGTCCACGATGTGCTGGAGCACCTGCATGCCCGCCTGCCCCAGGAGGGCATGGAGCGCGTGACGCCCGAGAATCTGTCGCGCGCTCAGGAGCTGCTGCACGAGGTCTTTGACGAGACGTTGGCCGAGCACGCCGGCAAGCGAGGCACGGAGGGCCCGCTGGTGCCGCTCTCTGCGGTAGAGGAGCGCCAGGTGGCCGAGATCTTGCCGCAGCTGGAGGGCGTGCTTGCCTACGAGTCCGAGGCACTTGCCCCCTTTGCCCCGCGCTACCTGGAGTTCGCCTTCAACGAGCTCAAGGTCGAGTATGCCGGTTGGCCGCTTGGCGGGCGCATCGACCGCGTGGACGTGGACGCCGAGAATCGTGCCGTGGTGATCGACTACAAGCATCGCACGGGCGTTGAGGAGTTTAAGCTCGCCGACCCCACGGTGCGCGACGAGGAATCGGGTACGGCGCCCATCGACGATCCGCGCTGGTTGCCGCCCCATACCCAAACGCTCATCTACGCGCAGGCCATGCGCCGGGCGCTGGATTTGGACACCCGCGCGGCGCTCTACTTTTCGACCAAGGGCGGCAAGCCGGCGCTGCGAGGCGCCGCGAGTGCCGAGCTGCTCGAGGAAGAGCGCGGCGACGGTCGCATCCCGGGCCTTAAGAAGGGCTTTCCGGGCGAGGGCGGCAGCATGGACTTCGACGCCCTGCTCGATCGTGTGGAGGCCGGCATCGCCGAGCGCCTGCGCGAGCTCGAGGCGGGCAACGTTGCCGCCGTCGACCCGATGTCGGCTCAGGCCGCGCATGCGCGCTGCTCGTATAACCACGAAGGAACGTTTGTAAGGAGGGACGTGTAGACCATGGATCTTTCGACTTTGATGCCGCAACAGCTGCGGATCGTCAAAACGCTCGACCGTCCGCTGTTTGTCTCGGCGGGCGCCGGTTCGGGCAAGACCTTTACCCTTACGCGCCGCATCGTCTACGCGCTCTCGCCCGAGTCTGGTCCGTTCGTTGAGCATCTGGACCAGGTGCTCGCCATTACCTTTACCAAAGATGCCGCGGCCGAGATCCGTGACCGCGTGCGCCGCGCGCTCATCGACGAGGGCATGGACGAGGAGGCCCTGACCGTCGACGATGCGTGGATCTCGACCATTCACGGCATGTGTTCGCGCATCCTGCGCGCGCATGCGCTGGAGCTGGGCATCGACCCCGAGTTCACGGTGCTCACCGATACCGACGAGCTTATGGACCAGGCTGTTGAGCATGTGCTGGCCCGCGCGACGGCGCCCGATGCCGCCCCCGAGCTCGCGGCATCGCTCAAGGCCCTCTACGCCTGGTATCCCATGGCGGGCGAGGGCGGCCCCTTTGGCGCCGGCACCACCATCAAGGGCCTGGTGCGCGAGCTGCTGGAGCTGTCGAGCCAGCTGCCGGGCGGTATGGACGACGTGCGCGTGGCGCGCGGCCAGGCCGATACCTCGGCACTCGCCGATGCCTATCGATCGGCGTTGGGTGCAAGCAAGGCGGCGACCGAGAAGGCGCAGGTTGCACTCGACGCCATCGATGCGTTCGAGGCGAGCGGCAAGACCATGGCCGATGCGGCGCGGCTCATGATGTCGTGCACCATGCCGCGCGCGAGCAAGGCGTTCCCCAAGGAGCAGGTCGAGCTGCTCAAGGCCGAGGCTGCCGATGCATTTATCAATATCGCGCTGGCCTGCGGTGGTCCCGCGCTCGATGCGCTGGTGGGCTTGGCCCGCTCTGTAGAGGCCGAGTATCGCGCGCTGAAGGCCGGCCAGTCTGCCCTCGACAACAACGACCTGCTGCGCATGGCCTACGAGGCCCTGCGCGATTACCCGGCCATTCGCGCTGCGTACGAGGGCCGCTTTAAGATGGTCATGATCGATGAGTTTCAGGATACCGACCAGATGCAGGTCGATCTGATCCGCTACCTGACGGGTGCGGGGGAGCGCGCGCTGTGTACCGTGGGCGATGCGCAGCAGTCGATCTATCGCTTCCGCGGCGCCGAGGTCGAGGTCTTCCGTCGCCAGGAGCGCAAAGTGGGATCGACGGCGGCGTCCGAGACGGTTGCCACGCTGGATGTCCCCACCGGCGAGCTCGTCAAGCTCGTGCGCAACTTCCGCAGTCACGACGAGGTACTGCGTTACGTGGCACGCGTTTTCGACGGCGATGACGGCGGCCTGATGCAGGGCTTTTTGGATCTTGAGGCGAGCGACGGCCGCAAGGACACGCTGGTGGCAGATGCCTCGCGTCGCCAGGCCCTCTTTGTTGCCGGCGGCAGCACGCAGGAGCGCACACAGGCCAAGGCCCGTGCAATCGCGGAGCGATTCCGCGCGCTTGCCGATGCCGGCCAGCCCCAGGGCGGCATGGTGCTGCTGCTGGGTCGCATGACCAACGCAGACGTCTACGCACAGGCCTTCCGCGACCAGGGGCTCGACTGCGTCATCGCGGGCGGCTCGGTCTTTGCCCAAGCCGCCGAGGTGCAGACGGTGCGCGCCCTGGTTTGTGCGCTCGCCAATCCGGCCGATACGGCGCAGGGCCTTATGCCGCTGCTGGCCTCGCCGATGTTTGCGCTCGGCGCCCAGGAGTTCCTAGCGCTGGCGACCAAGCTCGACGAGCAGACGGGGGAGACCTCGCGCAGGAATATCGACGTGGGCATCATGAGCGATTCCGATGTGCCGGGCCTGCAAGACCTGCCGCTCGTGACGCGCGCCCGCGAGGTACTGCGGTATGCGCTTCGTCGCGTGGGCCGCGATTCGTTCGCAGCCATCGCGCGCGACGTGGTCAACGCCTCCGGCTGGTTTGTGCGTCTGGCACAGCGTGGTCCCGAGGGCAAGGCCATTGCCGCCAACGTGCTCAAGGCGCTCGACGCTGTGGCCGAGGCGGAGGCCGAGTTCGGCAACTCGCCGCGTTCCATCGCGCTTGCCTTCGATCGCTTCCTAGCGGGCAAGGAAGCCCCGGGTGCCCTCAACGAGGAGGGCGACGGCGCAGTGCGCATCATGACGGTGCACGCATCCAAGGGCCTGGAATATCCGGTCGTGGCGGTCGCCGAGTGCTTTGGCGTGCGCAAATCGTCCGGTGCGGCTCAGATGGGGCGTGTCGAGGGCGGGGCGCAGGTTGTGGCACTGCCTGCACGCTTCGACGGCGTTAAGCTCGCCGACGGAACCTTTGTGAAGGGCGACGACGTTAAAAAGCAGTTTGAGCATGCGTTTAAGGGCAAGGGCACGTCGCTATGGCTGCCGCCGGAGCTCATGGAGGACGTCTGCGCGACGGGTTCTCCCGCTGAGGCATTTGCTCGCCTGCGCAACGACGACCTGCAGCTTTCGCTCGAAGAGCGGGCTCGTTTGCTCTATGTCGCCATGACGCGTGCGCGCGAGCTGGTGATCTTGGCGATGGATGCCGGCGTGAGCCGTGGCAAGGTGACGGCGCCGACCTTCGACGTCGAGACCGATCTGACCTACGACGTGCTGCGCCGTATTCTGCCTACCGACGCTCTGGACATGCCGCAGCTCGATGCCGACCGCCTGGTGTTCGACAACTCCCAGCCGGGCGACTACGAGCTCATTTCGCTCGCGGACTTTACCTTTGGCGAGCAGGCGTTTGAGGCCAACGCTTCGCTGGATGCCGAGGGCAGGCTTGTCCGCGGCGATGCGGAGCCGGAGGGCGCCGGTGCAGATGCCCGCGCCGCCGTTCCCGGTCCTGCCGACCCTGAGCCCGATGCGTTTGAGCTCGTGTATCCCCAGGCGGTGGGCGTGCGAATGGGCATCTGCCCGTATCCGGCGCGCGATTCGTACAGCTACTCGTCAATTGCAGCGGCGCTGCATGCCGAGTCCGAGGACCGTGCTGCCGAGACGCACGTGCCCATGGACGAGGCCGGCGATGATGCGGAGTCGGATGGTTCCGAGATGACGGATGCAGACGTGGCCGCCGTTGAGCCCGCCGGCAACCCCATGGCGCTGGGCTCGGCGTTCCATGCCGCCTGCCAGTGGCTGATCGAGATGGGTGCCGATGCGCTGCCCGCCGCGCGTGCCGATGCACTGGCGCGTCTGTGGTGCCTGACGCCGGAGCAGCGCGAACGCTTCGACGTTGCTCTGGACCGCTGGCTCAAGTCGGCCGTTCGTGCCGACCTGCTCGCGTGGCCGTGCGTTCGCGCCGAGGTGCCGTTCTTTTCGCTGGGCTGCGAGGACGAGGACATCGCTCGCTACGGTGCATATGCCGAGGGCGCCATCGACGCTTTGGCGACGAACCCGGCCGATCCGTCACGCGCGCTGGTCATCGACTACAAGACGGGCGGCACGCCGGATGAGACGCCGGAACAGTTGCAGGAGAAGCACGTCCTGCAGGCGCGCGTCTACGCTGATGTTCTACACAAGGCGGGCTTTGAGGCCGTGACCGTCAAGTTCGTCCGCGTGGAACAGGCCGATCCGACTCTCTTCGTCAATCCCGCCGAGCCCCAAGTAGTCACCTACAATCTCTAGCCCTCAGATAACTTGCGGTGGAATAGTTCCTGTATTGCGGCCCAGATGGCCCAAGCGGGAACTATTTCACCGCAACTGCAAGAGGAGCCGTGTGGGTTTGGCTAGGTTCGGGTGCTGTCCGTGCCGTGGGGTAAAATCGTTCAGTCAGAACACGAACCCGCATCGGAGCTCATCACATGGCATTCGTCCATCTGCACAATCACACTGTTTTCTCCATGCTCGACGGCGCAACCCGTATCCAGGATATGGTCAACCGCGCCGTTGAGCTGGGCATGCCCGCCGTCGCCATTACCGACCATGGCTACATGTACGGCGTGCCCGACCTGGCGCTGGCCTGCGACGCCGTCAACCACAACACGCCCGAGTACAAAACCTGGAGTCACGACAAGGCCTTCTTAGAAAAGGACCGCCGCGACGAGCTGGTGGAGCCCGATCCCGAGGAAAACCCCCGCGAGCATGCCCAGTATGTGAAGGACATGGCCATGTGGGACGAGAAGGGCAACATCGACGAGCTCAAGCCGCCCCTGGTCATCAAGCCCATCTTTGGGTGCGAGGTCTACTTTACGCCGGACGAGACGCTCGCCCGCGACCATAAGCCCGAGCTCTACCACATGATCCTTCTGGCCAAGGACCAGGAGGGCTACGTCAACCTGATGCAGACGGTCTCCGAGGCCGCCGTGCAGGGCTTTTACTACAAGCCGCGCGTGACGCTCGACAACCTGCGCCGTCATGCCAAGGGCATGATCTGCACCAGCGCCTGTATCGCGGGCATTATTCCCAAGTACATCGACCGCGGTGACATGGAAGGCGCCATTAAATGGGCCGAGACCTTCCGCGATACCTTCGACCCCGGCGACTTTTATATCGAGATTCAGGAACACGGCATTACCACCGATAACGGCCTGACCGACGAGCAGATGGACCGCACGCTCATCGATATCGCCAAGCAGGTGGGTGTCAAGGTCATCGCCACCAACGACTTCCATTACCTGCGCCGCGAGGACGCCCCCGTGCAGGACGTCATCATGTGCATCGGCATGAACGCCAAAGTCGACGACCCCAACCGCATGCGCATGACCGGCTCGGAGTTTTACATGAAGACCGAGGAGGAGATGCGGGCGATGTTCCCGTATTGCCCCGAGGCCTGCGACAACACGCTCGAGATTGCCGACAAGTGCTACGTGGAGCTCGACTGGGACTCCATCATCCTGCCGCGCTTCCCGTTGCTCGATCCCGGCGAGACGCACGAGAGCCAGTTCCGCCGCGAGTGCGAGAAGGGCCTGCGCCAGCACTACGGTGACGACTGGGCCACACGCGAGATCGGTGGCGTCAACATCAAAGAGCGCTTTGAGTACGAATACAAGGTCATTTGCGACAAGGGCTTTGCCGCCTACTTTTTGATCGTTGCCGAGTACGTGCAATGGGCCAAGGACAACGGCATCGGCGTCGGCCCCGGCCGTGGCTCGGCCGCCGGCGCTATCGTCGCCTACGCCATGAACATCACCGCGTTCGACCCGCTCGAGAACGGCCTGATGTTCGAGAGGTTCCTGTCTCCGCAGCGTACCGAGATGCCCGATATCGATATGGACTTCGACGATGAGCGGCGCCTCGAGGTCGTGGAGCACGTTCGCCAGCTCTACGGCCCCGAGAAGGTCACCCACGTCATCACCTACTCGACCATTAAGGCCAAGCAGGCCATCAACGATGCCGCGCGCGTCTTGGACTACCCGGTCTACATGGGTCAGCGTCTGTCCAAGATGGTCTCGAGCGACCCCAAGGTCAAGCTCAAGCAGGTGCTCGACAAACAACCCGGCAAAGAGGATCTGTTTAACCCCGATTTTGCCGAGGCATATAAAAAGGACGACGACGCCCGCCGCATCATCGACACGGCGCTCTCGATCGAGGGCCTCACCCGTGGCGAGGGCGTGCACGCGTGCGCCGTTCTGATCTGCCGCGACCCCGTCAACGAGCACGTGCCCACCAAGCTCGACACCAAGGGCGGCGTCGAGATTACCCAGTACGAGGGCCATACCGTTGCCGACATGGGCCTGCTCAAGATGGACTTCCTGGGCCTGCGTACGCTGACGGTTATCTCCAAGGCCAAAGCAAACATCAAGAAGAACTTCGGCATCGACATCAAAGAGGAAGAGATTCCCTTTGACGATCCCGAGATCTTTAAGCTCATGGGCTCCGGCCACACTGCCGGCGTCTTCCAGGTCGAGTCCGCCGGCATGACGGCCACGATCAAGAACATGAAGCCCACCGAGTACAAGCACGTCGTGGCATTGATCGCCCTGTACCGCCCGGGCCCGCTGGGCGCCGGCATGGTTTCGTCCTACATCAACCGTATGAACGGCAAGGAGCCGGCCGTCTCCTACGACGACCGTCTGGACGACATCCTGGGTGAAACCTACGGCACCATGGTCTACCAGGAGCAGGTTATGCTCATCTCCGTCGAGATGTGCGGCTTCTCCAAGGGCGAATCGGACTCGCGTATCCGTAAGCCCGTGGCTAAGAAGAAGATCAAGCTGCTCACGTCGACGGTGCTCCACTGGGAGGATGGCTCGGACGAGACCACCTACGACCACTGGATGAACGGCGCTATCAAGAACAACTACACGCGCGAGGTCGCCCAGAAGATTTGGGACGATGTTCTCGAGTTCGCATCTTACGCCTTCAACAAGTCGCACTCCGCCGGCTACGCCATCCTGGTTATGCAGACGGCGTGGCTCAAGGCGCACTATCCACACGAGTACATGGCGGCCGTTCTGACGTCCTATACGGGCAAGACCGACAAGATCGTGCACTACGTCTCGGCGTGCCGTCACGACGGCATCCCCGTGCTGTCGCCAGATGTCAACGAGTCCGGCACCGAGTTCACGGCTACCAAGGAGGGCGTGCGCTTTGGTCTGGCCGGTATTCGAGGCGTGGGCACCGGCGTGGCGCAGGCGATTATCGCTGAGCGCGAGGCAGGCGGTCCGTTTAAGACGCTGCACGACTTTGTTGAGCGCGTGGACTCGAGCCAGGCCAACCGCCGCGTGATCGAATCGCTGATCAAGGCAGGTGCCTTCGACTCCACGGGCTATCCGCGCCGCCAGATGATGCACTTTGTGGACAAGAACAACCCCGAGAACATCATCGATGCCGCGGTGAAGCGCCAGAAGGACCGCGCAAGCGGCCAGACCTCGTTCTTCGACATGTTTGGTGACGTTGAGGGCTCGGGCTTCGAGGTCAGCGTGCCCGATCCGGACGGCCAGGAATGGGACCGCCACCTTAAGCTGAGCCAGGAGAAGGAGGTTCTGGGCATCTATGTCTCGGACCACCCGCTGCGCCCGTTTGAGTATGCGCTCAGCAAAGCGCGCGACTTCTCGTTCTCGCAGATCGACACCGGCTACGAAGTTCAGAATTCTACGGGCGGCACCATCAACCAGGAGATTCCCGAGGGCAAGGCGCTGTGGTGGGCCGGCATGGTCTCGAGCGTGTCCAAGCGCGTGACCAAAAACGGCGACCCCATGGGCATCGTGCAGCTCGAGGACATGGAAGGCGAGGCCACCGTCGTCGTGTTCCCCAAGACCTATAAAGAGGCCGAGGGGTACCTGTACGGCGAGGTCGATCCCGAGACCGGTGCGCAGCTGTCCGACGCCTTTGTGCGCATCAAGGGCAAACTCGAGCGCTCGGACCGCGGCGACCAGATCATCGCGCAGGAGATCGTGCCGCTGGAGCTCAACGAGGAGAACAACAAGCCCAAGGTGTTTGAGGTCATGGTGCCCAACAGCCGCTTTAGCCAGGGCAATATGGCGCGCCTGGCCACGGTGCTCACCACTAACCCGGGCGGCGACCGCGTGGAGATCTTTATCGAGCAGGTGGACGGACGCGTGCTGCGCGCCGAGGTACCTGCCAAGGTCAACGCGCGCTCGATTCCGCTGCTGGCCGAGGCCAAGGCCATCGTGGGTAACCAAGGCAGAGTGACGGTTATCTAAAATGATTTTGCCTGGGTAGCTAATTTGGGACGGGGCTATTTTAGCTACCCTTTGGCTGACGGCGAATGAGTCGGGGTCGGAATGCATCTCAACCGACATATGGGGGTAGCTAAAATAGCCCCGTCCCAAATTAGCTACCCTGTGTGGATTGGAGGAAGTGATGGCGCAGGGGACGTTTGTGCAGGCGCTCCGGAAAGAGGCGGCGCTGAGCGGCACCTTTATGAAGGGCCGCTCGCTCATGCTCAACGGCGCCGTGCTGTCGATCGAGGACAGCGGCTCGCGCTTCTCCAAAAACGTGACGGTTGAGGGCTCAGTGCGCGGCTCGCGCGGTGACCTGTACAAGACGCACGTGGCGCTCGACATGGACGAGCACGAGGTGATCGACTACGACTGCGATTGCCCCGCTGCCTATCGCTACCCCGGCATGTGCAAGCACGCCATCGCCACGGCGCTGGCGTACCTGGATGCCAGCGGCATTGAGCCCGTCGAGGGGCTGCGCACGCCGGTCCGCACGTTTACGGCGGCGCCCAAGCAAGCCGCGCGTCCCTCGTCCGCCGCACCAGCGGTCAACCCTAACTTTCCCTTCCCGGCGCCCGTCCCCACGAGCCCGAGCCTCATGAAGGCGCTCTCCGATCTTTCGGACGCGCGCATGGATGAGTTGGCGGGCATGCGCCGCAAGCTCGCCGGCACTGTCGACCCCGATGCCCCCAAGGCGGTGTTGGAGCCCTCGCTGGTGCCGTACTACAATCCGCTGTTTGCCGACCGCTTTAGCTGGGCGCTCGAGCTTCGCATCCGCTGCGGCTCGGTGTCCTACGTGGTCAAGGACATCGACGGCATGGCCGCCGCTTACGTGCGCGGCGGCACGTTCTCGTACGGCAAAAAGCTTACATTCCTCCATGCGCCCGAGGCCTTCGACGAGGTTTCGGTGCGCCTACTCGACCTTGTTGTGGCAACGGTTGTGTATCTGAGCGACATCACAAGTTCGCGTTCGGCGTCGTACGATTTTGCACGCAGTGGCTTTGTCGCCGAGCGCCAGCTGCCGCTGTCCGAGCATGACATCGTATACATGCTGGACTTGCTGCGTGGCCGGACCATTTCCTTTGAGCCCGCCTGGTCGCGGGGAACGACGACGCATCGTTCCTACGAGGTTGCGGTTGAGTTATCGCCGGTGGGGGAGGACGAGGCCTCGGCAAAACAGCCGCCGCTCCTTGCCGCCAAGATCGCGCCGGCGGCCGGTGGCAGCTACGACCTGCGTCTGCCCGCCGATATGTACTGCTTTGTCTCGGGCGACGTTGCCTATCTGGTCGACACGCACCGCGCGCGCCGCGCCGATGCGGCGTTTGCCCAGCATGCCGCACCGTTTCTGTCGCGTCTGCTGCCCTGTCGCACGCCGGTCCATATCGCCGCCGAACAGGTGGGCGAATTCTGCCGCATGGCGCTGCCCGTGCTGCGCGAATACACTGACCTCACCGCTCCCGCCGTGCTCGACACCGTGGCGCCCGAGCCGAGCTTTGCCATGGCAATCGGTGTCGACGATGGGCTTGTGACCTGCAAGATTACGGTTAGCTACGGCGATTGGTCGGCAGATCTCTTTAGCCTGGGTGCCCCGGGCAGCCCCTTCGAAGAACAGCGCCCGGGCGTGCCGCCGCGCGACGAGATAGCAGAGTTTCGCGTTATGGACACGGCGGCCCTGTATTTCGACTTTTACGAGGGCGGCCTGGCGTTTGAGGAGCGCGACGACGAGAGCCTGTTCTGCCTGCTCACCGAGGGCCTGTCTGCCCTGTCCGAGCTGGGCGAGGTCATGCTCAGCGACCGCCTACGCCAGATCTCGGTCCGCCCTGCGCCCAAGCTTTCGGTGCGCGCGACCGTCAAGAGCAACCTGCTCGATGTCGAACTGGGCGCGAGCGGTCTTTCAGCGGCAGATCTTGCCATCTATCTGGACTCATACAAGCGCCATCAGACGTTTGCGCGCCTGACGTCCGGCGACATCGTGCGCCTGGACGAGGGTGCCCGTGCCGCGTTTGGCCTTGCCGAGGACCTGGGGGTCGATGCTGTCGACCTGCTCGACGGCGTGTCGCTTCCCGCGTCGAGTACCCTGTTTGTCGACAGCATGCTTGCGCGCACGCCCGAGCTCGAAGCCGATCGCGACGCTGCGTTCCGTCGCACCGTCGAGCGCTTGGATACGCTCGGCAAGATGGACTTTACGGTGCCGGTCTCGCTCAAGGCCACACTGCGCGGCTATCAGGTCGACGGCTACCAGTGGCTCGGCTCGCTCGAGCACCTGGGCCTCGGCGGTATCTTGGCCGACGATATGGGCTTGGGCAAAACACTGCAGATGATCGCGCATATCCTGGCGCGCGTGGAGGCGGGGGATGCCAAGCCCACGCTCGTGGTGTGCCCTGCGTCGCTCGTGTATAACTGGACCGCCGAGCTGGAGCGCTTTGCGCCTTCGCTCGACGTGTGCGCTATCGTGGGCGCCAAGGCGCAGCGCCGCGTGCAGATAGCCGGCGCTGCCGAGCATAACGTGGTCGTGACGTCGTATGACCTTATGCGGCGCGATATCGACGAGTATGATGAGCAGGACTTTGTCCGCGTTGTGCTCGACGAGGCCCAGTACATTAAAAACCCGCTCACGCAGGTAGCGCGCGCCGCCAAGCGCCTGCCGGCCGGTGTGCGCTTTGCCCTGACGGGCACGCCCATCGAAAACCGCTTGTCCGAGCTCTGGAGCATCTTCGACTTTTTGATGCCGGGCCTGCTTGGCTCGCGCGAGTCGTTTGCCAAGCGCTTCGAAAGCCCGGTCGAGCACGCCGAGGGTGACAGCGCCGCTCGCTTGCAAGCGCTCGTGTCGCCGTTTGTGCTGCGCCGCGTTAAGGAAGACGTGGTGGCCGACCTGCCCGAGAAGATCGAAGACACCGTCATGGCACAGCTCACCGGCGAGCAGCGCAAGCTCTACCTGGCCAACCAAGACCGTATCGCCCAGCAGGTGCAGCATCGCGAGGCATCCGAGTTTAAGAAAGACAAGCTCAAGGTGCTCGCCGAGCTCACCAAGCTGCGCCAGATCTGCTGCGACCCGCATCTACACTACGAGGACTACAAGGCAGGGAGCGCCAAGCTCGACGCTTGCATGGAGCTCGTGCACGGTGCGCTCGACGGCGGGCACCACATTCTGCTGTTCAGCCAGTTCACGGGCATGCTCGATATCATTGGCAAGCGCCTGGCCAAGGAGGACATCGGCTTTCTTAAGCTCACGGGCGCATCGTCTAAGGAGAGCCGCGCCAAGATGGTCGCGCAGTTCCAGGCGGGCGAGGTGCCGGTGTTTCTGATCTCGCTCAAGGCGGGCGGCGTGGGCCTCAACCTGACGGCGGCCGACGTGGTCATCCACTACGACCCGTGGTGGAACGTGGCCGCGCAGGACCAGGCGACCGACCGCGCGCACCGTATTGGCCAGCAACATACCGTGACCGTGTACAAGCTCATCGCCAAGGACACGATCGAGGAGCGCATCATGCAGATGCAGGAGTCCAAACGCGACCTGGTCAACAGTGTGCTCGGCGGCGACGGCATCTCCTCGGCGCTGTTTACCCGCGAGGATGTTCTGGCACTGCTCGGCGGCGACGGGCGCTAACCCGCTCGGGTGGGGCCGCCAGGGCGGATAGCGCACGTTGCCCCATCGTCCCCGCTCGTTATGTGTTCATTTGCGATGCCGTGGATGGTTCGCTTGCCTTTGGGCATAAGAAGCATCGAGAACATCGGCACATCAGCAAAGGAGAACATCATGGCGAAATTCTTTAAGGACCCCGACGGCAAGCTCATTGCCGCCCTTGGCAACGACGTTGCAACCCCTGCCGGCTGCACGGAGCTGACCGCGAACACCGAGGACGCGGCGCACGAGAAGCACGTGCCCGTCGTCGAGAGCGAGCGCGACGGTCACGTGATCCGTGCGCGCGTGGGCTCGGTCGAGCATCCTATGGTGCCCGAGCACTACATCGAGTGGATTGCCCTTGAGGCCGAGGGCCGTCTGGAGGTCCATTACCTTGAGCCCGGCATGAAGCCCGCGACGTTTTTTGCCGGTGGCTCCAAGACCGGTACCGTCTATGCCTATTGCAACCTGCACGGGCTGTGGTCCGCGACGTTCTAGGAGCGCGCCCCCGCTCGGGGTATCATAGCTAGCATATGCACATGCAAGCGCCGACTGCATCTTGCGGCCGGCGCTTTTACTGCGATAGCGACGGTTTACGACGGAAAGGGCTGAGCCATGAAGCTCGCACTTGCACAGATCGATATGCGCCTGGGTGATATTGAGGGTATCTGCGGTCGCATCGAGGACCAGGCGCGCCTGGCCCACGAGCGCGGTGCGCGCGTGCTGTGCGTGCCGGCTCCGCTTTTTATGGGAGCCCTGCCCGGCGGCCTGGTGGGCGCTGCCGACTTTGAGCACGACATGCTGACGGGTCTGACCGGCGTCGCCGAGCGTATCCAAGAGCTCGATATGATCTGCATCGTGCCCGCGGCGGTTTCGTTTGAGGGCCAGCCACTGCTCGACTATATGATGCTCAAGGACGGTCGCGTGGTACCCGCGCGTGCGAGCATTGCCCTGCAGCGTGGCGAGAACAACGACGCGCGTTGGGCGCCGCCGGTGTTCGACGTGGACGGCGTGCGCATCGCGGTTATCTTCGACCTGGACCGCGAGCTCGAGATGCTGCCGACCGGCGTCGACCTCATTGCCTATTTCCAGTTCAACGCATTCGATATGACCGACCGCGAGACCGCCGCGATCGCCGCCGTGCGCAGCGGAGCCTACCGCAAGATCGCATCTAAGCGCAGCGTGTGGTTTGCCTGCATGGCGCCGGTCGGTGCGTACGACGAGTCGGTGTATACCGGCGGCTCGTTTGTGCTCGACGACTGCGGCCGCGTGGTGGCCCAAGCGCCGTGTTTTGAGGAGAGCCTGCTGGTTCAGGAGATCAAGCGCGGCGTGATGCTCGATGCCTTGGAGGACCACGAGCTGCCCGAGTTTCGCTCCGAGGAATGGCTGTGGCAGGCGCTGGTGCTCGCCGTTCGCGATAACGCCCGCGCCCGCGGTACGTCGCGCGCCGTGGTGGCGCTCGAGGGCGACTTGCCGTCGTCCCTGCTGGCGGCGCTGGCCGTCGACGCTCTGGGCCCGCGCAATGTGGTCGGCCTGGTGCTGGGGCGCAACCGTATCTTTACGCCGGCGCAGGAAGATGCCGAGGCTGCCCGCTGTGCCGCCGTCCGCGCCATTGCCGAGCGCCTGCATATTCGCACGGTTGAGCGCGATGCACCGGATGCCGCGCGTGTGCTCGACCGCGATGTGTCGGCGGGCGACGCCGAGCGCCTGCGCTCTCGCACGCTGGGCCTCATGCTGGAGGACACGGCGCTCGAGCTGGGCGCGATGGCTCTGAGCCCGCTTTCCAAGACCGAGTACGCGTTGGCGGCACCGGCGCTTTGCGGTGGCTACCAGGGCGATTATGCGCCCTTTGGTGATGTGTATCTGTCGACCCTCGAGTTTGTGGCGCGCGTGCGCAACCGCACGTCTGCCGTGGTGCCGCAGGAGCTCGTGACGCTCAACGCGGTGGAGGATTGCATGGAGCGCGTACTGGCGCAAGCGCTCTCGACGCTTGACGGTCCGGTCGACATGCTCGATCGCGCGGCGCAGCTGCTCGGCGGGCTTGAGCCGGGCGAGGTCGATGGCACGCTCGAGGCGCACGTGGACCGCAGCCGACCCTTCGACGACATCCCGATGGCCGCCGGCAAGCCCGAGGCTTGCTCGCTGCTGCTGATGCTCGTGCGTCAGGGTGAGGCCGCCCGCCGCCAGCTGCCGACGGCGCCGATCGTCTCGGCCCGTTCGTTTGTCGAGCGCGCCTGGCCGTACATGCTCGCGTGGTCCGACCTGGGGCTGAGCGGTAAAGAGCGCATGACGGTCGATTCGCTGGCGCGCGCCGAGGTGCGCCGCTTTGCCGACGACGATACGAGCGACCGTATGCGTGGCGAGATGATGGGCATTTTGGGCGAGCTGCTGGGTATTTCGCCCGAGCAGATGGAGGAGCTGCGCTCTGAGGACGGCCAACGCCGCCTGCACGAGGGCATGAAGAAGTTTGAGGGCGAGGTCCAGGACGCCATCGATAAGATGATGGGCGGCCAGGGTGGCCCGCAGGGCGGGCCCCAGGGCACGCCGATGCCGCAACCGCCGGTTGATCCCCGACAGTTCCCGTTCTTCTCTCAAAACTAAACTGGGGACGGGATTCGCTCCCAACCCCGATACTTCAACTAAGCATCTTGGCCCCGTTGTGTTATTCTAGAACAGACGTTCGTGAATGATGCGCGGGGCCTTGTCTTGCGCTGTGCTTGTGGCGAGGGGAGGTCGGCTTGGTTATCTTGGGCATTGACCCCGGTTTGGCTCATACGGGTTGGGGGATTATCGAGGAGCGGCGTGGCGAGGTTCGCTGCCGTGCCTACGGCTGCATCGAGACCAGTGCCGGAAGTCCGCTCGCGGTGCGCCTGTCGCATATCGCCCATGACCTTAAGGATGTCGTCGAGCGTTATCGACCCGACACGGCTGCTGTCGAGAGCATTTACTTTGGCGCCAACGTTCGCTCGGCCATCCCCACGGCGCATGCCCGCGGTGCTGCACTCGTAGCGCTTTCGGAATGCGCGCTCGAGATTGGCGAGTACACGCCCATGCAGATCAAACAGGCTGTGGTGGGCACCGGCGCCGCGGACAAGCGGCAGGTCGCCTACATGGTACGCACGCTAACACAGCTCGACCACGACCCGCATCCCGACCATGCCGCCGATGCCCTGGCCTGCGCCATCTGCCACGTTAACCTCAGCCGCACCCGGGCGCTTACCGGCGGCGAGTTCTATCAACAGAGAGGAACCGGATACTGATGATCTCCCAGCTCCATGGAACGCTTGTCGAGGCCACGATGAGCTCGGCCGTCGTCGATGTATCGGGCGTGGGCTTTGAGCTCGGTATTTCGGGCAGCACTGCCGCCACGCTGCCTACGCCCGGCGGCGAGGTTCGCCTGTATACCCGTATGCAGGTGCGCGAGGACGCCATGACACTTTTTGGCTTTGCCTCCAAGGACGAGCGCACGATGTTTGACCGGCTCGTGTCCGTGTCGGGTGTTGGCCCGCGCCTGGCGCTTGCCGTGCTTTCCACCTATACCGTGGGACAGCTGTATTCCCTGGTGATGGCCGAGGACGACAAGGGCATGGCCAAGGTGCCCGGTGTGGGCAAAAAGACCGCGCAGCGCCTCATCTTGGAGCTCAAGAGTACCTTTGCCAAGGACAAGGGCTTTGTGCCGGTCGACGTGATTCCCGGCCAGGTTGCGATGCCGGTTCCCGCCGCCGCTCCCTCGGCAATCGATGACGCCCGTGCGGCGCTCCTCTCCATGGGCTTTAGCCCGCAGGAGACCGAGGTTGCCCTGAGCGGGTATGATGGGCAGGATATGCGTGTCGAGGATTTGCTCGGCGCGGCGCTTAAGCGACTCGGAATGGATGCGTGATGTGGGAAGCCGATGACTCTCAGGACCTGTGGGCGACGCCCGGCAACTCGCCGGCGGCATCCATGGCGCACGGTGAGCGCATGGTGGGCTCGGAGCTGACGCCCGAAGACCTCGATGTCGACCGTACCCTGCGTCCCCAGCGCCTGGACGACTACTGCGGTCAGGAGCATATCAAGCAGAGCCTTCGCGTGCTGATCGAGGCGGCGCAGAGCCGTGGCGAGACGCTCGATCACGTGATCTTCTCGGGCCCTCCGGGTCTGGGCAAGACCACGCTGGCTACCGTTATCGCCAACGAGCTGGGCGCTCAGATCAAGACGACGAGCGGCCCGGCCATCGCGCGCACCGGCGACCTGGCGGCTATCCTTACCAACTTGCAGCCGGGTGATGTGCTGTTTATCGACGAGATTCACCGCCTTAATCGCTCGGTCGAGGAAGTCCTGTATCCCGCTATGGAGGACTTTGCGCTCGATATCGTGATCGGCAAAGGCCCCGCCGCTCGCTCGATTCGCCTGGATATCCCCAAGTTTACGCTGGTGGCGGCAACGACCCGCTCGGGTATGCTGACCGGCCCGCTACGCGACCGCTTTGGCATTTCGTATCGCCTGGACTACTACACGGTCGAGGAGCTTGCCCAGATCGTGACGCGCTCGGCAACCATCCTGGGCGTGACGATCGACCATCCGAGCGCGCTCGAGATCGGCTCGCGCTCGCGCGGCACGCCGCGCTTGGCCAACCGTCTGCTCAAGCGCGTGCGCGACTACGCGCAGGTGCGCGGCAACGGTCCCATCGAGCTCGATATCTGCCGCCAGGCGCTCGAGTTTTTCGAGATCGACGAGCTTGGCTTGGACTGGATGGATATTCGCATCTTGGAGACACTTGCCAAGACGTTCTCCGGCCGTGCCGTTGGCTTGACCACGCTTGCCAGTGCGGTGGGCGAGGACCCGGGTACGCTCGAGGATGTCTACGAGCCCTATCTGCTGCAGTGCGGATTGATGATTCGCACACCGCAGGGTCGCCAGGCAACGCTTCGCACATTCGAGCATTTGGGAATTGAGCCGACCGTTTAGAACGGGTTTGTAGGCTATCGCTGGGCATCGGGTAAACATATCGCCGTTCGTCGGTTACGGGCGTTTTACTATTGCGCGCGCGTGCTATGCTGGATTGGTCTTTTTCTCATCCGGTAACGAAAGGACCGCCCATGCCTACTGACATCGAAATCGCACGTTCTGTTACGCCGCTGCCTATTACCGAGGTGGCCAAGAACGCCGGCGTCGACGTTAAGCATCTGATTCCGTACGGCTTCGACAAGGCAAAGGTCGACTATTCCCTGCTCAACGAGCCAACTGATCACCAGGCCAAGCTTGTCCTCGTGACCGCTATCAATCCCACGCCCGCAGGCGAGGGCAAGACCACCACGACCATCGGCCTGGCCGACGGCCTGCGTCGTCGCGGCGTCAAGAGTGCCGTGGCCCTGCGCGAGCCTTCGCTCGGTCCCGTGTTTGGCGTGAAGGGCGGTGCCGCCGGTGGCGGTTGGGCCCAGGTCATCCCCATGGAGGACATCAACCTGCACTTTACCGGTGACTTCCATGCCATCGGTGCCGCCAACAACCTGCTGGCAGCCATGCTCGACAACCATATTCAGCAGGGCAACCAGCTCGGCATCGACGTTAAGCGCATCACCTGGAAGCGCGTTGTCGACATGAACGACCGTCAGCTGCGCCATGTTATTGACGGCATTGGCGGCAAGGCCCAAGGCGTGCCGCGCGAGGATGGCTTCGACATCACTGTTGCCTCCGAGGTCATGGCGATCCTGTGCCTGTCCACGAGCATCAATGACCTCAAGGAGCGCTTGGGCGAGATCGTTGTCGGCTATAGCTATGCCGGCGAGCCCGTCCGCGCCCGCGACCTTAAGGCTCAGGGCGCCATGGCGGCCCTGCTCAAGGACGCGCTCAAACCCAACCTGGTTCAGACACTCGAGGGCACCCCTGCGTTTGTCCACGGCGGTCCCTTCGCCAATATTGCCCACGGCTGCAACTCCATCATGGCCACCCGCATGGCCATGCGCTTTGGCGACGTTGCGATTACCGAGGCCGGTTTCGGCGCCGACCTGGGTGCCGAGAAATTCCTGGACATCAAGTGCCGCATGACGGGCGTTCGCCCCAGCGCTGTCGTGGTCGTCGCCACTGCCCGCGCGCTTAAGTACAACGGCGGTGTTGCCAAGGCCGACCTCAACGAGGAGAACCTCGAGGCCCTCAAGGCCGGCATGCCCAACCTGCTGCGCCACGTCGACAACATTCAGAATGTCTACGGTCTGCCCTGCGTGGTCGCCATCAACCGCTTCCCGACGGACACCGAGGCCGAACTCGAGCTCATCGAGTCCGAGTGCCAGAAGCTCGGTGTCAACGTTAAGCTGTCCGAGGTTTGGGCCAAGGGCGGCGAGGGCGCGCTCGACCTGGCCGATGAGGTCATGCGCCTGATTGAGCAGCCGAGTGAGCTCAAGTTTGCCTACGAGGACGGTGCCGATGTGGCCGACGCCCTCGAGGCCGTTGCCACCAAGGTTTACCGCGCCGACGGCGTCGACTTTACGCCGGCTGCCAAGCGCCAGCTCGCCGAGCTGCGCGAGAACGGCTTTGGCAACCTGCCGGTGTGCGTGGCCAAGACGCAGTACAGCTTTAGCGACAACGCCAAGGCGCTGGGCGCTCCCGAGGGCTTCCGCATCACCGTGCGCGAGCTCAAGGTTTCCGCCGGTGCCCACTTTGTGGTCGCGCTGACTGGCAGCGTTCTGACCATGCCTGGCCTGCCCAAGGTTCCCGCGGCCGAGAACATCGACGTCGACAACGACGGCAACATCACCGGCCTGTTCTAAGCCCGCTGCTCATAG
Source organism: Collinsella aerofaciens ATCC 25986 (assembly GCF_964259375.1). GTDB lineage: Bacteria > Actinomycetota > Coriobacteriia > Coriobacteriales > Coriobacteriaceae > Collinsella > Collinsella aerofaciens_BO. Next base: position 174,339 of record NZ_CAXVJM010000001.1, read on the forward strand.
CCGCTTGCCCACCCCGCCGCGCCTACCAAGGCCCGGCGGGGCTTTTTGATCCCAAGGGGACGGAGGAAAACGGATCATTTTGCGGCTGTTGGGTCAATGAGGCTATCCGTATAGGGTCGTTGCGGCAATGTTGCGCAACAAGAATCACGATTTCTCCCGTACGGTGTAGTTGGAAGAACTGCGCGGGCGCATTGCGGCTGCGACGAGAGACGGGAGATGCGATGTATTGCACCAAGTGCGGAGCTCAAATACCCGATGGCTCCACGTTTTGCACGAGCTGCGGAGCACGCGTGGACGGAGTTGAGGACCAGGCGGAGCCTGTGGCATTTCCGGTAGGGGATGCGCCGGCGACCGCTCCTGCGGGGCAGCACGCCCCTCAGGGTGCCTCGACTCATATGGAGGCGCAGTCTCGTTATGAGGAACCTATGGCCGAGCCGGTCGAGCCCTCTCAGCCGTTTGTTCCGACGCCGCAGCCCAAGAAGCCCAAGCACAGGGGCCGTATCGTCGCTGCCGTTTTCGGCGGTGTTGCCGTTGTCGCCATTGTCGCCGCTATCGTGATCGTGCCGCGCATCGGCTCGTCGTCCGAGGTGACTTCGGGCGGCAAGGGCTACGTTGTCTGCGCGTGCGAGACTAAAGTGCTACCCAAGAACAGCAAGGGTAAAAAGCTCAAGAGCTATACCGTCGAGCTGGCGCCCGCGAATGGCAAGGGCAAGAGCTACACCATTAAGGTCGATGGCGAGGACGGCTTTGCCATGGAAGACTTTGGCGAGCTGCCCGACCAGAAGTACCAGATGACCATCACCTCGGGCAAGGGCAAAAAGAAGAGCACGACCACCATGAAGGTCGACTATACCAAGGAAGGTTCCGACGCCCCCAAGAACGTCGAGCTCACGCAGTCCAAGAAGGAGGCCAAGGCCTCTGCCAAAGCAGCGGTCAAGACGGCAAACGAGCTGTTCACCGACAAGATCCTCGAGTACCAAAAGAAGTACGGCGAGGGCGAGGCCGTCGCGATTGATGAATACACATATGGAGCCCAGGGAGTTGCCTACGCCAAGCTTATAGACTTTGATGGCGATGGTCAGGATGAGCTCTTGATTGAGTATTCTGACGAGCCGCTCGAAAACAGCAATGGCGCCACCGCCGCTAAGGCCGAGGTTTGGGCATACCGCGACGGCAAAATTGAGAAAGTATATGAGCCCGATATCTGGGTTGACGTTATGTGCGTTGGCGTTTCGCTCCGTGTATACGATTACGATGGCACCTATGGGTTCAGGCGATATTTGCATGACGGGGAGAAGATCAACGTCAAAGAGGTTCCAGTCGGGATGGACGAATCTCGTGATGGCTATGAGTGCGAATTCGATGCCTACGATGGTAAGGCGTTCAGCGCCGTTGCCGGTCCGGTGCCGATAAGCGATTCGAAGATTGCCGGCACCAATGAAGTGTCCGAGCTGAGCGCCGTGCTTACCAGCACCGAAGAGAGCGTAGCCGGCACCATCGCAACGGTGGCCACGACGCTGGAGCAGCTGAAGTCGAAGGACGCCGGCGACGATACGCAGGTGAGCTACGAGGCCGTCTCTGCCACGCAGGATGTCGACTTTACGGCCGCGGTTGGCGAAGGCCCGCTGGACCCGTCCCCCGATGACACGTGCCAGATCACGGCTACGTGGACCTATCCCCAGGTGAAGGGGCAGGGCGTGGGCGTCGCCAAGTTTAACAAGGATATGGTCCAGCTCGTCGCGGATACGCTCGACGCGAGCAAACAGGCCTCGATGGACGACGAGGACAGTCGCGTGACCATGATGTATACCGCCGAGATCGTCTCGATTGACGGCGATATTGCCTGCGTGCGAACCTACACCGATAGCTATCAACCTCCGTATCGATCGGAGCGAGTGACAAGGTCGGCGTACTACAACCTCAAGACGGGTGAGCAGGTTTCGCTCGAGGATTCGCTTGCGCAGCACGGGCTTTCGTTTGACACGCTCAAGAGTGAGGCAAAGCAGGCAATTAGGACGGCAAAGCCGGATATAGACTCCGTGTCTGAGGACAACATCGACGATGACGATAACTACACCGAGGATCATTTCTACTACGACGGCAAGGGCTATATCGTTGTCCTCGATACTGGCGAGTTTGACTGCATGGCATGGGATACCCACGACTTGGTTGCGCACGCCTTCGACTCGAGCTATTCCAGCGGCCAGGACGTAACGCCCGAGCGGGCTAGGGCCACGTACGTACCCAACGAGTAGAGTAAAGCCGCAAGAAGCGAATTACAAAGTCCCCCGGTGAAGCAAAACGCAGCGCCACCGGGGGCTTTTTGATCCCAATTGGCTCCGAAATAAGCTATCTGGGCCAGCCGCGCCACGAAAAGCGCCCATCTACTACGTTTGCCAGGGTTGGACCGACCATGGAGCGTTTTTTAACAATGCGGCAAGACGTTTACCTGCGGTTTTGTTAACACAAATATGGCTATGGTTGGCACCCTTGGGTTAAACGTAGTAGATGGGCGCATTTTTTGGCGCACAGCCCAAGAAGAGATCATTAGCCGCGCTGGAGGCCGAAGAGTTTGGCGTTGCGCTCGGCGACCATCATGTTGATATCGGCGATTTCCATCTCGCCGTCAATGTAGGGCTGGTAGGTGCCGTACGGGTCGCCGGCTCCCAAGCTGCAGCTTCCGCAGTTATCGCAGCTGCCGTTGCCGCAGCCCGCGAGTGCCAGCTTAATGATCTCCTCGCGCTCGGCGCGCGTTGTGTCTTTGATGAGCTTGCTTTTTGCCATGACGTATCCTCGATTCGCTTATGACCGTCGGCCGCGCATGTCTTGTAGATACCGGCGGGCTTTGCCCATCATAGGCTTTTGCGCGGGTAGAATGCATGGATAACTTGATGCTTACGGGCGACGGAAAGGAATCGTTGCATGGACCAGGACAAGACGACCGTAATGGGTGGCTACGACTCCCCGCGGACGGGCAATGGCGCCGATGAGACCCGCGTCGTGCCGAATCCCGGCTACGCTGCTCCCGATACGACGCAGGCGTCGGCCGATCCCACGCGCGTTGTGAATTACGGAAACGCAGCGCAGGACCCGTATGGCGCCTCGTCGCAGAGCCCCTACGGCAACGCGGCGGCAGACCCTTATGATGACCTGCTGCAAAATCCCATTCCGCAACCTCAGCAGACGACATATATGCCGCGCACGGCACAACCGCGCTACGAGTCGCGCGACCGATATGCGCGCGAGCCGTATCGTGAGTATCCCAAGTCCATCCCCCAGTATGGCGAGGACGAGGAGAAGAAGCCTTCGCGTTCGTCGGGCGTAATCAAGAAGATCCTCATCGTGCTGGCGGTCTTCTTTGCCCTGTCGGTTGTGTTCGCCATCGTGTCGGGCATGCTCAACAAGCGGAGCGCCACGACTGATACCACAGCCGAGCAGACCGAGACTACCCAGTCCGGCACTGTCGACCTGAGCGATATCCCGGGTCAGTACTGGTCCAACGCCAAGAAGCTCCTCAAGTCGCGCGGGGCCGATCTTTCGAACGCCGTGATTCTGACCGAGGATGGCTCGACGCCCGTTGTCGATGCCAATTGGGTCGTAACGTCTGCCTACTATAACGACAACGGTAACCTGGAGGTTCAGCTTACGCGCAAGGACAGTTCGTCGGGCAATGTGTCCGGCGATCAGAGCGGTACGGACAGTTCGAGCTCTAATACGCTGGAAGACCTGAGCAACAAGGCCCAGGAGCTGGGAGACAAGGCCCAAGAGCTGGGCGATACGGCCCAAAACCTCGGCGACACCGCGCAGAACCTGGGCGACATGGCGACGGATGCCTGGAACGCGCTGCAAAACGGCATTTCGGGCGCACAGGGGAACTAGCGGCTGAGCTGCTAGAGCCTTAGCGGTGCAAACAAAAACGGGACGCAGTGTCGCGTGACCGGGCGCATGTGCGCGCTGGTCGGCGGTCCTGCGTCCCGTTTTGCCGTCGATTACAGTTGCTCGGCCGGGCGCTCGGGCGAGCTAAAACCCGAGTCAAACGTGACGACGCACGAGGCGTCGGGCCGGCGCTCGTGCACGATGCGCGTGACGAGTTCCAGCAGCTCCTCGTCGGATATGTCAAAACCGTCGGGGCGCACCAGGTCAAACGAGACGAAGCCGTCGTGCTCGTGCAGGTCGTGGATGGAAAGTGCGGGGTCGATCTGCATGATGCCGCGCTTGACCCAGCCGCGCAGGTCGTCGCCGGTTGTCGCGATGGGGTCGCAGTGCAGCGTAATATCGATGCCCATTTGATGCTTGATATCGTGCTCGATGGTGTCCAGAATCTCGTGGTGCTCAAACGCATCGCTCTCGCCGGGCATCTCCACGTGTGCGCTGGCAAACTGGCGACCGGGGCCGTAGTCGTGCACCATGAGGTCGTGGGTGCCTAGCACTTGCGGATAGGACATGATTTTGTCGCGAATCTCCTGCACCAGCTTGGGGTCGGGAGCCTGTCCCAGCAGCGGGCTGATGGCATCGCGCACCAGGCCCATGCCACTGACGCAGATAAAAATGCCCACGCCCAGGCCGGCCCAGCCGTCGAGGTCGAAGCCGGTTGTCTGTGAGATGAGCGCCGCCGCCAAGACCGAGCCCGAGGTGATGACATCGTTTTTGGAATCCTGCGCCGTGGCGATGAGCGTCTCGGAATCAATACGGTCGCCCAGCGCGCGGTTGAACGCGGCCATCCAGAACTTGACGAGCATGGACGCGACCAGCGCCGCAACGGAAATGAACGTGTAGGCGGTGGGAGAGGGCTTGATGATTTTGGTGATGGATTCGAGCACCAGGTTGATGCCGACGGCGCAAACGAGGACGGCGACAAACAGGCCGGCGAGGTATTCGTAGCGACCATGGCCATAAGGGTGACCTTCATCGGCCGGGCGACTGGCAAGCCGGAACCCGAGCAGGCTCACGATGTTGCTCGAGGCATCGGAGAGGTTGTTGAAGGCGTCGGCGACAAGCGACACGGAACCGGCGAGCAAGCCCGCGATGCCCTTGGCCAGGCACAGGGTGATGTTGAGGCCGATGCAGATGAGGCTTGCGGCAAAACCAGCATTGGTGCGGCAGGAGGTATCGACCGGCTCGCTTTCGCTGCCGGGAACAAGCGTATGTACCAGCTGATTTACAAATAGCATAACGGTCTTCCTCACAATCATGGTTAAGGGGATAGTGTAGCTCGAGCGGTCGCATTGCGTGCCAATGTTCAGAAAATGCAGTAATGGTCTACCTGCGCTAACGAGTGACGTGGGGCGGGCTGCCGGCGGATTTTCGCTGCCGCCCCTAAACGTTTGTCCTAGCGTCCAATTTTGGGCCACATGGGTATGGGCATGCGTCTGTTTGCTCGACATACTTAATGTCGACAGTCCCTGTGCAAAGGAGGACGTTTCCATGGACGAGATGTTTGCCATTAAATGCCAAAACTGCGGCGGTCCTATGTACTCGCACCAGGCAAAGCGCAGCTTTGAGTGTGCCTATTGCGGAACAGTCATTCCGTGGGAGGCCGATGCGGGGGAGCCCAAGAGCGCCCTGGGCATTCGCCATACGCCGCTAACGGTGGTGGACGGGCTGCTCAAGCTCACGCATGTCTCGCAGCTCGAGCGCCCGGAGGACCCGGACTGGTATTTCTTCAATTCGCACTGGCGCAATCAGTCGGTTCTTGAGCATCTGCTGTGGGAGGACCGCGGTACCGCGCAGGAGTTCCAAGAGGCCACACACGTGAGCATTCCCTGCCCCTTCTGCGGCGCGTCCTTTGAGGGCGAGTCCACCCAGCGTGTATTTGAATGCCCGTCGTGCGGCAACAAGATTGGTGTGGCCGACTTGCTCAAACCCGGCACGTTTAGCAAGCGCCTGACCATGGGCGTGGGTGCCGAGTATGTGCCAGAGCAGGGCATTCCGTGTGAGATTTCCCCACAGCAGGCGCGTGCCAACGCGCTGCAACTGGTGCGCCAGTATCCGGACGCGTTTGCCGGACACGATGTAGAAGATGCGATTCAAAACGACATGATGCTCTTCTATTTCCCCATGGCGCTGGCGGACCTGCGTATGATGGCGTCCTTCCCGGGCAAGGGCCTGAGCAAAGAGACCCTGGTGTACTACGAGGTGCTCGATTGGGCATACCCCAGGGCCAACTACCTGGACGTTCGCCTTATGGGCATTTTGGAGCCGTGGGACTTTGCCAAGGTGGGGCCGTTCGATCCTGCCATGCAGGAAGGCGACTTCCGCGTCGTCTCCGTCGATGCGTCCACCAAGGACCAGGTGGTCATTGACAAGCTGGCGCTCGACGTTGCGGGCAACGATGCCGAGGCGACCCTGGGGCTCAATAAAAAGAGCATCCGCACGTGGGCGCGCAAGGCTCGCAAGCATAAGGACGGTCTGGTGATGGTGCCGGTCTACTTTGTCGATCGCCCGGCGTCGGATGATCGTGATGGCGAGCAGGTGCGAATTGCCGTGAACGGTCAGACGGGCCGCGCAGCCGCGGTGGTGTTTAGCGACAAGCGCGAGACGCATATCGTGGCGCCGCTCAATCCAAGTGTGATGCTGTCGAGTGAAAGCACCGTGCACGCCACGCCCATCGAGGTCAAATACGTCAAATCGCCGTTCCTATACCAGATCGTCCGCCGCGGAGGCGGCGAGCAACCGCGCCAGGTGGCAGCCGCAGTCGAGGGCTCCTACCGAGAGGAAAAGCCCAAACGCCGCGGCCTGCTGGGCGCGCTATTTGGGAAGTAGGGGAGTGGTGCTGGTTAGTCTTATGACGCGATAGCTAGGGGTGCGGGGCAGTTCGCAGAAGCGCGAGCTGCCCCGTTTTTGTGCGGCGAGACATGGCGTCCGAGCTGCCGTAGAGACTTAGCTAAATGGCTATTTAGAAGAACAGTGCGAAGCGGTTGCCAATCACGAAAAAGGCCTCGCTGTCGAGCTTTCCTCGCTATGCGATTTAGTGAAAGAAAAAGCCGATTACAATGAGGCTGACTTTGATACCTACGTTTCAACAGAGTCTCTGCTCCCTGGCAAGAAGGGTAGGCAGGCACCGTCGTCCCTGCCCCAAACCGGAAAAGTTACGGTCTACAAGGCCGGGGACATTCTGGTTTCGAACATTCGCCCATACTTTAAAAAAATTTGGTATGCAGACCGAACTGGAACCTGCTCGGGTGATGTCCTAGTGTTTAGAGCCAAGCAGCCGGAGCAGTCCGGTTACCTCTATTCATGCATGCGCAGCGATGCTTTCTTCGATTACGTCATGAAGGGCGCAAAGGGCACAAAGATGCCAAGAGGGGACAAAAAGCAGATGCTCACTTATAAAGTTGCGAGTAATCCAAGTGGAGCAACCGTTGATTTTATTGAATCAGCGCTTAGCCAAGCATCAAGCTCAAGTAAAGAGAACCATCGTCTTGCCGCTCTTCGTGACAATCTCCTCCCTAAATTAATGTCAGGAGAAATCGACGTCTCGAAGGTCGATCTCAAGCAGCTAAATAGCCATTTACTTCACTATGCACAACGCGCCGTCCACACTGTGGCTATCGTACTCGACGAAAGGAGCAGCGTGGAAACCGTTATCAATGCCGTGCTTTCGGAAATGCAGAGCCTTCTTGACCCACATCAGCTCAAGCATCTAACTATTACGCTTAGACGGGCACTTGGACCGAAACAGGCGGAGCCAGGACAAGATCTACTTGCGCTCTTTCTCACCGCTAAAGAGGTCGAGGGATGCTCTCCTAAAACCATTGCATACTATGAGGCAACCTTACGACATATGAACACAGCGCTTGCTAAGCCCTACACCCAGGTTGAGAGTGACGACTTGCGCCGCTATCTCAATGATTACGAGGTGAATCGCGGTTCTAGTAAGGTCACAATCGATAATATACGTCGTATCATGTCGAGCTTCTTTTCATGGCTTGAAGATGAGGATTACATTGTGAAAAGTCCTGTAAGGCGCATTCGTCGCGTCAAAACAGCTCAGGTAACCAAAGAGGTGCTTAGCGATGAGGAACTGGAGGTATTGCGAGACGCCTGTGAGTCCAAGCGAGATCTTGCTATCGTTGATCTACTCGCTTCGACGGGCATGCGTATTGGCGAACTTGTGCGACTCGACAGGAGGGATGTCAATCTGCACGAGCGCGAATGCCTTGTAATGGGAAAGGGAAATAAGCAGCGCCCCGTTTACTTCGATGCGCGCGCTAAGCTTCATCTTACGGAATATCTTTCGAGCCGTGCTGACAAGAGTCCTGCATTATTTGTCGCGCTCGATTCCTCAGCTCGACGTATTACGGTGGGGAGCATAGAACTTCGTTTACGTGACCTAGGCAGAAGCGCCGGTATCAACCGCGTTCATCCGCATAAGTTTCGCCGTACGCTTGCCACTCATGCTATCGACAAGGGAATGCCCATAGAGCAGGTGCAAAAGCTGTTGGGCCATGCGAAAATAGACACAACCATGTACTACGCCATGGTTAATCAGAGCAATGTGAAGGCTTCGCATAGGAAGTATTTGGAATGAAGCTTGGGGATATTTGCAGCAAAATCGGTAGCGGCGCTACGCCCCGCGGCGGCAAGGACTCATACAAGGATTCTGGTACGGCCATCATAAGGAGCCAGAACGTTTTCGATTGGAGCTTTAGCTCTAGCGGTCTTGCGTTCATCGACGATGACCAGGCGGAGGCTCTTTCGAGCGTTGAGGTCAAACATGGCGACGTGCTTCTTAATATTACTGGCGATTCTGTGGCGCGTGCTTGTATCGTTCCATCAGAATTCTTGCCTGCCAGGGTAAATCAACATGTGGCTATTATTCGGGCAAATGACAAAGCTAACAACCTGTTCCTCCTCGCTTGGTTGCAGGCGAACAAGGGTATCCTTCTAAAGCTCGCGTCCTCTGGCGCGACACGAAATGCTCTGACCAAGAGAATGCTAGAGAACCTGGACGTCAATCTTCCGCCGATCGACGTCCAGAATAAGGTTGCGGCATTTATCGATTCGATTCAAGCCAAGATTACCCTCAACACTAAGCTAAATGGCTATTTAGGTGCTTGAGGTCGAGCTTTGAGACATCGATCTCGCCCGTCATGAGTTTGGGGAGAAGGGCGTCGCGAAGCTCCTCGAGTTGCTTCGAATTGCGTTCATTGACTTTTATCTGCTCATATAGCGGGTTTGCAAACGCACAGAAATCTTCGACGGCTTCCAAACCAGGGTTGGGAATCGGATATGTTAGCGTTGCTTTAGGCTGCGCCCTTTGGCGACTACCCGTTGAACCGGTGACATGCGCAAGAAGGAAGTCTCTAAAAGCTGGTGCGCCAATTGCGGCATAGTAGAAAGCTATATGGACGGGGTTCTTTGGCTTGTAAACAATGAATTCCGTTGAACACACAGCCCGCTTGCTTGAGCAGGCAGGCATCCAAATTCTCCTGATACTAGGGTTAAGCTTGGAAATTAAGATGCAATTGGCATCAATAACATATTTGTTGCTTTTGATATCGTCGGCCAACTCAAAAACAGGCCGACGGTTTGCATCATAAGCGGGAATGCTGTAATGCTCCCAAATTTCTCCGTGACAGTTTTGCGGTTTCAATGTTTTTGTTGAAATCGAGAGAACCTTACCGAGATCAATAGACGATTCAATCTCGCCAAATCGTCTAGAGAACTCAAGCGCGGCCAGCTCTTCTAAATAGCCATTTAGCTTAGTGTTGAGATGTATCTTGCGATAGATGCAGTCAGCAAAATGGGTCACTTTATCTCTGGCGGCTTCGTCAAGAACGGGGACCGGCAGCGCTTTAAGCCTATCGGTCGCTAGTTTCCCAGCACCAATGCCCGTTGTCTCCAGCATTGCGGAAATGGAAGGCTCCAGCGATGTGAGTGCATAAAAAAGATACCTATTTGATATGCCTTTAGCGGCTGAGTTGACGCACTTTATATCTTGATTAAATGCGACTTCCTTTCCGGCGATAGCAAGTGGTATTCGTTTAAACAGCCCGCTACCTCTCGTTAAAAGCAACAGTGAGCCCTTTGGCGCTAATTTGCTACCAGCCTCAAGGCCTTCCTTAGTAATTGCAAGGTCGCTCTCATAGACCGTATCTCCCACAAGCGTCTTTGCGCTAATCCAGGGTATAGAACCATCCCAGTATCTTTTGTTCTTTTTGCTCGGGGTTCCGCCCGACTCAAACTTAGCTATTTCGCCCAGTGGGACATAAGATGCCCTACATCCCATAGCCAATCGCCTCCAAGTTCTCCTTGATTTGCTCCTGCAAGCGGTTGGACTCTTCAAAGCACTTTGCAATCTCGCTAGTCAGGCGTGCCATCTTCTCATCAAACGGCTCACCGTCGTCTTCGACCTCGGCAATGCCTACGTAGCGACCGGGCGTCAGGATGAAATCTTGCTTGGCGATTTCATCCAAATCCGCTATGGCGCTGAACCCCTTCACGGGCTCGAACTCGCCCTTGCGGAAGGAGTCGAATGCGGATGCAACTTTGTTGATGTCCTCTTCGGTAAACTCGCGTAGTTTGCGAGAGACCATGGTGCCCATTTCGCGGGCATCGATGAATAGCGTCTTGCCGGACTGAGCCTTCTTCTTGTTCAGGATCCACAGACACACGGGAATTTGGGTGCTGTAGAACAGCTGCCCCGGCATGGCTACAATGCCCTCGACCAAATCGTCCTCTACGATAGCGCGTCGAATATCGCCCTCGCCGCTCGTCTGGCTCGAAAGCGACCCGTTTGCCAATACGAGGCCAATCTTGCCCGTGCCGTTAAGATGCCAAATCATATGCTGCATCCAAGCGAAGTTGGCGTTGCCCGTGGGCGGCATGCCGTACTTCCAACGTACGTCTTCCTGCAGCGCTTCGCCGCCCCAGTTCTTGAGGTTGAAGGGTGGGTTTGCCAACACATAGTCAAACTTTTCATTCTTGTGCTGGTCGGCGCTGAAGGTGTCTGCATAGTTGCCCAAATCGGCCTCGATGCCGCGAATACCGAGGTTCATCTTTGCGAGCTTCCACGTGGTAGGGTTGCTCTCCTGGCCAAAGATGGTGATGTCCTGTACTACGTTGCCGCCATGGTGTTCGACGAAGGCGGCGGACTGCACGAACATGCCTCCGCTGCCGCAGCAGGGGTCGTACACACGACCGTGGAAAGGCTGGAGGATTTCAACCAGCGTGCGCACGATGCACGACGGCGTATAGAACTCGCCGGCGTTTTTGCCCTCCATTGATGCGAATTTCTGCAGGCAATATTCGTATGCGCGCCCTAACAGGTCTTTCTCGCTCTCGTTATCGGTCATTTGTACGTTTGTGAATAAGTCTACGACGTCGCCTAAGCGTCGCTTATCTAGTTCGGGACGAGCGAAGTTCTTGGGCAGCACGTCTTTGAGCTTGTCGTTCTCGCGCTCGATGGCGCGCATGGCATTGTCAATGATCTGGCCAATTTCGGGCGTATGCGCCGCCTGTGAGATGTTCGCCCAACGCGCTTCTTCGGGAACGAAGAAGACATTCTGCTCCATGTAGCAGTCACGATCTTCCTCGTCGCCGTAACCCTCTGCGACGAGCTCTAGATAGCGTTCGTCGAAACGGTCCGAGAGGTACTTCAGGAAAATGAGGCCTAATACGACGTTTTTGTACTCAGCAGCGTCCAAGTTGCCGCGCAGCACGTCTGCGGCGTTCCACAGTTGGTCCTCAAAGCCAACATCGGCCGTGTTCTTCTTGGTGTCCTTAGCCTTGCTTTTAGCCATGCTGTTTTAACTCCCTATGCTGCATTGTCGGCCCAGAGTTCGCACTGATCCATCACGGTGGCCAGTGCCGACTCCATGCCCTCTGGCGGATACTTATGATGTTTGAGCAGACGCTTGATTGCAACGCGCATAGCAGCGCGTGCACTTTGTTTCTTCTGCCAATCGACCGTGCGCATTTCGCGCATCTTCGCAGCGAGCTCTTGCGTGATGGCGACCAACTCGTCATTCCTTTCGCGATAGTAGTCGGCGACTGCCTGCGGTTGTGTTAGCGCCTCGTAAAACGCAAACTCCTCTTCGCTAAGCCCAAGCGCCTTTGCCTTTTGGTTTTCGGAAAGCATCTCTTTCGCCATCTTGAGCATTTCTTCGAATACCTCAGCGTTTGTGAGCTGCCCGTTGAGATAGCCATTTACCATGCTTTGCATGAGTTCCGAGTACTTTTTTGCCTGCGTTATGCTCTTTCTGCGGTAGCCCTTGATCTGGTCGTCGATGAGTTTTTTCAACAGCTCGTAAGCCAGGTTTCTCTCTTTCATACGCGAGAGGCTCGACAGAAACTTGGGATCAAAAATCGAAACCGTTTCGTCTTCCACCTTAAACAGGTCTATTACGCCGTCGGTATGGACGATGTTCTGTTCGAGTAGCGCATTGATGCGGTCATTTACCTGCTTAAGGGTAAGTTTGCCTCCGTTTTTGCTGCGGGCGCCGCCCTGCTCGGTGAGCTGAAGGATAAGCTCTCGAACAACCTGGAAATAGCCAGCCTCGATGCGCTGCATGTCTGTTGCGCGACTTTTGGCGAGTCCATAGGCTTTGAGCATGACTCCTGCCTGCTCAACAAAGTCGCGGGTGGTATCTTCGTCGCCGGGTGCAAGGATATGATTTACTCCACCCGTTATGAGTTCGCTTCGACGTGCGGCAGACTCGGTGCTCATGAATTCCGAATAATCGTAACCAAACATTTTGTCGCGACAGACCGCTAGCTTTTCCAAGAACTTTGGATAGGCGGTTTTCCCGATATCCATGTCGCCGTATTTCTTTTGGTCGCGCTTGGTGTAGTCCTTCATGGCGCGTTTAAGGGCGTTAGCTATGCCTACGTAGTCAACAACCAATCCACCAATCTTGTCTTTATACACTCGGTTTACGCGTGCGATTGCCTGCATCAGGTTATACCCGCGCATGGGTTTATACACATACATAGTGGCAAGGCTCGGCACGTCAAAACCGGTGAGCCACATGTCTACGACGATTACGATTTTGAGCGGGTCGGCGTCATCCTTAAAGCGCTTTGCCATCTCCTTCACATGGGCCTTATTACCTACGACGTCGAACCACCACTCGGGGTCCTGATTGCCCATGGTCATGACAACGCCGAGCTTGCCCTCGTCCTTCCAAGAGGGTCGCAGCTCGCATATACGTTGATATATAGCCATGGCAGCGGGGCGCGAATACGCAACGATCATTGCCTTGCCGGTGAGTTCGTGCGCACGGTTGGTCTCATAGTGCTCTATGATGTCCTGACATAGGGCATCGATGACTTCGGGTGCACCTAGAACGGCGTCCAGATTTGCAAAGTTACGCTTGCTTGCGTCAATGGTTTCGGCGTTAGCCTGCTCGGTGAGCTTTTCGTACTCATCGTCAACTTTTGCAAGGATGCTCTGATCCAGTTTGAGTGCGACGACGCGGCTCTCGTAGAACACGGGTCGAGTTGCGTCGTCCTCTACTGCCTGAGTCATGTCGTAGACGTCAATATAATCGCCGAAAACCTCGCGAGTCGATCGATCTTCGGCAGAAATAGGGGTGCCGGTAAAGCCGATGAAAGTCGCATTCGGAAGGGCGCGGCGGATGAGCAACGCGGTGCCCGTGTGCTTCTTGCCGTCACGGTCGTATTTCTCCTCGAACCCGTACTGCCCGCGGTGCGCTTCATCCACCATCACGACGACGTTCTTGCGCTCGGAGAGGGCGATGGCCTCCTCCTCGAATTTCTGCATAGTGGTGAAAATGATGCCGTTGGCGCGGCGGCTCGAGATCTGCTGTGCAAGATCGGCGCGGCTCTGCGCCTGAACGGGCGTCTGGCGCAGGAAATCTGAGCATCTGGAGAACTGCGCGAACAGTTGCGAGTCGAGGTCGTTGCGGTCGGTAATTACCACGATGGTCGGGCTGTCGAGTTTCTCTTCGAGCAGATGGGCAAGGAAAACCATCGAAAGCGACTTGCCCGAGCCCTGCGTGTGCCAGAAGACGCCGCCCTTGCCGTCGCCGCCGATGGCCTCATGCACGCTCTCGAGTGCTTTGTTCACCGCGAAGTACTGATGGTATCCCGCGAGGATTTTCGCGTCCTCGGAGAACAGAATGAAGTTCTTCAGGATGTCGATGAACCGCTCCTTGGGGAACATGCCGTTCAGAGGGGTTTTCCAATCGGCGTACTGGGTGGCTTCGTAGCTTCCGTCGACGCTCTTCCACTCCACGAAGCGCGACTCGTTTGCAGTGATCGTGCCGACCTTGGTGTGAAGCATGTCGCTGATGACGCAGAAGGCGTTGTACACGAAAAGCGACGGAATCTGTCGTTTGTAGTTTTGAATCTGTTGGTAGGCATCTTCGCTGTCAGCGTCGGCTCGAGCGGGTGACTTTAATTCAAAGAGAACGAGCGGAAGCCCGTTGACGAATACGATGACATCTGGACGTTTGTTGGTGCCACACTCGATGTAGGTCCACTGGTTAACAACGTGGAAGCAGTTCTTTTCGGGATTGTCGTAATCGACCAAGCGCACGATGTCCGTATGCTCTTCTTTGCCGTCAAACCAGCTTGTCTCCACACCGTTCTGGAGCATGTCCATAAAGATGCTGTTCTTGGCGATGAGGTCGCTGCCCTCGATTTCCTTTAGTTTGGTAATTGAGGCATCAATCGCTCGCCGATTGAGCGTGGGGTTAATGCTCTCAAGAGCGGGTCCAATGACGTCAGGTAGGAAGGCGTCGTCAAACGCGTCGGAGGAACGAGCGACATCAGGTCCATAGAGGTGCTCGTATCCCAGACTCGTTTGCAAGTGGTCAATGATGCCTTGTTCGAAAGCATCCTCATTAAATGACGTTGAGGAGCTGTAATCGACAGCAATCATGCGCACTCCTTACCTTATGCTTCCACGACGTTGGTGAGCCTGTCCACCATTGCATTCTAGCAGTTAATCTTGCGTATATTGGTATATCTGACACCCGTTAGTTGCCATTTGGCCTATTGGCTGATCGTGCCCGAATGACAATTGGTGGCAAGGCTTTCTGACTTATTTAAATAGGCTTCTATTTATGGGCGCTCGTGTTGTGACAGTTGCCCAAGCGCTTGCTTGAAGCTGTTGTTGGTGATCTTGAGGTCGTTTCCCGCTTGCATTTTAATGAGTGTCGGGCCGGAGGCGATGGCGGATGTGGTGCGATGGTGCCAAGAAAAGCGCCTAGACCTGGGTGAAGAACCGAGGCCGCGGGCGCTTTTCTATTTCTTTGGTCGCATGGATTGTCTGTTCTGTTGGCCGCGCCGGCGTTGTTTCTTTGCTCTCGTTCGCGCGGCATCCGCTTGTGGCGGTGGATGTAAATAAAAGGCGGAGCGACTGCAAAAGAGCCGCTTCACTGGGTAAAATCAGGGTGTACCGCGGAACCCGCTCCTCAGTCGGTCAACTTTGGAAGCGCGGGCAACGCAGGTGCTAATGTCTAAAGGGTCGGCTGCAACCGGCCCTTTTCTGCGGCAGCGGGGATTCGAATACCAACACGGTGTACGGCCCCACGGTACTTTGCTCTGTGATGAACGGACCCATGACGGTGCATTCTGTAATCATCATTTATGCGGTCCCTTAGTCATTTGCGTTGACTGACGTTGTCTTCGTTGAAGACGTGTCCTAAAACAAACACCGTTCAATCAGCTCTTTGCCGCGCAGGGTGTCGATCCACTCTTGCGGAATTGCATCGATGCCGCATGCCGTGCCGGCGAGGGCGCCTGCGACGGCTGCGGTGGTGTCGGTGTCGTCGCCCAGATTGACGGCGGCAAGCACGCAATCTTCGTAACTGTTGGTGTTGACGAAGCACCAGGTAGCGGCCTTAAGCGTGTCGCGCACGAAGCCACCTGACCTGATTTCCTGCTCAGGTACGCCTTTCAGCCGCAGTGCCCACGAGGGGAGTGCGCCGTTCAGCACGTCTCTCATCAGCTCGACAAATATGACGCATGCATCGGTCGACGTTCTGTGGGCGTGCGTTATCGCGGAGACCTCGCAGATCTCGTCGTCAGTCGCGTTGACAAACGCCAGGGGCGCGATGCGCATGAGCGAACCGTTACCGTTGTCGCGTTCGCCGGAGCCTCCTTTGCCGGCATGCAAGGCGCGGGCGGTCGTGCCGCCGTAATCGAAAACGCCGTCGATCGTATACTCGCCACGGGCAATCCAACCTACGAACTTGTCGCGCATGTCTGAGGCGTCGATATGCCCGAGCTCCCTAATCGAGTCGCAGGTAGCAAGCGTCATAGATGTGTCGTCGCTCCAGGTGCCGGCGGGCTGCCCATGTGTGCCGTAGCCGATCATGTCGGTGCATTCGAACGTGCCACGAGGCCTGAACTCGTAGGGAACGCCCAGTGCGTCGCCGACGGCGAGTCCGTAAATGCAGTCGCGTAGCGTTGTTTTCGGTCTGCCTGTCATGGAATGCTCCTCTTATGCCAGGGGAAGTGGAACGCCGTCGGGGGTATCGGTCGTAACGTGCTACTACACTTGCGCTTCGCCATTAGTCGCTTCGTTGATGGCGCGATACTCGGCACTCAGCTCGCGCGCCAGCTCTTCCTTGCTTGGAAGGTACGGCAGGTATTTGGCGGCAAACACTTGGTCGTTGTCTTCGGGCAGCGTGTACTCGACAATCGAGTCGCTTTTGTCCGCGCAGAGCACGATGCCTATAGGCGGATTGTCGCCTTCGTTCATGAGCTCACGCGTGTAGTAGTTCACATACATTTGCATCTGGCCCAGGTCCTGATGCGTAAGGTCATCGGTCTTAAGGTCGATGAGCACGAAGCAGCGCATTAGATAGTTGTAAAACACAAGGTCAATATAGAAATGGCGCCCATCAAAGGTGATGCGCTTTTGGCGCGCCTCGAAAGCGAAACCACGGCCAAGCTCCAGCAGGAACTTCTGAAGATGCGTGATGAGCGCCTGCTCTAGATCGCTCTCGCGAAACGCAGCATCGTCCGAGAAGCCTAAAAATTCCAGCACATATGGGTCGCGGATGATATCCTCGGGGCGACGAGCCGGGGCGCTCTTTTGGATTTCCTGAGCGACGGTCTCTGTGTCCTTGCTGGTAAGTAGACGCTCGCGGAACATGGTGTTGATTTGGCGCTCGAGCTGACGCGTGCTCCAGCGAGAGTCGGCGCATTCGTTCATGTACCAAATGCGAGCTTCGGGGTCGGGAATGCGAGATAGCCTGCGATAATGTGTCCAGTTCAATTCGTGACGCAGTGCGTCACGAATTGGGAATGCTAAATAAAACTGCCGCATGTAGCGGAGGTTTGAAGTGTCAAAGCCTTTGCCGAAATCTGTGGTAAGCCTGGTCGCGAGTCCTTTAAGCAGCGCCTCTCCATACCTGGCGCGCTCTTCTCCGCCTTGTTCCTCAACAATGCTCTTGCCGATCTCCCAATATGCCTCAACCATCGCAAAGTTAACGGCGGCATATGCCTTGTTGCGAGCAGCGTTGAGAATCGAGGAAACCTGCTTGTAAAAATCTTCTGGCACGATTGCCGATTCCCCGCGGTTTACCAGTTCACCCATTAATATCGCCCGACTTTCCTCTTAAGGAATGCATCTTTATTGCATTTAGTTTAAAGCCTCGCGCGGACACGAATTGCTGTGCTGTCTGGCGCCTTCGCATGGGGCCTTGCGGTGACTAAAATGTAGCCATAGAGACAGTTTTAACGAACCCCATGGGGGTGACGCGTGTGGACAACAACACCTTGCTGTTCCAGGACAAAGGTTCGGGTAGGTTTAAAGACGTTAAGATCTACCCCAACCGTATTGAGGTGCTCAAGAAGGGCACTTTCGGCGGCAAGCACACCGAGATTGTCTATCTTAAGGACATCACGGGGGTCAATAGAATCAAAGGCCGCGATGTTTTTCTGCGCAATCGACTGTTAACCGCTTGCGTCTTTAGTCTGAGCAGTCGTGCGAAGGCCCAGGAGTTTGTTAACGCGCTGAACATGGTGATGTAGCCCATGGCGGCGTTCGGGCCAAGATAAAAATCGGGGGCACAGAACGGTGTCCTGCGCCTCCGATTGAGTCGATGCGTCTAAAAAGGCAGGCTTGTCTATTCGCTGTCGTCCCCAGCGTTTTCGCGGTGACTGGCAAGCATTGCTGCGCCGGCGACCGTCGTCGCTACGGCGGCGGCAGCTAGCCCGGCGGCAATGCCGGAGCCGTCGCCCGTGTCGGCGAGTTTTCCGCCCGAGCCCTTGCCCTTGTTGCCCTTGCCGTTCTTGTCGGCGCTGTCCGTGTTGGCATCGTTGCCGTTGCCGCCGCCGGTACCGTTGCCGGTGTCGCCCGCGTTGCCCGAAGTCGTCACAGTAAAGCTTGCGGCTCCGTCGGTGGCAAGCGTGTAGTTTTGCGCCGCGTCGCCCAACAGGCCTTTCGCACGTACCCAATACGTCCCCGCGGCAAATGCCTCACCCTCGGCCACTGTCGTGCCCGGAGCGCCGTTTGCATCGTGCATAAACTCGAGTTGGGCTGTGCAGGCATCGTTTTCGAGCTTGCCGTCGAGCGGCGCCGTGACCTTGGCGCGCACATCCTCACCGGCCTTAAGGCCTTCGAGCCCCTCAAAGTGGGGTGTCAGCGCGCGTGGGTCGATATCGATGGGCACGGAGCCCCGCAGCTCCGTAACAGTCTCGCTGCCCAAGGCGTCGACATCCACATATTCGATGACAAACGCATGGCCCGAAGCCGCCACGTTGAGCACGCTGCTGCTGTCGACGAGGCGGAAATGACCCTCGCCAACGGTCTTGCCGTCCTGGAGCGAGGCGTCGCTCAGCGAGTCGCCATATGTCATATGCATGCGGGCTGGGAGGTAGCACGAAGCTGTCTGCTTGTGCTGCGTATCGTAATTGCGCTGGTAGATGCTTCGGGCCAGTGCCGCATCAACAAAGTCGGACGCAATGATGCCAATGTGCTTACGGCAGTCCTCTTTTGTGCCCTCAACTCCGGTATTGTTTATATACGAGCTCTTGTACAGGTGCTCGTCGACCACTCGCGCCGCGGTAAAAGGGTTGTTTTGCGTGCAGCTCGTGTAGTTGATAAACCAGCAGCGCTCCGTTGTCTGCACCGTTGTCCCGTCCGCGGCAGTGATATCTACGGTGCCGCGCTTGAACTCGGCCGCCGCCTTCAGGGCCATATCGACCCAGTCGATTTTACTGGACCCCGTGCAGTTGTAATGGTCTTGGGCATATACCGCTGTGCTATAGGGCTCTTTGTCGCCCGTATTGCCCGCAGCCTCAAAGCCTTGCTCGTATTTCACGAGGCACATGGACTTTCCGGAATGCGCCTTGATTTTGTCGTCCCATTCGGTGAGGTCGAGGCCCCACGTGTGGCCGTCTACACTGTCGCCGGCGAGTTTAAATCGACGCAACAAGACGATCTTTCCGCGCACCTCGTTCAGTGTGGGGACATGGCTCGACGTATAGAACAGATCGGAGTTATTGTCCATAACATTGGCGAAAGCCGTCGTAACACTGTCGTCGGTGGCTTCGTCGTTGCCTCGTGACACCAGCATGATGAGCGCTTCTGACGGGTTTTCGTTCAAAAATGTTTTGAAGTAACCGATGACATCGGAGAGATGTATAAAGCCCCCGTCTTTTTTGAGCAGGTAGCATATTCCATGGTCGATGCCGGGGTCGCCGTTCTCGTTGTTCTTTCCAAGTCGGATATCAAAATAGCGAATGCCTTCGAGCAGCTGCGTGGGGATGTAATCCTGCTGGCACTTTGCAAGCGAGGTTTGGGGCTCGGTGTCGTTGTCGACGCTGCAGGTGCTTGAATCATGCGTGCCCGGGATGCTCAGCTCGTCGAGGTATTTGTTGCCGTCGACGTATTTCATCCAGCATGGTCCGTCGACGTAGCTGCTATACGTGATCCAGTCGATACTTCTAACCGTGGTATTGATCTCGCCCTTGTCGTAACCGACAAGCTCGAGCTCCCACGGAATGCTCTTACTCTTATGGCAGATCTTATTGTTGTCCTGGTCTTTGCCGTCCTTTTCTATGGCCAGGTACTTAATGTCTTTTTTCTCGGTTTCTTTCTCGACCGTGCGGTCTCGGATGATATAGGTACCGTTTGGTTGACGCTCGAACGCAAAAGAGCGACTGGCCTTGCCGTCATGCTCGCCACTCCATACATGGATGACCTTTCCATCTTTGTCCGAGTCGCCATCGACCGACCAAATGCTGTAGCCTGTCTTCTTGTGCTCTTCGAAATTGAGCAGAGTGCGGATGGCATACCAATTTGTATTTCCTGTATCGGTCGCTACGTGCTCAAGGATGAGCTTGCTGGACGTGCCGTCATTAAACAGGTGGCAGACGTTGCCGATGACGTTGCCGTCTTCGTTGACGCTCGCGGTGCGAAAATAGCCCGCGGGGCGAAGGCGAATGACGAACTTGTCGAGGTTGGCCGCCGGTGTGGGCGTGTCTTCTGCAAATGCCGCTCGCAGGGGAATACCCAGCGTCGCGGTTTCGGGCAGGCTTGCAAGCGGCGACAACGCCGCAAGTCCTAGGCCCAACGTAAACGCTCGGCGACTGATGGCGTGGTGTTCGGTCATAACTCCTCCATTCGCAGGGTGCGGTTATGCACTCGTTTGGGTCACTATACTGCCCAGATGTTTAAAGGCGCCGGCTTAAATTGTGTGCGCGGCGCTATAAATCGGCGGGTGGACGTGTTGGGGTGCTTGCCGTTTTCGTACTGTTGCCACATTTGGAGTGGTTCCGGCGTCCGGCATCTTCGCGTTCGTCGGCTGCCGGCATAAGAAAGGGAGGGTCGGTTTACCGGCCCTCCCTGGGTACGAAGCGCTGGGGCACCGCCGCTTGTTAGCACTGCGCTCGTGTTTCCCGTTGCGCTCGCCAGTCGCTTAGCGCTTGATCTCGATGTCGTCGAGCTTAACGTCCATGGCCTCGGTCTTGGCCTTGGCGATGTCGTCGGCAAATTCCAGAGACTTCATCATGGTTTCGACGGCATCCTTGTGCTCCTCGACGTTGTCGATGCGCACGTAGACGCTGCCGCCGCCTGCTTCGGTGAAGTACTCAGTCGTCACGCCGCCCGAGTGTGTATAGGAAGCGTTGCGCCAAGTCTTGCCGTTGTACTTGACGGGGTCATTCTCGGTCCACTCAAAGCTGGCATTCCACTTTGCCTCGTAGTCGAACAGCTCATCGGCGTTCTTGTCAGGATCGAAGACGGGGATGAAGCGATCGCTGGCGTGCTCGCTCTCGGTGAACTTAAACTGGGCCCTGTCGGCGGTATCGCCTGCGACGTCGATGACCTCGACGCCCTCGGGGACCTCGACCTTAAACCAAATGAAGTCGGTCCTCATATCCACGGCTGGTTTTTCTGCTCCGCCGCCACCGCCACTTCCGGTAGCGCCGCCGCTGCCACCGCAGCCCACCAGGGCAACTGCGGCAAAGAGACTGATGCAGAGGGTGAGAATCGCAAAGGCCTTCTTTTTCATGGTCGTGTCCTCCTCGATCTGTAACCGCCCATGGATTACCTGCCTTTACTGTACGCGTGGACGGCTCGCTAGGGTGGGCCATGTGTCCCATTCTGAGGGCCGGATTTGCGCCGTTAAGTGGCAATATGTTCAGGCGCAAAAGAGGGGAGGGCCGATGTTGTCGGCCCTCCCCGGGGTTGGGTGCTCGTTGTTTTAATGGGGCACATGTGCGCGGGTGCGCGTAGGCGCGTGCGGGTGTCCCGTTACTTGATCTCGATGCTCGAAATCTCGACTTCGCGTGCCTCGGAAACCGCCTCTTCCATGTCATCGGGGAACTCGATGGAGTTAAGGAGCGCCTCGGCTTCTTTCTTGTGCTGATCGAAGTTCGCGATGAGGACGTAGACGCTTCCCGGCTCAACGTCGGTAAAAAGCATGGTTGAGATGCCGCTGTTGTCCTCGTATGTTCCGACGAGCCACGTCCTGCCGTTATACTCGACGGACCCGCCATCCTTCCACTGGAACGTATCCCTCTTCTTTTCCGCCTGGTCGGCGTGGGATTCCTCGGCCGTCAGCGCTTTTTTCCAAACGGGGATAAAGCGATCGGCCGAACCGTTCTCGTCTTCGGGGAAAGTGAGCTGGACCTTGTCGGCATTCTTGCCAGCGGAGTCGCTTACGCCAACGCTCTCGGGCATCTCGACCTTAAACCAGATAAAGTCAGTCTTTTCGGCGACGGGGGCCTTTTCCTTACTTTCGCTCTTGGATGCGCTGCTGCCCCCGCCCGATGCGTTCCCGCCGCAACCGACAAGGGCGAGTGCGGCAAAGAGGGCGATGCAAAGGGAAAGGATCGATAGGGTCTTTTTCTTCATGGTGGCGTCCTCCTTGTCTGCCGATGACATCACGGCGCCGCATGCTGTTGGGGTACTGATTGCGCTGGCGGCGGATGTCGTTGTGTGTGGTGCGGCGATACCTCCGTTCTTAGTTTTCGGCCGTTGAGTGGCCGTGCCCCAACGGGTTCCTTACTTATAGATATGCCCCAGCTTGTGCTGCCCGGGAGTCTCGAAAGGTGGGCCATGTGTCCCATGTTTGGGGCAGGCGCATGGGACGGTACGGCTCGGCATCGGCTTTTTCATGTTGCGCAACAGCGCCCTGGGTGGGGGCGTATAGACTTGGCTGTGACAAAAGCTAAACCACGAAAGGTCGAACGATGTTCTGTCAAAAATGCGGACAGCAAGTTCCCGATGGATCGACGTTTTGCACGCATTGCGGGGCGTCGCTTGCGGGTGGCTCCGCGCCGGCATCTGCAGGCGCTGGTCCTTCTTCTGCCCCGGGCCTAACCCAATCGATGCCGCCGGTTGCGCCTGCACCTCAAAAGCCCAAGAGCAAGGCGCCGGTCATTATCGCGGTGGCGTGTGCCGCCGTGGTACTCCTCGGGGGTGGCACGGTGTTTGCGCTCACGATGCTTAACGGGTCCAAGAGCTCAGACACGCAGATTTCGGTGATCGATACCGGGTCTTCTGACGAGAAAGATTCTTCTGCCAAGAAGAAGGATGACAAGTCCAAGGCCAAGGAGTCTTCGTCGTCGGATGGCGAGGCCGTTCCCGAGGACGAATCGGCATACTACGGCTCGGACGATTATCTGACCGATGTGCATACGTACACGAACGACCTTCACCCTTATAGCATGTCGATTCCCAATCGCTTTGAGATGGAGGATACTCCCAGCGGCAGTGGCGCCAGGTATGAGGATCCGGAGACGGGTTTTGTGATCAACCTGTTTGGCTACGTCAACATTAACGAAGAAACCGTACACGAGATGTTCGTCGACGTGGACACCTCGGGCAAGGCCGACCTCTATACCGCAGAGGGCGACAACTGGTACGTGGTCTCGTGGTGTGAGGGCGACACGATCATTTACGAAAAGACGATCGTCACGGATTCGACGATTGCCACGGCGCATCTGGAGTATTCGACTGCAAACCGCGACATGGGGTCGAAGATTATCGACACGCTGCTGCCGACGTTCCAGGTGGACTAGGCGCCCGTGCCTATAGCCGGCAATCGGAAACACCGATAGCCAGAGCTCCTGATCTGTAACCGCCCATGGATTACCTGCCTTTACTGTACGCGCGAGTGACTCGTAAGGGTGGGCCGGGTGTCCCATGTTTGGTGCGGTGGGGCGGAGCGTAGCCGGGGGCTGCGAATCTTGACGACGGACGCATCCGGTTAGTCATCGTGGGTGTCTCGCCACAGTTTTTTGTGCAAAAAGGGGTCCGCACCTTTTGCGGTGCGGACCCCTTTGCGTTGCAACAAGTTGCTGCGGCGTGTTTCGAAGTTGAAATTACTTGCGAACCTTAGACACGACAGCGCTGGCGACAAAGCAGGCGATTGCCATGATGCCCATAGCAGCGACGATGTTGGCTGAGGCGTCACCTGTGTTGGGCAGATCCTGCTTGTTTGCCTTGGTCTTATTTGCAGGCTTGTCGGAAGGCTTGTTGTCGGAAGGCTTGGGCGCGGGCTCGTCCTTCTTCCACTGGGCGTAGAGCGTTACCGGGGCTTCGAGCACAATATCGGCGCCAGCCTCGTGGCTCGTGCCGGAGCCGTCCGCGGCCGTGTTCCAGCCTGCGAAGGAATAGCCCTTGCGCGCCGGCTTATCGGCCGTGACCTTAGTCTTGGCAACGTGCTCGACGGTAGCGAAATCGGCGGTCTGCTTATCCTTGGAACCGTTCAGGTCGTAGGAGAGATCGTAGGCGCTCTCCTCGGTCGGGCCCTCCTTGTGGTGACAGTAGTTGCAGGTCTTGGTTACCTCGCGGGTCCAGGTGCCGGTGCCGGCGTCAACAGGGGCCCAGTTGGTGTAGGTGACATCGTAGGCATTGTCATGCTCACCGTCGGTGTACTCGTGGGTGACCATCTTGCCAGCGGTCCACACGAGCTTGCCGTCAATGTTGACATCGGTGCGGCCGGAGTTACTTACCGTCTCCCCGCCAAAGCCAAAGAGTTGCGAGCAGGTAATGTCGTCGCGCTCTGCCGTAACCGTAGTGCTACCCGTATTGATACCGGTAATGTTGAGGGTGTACTTGTAATTCCCCATATTCGAATCGTTGATTTTTAGCGCCTGCTTATGCTTCTTCGCACCGGGGGCCGCCTTCGTCGAGTTGAACGTGCAATTATTCACGTTAACGGTGATGTCCTGCTTGGCGGCATCGGTGTAGACGTTGATGACCTTACCGGTTGCGTTAAAGGTGCAGTTGTCAAACGTCATGACCGGCGAGCTGTACGTCCAGAGGGCATAGTCGCCAGTTGGCGGGTTGAACGTCGTGTATTTAAACTCCGCTGATTCATACCCCCAGTAGAAGGTCTTGCCGTTAATGACACAATGATCAACGACGGTCTTATTGGCACGAATGAAGCCAAGGTAGTCTGCGTTGCCGGAGCGCAGCGTCATGTTCTTGAACGTCACGGTGCCGGCGCCGTCAAAGGAGTAGTCGCCGTTGTACTCGGTGCCAAAGTTGGCAGGATCGGGTACGAGTGCACCGATGTTCCACGCGGTTTTATCGGTTCCCTGGCCCACAAAGGTGAGGTCCTTGCCTCTGGTGGTGCCTGTGGAACTCACGTTATAGAGTGTGTAGTTGCCCTCGCCGAGCACAAGGGTGTCTCCACTGGTCGCCTCCTTGGTGGCAGTGGCGACGTCTGTGTAGACGATACCGGTCCTTTGATTGGTGATGGTCACTGTTGCGCCATCTGCAAATGCTGGTGACGCGAGGCCTATCATGACAAACGCAGCGGCAACAAACGCAGCGATCGCACGATACGCCGTTCGGGTTAACGACTTCATGCTGACACTCCTTTTATTCCGGTGGCATTAACCAACATATATAGTTTAGATTCTGTAGAATCTTTTCCGGTCGTGTTAAAAATTAGATTGCCGATAAGTTAAAACCACGCAGAAAAAACGCAAGAATTTGTAAGATGTTGCAACTGTTTTTGCAACAAAATTGCGCCAGCGACAGCATTTTGGGCGGTTGCAACGCTCTCGCCTCTTGTCTTGGATTGATTGCTTGCCGACTGCGCGACGGTGCCGCTTTAGGTGGAATTATCTATTGCCGGCAATCGAAAACGACAATAGCCGAGGCTCCTGACAGCCGCTTCCTTATGGGTTAGACTGGGCTTCGAAAAATCCGATGAATGGGACAACTGCCTCCTGGCATCGTTGCCCCATTTTTATTTTGGCGTGTTATGGCCTCAACTGCCGGCGCGCCAGATAGAGGTGTTCCGATGAGCCAAGAGATGATGGACAAGACCTGCCGCGGGTTTGCCGAGGCGCTGGCCGCGCGCGAGCCGGTTCCCGGCGGCGGCAGCGCCAGCGCGTTTGTGGGAGCACTGGGTGCCTCGCTGTGCGGGATGGTTGCTCGCTATGGCGCGACCAATCCCGCGCTTGCCGATCGCGCGGACGATCTGACGCACGCGTTTGCCCAGGCGGATGAGTTGGCGCAGGAACTTGTGGGTCTGGTCGCCGAGGACGTTCGTGCGTACGGCCAGGTGTCTGCGGCATACGGTATTCCGCGCGAGGATCCGGCTCGACCGGCTGCGATTCAGGATGCGCTGCACGTGGCAGCCATGCCACCGTACCGCATTATGGATGCGTGCGGTCGTGCGCTGGCGCTGCTCGAGGACATGGCCGATAAGGGCTCGCGCCAGTTGCTGTCCGATGTGGCCTGCGGTGCCGTGTTCTGCCGTGCCGCCATGCAGGGCGCGAGCTTGACGCTCTTTGCGAACACCACGTCTATGAAGGATCGTGCCCGCGCCGAGGAGCTCGAGGCTGCATGTGACGAGCTGCTCGATACGTGGCAGCCGCGCGCCGATGCGCTGGCGCGCCGCGCCGCTGACGCCGCAAGGAAGAGGGGATAGCCATGGCTGAGTTGTTGAAGGGCGCTCCCGTTGCCCGTGCTTTGACCGAGAAGCTCGCTGCTCGCTGCGCGGCTTTGCGTGAGCGCGGCGTTGTTCCGACGCTGGCCATCGTGCGCGTGGGCGAGCGCGAGGATGACCTGTCCTACGAGCGCGGCGCCCTCAAGCGCTGCGAGAAGGTTGGCATCGAGGCTCGTCGCGTTTTGCTTCCTGCCGATGTTTCGCAAGATGAGCTGATCGCGGCTATCGAGGGCATCAATGCCGATTCGACTGTTCACGGATGCCTGATGTTTCGTCCGTTGCCCGCTGGGCTTGACGAGGATGCGGTTGCCACGGCACTCGATCCCGCCAAAGATGTTGACTCCATGACACCTGCCTCGCTGCTCACCGCGCTTTCGGGTCGTGGCGAGGGCTTTGCTCCTTGCACGGCCGAGGCCGTGCTGGCGTTGCTGGACCATTACGGCGTTGAGCTGGATGGGGCCAAGGTCGCGGTCGTCGGTCGATCGCTGGTGATTGGCCGTCCCGTTGCCGCCATGCTTACGGCTCGCAACGCTACCGTGACGACGTGCCATACGCATACGCGCGACTTGGCTGCCGAGTGCCGTTCTGCCGACATTGTTGTTGCCGCGGTTGGACGTGCGCGCACGATTGGCACGGACGCGGTTCGCGAGGGCCAGGCGATCATCGATGTGGGCATTAACTGGGACGAGGCCGCTGGCAAGCTGGTCGGGGACGTCGATTTTGATGCTGCGGAGCCGATCGTTAACGCCATCACACCCGTGCCGGGCGGCGTGGGGGCTGTAACGACGGCGATTCTCGCCAAACACGTGATCGAGGCGGCGGAGCGTGCATCGAAATAGGCGTTTTGGGCTGTTTGAGGGGTTTGACATATACCACGCGGTCAAAAAACGCCAAATATGAGTACTGTTGCCAAGATAGTCACATATGCTTTACGTCTTTTGGACTCCCTAACGATATTCATTCTCGTTGGGGAGCCCATTTTATTGAACCTATGGGGAATAACGTTGTCTTGCTTTTGGACAATTGGGGATTTCCGGCACTCATTACAAGGAAATTTGCTGCTACTAAATTGGTGACAGTACTCATATTTGGCATTTTTTGCACACAGGGGTCCCGAAGGGGTCTCGAAGAGTCGCGGTTTCGCCCTTTTTGCGCCGAAGCGATACACTGTTACCGTTTGATTTCTTCGCTCAAGGAGGACGCGCATGCCGTGCACAACGATTTTGGTTGGTAAGAACGCGAGCTACGACGGGTCGACGCTGGTTGCTCGCAACGAGGACTCGTCCAACGGGGTGTTTGAGCCCAAGCGCATGCGCGTGGTGCATCCCGACGAGCAGCCGCGTGTCTACACGAGTGTCCTGAGCCATCTGACCGTTGAGCTGCCCGACAATCCCATGCGTTACACAAGCGTCCCCGACGTCGTCCCGGGTCATGGCATTTGGGCCGAGGCCGGCTTCAACGAGCTCAATGTTGGCATGTCCGCAACCGAGACGCTTACCACCAACGAGCGCGTCCGCGGCGCCGATCCGCTCGTGGACTACGTGCCCGCCAAGGGCAACGAGGGCGAGGACGGCTATGTTCCGGCACAGCCCGGCGGTCTGGGTGAGGAGGACATGGTGACCCTGGTGCTGCCGTACGCCAAGTCTGCCCGCGACGGCGTGCGCATTCTGGGCGAGCTGCTCGAGCGCTACGGTACCTACGAGAACAACGGCATCGCCTTTAGTGACGTTGACGAGATTTGGTGGCTCGAGACCATCGGCGGGCACCACTGGATCGCCAAGCGCGTGCCCGACGACGCCTATGTGACCATGCCCAACCAGCTGGGTATCGACAGCTTTGACCTGGACGATGCCGAGGGCACCCAGGCAGATCATATGTGCTCTGCCGACCTGCGCTCCTGGATGGCCGAGTGGCATCTGGACCTGACGCTGGGCGTCGAGGGCGACGGTCCGGCTGCGGTCTTTAACCCGCGCGAGGCCTTTGGCTCGCACAGTGACAGCGACCACGTCTACAACACGCCGCGCGCCTGGTACATGCAGCGCTGCCTCAACCCCAGCGATGTGTGGGACGGTCCCGAGGCCGATTACACGCCCGAGAGCGACGACATCCCCTGGAGCCGCGTGCCCGAGCGCAAGGTGACCATCGAGGACATCAAGTACGTGCTTTCGAGCCACTACCAGGGCACGGAGTACGACTGCTACGGCAGCAAGGGTACGTCCGCCACGCGCGGCGCCTATCGTCCCATCGGCATCAACCGCAACAGCCAGCTCGCCGTGCTGCAGCTGCGTCCCTATGCGCGGCCGGCGTATCGCGCCGTGCAGTGGATGGCGTTTGGCTCCAACTCGTTTAACGCGCTCGTGCCGCTGTACGCCAACGTCGAGACCATGCCCGAGTACTATGCCGACACGCAGGCCCGCGTGACGTCCGAGAATTTCTATTGGGCAAATCGCTTGATCGGTGCCTTGGCCGATGTTCGCTTCCATGAGTGCGGTCGCGCGGTCGAGGATTATCAGGAAAAGGTCGGCGGCATGGGCCACAAGCAGATTCACGACGTTGACGCTGTCGTGGCCGCGCTGCCCGAGGCCGAGGTGCCCGCCGAGCTTGCCCGCGCCAACGAGGAGTTTGCCGAGCGCGTGCGGGTGGAGACCGATGCTCTGTTGGGCAAGGTCCTCTACACCACGAGCTGTGCCATGAAGAATTCCTTCGCGATGAACGACAATGTGAGGTAAAGCCGACCTTGCAACGAGCGAGCGGGGCAAACGCCGTCGAGGGCTTTGCCCCGCTCGATTCCTACCTTGGCGGTAAAACGATTTTGTGTCGTTCGCCCAATCTTGGGTACAAGAAGGCCAATGCAGTTGTTCATGATTGGAGCCAACCATGGTTATGAAACTCGATCAGCTTGTTAACGGTGCCATCAACGTGGGCTTCGGCGCCGCCGCCGTTGCCGTCGAGGGCGGCAAGAAGGTCCTTGACGACCTCAATACCAAGGGCGAGCAGGTCCGCAAGGATGCCGGCACCCCCGATATCGCCCGCAGCGTGTCTGACATGTTCGAGCAGGCGGGTGGCACCATCTCCGACCTGACCGAGCGCCTGGGCATGCAGGGCGAGACTGCGGCGCAGCGCGTGCTCGACGAGCTCATCCTGGCCCGCGTCCGCGTTATGACCGCCCCTGAGCGCACGGCCTTTTTGGCCCATGTGCGCGACATCGTCGATTCGGTCGAGGACAACGTGACCTCGGTGCCCGTCGAGTCCGTTGAGCCCGACGACGCAGAGGACGCCGAAGAGGCCGAGTAGCAGCGCAGATGGCAGATTCCACCACCGATTACAACAATCTAGATCCCTTGGGTGACGAGACGGCGGTTGTCGATGAGGTTGAGGCCGCCGTCTCGGGCGCTCGCAAGAAGCCGCGCGCTGTCGATATGGTCCCCGAGGAGCCCGACGCGATGGCGCCGGACGAGGAATACCAGCTCACGCCGGCAGGTCGTCGTGAGCGCATTGGGCAGATCGTTCGCCTGATCAAAAAGTATCGCGTATGGGATAACCTCACGCCGGTGCGCCTGCGTCGTCTGCTCGAAGAGCTCGGCCCCATGTTCGTTAAGATGGGGCAGATTCTGGCCAACCGCTCCGAGATTTTGCCGCAGCGGTTTTGCGACGAGCTGCGTCGCCTGCGCTCCGACGTAGAGCCGGTGCCGTATGAGGTAGTGCTCCGCTGTCTGGAAGAGGAGTACGGCCAGCGCTTGGGGCAGATGTTCGACGCGATCGACCCCAACCCGCTCGGAAGCGCGTCGCTCGCGCAAGTTCACCGTGCCCGTCTGGTGACGGGCGAGGACGTGGCCGTTAAGGTGCAGCGCCCCGGCGCGCAGCAGGTCATGGCGCAGGACATCGACATCATTCGTTCGGTGGTGCGCATCGTTTCCAAGTTCGTCAACACCGACCAGTTTGTTGACTTGCATGCCGTCGTCGAGGAACTGTGGGCCTCGTTTCGCGAGGAGACCAACTTTTTGGCTGAGGCCAAAAACCTCAACGATTTCTATGAGTTCCATAAGAGCGTCCATGGCGTGTCGTGTCCTAAGTCCTACCTGGACCTTTGCACCGAACACGTGGTGGTCATGGACTACATTGACGGCATCTCGATTGCCGATCCCGAGCGCCTGGTGGCCGAGGGCTATGACCTGGAAAAGATTGGCTCGGCGATTGTCGAGGACTATTCGACGCAGGTGCTCGATGACGGCTTTTTCCATGCCGACCCGCATGCGGGAAACATCATTCTCAAGGACGGCATCGTCTACTTTATCGACCTGGGCATGGTCGGGCGCATGTCGAGCCACGACCGCGGTATCGTTAAGGACATGATTTTCGCCGTGGCCGAGGGTGACGTTCCCAAGCTCAAGGACTCGCTTATGCGCTTTGCCGTGACGCGCGGCGACTCGGCCGAGCTTGACCATTCGGCCTTTTTGTCCGATCTGGACTTTATCGTTGCTGACTTCGCGGGTCTTGACCTTAAGGATCTTGATATCGGCGAGTTTTTGACCTCGCTGCTAAATTTGGCGCGCAAGAACGATGTTGAGCTGCCGAGCGTGGTGACGATGTTCGCCCGCGGCATGGTGACGCTCGAGGGCCTGCTGACCGAGTACATGCCCAACGTCAACATGATCCAGATCATCCAGACGCATATCAAAAACGAGAAGAGCACCTATGCGCGCGTCCGCGAAATGGGGCGCGATCTTGCCGCGAGCAGCTATCGCGCGGCAAAAGGCTCGCTCGAGGCGGCCGAGTATCTGGGCTTGGCGTCGCGCATGCTCACGCGCGGCCAGCTTAAGCTAAACACGCAGATTATGAGCAGCGATAAGGCGCTGCGGCAGCTGGGTGGAATTATCGACCGCATGTCGATGGCAATTGTGATTGCCGGTCTGTTTATCGGTTCGTCGGTGGTGTACTACGCGCGCATCGAGCCGGTTGTGTTCGGTATCCCGGTCATTGGCTTTATGGGCTACGTGAGTGCGCTGGTGCTGGCGCTGATGCTGGGCCGCGAGATCTGGCGCAACAGCCACGGCGGCAAACGGTAACGATTTTCCGGGGTCGGGGGAAACGGGTTATTTTGCCTCGCGTCGCGCCGGCGTGGGCTGGTCCGAACAAAACTATGCCGGTTTACGGGGCTGGAGTGCCGAACCTCGAGCATACCGAAATTCGCACTTTTAAAACCGCAGGTAGATGAGTCGTTGGTTTTCGAAAACGGCAGATATGGTTGCGAAGTGCTGAATCAGCCCCGTAATCCGGCATAGTTTTGAAACGAGCTGTTCTTGCAAGGTCCGACGTCAGTCCTTCCTATTGCAAACCATAGTTTTTACCTTGGGCTTCGCCTGCGTGCGGGGCCCTTTTGCGTGCTACCATATCGACAGTAATAATCGATGGCCTAGATGGTGGTGCGGAGACGCACGAATGCGCAGTTTTCCTGCGCGTTTGGGAGAATCGGGGTGCAAGTCCCCGGCTGTACCAGTAACCGTAATTCCTCTTGGCCCGGGATGTTCACGTCGCAGATCGGACGGCGCGCCCGGGTCGGTAAGGTTAAGTCGGATCGCCTCCCATCTTGCACGCGACCGCGGCGCATGCTGCCGGTACGCGTTGGGCTCTGGAGGGAAGGGGGACCCCGATGGGGGTACTCAAGCGCGATATGCGCGATGACGTGGGGCAGCCGCTGGGCAATGCTCCAAGTTCAGACAATAGGAGACAAATGGATATGTTTGAAGACGAGCGCCAGCGTGCCTCGTGGCGTCGCCATGGAGCGATTGCCCGTGGCGTAGCCAAGCGCGGTCTGGTTGCATTCTTGGCGTTTGCCATGGCTTTTGGCACCACGCCGGCGCAACTTTGGGCCGAGGGCGCCGAGGGCATTGCCGAGGCCGTGGCCCAGACTGCGACGGGCGGCGAGGGCACGGCGGCCGACGAGGGCACTGCTGCCGGCGCCGACGCGAACGGTGCTGCCGTGGAGGACGGCACGGGTACCAGTGACGCTGCGGCCGGTCAGGGTGCAACTTCGGGCGCCGCGAAGGGCGATGACGCCGCAGGTGATGCGGCTGATTCCGGCAGTTCCACCGCGATGCCTGCTGTCGCTTCGGAGCAGGGCGAGCCGAAGGCCGCTGCCGCTTCTGCCACGACGCTTTCCAGCGTGGCCAGGGTCTGCATCCAGGACACCAAGGATGAGAACTACTCGTATTCCACGAAGTCCGGCGCGCTCAATGCGGGTGATACGCTCTGGGCCAATATGTACGATAAGGATGAGGACGACTACTACAGTTCGGCTTATTCCGTCTCCAATCCTGGCACCTGGACTTACACCTGGCTCGCCGGCACGACCAGGGCCAGCAGCAATGTCGCCGACTACACCGAGGTCGTAGGCCACGAGCAGTCGCTCACCGTCACCGCCGCGATGGAAGGCAAATACTTCATCTGCAAGGTGACCGCGGACGATAAGGACTACTACGGTCCGTCCGTCTCTGATGGCTCGGGCATCAATGCCAACTTCATCCCCGGTCCCGTGTTGGGCGCCGGGCAGATGGAGCTTAGCAGCGTCAAGCTCAGTAGCGACACGCCGAGCATGGGCGATACCCTTACGGCGACTCCGTACAAGGATTGGTCGAGCCCCGCGGGCTCCGACGCCAAGGTTACCTACACGTGGTCCACATCCACCTCGCAGTCCTCGGGCTTCACCAAGATCGAGGGCGCGACGGGCGCTTCCCTCACGGTAACCGATGACCTCGAGGGCAAGTACATTAAGGTCGAGGCCACTGCCGGCGTCAACACGGTGAGCAAGACCACTTCCAGCAAGGTCAAACAGGCCGGTGCGGTCGAGATTTCGGCCGTGTCCATCATCAACACCAAGGACAACACGAGTGTCTTTGCGGTGGGGGATACCGCTAAGGCCCGCGCCAAGGAGAAGGGCGGCGCGTACGGCGCATTCGTCGACGCGAGCAAGCTCAACTATCAGTGGCAGTGCTCTGGCACCAAGAGTGGCACGTATACCGACATTGCGGGCGCTACGGGTGAGACCCTCGAGCTAACCGATGCTTTGGGCGGCAAGTACCTCAAGTGCAAGGTGTCTTCGAAGATCGGCTCTTCGAGCTTGACCAACTCGACGGGTGCTCTCGTTGCTGCCGCCGGTTCAATTAATGTCACGAGCGTGACCATGAGCCCGACTTCGGGCAAAGTCGAGGTTGGCTCCACGATTACGGCGACCGCCAAGGTGGGTTCCACCGACGTTACCACCGATTCGCATGTCACGTGGCAGTGGTATAAGGGCACCTCGAGATACGCGAGCTCGTGCAACACGCCTATCGAGGGCGAGACCGGCAGCACCTTGACGGCGACCGCCGCCCTTAAGGGCTACTACGTCGTGGCTAAGGCCAATGGCGGCTATGGCGAGCAGAAGCCGTACTATGCGGCGGGTCCTGTGTCCGTCGCTGGCCAAGTTGAGCTTTACGACGTACAGTTTGAGGGCTCTCCCGCCACCAACGGCGTGCACGTGGGCGATACGCTCAAGACCAAGGTGCGCAAAAAGGACGGCTCGAACTGCAGTTATATCGAACGTACCGATAATGTGACCTATCAGTGGCAGTATGCAAATACCAGCTCGAGCTACGACTCCGCTTATACCGATATCCCCGGTGCCACCGAGGCCACCTATACCGTTGACGCCGCCTATGCCGGCAAGTATCTGCGCGTGAAGGTGACAAGCGAAAATACCGTTTTCAGCACGCAGAAGAAGAGCTCGTACAGCGGCACGCAGTCTATTGCTCCGCTTGGTCCCGTAACGCTTAAGGGCCAATACAAGCTGGCGGGCATCGAGCTTGCCGAAAAGAACGTTACGCTGAGCGTGGGTTCAAAGATCACGCCGAGCGTGCAAGTGCCGGGAAGCTGGTCGGGCTCGACCAAGGACGTGCCCGATGATGCCGACCTCACCATGGCGTGGTACGCCAAGGGCGAGGGCGATGCCGACTGGACCGAGCTTACCGACGGCATCGATACGACCGATGGTAGCCTGACCATTTCGGACGTGCTTGTTGGCAAGCGCATCAAAGTTACGGCGAACGCCCTCGACAACACCGTTGAGTGGGTTTCGCCCGATAGCGTCACCGCGGCGGGGGAGTATAGCCTGCTGCGCGTGATCACTACGCCGCAGATCAATAGCGATTCGACCCATCTCGTTTCGGGCGATAGCGTCAAGGCGACGGCGCAGGCTAAGCGCGCTGACGGTTCGACCACCAACGGCATTGACGTGACCGCTCAGGCGACTGTTGCCTGGTATGCGGCGGACGATGCGAAGGCTTCGGCGGCCGACTGGACGCTGCTGTCCGATATGTCGGGCGCCGAGGCGACGGTCTCGGCTTCTGCCGCGGGCAAGTATCTGAAGGCTGTCGCCACGAGCGGCAGCTCGACGGTCGAGCTCGTCTCCGCCAACCCCGTGATCGCCGCAGGCTCTCTTGAGGCCGCAGTTCAAAAGCTCAACGATTCCAATAAGCAGATCTCCGTTGATTACAGCGCTAAGGGCGGCAACGTTAACGACGCGCTGAAGGCGCAGCTTGCCGATCTGGGATTTACCGACGTTGACGTTAAGGTCTCCGAGGGTGGCGTGCTCTTTAAGGCCGAGGATGCTAAGGCCACGGTCGGCATCTCCGACGCCCAGGATAAGACCAACGGCGATGTGACGTTCTTCTACGTCGACCCCAACGACTACACCGGTTACAACATCGACGGTCTGCGTAGCGCCGATGTGGTGTTTGAGCTGTCGCGCGATGGCAAGACTGAGCCTTACCAGCCCAACAAGTCGGTACAGGTTGCTTGGGACGAGGCTAAGCTGCAAGACCTTCTTGACAGTGCTGCCGAATCCCTGCAGATTGGCTACGCGTCGGGCGAGTCCGCCGATGGCGTGACCCAAAATGTCACGCTTCCGTACAAGGCGGGTTCCGCAAAGAAATTCTCTGTTGAATGGACAAGCTCCGACACCGAGCGCCTGTTTGTTTCTGGTTATAGCTGGGAAGATAAGACGGGAAAGGTTTCGCGCGCATCGAGCGATCGAGACGTGACGCTGACCGCCAAGGTTACGGTTACGAGCGGCGACATCAAGCTTGCCGGCTCGCATGACTTTGTCGTGACGGTCAAGGGTGATCCTGAGAAGGTCGCCGCCGACAAGAAGGCACTGCAGGAGAAGGTCGATGCGGCCTTTACCTACGACAATATCAAGTACTTCGGCACCGAAACGCCCGCCAACAAGGACGGCTTGACCGCCGACCTGCAGATGCCGCGCACGAGTACGCTCAATATCGACGGCAAGTATTACGAGGTCAAGTACTCTGCCAGCACCGATGACATTACGTTCAACGGCTACAAGGGCACGGTCTATCAGCCGCTGCCTGGCACCGAGGCGGCGAAGACCAAGATTACCCTCACGGTGACCGATAAGTCCAACGCCGAGGTCACGGCAAGCAAGACCCTCGACTTTGCGATTGCCCCGCAGGACCAGGACGAGCTCGATACCGAGCTTTCTCTTATGGAAAAGGCGAAGGCCGGCTATGCTGCCGCCATTCTGAATGGCCAGGACGCCAATGCCGTTTCGGCCGACATGCACGCGTTCCAGAAAGCGTATCTGGATGCTGACGGCAACCTTGCCTGGAGCTACAACAAGGCAACGACCGATTCGACGTCCCTTGGTATTGTTCCGGTGGATTTGCCTGGCTATGACGCGATGTCCGGGCAGGATTGGCGTCTGTTTAAGTCGAGCAACAGCTCTATTGTCTCCGCAGAGAATCTCAAGGTCACGCAGCCGCAGTACAACACGAAGGTTGTCGTTTCCTCGCGCCTGACGAGCGAGAAGTACGCTCGCTATGCTGAGCGCTATCCCGACAATGCCACGTATGCCAAGCTTGCCAACCAGGACGTATCGGCAAAGATTACGGTTCTGGGCACGAGCGGCCAAAATAGTCCCGAGGTTACGGCGACATGCTCCGTCATTGGCATCGATGCCAAGGGCAAGCAGCAGACGTGGGCTGCCGCCTCGCAGTACACGCTCAAGAATGGCTCGACTGCCGCCGATCTTTCCGAGGAGCTCTTTAAGCAGGCCGGCCTCAAGGCCGACTACGATCCCAACGGCGCTTGGGGCTGGGTGCTCAACTCCATTACGTCGCCTTTCGAAGCCGATCGCACCCTTGCATACGACCATGCTACGGGCGCCTATTGGCAGCTGTTCATCAACGGCACGGCTGCGTCGGTTGGCGCTGGCAAATACACTCTCGAAGCGGGCGACTCTGTCGTCTGGTGCTACTCGAAGTACGGTGACGCTGCGCCCACCGACCAGCTTTCGGTAAGCTGCACCGTTATCGGCCAGGATGCTTCAGGTGCTCAGCAAACGTGGGCTCAGCCTACGACAGCGCTGGTGGAAGAGGGCGCAACTGCTGCCGATCTTTCCGAGCAGGTCTTTAAGCAGGCCGGCATTGGCGCCGACACGGGCAAGGGCTCGTACGGTTGGTTCCTCAATTCTCTGACGTCACCGTTCAATAAGAACGTGACGCTTTCGACCGAGCAGGTTAACGAGAGTACCTGGAAATACTGGCAGTTCTTTGTCAACGGCAAGAAGGCCAATGTCGGCGCAGGCAACTACACGCTCAAGGCCGGCGATGAGATTACCTGGGTCTATGGTTCCGATGGCACCATGCCCGGTCAAGTTTCTGTCTCGATGGAGATCATCGGCAAGAAGGGCGATAAGGCACAGCGCTGGACCGATCCTTCGACGCAGGTGTTTGTTGAGGGCACGACGATCAAGGACGCCACTGCCGCCTATTTTGATGCCCTTGGCATCGAATCTGAGATGTACGACCAGCAGGGCTATTGGGGTGTCCATAGCCTCGTCTCTCCGGTTGATCGTACCAAGCTGTCTGGTGCCTGGTCGTTCTTTGTCAACGGTGTTCCTGCTAATCAGCTTGACAATGACTACGTTGTCAAATCGGGCGACACGATCGTCTGGGCTTATGCTGCTGGCGATACGGTTCCCAATCCCGACGAGGTCGTAGTCAATCCGAGCGCCCCGCGTCCGTCCGGTTGGAAGTCCGATTGGGATGGCAAGTCCAATGCGGCGGTCGAGAACGTTTCGACGCCTACGGGTGCGCTAGCGAGCTCCTGGACGTTCGATTGGAAGGCGTATTCTGGTTCGGCGTATCCCAACGCGAGTGAACCTATCGTCGTGAACGGCAACGTGTATCTTGCCGTCAACAAGCGTTTGCTAAAGATTGACGCCGAGTCGGGCAAGGTCCTTGACGAGTCGAATCTTAAGGCTGCGGTCGGTTACACCTCGCGCCCGATTTATGCGAACGGTTTGGTTATCGTTCCGCTTGACGGCGGTGCGGTCCAGGCCCTGACGGCTGACGCGCTCACAACGGTTTGGGTCACTGACTCCGTGAACAAGACTGCTCAGTCGAATTCTCAGCTGACGGTTGATGGCAATTACCTCTATGTCGGCACCGTTGATGTCGACTATGGAAAGGGTACGTACAATAACGGTCATCTGACGCGTATTAATATCCTGACCGGCGCTGTTTCTTGGCAGCATGTTAATCCTGATGAGGGCTATTACTGGACAGGCGCGACGGTGGGCGATGACTATGTCTTGGTTCCCACCAGTGCTGGTACCGTCGAGATGCTCAGCAAGTCAACGGGTGATGTGCTCGGCAGCGTTTCGGTTGGAGCGATTGTCAACTCCACCTGCGTGCTTTCGGATGATGGCAGCCATGCCTATCTGATCTCGCGCGACGGCAAGCTGCACGTGTTGGCGATTTCTGATGGCGACTCACGCGATGCGGATGCCGCTTCGCGTATTACCGAGGAGCGCGTAGTTGACCTTGGCCTTACCGGCTGCGCGTGCGTGCCTACGACGTATGATGGCAAGCTGATTGTTGGCGGCGAGGTTGCTGGCGGCTCTGCGCTAGCGATTGTTGATCCGGCCAACGACTTTGGCAAGACGCTGGTTTCGTCTGCCGATGGCTCTGCGCTTCCTACAGGTGGCATCAAGGGCGCTCCGCTGGTGAGTGTCCAGGGCGAAGACGCGTATGTCTACTTCACGGTTAACTACGGCGAGAGCCCTGATTTCGTTAACTACACCTCGGGCGGTGGCGTATATCGTTACAAGTTGGGTGACGCTGGGGCTTCTGGTGTGTTTAGCGCAACAGGCCACAACAACTACTGTGACTCGCCAATCGCTTGTGATGCCCAGGGCAACTTGTACTACATCAACGACTCTGGCACGCTGTTCAAGCTGAATGCTGGCGTTAAGGTTTCGTTTAGCGCTGGCGAGGGGTCCAAGGTCGATTTTCAGACTACGGCCGCCAACGGCTCTATCGCCAAGCCTGCCGATCCGACACGCGAGGGCTACACCTTCGCTGGTTGGTATACCGACGAGGCTTGTACGGAGGCGTATGACTTTAGCGTTGCGGTGACGGCCGATATGACGCTGTATGCCAAGTGGATCAAGAATGCCGTTAACCCTGGCGGTAACGGCGGCTCTGGCTCCAACGGCGGCAATGGCGGCTCGGGTAATGCCGGTGCTGGTTCTGGCTCCGGCAACGGCACAAACGGCCAGCAGAGCGGCGGCGCTGTTTCGCCTGGGCAGAAGCCGGTGTCTACCACGACTACGACCGAGACCAAGGACGGCAAGGATTCCAAGAAGGATTCCGACAAGTCCGACAAGAAGGACAACAAGAAGTCTGATAAGAAGTCCAGCAAGTCCGGCTCCAAGTCCGATACGGGCGCGGCCGCCACGACTACCGCTAAGAAGTCCGCTGAGGCTCCTGTGCAGCAGTCTGGCTTCAATCCGCTTGCCATCGTTGGTGTTGCGGCCGGCGTAATCGGCCTTGCCGTCATCGGTGTGTTCGTATTCACCAAGCGTCGGTAGGTGAGGGCTATGTCCAATAAGCCACAGGACGCCGACTCCAAACAACTCGACTCGTCGTTCATTCAGCTCGACGATGCAAAGCAAAAGGGCGCCGCTTCGGCGGCGTCCGCCCCTCGGCGCAAGGCGCTTTTTGGCGCCCTGACGGCCGTCTGCATTGCGCTGATTGTCGTCTCGCTGGGCTTTGTTCACCCTTCCGTCAGCGGTGCATGGTCCATTGATTGGATCGCTCAGGCTGTGACAGGGGAGAGCGTCGTTGCCAAGGATGCGTCGGTTTCCGGCTCGACTACCGCTTCGGGTAAGACTGGAGTCAAGGGCTCAAAATCTTCGGATGATGCGAGCTCTGAGTCCAAGGATTCGGACGAATCCGACTCCAAGGACGATTCCGAGTCTTCGGACAAGGACTCGAAAGAGAAGAAGTCCGAAGGCAAGGGCGGCAAGAAGTCCGGGGATAAATCGGGTTCGCAGAATTCTGAGTCCACTGGCGGATCGAGCGCTTCTGACGGCTCATCTTCGGGCGGGGGATCGACGACCGGCGGTGGCGCCTCTGCGGACAGCCAGGGCGGCTCGCAGCAGCCTGGCTACGTCACGGTGACGGTCTCGGTCACATCGAGTGCCGTAGGCAATCCTGTGTCTTCTAGCGGTACGTTCACCTTCAACGAGGGCGCCACGGTCTATGACGCCCTGTGTGCGCTGGGGCTTTCCGTCAATGCGCACGGCTCGTCGTACGGCACGTATGTCGCCGCCATTGGCGGTTTGGCCGAGAAGGAGCACGGCGGCACGAGCGGCTGGATGTACTCCGTTAACGGCGTAACGCCCAATACGGCCTGCAGCAACTACGTTCTCAAAAACGGCGACAACGTAGTCTGGTATTACGTTACAGGCTAGAGGCCTCGACATAACACGCCAAACGGGCGGTTCGGACTAACATCCGAGCCGCCCGTTTTCATGCGAATGGGACGCCGTTTCCCAATCGAGGCTCAACCGGAAATTGCATCCCACTCCGAAGGCGAATTCCGGGACGCAGTTTCCGCATCAGCATCCATTAGGAAAGCGCATCCCGTTCTGGACATCAATTACGGGATGCGCTTTCCGTTTCGGCATCCGCGGGAAACTACGTCCCGGAATCCCGGCTCAGACCGGGATACAGTTTCCCGATGAGGCGGGTTTCGGAAAGCGTGTCCCGCTCTGAGGGCTCATTCCGGGATGGATTTTCCGCATGGGGCTCATCTGGAAACTGCGTCCCGTTCTGCTGACTGAATCCGGGACACAGTTTCCGCTAGGACGGCGTTGCGGAAGCTGCATCCCATTCTGAGGCTGCAATCTGGGATGCAGTTTCCGCGGGGCGCCCCTAGGGAAACTGTGCCCCATTCCGACGCTGCAGCCCGCCTCGTACGCCTTCCTCGGCAGGCTCTGTAAACAAAAAGCCGGTTGGAACGTGAATTCCAACCGGCTGCGAAGCGAGGTTATGTTGGGCCGTCTACGACTGCGCGCCTTCGAGGAAGAAGCGACGGCTAAAGTAGTTGTACCAGGTGACCAGGAACGTGGCGATGGCCTTCATGGCCTGGTAGCCGATGCTCAAAAACGTGACGCCCACAAACATGTACAGGTCGTTGAGACCCAGACCAATCACCGACAGGATGGTGAAGATCGTGAACTCGCGCTTGCGGCTCATGCCCTCGCGATGGTCGAACACGTACTTCATGCTGAGCCAGTAGTTGACCACGACGGACGTGATAAACGAGATCGTGGTGCTCATCAGAAAGTCGAGATGGAACAGCTCGACGAGCGCAATGAGCATGCCCCAGTCGATGCCAAAGGAGATAAGACCCACGACAGCGAACTTGAGGAATTGCTTAGTATGAGGTTGTGCCAGTGCCTTGCGCACGTAATCACATCCAATGCGTTGACGAATCGAGCAGAGGATACTTTAGAGCTTTTGCAAGGGAAACGTAAGGGCTTTGCCAAGAACTATACGAACTCGTCAAATTTGCAAGAGACAATCCGCAAACGTCGTAAATCCTTCCGTAAACGAGCAAGGCCCACGAACAACGCAGCGCTCGACGCACGTCGTCCGTGGGCCCTGTAGTGCAACGAGGAGGCCGAGCTACTTGGTCTCCTCGCCCTCCAGGAAGATCTTTCGGGTCACAAAGTTGTAGACCATAACAAGCGCGGTGGCGCAAATCTTGGCGATATTGGCCTCGAGCCCCAGGCCGGCGTTGAGCGCCAGCACGATACCGTCGTTGAGGGCCAAACCGATCACGGACAGCACGACAAAGATGATGAACTCGCGGCGGCGGCTCATTCCCTCCTTGTGCGCAAACACGTACTTCATGCTCGCGACGTAGTTAAAGATGAGCGAGATGATAAAGCCGCTGGTATTGGCGATCAGGATGTTAAGGCCCAGACCGTAGTGGAGCAGATTCATGATGCCAAAGTCGATGACGGTGGCAACGACGCCGACGACGCCAAACTTCATGATCTGCGCAAGGAGCTTTTGCATGGTACCTGCCTTAGGGTGGCGCCGGAGCGCCGCGGGGATGACGAACTCAGCAAGTTTAGCCAATCCCCGCAGGCGGGGCTAGGCGCGCTCCTCGATAGCACCGTTTCTATATGCATCGAGCAGTTGGCGTAGGTCCTGGATTTGGCTGCGGATCTTGGCACCCGTATCGGTGTCGCTCACCATGCGGCGGCGGTCGGCCTCGTCAAAGCGGTTGGTCTCGCTCTCGATGTCTACATTGCGGGTAAGTGCTTCGGCAACCGTGGTAAAGGCTTGGTGAGACTTAAGACGACATCCGCGAGAACTGGAGATAAGCGTGTAGCCGGCGATGCCCGTCTTGGGATGGTAGGCGCGGCAGAAGCCACCATCGATGACCAGCAGCTTGCCCTCGGCGCGGATGGGCTGCTCGCCCTTGGTGGTCTTGACGGGCGTATGGCCATTGATGATGTGACCGGTCGGCGAACATGCCATGGGGGCAACGCCGAACTCGCGCATGATGTCGTCGCAGACCGAGGGCGACTTGGTTAGCGTAAAGTACGGGTCCATCGGCTCGACCCAGGTGCTCTTATCGGCGATATAGGCGCGCTCAAAGGTACGTACCAGGCGTCCGCTGGCGGGTGAGTTAAAGCCGATCCACAGGTACCACATCCAGTCGAGGGCATCGCGGTCGCCGACGCGCCAGGCTCGGCGGGCGATATGGTCGCAAAAATCGAGATAATCGCGGCCTGCGTGCCAGGTGCCCAGGCAGTTCATGCTGCTAAAGGTACCATCCTCGTTGAGCGGCACGCAGCCATGGAACAGCAGATTGCCGTTGGTGACCTTGTACATCGAGCCGTGGGTGTAGAGGAAATCGATATGGCGATGCAGGTGATCGGCGGTGACAAACTCGGACACGAGCTTGTCGATGATGTGTTGCTCCTGGGGCGTGAGCGTGTAGGGGTCCGTCGGGTCGACGGTGGGGAAGTCGTTGGTCGTGAGCGGCCACACGCTGCCGTCGGCGAGCGTGACTGTGCCGGTGTCGTGGTCGATCTTGTCGAGCAGCAGACGGTCGGCCATGTCGAACTCGGGGTGACGCTGGATAATCTGGCCCTCGAGTTTAAAGAGCAGCACGTTGATGGCCTTGATCAGCGGGCTGATGGACTCGCCGGCGGAATAGGTGGCATCGGCAAAGGCGACGAGCTCGCGCAGCGAGATGCCGTAGTCGTTCTCGAGGATCTCGTAGTTGTCGTAGCGCAGGTTGTTGCGCAGCACCGTGGCGATGCAGGCAGGCTCGCCGGCAGCGGCGCCCATCCACAGCAGGTCGTGGTTGCCCCACTGAATGTCGAGCGAATGATAGGTAAGCAGACGGTCCATAATCTTGGCCGCGCCGCCACCGCGGTCGAAGATGTCGCCCACCAAGTGCAGGTGGTCGACGGCGAGGCGCTTGATGAGCGAGGCGAGCGACTCGATAAAGTCGTCGGCGCTGGCGGTCTCCAAGATGGATTCGATAATGCGCTCGTGATAACGCACGCGGTAGTTGTTCTCGTCTGGATGCGTGTGCAGCAACTCGTCGATGATGTAGGCGTAATCGCGCGGGATGGCCTTACGCACCTTGGAGCGGGTATAGCGGCTCGAAAGCGAGCGCGCAACCATGATGAGCTGGTCGAGCATTGTCTTGTACCAGGTGGGGGAGTCCTCGTGCTGGCTGCGGACCAGCTCGATCTTCTCGCGCGGGTAGTAGATGAGCGTGCACAGCTCGCCCTTTTCGTCAAAGGTGAGCGTGTCGCCAAAGATCTCGTCGACATGTTCGCGCACGACGCCCGAGCAGTTGTTGAGGATGTGCATAAAGGCTTCGTACTCGCCGTGCACGTCGCTCATAAAATGCTCGGTGCCTTTGGGCAGGTTGAGAATGGCCGAGAGATTGATAATTTCGGTAAACGCGGATTGCTCGGTGGGAAATTGTCTCGACAGCAGACGCAGATACTTAAAGTCTTGCGGATTGCGATCGAATGCGACCATGAAGCACCTTCCGATATGGTTGGTAAAACTGATAAAACAGCGTCAAGCGTTTACCAGTATGCGCCGGCTTTGTTTCGATTTTGCGCCGGCGGCTGAATTGTCAGCTGAACGGTTTGCTAAATCGATTTAGTTGAGGTTGATGTGTCGGTTAAGTGGAGACGAAGGGCGTGATTTTGCCCATGCTGGCCCATGGCGGGGATGGGGATGTTCATGATAAAGATATTCAATACAAATGGTTCGTATTGGTAAATAGTGGACATTTGTATCGTATTTAGGCTTGCTGTGCGATAATTTGCACAGCAATACTTAAGGAGCCTCATATGAGTGATTTTGTCCTGACCTGTGAATCCGCCGCCGACCGAACTCGTGAGTTCTTTGCGTCGCGCAATATCCCTGTCGTGTGTTTTCATTACGAGATCGATGATGTTGTCCATGCGGACGATCTGTACCAGTCGATTTCACCGGACGAGTTTTTTGCCCAGATTGCCGCGGGCGCCATGCCCAAGACGTCTCAGGTGAGCGTGGGTGAGTACGAGGAGTTTTGGGAGCCGTTTGTTGCCGAGGGGAAAGACGTGCTGCACCTGACGTTGTCGTCGGGTATTTCGGGCACGTATGGATCGGCCTGCGTTGCGGCGCAGATGCTCGCGGATCGCTATCCCCAGGGCGGCAAGGTGCGCGTCATTGATTCGCTGGCGGCGTCTTCGGGCTTTGGCCTGTTGCTGGAATATGCCGCCGACGTTCGCGATAGTGGCGCT
This sequence comes from Collinsella aerofaciens ATCC 25986, assembly GCF_964259375.1. Lineage (GTDB taxonomy): Bacteria > Actinomycetota > Coriobacteriia > Coriobacteriales > Coriobacteriaceae > Collinsella > Collinsella aerofaciens_BO. The sequence continues at coordinate 218,859 of NZ_CAXVJM010000001.1, forward strand.
TCGCTCGACGAGACGGCCGCTTGGATCGAGGAGCACAGGCTCAACCTGCACCATTGGTTCTTCTCGACCGATCTGTCGAGCTACCTGCGCGGCGGTCGTATCTCGGCGGCCAGCGCGATTATTGGCTCGGCGCTCAAGATCTGCCCGCTCATGACCGTCGATTGTGAGGGCAGGCTGTCTCCACGTGAGAAGATCCGCACTAAGAAGCGCGCGATTTCCGAGATGGCTAAGACCATGATGGCACACGTGCAGGACGGTGCGGATTATTCGGGTAAGTGTATCTTGTCCCATTCGGCGTGCCGCGTGGATGCCGAGGCCGTTGCGGCGCTGATTGAGAAACGGGTCCCGCAGCTCAAAGGCAAGATCGAGATCAACAATATCGGTGCTCTGATCGGTTCGCACACCGGACCTGGTACGGTGGCGCTCTTCTTTATGGGCGACAAGCGCGTGGATTAATTTGCCCCATCACGTCACTGCATGATTGCTCAAGCGAAAACGGCCCGCCTCACGTTTGTGGGGCGGGCCAAGATGTTTTGCTAGCGTTTCTTTCCGCGTAAGAAGAATCCGTGCAGTGACGGCTTGAGGCCGCGGTTGGCGCGACGCTCCTCGATATGATCGTGGATCGAGGCGACGCGCTCGATGACTTCGTCGGGAATTGGCACGTCGGGATTCATATTCTCGACCTGGCTGACCTCGGCGGCGGCGACCTGGTCGATAATGGGAACATCGTCGCGCGAGATGACAGGCGTGGCGTCTTCCTTCATCTTGCGGTAGCGCTGCATCATGTCTGTCTGCAGCTGCTGGGCCGAAGGCGGCGTCCAGATGATGGCGTTGGCACCGGCGGCGATGGTTTCACGGATGCTCTCGGGCGTCTTGCCGCCCGGTGCGATGAGCGGCAGGTTGGGATAGTGCTCGCGCAGCTCACGCAGGACCTGGGGCGTGTTTTTGCCGGCGGCGATGTTGAGAATCTTGGCTCCGGCGCGCACCTTGGCGTGAGCATCGTCATCGCAGCGAACGACCGTTGCGATGACGGGGATGTCGGCGATGTTGGTGATGTGCTCGACCATCTCGGCAGTAGCGGGGGAGTTGACCACGCAGCCCGCCGCGCCCTGCATCTCGGAGACGGCTGCCATCTGTACGGAGCGCTTACCGGTGGTGGTGCCACCGCCCACGCCTACGAAGACCGGGCACTCGGCAACGGTCAGCAGCGCCTGCGTAATGGCGGGCTGCGGCGTGAAGGGGTAGACGGCAAAGACGGCATCGGCGTTGGAGTTGCGGATGACCGCAACGTCGGTGGTGTAGATAAGCGACTTGATGCGACGACCGAAGAGCGTAAAGCCGCTGGCCTCCTCGATCTCGTCGGGCATGCGGAGGGCCGCCTTTCGCAAACGCCCGTCGATGGGCAGCGGCTCCATGGGGAGCAGTCCGTTGGGGGTCACGGCTACCTGGGGCTCGGTGAACTCGTCTGCGAGCTCGACCTCGGAAAAATCGACCGAGGCGACGATGTCCTCGTGAACCTCGGCGGGAACATCGATGGGGGCTTGGTCGTTTGCCGTGACCGGCGTGTCGAAGGAGCTGGTGCCGACAAAGGCGTCGACGCGCTCGTTTAGGTCGTTGAGGGTATCCATGGATCCTCGATTCTATGCGATGGTGGCCGGCAAGGCGCCGGCAGCGTTGTGCTTGCTAAATCGTTTGACGAGTTGATTTTTCCCCGCCGCGCCATCCGTTAGACCGAAGGGCCGGCGAACGTGAAGGAGCTGTGGTGGCGGGTATTGAGGTGCTATCTTGAATGTCCCGTTTAAAAGAGAGGTGACGCGGTATGGAAATTACGACAATATTGAGCTCGATTGGCCTGTGTGTGGGCGCAATCGTAGCCGCCGCGGTCATCTACTTTGTGGTTACGGCCATTAAAGGCAAAAGAGCCGAGCGCAAGGAACGCGAGGCACTTAAGCAGCACCGTGACCAGCAGGACAAGCGCGCACAGAGATAGCTTGTTGAGTTTTGAATCCGTGCGCTAGCTGCGTTTTCGGATCAGGGCAATGTAGAAGCCCTCAAAGTCGCGGCTGGGCGGAATGGTCAGCGTGCCGGGCATACCGTTGGCGATGGACGAAACGTGGCCGGCGGCGATGGCCTCGGTGAGGGGGTTGGACTCGATACGCGGCTCTTCGCCAGCTTCCTGAGCGCGGCGTGCTTCGCTTTCGCTCGGCGTGCCATCGAGGGGGATAAGCTCGCAGTCCATGTGCTTGTCGAGGGCCTCTTGCAGGGCGTCCTCGTTTTCCTGCGGCATAATCGAACAAGTGGAATAGACGAGCGTGCCGCCCGGTTTGAGAGCTCCCATGGCGCGGTCCAGAAGTGCTCGCTGCGAGCGGGCGCACTTGCCGAGCAACTGCTCGGTGAGGCCGCGCAGGCTCTTTTCGTTGCCGCTGATGACGGTGCCCGTGCCGGTGCAGGGAGCGTCGAGCAGGATGCGGTCAAAGCGGAAGAATTCGTCGAGCTCGCGTGCATCGATGCGCATGACGGGCACGTTTTTGGCGCCTTGGCGATGGAGGTTGGACTCAAGCTTTTCGGCGCGGGGAATGCTCATCTCGCAGGCCGTGAGGTGTGCCTGGCCCTGGGTGAGGGCAGCGATCTGCGTCGTCTTGCCACCGGGGGCCGCGCACATGTCCAGGATGTCCTCGCCGGCCTGAGCGCCCAACACCAAAGGCGGCATCATGGACGACAGACTCTGCAGATAGATCTTGCCGTCGCGGTAGATGTCGAGGTCCCACAGGTCGGAAACCTGGGCCTCGGGCAGGATGAAGGCGTCCGGATACCAGGTAACGGTTTGGTGCGCGATGCCGGCCTCGTCGAGTGCGGCGGCGATGTCCTCGGCGGTTGCCCTGAGCGTGTTGGCGCGCAGCGTGACTGGGCGTGTGGCCGCGGCGCCGAAGCCTTCAATCATGAGCTCGGCATCGGTGGGGGCATAGGCGCCGGCGACCGTGTCGACCATAAAGCGCGGCAGGTCAGCGGCGGAGTGTTGGGCGGCAAGCTGGTCGGAAAGCTCGGTAGCGGCAAACTGCCTAAGCTTGAGCTCGGGCTTAACCTGCTTTTTCTGCTTACGACGACGCGGCTTGGACATCTGTCTTTCCTTCCCGTCCCAAATAGACTACTTTCCGGGCACGCCGCTGCTGGCGTGCTTTAGTACTGGCTCTCGTGCTTGCTGAAGAAGTCGAAGCGCGGGGGCAGCGGCTTCACGCGGTGCTCGCCGGGCTTCTCGCCCAGGCTCTCCACAAACTCATCCGTGGAGGCAAAGATGTTGTCCCAGCTAAAGAAAGCGACCGGGTCGACGTCGAAATACTCGCAGATGAGCTCGCAGCCGGCCGGCACGATACCGTGCATGAGCACGGTGGCCACGCGCAGCTCGGTAAAGGCATCGACGAGGGCCTGCGTCATGGCGGTATTGGCTGGCTCGCCCTCGAGCTTGTTAGCGGCCTTGGAGGCGTCGCTCCAGCGCTTGTTGGCGGCGCGCACGTAGTCGTCGCACACGGCGAGCGCGCGGTGCGTCTCGAACTTGTACATGGCCTGCTCAAAGGCAAGGGCGGCCTGCTCGGCAGCCTCGACCACGGCGGCAGAGGCGGCGCCAGCGGGGATGCAGCCGTTGCGGTAGGGGCTCTCGTCGCCTTCCTTGACGGCGACGCCGTAGAAGCAGCTGCGGGCCAGGCGGTTGAACACGCCGGTCAGCAGCGCGCTCTCCTTGAGGGCCGGATCGATGACGCGCTTGTCGTCGCAGGCGCGCACCTCGTTGCCGTCCTTGTCCTTGCCGGTCGCGCGCGTGTCGTATGCCTTGGGGCTAAAGCTTACCGGCTTCTCGGACAGGCCGAGCGACAGCCAGTGCGCGCGCATCTGCTCGCAGGTGTAGTGGTTGAGCAGGTCGTCAGCCGGCGGGGGAGGCGTCTGCGAGGACGAGCTGGCCTTTTTGCCCATGTAGAGCAGGTGGTAGCAAGCGCTGACGGTGCTCTGCGTGAGGTCCCAACCCAGGGCCTCCCACATGGCGGTCTGCGCGATGCAATAGAAGTAGATGTTGTCCTGGCCGATGAACTGGTAGATCTGTGCGTCGTCTGAGCACCACCAGTCGCGCCAATCGAGCGAGCTGTGCTGATAGGTGGGTGCGGGCACCTGCGTGGAATCGGTAGCGGGCTCGCCCATAAGGGCGGCGTCCTGGGCGGCGACACCCTCGGTCACGCCGGCGGCGCGGGCGTCGCGGGCGAGTACGGTACGCGTATAGCTGATGGGCGCCCACAGGCTCTCGGGCCAGCACCAGCAGGTGACATCGGTCACGCCGTCGACTTCGGGCACCGGAACGCCCCAGTCGATGTTGCCGGTGATGCGGAAGGGCACGAGCGCCTTGCCGCTGCGGAAGCGCACGCCGCCGTTGGCGAGCACCGCGTGGGCGTCGTCGCGTTCCTTCCAGCTGGGGAAGGTGACGGTAAAGCTGCTCTTGTTGCCCTCGGGCTCCAGCACGGTGTGCTCGGGCAGCTGGTCCTCGACGGCGTCGAAGGCCTCGCGGAACTTGTTCTGGATGTAGAGCTGTGCCGGCAGCAGCCACTCCTCCATGGTCTTGGAGACCACGGAGCGAACCTGCGGGTTTTGGGCGAGCTTGGCGGTGTAGGTCTTCATAAAGTCGAGGTAGGCCGGCAGGTCGAAGTAGAGGTTGTCGACCGGGCGCAGCTCGGGCACCTCGCCGGTGAGCTGGCTTTTGGGCGCGATGAGCTCCTCGGGCTCAAACTGGTGACCCAGATCGCACTCGTCGGCATAGGCCTTCTCGGACTTGCAGCCCTGGATGGGGCAGCGGCCGATCACCTGGCGGCCGTTGAGGAACGTATCGGCCTTGGCGTCGTAGAACTGCAGCGTGGAGCGCTTGGAGATGGTGCCCTGCTCGTGCAGGCGCTCGATAATCTCGGCGGTCACCTCGTTGTGAATCTGAGCAGCCGGTTCAAGGCCTGAGCCGCCGTAGATATCGCAGCTGATGTTGTAGTTGTTGAGGGTCGCGGCCTGGCGGGAGTGATTGGACTCGACGTACTCGCTAATGGACTTGTCGTAGCCCTCGTTCTCCTTGAGCTTGCGGTAGCTCTCCATGATGGGCGAGCCGTAGCAGTCGGTGCCCGAGGTGAAGATGACGTTCTCGCGGCCCAGGCGGTCGCGCAGGAAGCGGGCGAAGAAGTCGGCCGGGACAAAGACGCCGCCGACGTGGCCAAAGTGAAGGCCCTTGTTGCCGTAGGGCTCGCCGGCAGTAACGATGGCGCGGCGAGGCCAGCTGGGACGGTCGTTCATGGAGTATTTGGATGCCATGGGACTCCTTCGCATATGGTGAGAGCGCGGCCGGGCCCGGGGCTCGGCGACGCAGTGGTCAATTCGTGCATATCGTTCGACATTATCGCACATGCGGGCGGGTGCGTGACGGGGGCGCTATCCTTAGATGCTATGAATGAGATTTCCAACATACATGCGTTTGAAGACGAGGATTTCCTGCACGCCTGCTTTGTGTGGGGGATGGCCGTGCTTGGCGCATTTGCCGTGTGCCTGGTGCCGTTGTTTATGCTGCTGGGCGGACCTGCAGACTTGGATGCGGCCGACGCGGGCGGCTGGACGGCGGTCTTGGGCTGGATAGTCGGCTTGGTTGCGGTTTCGGCGGCGTCATTTGCCGTGCACGAGTTGGCGCACGCGGTGTTCTTTAAGCTGTTTGCGCCCGCCGGTGCTCGGGTGACCTTTGGGGCAAATCTCGAAACCTGCATGATTTACGCCTGCGCCGAGGGCGTTGTGTATTCGCGCCGGCGGTACGTGGCGGTTTGCCTAGCGCCGACGGTTGCTTTGACGGTGGCGTTTGCCCTGGGGTTTGCGTTCTCGGGCTATCCGCTGCTGTGCTACCTGGCGGCCGGCTTGCATTTGTCGGGTTGTGTGGGCGATTGGTATTACGTGCGGACCATCCTGCGCGACCGCCGCATTGTCGCCTGCGAGGACACGTCCTTTGGCGTTCGCTTTTTCGCAAGGTAGTCTTTTTGGGATGATTTTTCTGGGACGGGGATTAAAGAATCATTGCGGGGGAGGAGATGTAGATGAAGCCGTTGCTGCTGCATGCTTGCTGCGCGCCGTGCTCGCTGGAGCCGGTTCGCCTGCTGCGCGAGGAAGGGTTTGAGCCCACGATTTGCTGGACCAACCCCAATATTCAACCGCGCGATGAATGGCAGCGCCGCTTGGACGAGCTGCGCCGGTGGTGTGCCGATGGCGACATCGAGCTCATCGAGGCAGGGGAGGACCGCAATCGCTGGGAGACCGGCGTGGCACCGCTGGGTGCCGATCGACCTCGTCGCTGTCGCGCGTGCTATGCCTTGCGCTTGGCCGAAGCGTGCCGCGTGGCCCAGGAGCGCGGGTTCGAATATGTGGGTACGACGCTCGCCGTCTCGCCGTATCAGCTGTTCGATACCTGCAATGACGTGTTGGAGCGTCTGGCTGCCGCTCGCGGTCTCACTCCGGTGATTCGCGATTTTCGCCCGTATTACCCCGAGGCGACACGTCGTTCGCGCGAGCTGGGCATGTATCGGCAGAACTACTGTGGTTGCCGCTTCTCTGCCGTCGAGGCGGCCATGGACCGCGCCCGCATCCGCGACGAGCGCAAAGCCGCCAAAAAGTAGTTCTTTTGGGCTGGCGGCCTGCTAGGATGTAGAGCGGACTTTAGCTATATAAGGAGTATCCGACGTGTCTATGCGTACCGATGATTTTGATTACAACCTTCCTGAGGAACTGATCGCCCAGGCTCCTGCCGAGCCGCGCGACTCCTGCCGCCTGCTGGTGGTGGATCGCAAGGGTTCCGAGGCGGGGACGCCGCTGGAGCACGGCGGTACCGTTGAGCACCGCATCTTCCGCGACATCATCGACTATATCGAGCCGGGCGACGTGCTCGTTATCAACCAGACGCGCGTGATGCCGGCTCGCCTGATTGGCCGCAAGGCAGGCTCGGGCGGCGTGGTCGAGACGCTGCTGCTCAAGCGCCGCGAGGATGTTGACCCGCTGGGTCACGTTTGGGAGTGCCTGGTCAAGCCGGGCAAGCGTCTGAAGCCCGGTGCTCAGATTGAGTATCGCGCCGGTGGCGCACATGCGCCCGAGGGCGCGCCCGTGGTACTGACGGCCGAGGTCGTCGACTTTGTTACCGATAGCCGCGGCGGCCGTCTGGTGCGCTTTGAGCCGGCCGGTTGCAATGCCGCCGGCGACCCGCGCACGCTCGACGAGGCCATCCATGCTGCCGGTCACGTGCCACTGCCGCCCTACATTACCGACTACGAGGGCGACCCCGAGAAGTACCAGACCGTCTACGCCATGAAGGAGGAGCACTCGGCTGCTGCTCCCACGGCGGGTCTGCACTTCACGCCCGAGCTCATGGCGGCTATCGAGGCCAAGGGCGCGAAGTTTGCCGCTGTCGAGCTCGAGGTCGGCATCGATACCTTCCGTTTGGTGGAGGAGGACGACCCCACGCAGCACGTGATGCACACCGAGCGCTACCACGTATCGCAGGAGGTGGTCGACGCCGTGCATAAGGCTAAAGCCGAGGGGCATCGCGTGATCGCCGTCGGCACCACCGCGGTGCGCTCGCTCGAGAGCGCGTTTGACGCGGACGCGTCGGTGTCCGATCCGGCTGTGACGGCGCGCTATTTTGAGGGCCGCGAGGACGGCGCCGACACGCTCGGCCGCGGTGACATCGTGGTGCGCGAGAACGCGACGACGCAGCTCTACCTTATGCCTGGCTCGACCTATCACGTGGTCGACGCGCTGATCACGAACTTCCACGTGCCGCGTTCCACGCTCATGATGCTCGTGAGCGCGCTTGCCTCCCGCGACCAGATCATGGATGCCTACGCCGCTGCTATCGAAGAGCGTTACCGCTTCTTCAGCTTTGGCGACGCCATGCTCATTCAGTAGGTTACGGCGTTTTCCAAACGCCGTAACCGGCCGACGCTGCGCGGGTCGCGCCAAAACATCGGTGTTGCCGTGGTTCAACCTGCCAAAAAGGGACAGGTTTATTTTGGCAGGTTTTATCTGGGCAAACGTTGTTGGCGCAATGGAGACTGGTCTATACGCGCCAAGTTGGTGCAAAGTAGCTTGACCCCTTTGCACCAATCAAAAAGTTGCGGTGAGATAGTTCTTGAATTGACCTTTTTGATGGCTAAACAGGAACTATCTCACCGCAACTGCGTTGAGTGTTTTTTGGCAGCTGGTTTACTTGCTCGCGAACAGCCAGATCAAGACGATCACGAGGACTATAGCGGCAATGCAGACGATGGCGCCGGTGAATTTGATGCGTGAGTCGCGGGTGCGCTCGCGCACGTCGTCCTCGGCGGCTTCGAGTTGAGCCACTTCGCGCTCGGTTTCGGCGTGCTCGGCCTTATCGCGGGCCAAGGAGCCCGCGAGCGATTCGGTAATCTCGGGATGGTCGTGCACTTCGGTCGCCTGCTCGATGATCGACTGTGCGTGCGCGACGTCCGCCTGGGCATCGGCAATGGCCTGCTCTTGCTCTCGACGTGCCTTGTCCTCGGCGGCGATCTTCTCGCGCAGTTCGCGCTGGCGCGTTGCAGCGGCGGCTTTTGCGGTCTGTAGCTCGTCGCGCGCGGTATCGGCCTCGGCCGTCACGGCCTGATGGGCGCGCTTGGCGTCGGCGATGGGGGCTTGCGCCTGCTCGACGGCGTGCTCGGCGGCCGCGAGCGAGTGCTCAAGATCGGCGGTGATGTGCGGGACATCTTCCTCGGCTTTGCGCAGGGCATCGGCCGTGTCGGAGATCTGCATCGAGAGCTCGCTGGTGCGCACGGTGTAATTGGCGGGGTTTGCCGAAGGATTGCGCTGCAGCTCGGCATACTCGTGGCGCAGTGTTTCGAGCTGAGCACGCGTGGCGTCGACGGTTTGCTGTGCTGCGGCAACGCCGGCGTCGCGCTCGGCCTGCACCTTATCGCGGATGCGCTTGGAATCCTCGAGACGTCGTACGAGGCGGTTACCGGTCTCGCGCGAGCTGGCTTCGCGTGCCTCCACCGCGTCGAGCGCGGCTTTGAGACGCCGCTCGGTGGCATCGTCCTCTTCTTTTATTTGCTCGAGCTGCGCCTTGAGCTCTGTTGCCTTGGCAGCATGGGTATCGCGGCCGATTTCTGCCGCCGCGGCGGCCTTTTGTGCCGTTTCGATAGTCTGGCGCTGCTCGGCGACGATTTGGTCGTAGCGGCCTGCGATATCCTGGCGTGTCTCGAGCTCCTCGTCTTGATCGGCGATGCGCTGCTCCAACTCTGCCAGGTGTTCGCGTGCATCGGCGAGTGCCTTTTTCGCGGCGTTCATCTCGCGCATGGCCGAGGCGCCCTGGGCAATAAAAGTGCCTACGGCGTTGGCGGTGTTTGAGACGGCGCTTCCCAGATCGCGGCTGGCTGCGGGGGTGTGCGGGGCGGTCGGGTGAGCGGCGTTTTCCGTGCCCACATCGGGCGCCTGTGACGTGGCGATGCTGCCGGTGCCGCCCTCGACTACGGAAAAGCCGGCAGCGTGCGGATCAACTGCATCGGCACCAATGGTAGGGTGCTCAAGCTGCAGGAACGAGGGCATGGTGCTGCCTTGGTCGGCAACGGGGGTCTCGCCGGGCACGAAGGTCGAGGCGGCCTCGGCGGCTTCCTCTTCTTCGGCGTCGATATCGGCGTCGGACACGGCGTCTTTCATCGCTTTGACGGCATCCATCATGGAGTCCATGACGGCATCGAGCTCTTCTTCCGAAGACACCTCGATGGGTCCTGTTGCTTGCGGAGCGTTCTCAGCCTTGGGCTCTGTATCGCTCGGGTCCGGCTGCTCCAGCTGCTCTTCTTTGTCTTGCTCTGCGGCGACATTTGCGTCTGCGGCCTCGTTTGCGGCGGCAGGAGCCTCCTCGACAGCGGCATCAATGCCGCCATCGCTGCTGGTGGAAGTATCGCAGTCGTCAATGGTGTCTGCTGAATCGTCAATATGCTGTTGAGTCTGGGGGTCCAGCTCGTCTGTCATAGGCATGCGCTCCTCATCGTTGTTTGTCACCCTATGATAAAGTCTCGCGTCGACATCCCGCGCGCTGCAGCAAAGTTTCAAAACGTGTTCGATGGTTCGCTTGGATAGCAAAAATTCGGCCTCTATATTCAGTTTGCGCTTGACATTCCCTTCGCCGAAAGACGTTGCGCCGTTCGCCTGCTGCAGCCTTTATTTTTCACTTGAACCCGCTAAAGTTGCATTTCAGCTTTTGGCGCGTGAAGTTGGATGCGCGCTGTCGGCGGGTGGGCCCGTCGCGATTTGAAAGGACTTCGTATGGGACTTTTCACTGGTAAGACCGTAATCGTCACCGGCGGTGGCAAGGCCACGCTTAAGGACGGCTCCGCTGGCTCCATCGGTTACGGCATTGATATCGCTTTTGCCAAGGAGGGCGCAAACCTCGTTATTACCGGCCGCAACGTTGCCAAGCTCGAGGCTGCCAAGGAGTCCCTTGAGGCCGACTACGGCGTCAAGGTTCTGCCTGTTCAGGCCGATGTCTCGGCTGGTCAGGACAACGAGGCCGTCGTCCAGAACGTCATCGACAAGGCCATCGAGGAGTTCGGCCGCATCGACGCCGTCGTCAACAATGCCCAGGCCAGCGCCTCGGGCGTGACCATCGCCGACCACACCATGGATCAGTTTAACCTGGCCATCTATTCCGGCCTGTATGCTACCTATCTGTACATGCAGAAGGCCTACCCGCACCTGAAGGAGACCAAGGGCTCCGTGGTCAACTTTGCCTCGGGCGCCGGCCTGTTTGGCAACTATGGTCAGTGCAGCTATGCCGCTGCCAAGGAGGGCATCCGCGGTCTGACTCGCGTTGCCGCCAACGAGTGGGGCAAGGACGGCATCAACGTCAATATCGTGTGCCCGCTTGCTTGGACCGCTGCGCTCGAGAACTTCCAGGATGCCTATCCCGAGGCGTTCAAGGCCAACGTCCACATGCCGCCGGCGGGCCACTACGGCGACGTCGAGAAGGAAATCGGCCGCGTGGTCGTTCAGCTCTGCGGCCCCGACTTTAAGTACATGAATGGCGAGACCGTCACCCTCGAGGGCGGCATGGGCCAGCGGCCCTAAGAGTTACGCGGTTTTACCAAACCGCGTAACCAGTTGATGCTGCAAACCCGCCAGAGCGGCAATCTGCCTTTCAACTTCGGTGGCATGATCAAAAGATCAATGCCGCCTTGTTTCAAGGCACCTTGCTCGCTCTGGCGGGTTTTCGCTGTCGGTGCCATAACATCGGTGTTGCCTTGGTTGTCTAAGAGTCCGCACAGATGCTCTGCCGAATGAGCGTGGATAATCTCCCGTTTTTGACCTGTGTTTTGGGCAAAAGTGGGAGATTATCCACACTCATGAGGTAAGCGTCCAAAAATCCACGCTCATTTGCCGTGTCCTTGTCGTGTCCCCGCCACGCCGCCTCTCGCGCCAGTTTCTGTCGAGTCGGTGCGGTTGGCTGGTTGCTCGTATAATGGTCTGCGTATGAACCGCAACCAAGGAGTTCCAGTTTATGGACCAGAGCCTTTTTAAATTCGACCTGATTGCCGAGGATCCGACGACGCACGCGCGTGCCGGCGTACTGCACACCCCGCACGGCGACATCGAGACGCCGATCTTTATGCCCGTGGGCACCAAGGCAAACGTCAAGGGTATTCCTACCGAGACCGTCAAGCAGCTCGGTGCCCAGATCGTGCTTGCCAATACCTACCACCTGTCCATGCGTCCCGGCGAGGACACCATCGCCGAGCTGGGCGGGCTGCACAAGTTTATGAACTGGCACGGCCCCATCCTCACCGACTCGGGCGGCTTCCAGGTGTTCAGCCACAACGACGCCGTCAAGCTCACCGACGAGGGCGTGCGCTTTATCGTCAACGATTACGACGGTCGCCACGTGTTCTGGACGCCCGAGGACAACATGGAAATCGCCATGAAGCTCGGCTCCGACATCTGCATGCAGCTCGACCAATGCCCCGGCTATCCCGCCACGCGCGCCTACGTCGAGCGCGCCGTGGAGCTGTCGAGCATGTGGGCCGAGCGCTGCTATAAGGCCCACACCCGCGACGACCAGGCGCTCTTTGGCATCGTTCAGGGCGGCATGCATCTGGACCTGCGCCTGCGATCGCTGCGCCACCTGGAGGAGTGCGGCGACTTCCCCGGCTACGGCATCGGCGGCTACTCGGTGGGCGAGGACCACGAGACCATGTTCGAGACGCTGGCGCCGCTGGCTTCCGAGTACATGCCTAAGCACAAGCCACGCTACCTGATGGGCGTCGGCAACCCTACCACGCTCGTGCGCGGCGTTGGCGTGGGCATCGACATGTTCGACTGCGTGCTGCCGACGCGCACCGGCCGCATGGGCACGGCGTTCTCCAGTGAAGGCCGCCTCAACTTCCGCAACGCCCGCTTTGCGCACGACGACGGCCCCATCGACCCCACCTGCACCTGCCCGGTGTGCACGGGCGGCTACAGCCGCGCGCTCATCCGTCACATGGTCACGCAGAAGGAGATGCTCGGCGGTATTCTGCTGTCGATGCACAACATCTACTACCTGCTCAACCTTATGCAGCGTGCCCGCCAGGCCATTATCGAGGGCCGCTACGGCGCGTTTGTGAGCGACTGGATGAACAGTCCTGCGGCGGTGGACTACTAAGAGTGGCGCGGGCGCTTGCAGAGCGCGGGCAACGGCAAGGGGCGAGCGCCGGCCGGTCATCACGTTCGCCTGCACTGTCTGCGCAACCGCTGACCGATAGCTTGCAAGCGCTTGATACATCGTGGGTACCATACCGAATGGTTGATGTTCGGGCGGGTGTTTGACGCATGGCGTCGACCCCGCCCGTTTCTGTTTTCGATAGGAGTACCCATGATTAAGAATGAGAACGTCGAGGGCGAGCCCGCCTACGACGAGACGTACCGCCGCGGCCCCGTGGTCATGCGCGGCCCCATGATTCCTAAGGACAACACCTACGCCAATCTGCTGGCGCCCGAGGACTCGACCGACTGGCTGCATGCCGATCCCTGGCGCGTGCTGCGCATTCAGGCCGAGTTTGTCGATGGCTTCGGCGCGCTTGCCGAGCTCGGGCCCGCGGTGACCATCTTCGGTAGTGCCCGCACGCCCAAGACCGATCCGCTCTACAAGGCGGCGCGCACGGTCGGCCGCAAAATCGCCCAGCGCGGCGTCGCGGTTATCACCGGCGGCGGCCCTGGCATCATGGAGGCGGCCAACAGGGGAGCGGCGAGCGCCAACGGCAAGTCGGTCGGTTTGGGTATCGAACTACCGCACGAGCAGGGGCTCAACAAATACGTGAACCTGGGTATGGACTTCCGCTACTTCTTTGTGCGCAAGACCATGTTCGTCAAATACAGCTCGGGCGCCATCGTGTTTCCCGGAGGTTTTGGTACGCTCGACGAGATGTTCGAGGTGCTCACGCTGGTGCAGACGCACAAGGTCAAGCGCATGCCGCTCGTGCTGGTAGGCAGCGAGTACTGGCAGGGCCTGTTCGACTGGCTCAACGGCCCGGTGATGGATGCCGGTATGATCAGCCCGCTCGATCCCGAGCTCGTACACATCACCGACGACCTCAACGAAGCCGTCGACATTGCCCTGAGTGGGCTGATGTAGGGCAATCGTGCCCACCGCGATATGAATATATATAGCAATCTGATGCTATCTAACGTCAGTTTGCCATTTATATTGGGTATACTGATGCAAAAGACGAGGGCGAGGAGGTCGCGTATGTCTACTGCAACGGTTAAGCCTACGACGGTTCGCATCGAAGAGGGGCTCAAGGAGCAGGCGACTGAGTTCTTGGATTCGGTCGGCCTCAGCCTCAATTCCTATCTGAATCTTGCCGTTCGGCAGCTTGTAAATCAGCGAAAGATTCCTTTTGAGATCGTAGGAAGGGCGGAAGTGCCCAACGAAGCGACGAGGCGTGCCATGGTAATCGCCGAGGCTCATGAGTTGGGGATTTTGCCGGACGATAGCCCGTCATTCAACGACGCTGATGAGCTTATGTCGTTCCTCGATGAGGACTAGCGATGTTTGAGATTAAAGTCGAGGCTCAGTTTAAGGCGGATTACAAACGGACGATGCGCATCCATCCGCAGCTAAAGAGTGAGTTTAAAGCGGCGGTTGCAGAGCTTGTGGCCCATGGGTCGCTTCCAGCGGAGTACGGCGCCCACGAGCTCTCAAACCCGGGCGGAAACTACAACGGCCACATCGATTTCCACCTATCCGATGGCTTGGTCGATGTGGTCGTTCTGTACTTGCCGCATAAGACTAATCCTGTGATCCGACTGGTCAGAATGGGCTCGCATCAAGAACTGTTCCAGGGCCCACTGAGCTAGCCACTCGCTTTTAACTTGCGGTGAAATAGGGACTGATTGGCGGCTGATACGCCAAAAAACAGTCCCTATTCCACCGCAAGTGGTGGGGATGTCCTGCCTGTTGACGTGGCATCTGGCTTTCCCTTGTGGTTGATTTCGTCTAAGAGCTCCGCTGCGATCTCGCTGTTTTTGAACCTGATGCTGCAGTCTTCTTTCTTGGGGAAAGCTAGTAGCGGGATCGTTCCGTACCAGATAGTTTCTTCGTCAATTATCGCTGCACACAAACGTCCTTCTGCTCTAATGGCATGCTCGACGTTCATTTCTGCCAAAGTCTCGCTTGCATCTTCGCGCGGAGTCGAGGCAATGAAAAACTCAAGAGCAATCCCTCGGGCAGTGGCACCTTTGATTGCATCGCCGAGCTTTGCGAGGCAGGCGGCGGATGCGTAGGGCGCGGCAATGAAGATGCTCTTGGCGGCGCCAACGATGTCTTCAACCAGAGTCTCTACGGCATTAGCCGGTTCTATGAGAATGTTTTGATCGGACTGCTCGCTGCCTCCGGTCACGTAGACTTCGTACCCGAGCTTGGCGTAGGTCTTGAGTCTCTTCTGGTACATGCGGGCGAGCATGGGTATAGATAAATCAACGTAGTCGAATATCTCAACCCGTCGCTTGCCCTCGTGGCTTCTATGGAGCCTGCCCGCCTGCTGCGTGATGCTGCCGTCCCACGATATCGGCGTGGCAATGAGTAGAGTGTCAAGGTAGGACAGATCGAAGCCCTCGCCCAAAAGGCTTTCGGTGGCGACGATGATTCGATGTTCATGCTCGAAGCGGGGAAGACTGCTCAGTATCGTTTTTCTTTCTTTGGCGTCGATTTCCCCGGTCAGGAGAACGGGTTCGTGTCCTTGGTTTTTGAGCATCCCGAACAGCTCCTCGGCATGCTTTTTCCTTTTAGTCAGCACGAGCGGATGCCGGCCGTTTGACGCAGCTTCAATAGCGTCGTTGACAATCAATTCGTTTCTAGCTGCATGCGTGCACAGCAGGTCGAGAATCTGATTGAAGTTTGCACCTGGCTCGTAGGCGGGTAGTCGAATTCCAGTAAAACGAGGCCGTACGATGCGCTGGATGCCCTGCTGAATCGCTTGCGCTTTTGGATCGATAACATAACGGAGCGGGCCGCAGAGCATGGAGAGCGCCCGCGTAAGGCCGTCGGATCGTTCGGGCGTCGCAGAAAGGCCGTATACGTATTTGGCCGGGGCGGACTTGAGAATAAGCTCGAGCTGTGGTGCGGCGGCATGGTGGCATTCGTCGCAGATAATGAGGCCGTAATTACGAACAAGGCCCTTAACTGAGTAATCGCCTGCTTTAGCACTGCCGTTATTGCGAATCGGCACCGCTTCGGTATTTCCGCAATATTGCCCTCCAG
>NZ_CAXVJM010000002.1:0-188231 GCF_964259375.1 Collinsella aerofaciens ATCC 25986
GCCTGAGCTGCCACCTCGAGCACGTCCGCAACCACCCGCTCACCACGCGTCGCTACTATCACCAGATGAACTACTAATCCTCTCAAATTGCTGCTGTTGCCTGCAGGCGAGCTGTTCTGAACGTCTCGCCTGCAGGCTTATTTCTGGGGTTAATCAGAATAGCTGCCCAGTACCTCCTAGTTGCGCTGGTCGCATTATGGCGTCTGTGGACGAGCAAGCATTTGGCATTACGATGCTTGGTCGTCCGCTGTTTACGAGCCTGTTCGTTGGCTTGATCCTTGGCGATGTCCAGCAGGGCGTTATCGTCGGCGCTGCTTTGGAGTCCATGTTCATGGGCGCTATCATGGTCGGTGCGGCGGTTCCTCCCGAGGTCTATGCTTCCGGCGTGCTTGGCTGCGCGTTTGCCGTCATTACGGGTACGGGCACGGCAACTGCCGTCGCACTCGCCCTTCCCGTCTCCGTCTTCCTTCAGGTGTGGCGCAACTTCTGCTACGCCGTTCCGGGTGCCTTTGCCTGCAAGAAGATCGAGACCGCTCTGGCAAATCGTGATCTTGCCAAGGCGAATCTGTACCATCTGACCATCGTGCCGCTGTCGATTGGCATTCCGTCTGCACTGCTGGTGTTTTGCTCGCTGTTCTTTGGTGCCGACCTCATCAACAATGCGCTTAACGCTATTCCGCAGTTTGTGATGGACGGCCTCAACGTTGCGTCCGGCGTCATGGTCTGCATCGGCTTCGCACTCCTTATTAGGACCATGGGCGATAACAAGCTACTTCCTTGGCTGTTCCTGGGATTCATTATGGTCATCTACCTCAAGATGGACGTTATCGGCGTCGCCGCAGCTGCCATTTGCGTCGCACTGCTCCTGGCCTTCCGCGAGGGCTCGTCCGGTCCGCAGACGGTTGCCGAGGATGAAGAGGAGGACTTCTAATGGCTACCCAGAACACCGATCTCAAAGAGGCCAAGAAGGACGCGATTATGACTCCCGATATGTATCGGAGCATGTTCCTTCGCCAGTTTACGAGCCAGTGCTCGCAGTCGTACGACAAGATGATGGCAATGGGCTTCATGTACACCATTCAGAAGCCCCTGCG
This sequence comes from Collinsella aerofaciens ATCC 25986, assembly GCF_964259375.1. GTDB lineage: Bacteria > Actinomycetota > Coriobacteriia > Coriobacteriales > Coriobacteriaceae > Collinsella > Collinsella aerofaciens_BO. Next base: position 1,095 of record NZ_CAXVJM010000002.1, read on the forward strand.
AAAGATCTATCCCAACGACGACGATTACTATGCGGCGCTTGATCGCCATACCGAGTTCTTTAACATCACGCCTCATGTGCTTCCGTTTGTAGCCGGCCTTACGGTTTCGATGGAAGAGCAGGCGGCTGCCGATAAGAACTTCGACACGTCCTCGATTAACGCCATGAAGGTCGGCCTCATGGGACCGCTTTCCGGCATTGGCGATTCGTTCTACTGGGGTACGTTCCGCGTGGTCGCCGCCGGCATTGGTATTGGCATCGCTTCGACGGGCAACCCGCTCGGCCCCATCGTGTACGCGCTCATCTACTCCGTGATTAACTTTGCAACGCGTATCGTCGCCGCCCATCTGGGATACGACCTGGGAACCAAGTTCCTGCAGCAGTCCGAAGAGAACAACCTTATGTCTCGCATGACGCATGCTGCCGGTGTCCTCGGAATGACCGTTATCGGCGCCATGATTGCGGCGCAGGTCTCGCTGTCCACTGCTTTGACCTTTGATGTGGGTGGTTCGGAGATTGTCCTGCAGGATCTGTTCGATTCGATCTTCCCTGGCCTTCTGCCCCTGCTGGCAACGTTCGCTTGCGTTGCCCTGTACAAAAAGGGTGTCAAGACCATTTGGATTATTATTGGCATCTTCGCGATCTGCATCATCGGAACGGGCTCGGGAGTGTTCGCGGCGGCGTAATGTTGACTGCTATGCTCGCGCGCTCGATAACTAACTGACCGTTTGAAAACGGGGCTCGGCGTAAGGCCGGCCCCGTTTTTTGTTTGAGGGATTTTCCGACCGTCCAAAAATCCACGCTCGTCCGTCACTCACGTATCTCTCATCTCTCATTTGTCACTAATACGAGAGATGGCACAAAGACGAGAGATAATTACGAGAGATAACTGAGCAGCAAAGAGACAAGAAATCACGGCATTGTCTCAATACCGATTGTTCTACCAGCAAAAACATGTTTAAATGAAACAGATGGCAGATATCTTATCTCTCATCTTTCACTCATCTCTAATACGAGAGATAACAGAGAGACAAGAGATAATTACGAGAGATAACTGAGAGACGAAGGAAATCTATTCGCGGCATTCTCCGCCGGACCGAGCGAAAGGACGTGCAGATGAACGAAAACGAGCTGACCGGTCTGCTCGAGTCTTTAAAGCGCATGGGCTCGGACGATCTTAACGTCGAGGTCAAGGAGAGCGCCACGACGCTTTCCTGCGACGTATGGGAAACGGTTAGCGCATTCGCGAATACCGCTGGCGGAATTATCGTGCTCGGCGTGAGCGAGCGCGCGGGCTTTGTCCCGGTTGAGAACTTTGAGACCGAGAAGGTGCTCAACCAATTCGTAGCGGGCATGGGTGATGCCGGCGGTCGCGGAAAACTGGCCAATCCGCCCAAATACACCATTGAACGCGTGGAGCTCCAGGGCACCGTGGTTCTGGTCATCACGATTGAGGAGCTCGACCCGTCGAGCAAGCCTTGTTATGTCATAGAGCGGGGCGCTCAAGGCGGCAGCTACAAACGCATCGATGACAAAGATGTTCCGCTCTCGTCGACCGAGGTCCTGTCCTTGTCATCGTATGAACGGACGAGCCCCAGTGATCGCGATGCAGTACCCGGCGCGGTCGCAGGCGATCTTGACGAGGCCCTGGTCGACCGCACGATAGAGCGTGCTTTCTCGCTGACACCCCGTGCAATGCGCGGCGCGCCGGACAAGAAAACGAAGCTGGAGCGCCTGAATTTCCTCGACTCCCAGGGCAATGTTACTAAGGCCGGGCTCCTGGCCGCGGGTGCCTATCCTCAGCAGTTCTATCCCAAGCTCTTTATCGATGTGGCGGTCTATGCCGGAACGCAGAAGGGCGCGGCGGGGTCGTTGAGGTTCATGGACCGTACGATCTGCGAGGGAACGTTGGGCGAAATGATCTCGGATGCCGTCGCGGCAATCGCCAAGAATTTGCGGCGAACCTCGACGATCCAAGGCGTCTCGCGTGTCGACTCGCTGGAGATTCCCGAGGAAGTCCTGCGCGAGGCAATCGCCAACGCCGTAATCCACCGAGAATACGGAGATCGGTTCTGTGGGCAGTCGATCGCTGTTGACGTCTTTGATGACCGTATCGAGGTGACGAACCCCGGCGGCCTATACGGAGGAAAGACTCGCGAGAACCTGTTTGACGGCAGCTCCCGATGTCGCAATGCGACGCTTGTGAAGCTCATGTCGATTGTTCCACTGCCGGATGGCGCAGGCTCGCCGGCTGAGGGAAATGGCTCGGGCATCCCGATGATGATCGATGCCATGCGCGCGCATGGTCTGGCCGAGCCCCTGTTCTGCCCGGGGTTCGATCGGTTCAAGGTCGTACTTTACCGTTCAAAGATCGAGCCGGTCGATTATGGCGGGGGCTTAATTGTGACGGCACTCAAACACTACGGCGAGCTGGGGACGCGTGAGCTGGCAGAACGTACGGGGCTTACAATTTCCCAGGTAAGGTCGCGCGTCAACGCGCTCATTGCTCAAGGCGAGCTTGAGCCCACGGCGCCGGCGACGAGCCGCAACCGCAAGTATCGACTGTCAGAGCGCGTGGAATAAATGCGTTAGTGGACGAGGCGACCCAATAATCGACCCTCAATTGGCGCCCACTAAGGTAAAGCGGTTGTTGCTCAGTCGACGGTGATGCTGAAGACTCGGCTTACGCCGGCATGGCCCCGAACCCGTCCATCAAGAACAGCCTAAGAACCAGCTTGATGACATTTCCCGGTTTGACTTCAGCCGCGTCAAAGACGTGGCGCTCGGCGAGCTCGCTGCAGTATGCATAGATGTCGCGGATAAGGTCCGCGCCCGAAAGCGTAAACATGTAGCCTGCGTCCGAAAGCGCATTGGGCGCGGCGGGCAACTTGGCCATGTGGCAGAACGTTTGCAGGTCGGGCGCCATAACATTCTGGTAGTCGAGGTGGCCGTTGGCATCCTGCGCGGCAAGCTCCAATTGGCGCACAAAATCCAGCGCCGCCGCTAACACAAAGCTCGGCGTAGGCGCATTGACGTCCTGAGTGGTCGCCACAAGCCTGCCCGCCGCCTGCGTGACAAGCCAAGCGACCTCGCGCTGGCAACGCACAGCCTTGCGCGTAACCGGCTTGATGGACGAAGAAGAAACGCTCCCCTTAGGCGGATTCGAAGCAGCCATAAGACCCTCCCATGAACAATCCGGCCCAACAAGCCCGGATGAAACACGTGTTACATCAGTATACGGGGAAGTGGGGTGGAAAAACGGAGTCGACAGCGTGAACCGCCGGCTCCGGATTGCTTGCCTTAGAGGCCGTACACTTCGACCATAGCTTCGCCAATGCGATGGGGCACGCCGGTGACGAGTGCGTTGCCCATGCAGAAGGCCCGATGGCCGTCGGTCATGCCCGTATCGGTCCAACCTTTCGGGAATCCCTGAAGCTGATCGAGCTCGTCGGGAACAAGACGGCGGAAACGGCCATCGGGACATTCGATGACGTGCTTGAAGCGGCTCGCTCCCGTGCCGCCTTCTCCTGTGAGGATGGTGCGGCTCGGCTTGTCGGTGGCATCCGGGAAGCTCATGGCTCCCTCGGAATACGTGTACGTAAAGCCTGTCTTTTTGTTAGTGCGCTCTTCGCGCTTGCTGCCCTTAAGGTAGCGCCAGTCGGGAAGCTTTTCGTCGGAGATGTAGAACTGCTCCGGGACATCAGCCTCGTCGACAAGCACGTCGCCAAGCACGTGGCGCTCACCGTGATAGTCCTCGGCAAAGTCGCAGGTCAGAACATGACAGCCCTGCATGACGCCAGCATTCTTGAATTGAGAGGTCTTTTGGCCGACGCCAAAACGAGTTGAGTTCTCGTAGGGGTCGGGCAAAACGTCGAGCTCGGACATCTCGTCGGGATAGATGGCGGGGAAGGCTTTAGCCATGACGCCGTTGTGCATGCGATTAACGAGATCAACCTTGCCAGCGTCCTTTTCGCAGAAGATATAAACACGCTTGCGACGCTGGGGGAAACCGTATTCGGCAGAGTTGACCACGCGCCATTCGACCGTGTAGTCGAGGTCGGCAAGACAGCTTAGGATGATGGCGAAGTCGCGACCGCGTTGAGACGCGGGCGACTTGAGCAGGCGGTCGACGTTCTCAAAGAGACCGAACTTGGGCTTCTTCATTTCGAGGAAGTGATAGATGTCCCACCAAAGGACGCCCTTCTTGCCCTCGATGCCGTGTGCCTGATTGAGCGGACGCGCGACGGAGTAATCTTGGCAAGGGAAGCCGCCGACGACCATCTGGACGTCGGGGATTTCAACCTCTCCGGCTTCAGCCTGTTCCAGGACTTTATTGATATCTTCGTTGACTACGGAATCCTCGCCAAAGCGGTCCATATAGCAGCGTGCCGCGAACTGACGAGCCTTGGTTCCGGGTGGTTCCCACTGATTGGCCCAAATGGTGCGAAAGGGTCCGGCGGGCTTCATGTAGAAATCTGGATAACGAGGGTCAGCGTAGCCTTCGAGGCCCAAACGAAATCCGCCGACGCCAGCAAAAAGCTCGGCGATTTTGACCTCTGACATACTCACTCCCCCAAATCGCTGCAAATGCAAAGATCAAGGGTACAGAAATCGGGTTGCAAATGGAAGATCCCTTAGGGGATCTTCACGGTATAACCCGAATTTACAGTAGCATACGTGTTAGATCATGTCTTATTTCGAGAGGATTTGCCATGTCCAAGAAGCACCTCGATTTCAAGCGCATGCTTGACGATACTGATTTTTCTGACCCCTCAAGCATTGAGCGGTATGCTGCCAATCTCGACGGGATGACGTTTCGCGATATTCTCGAGCTTGGCATTGCGCCGGAGGGGGAGAGTGCGCCCAAGGACTTTGGGTCTAAGAAGTACAAGGGCGGTATGGGAACCCTGATCGAGGAGCGTTACTTTGGCTACAAAGCCAACAGCGACGATCGGCCGGACTTTCCCGAGGCGGGTGTGGAACTCAAGGCAACATGCTTCGACGTGCTCAAGGATGGTCGCAAGTCTGCCGGTGAGCGTCTTGTCTTGACGATGATTCCCTACGACCGTCCCGTTTCGCTCGACTACGACAGCTCGCATCTCAAGACCAAGCTCAGCAATATCCTGCTGATCTACTACGGCCGTGACCGCTCCATCGACAAATACGACCAGCGCATTGAGCGTGCAGTCATGGTTCGTCTGCCCGAAGAGGATATGAAGATCATTCGCGCCGACTACGAGAAGATCATTTCGTACATTCAGGATGGTCGCGCGGACGAGCTGTCGGAGGGCATGACCACCTACTTGGGCGCCTGCACAAAGGGCGCAACCGAAGCGACGATGTGGGTTGACCAGTATTACGAGTACTTCAACACCGATACGGGCGAGATCGAGCACCGTCGCGCGAAGCGTCGTGCCTTCTCACTCAAGCGCTCGTACATGGACTATGTGCTTCATACCTATGTTCTCGGTGCTCCGCGCATTGGCGAGAGTATCGTCCAGGCCGGCGACAAGTCCATTGATTTCGAAAGCTACGTTACTGCGCTTATCGAGCGCCACTATGGTGAAACCGATCGCCAGATTGCAGAGCAGTACGGCCTGGAATACACGGGAAACAAGGCGCAATGGATGACACTCGTTTATCGAATGCTCGGAATTAAAAGCAATGCTGCCGAGGAGTTCGTTAAGGCTGGGATTAACGTCCGCGTTTGTCGCGTTAATAAGAGGGGACACATCGAGCAGGCAATGTCTTTCCCTCCGTTTGAGTTTAAGCAGCTAATCAATGAGGATTGGGAAACGTCATCCTTCCGTGCGCGCCTTGAGACCAACCGTTTCTTCTTTGTCGTGTTCCGTGAGGACCACGAGGGGGAGTGGCGTCTTGACCGCTGCCTATTCTGGGCAATGCCGGCAAACGAAATCGAGGGCCCCGCAAAGGCCTGCTGGGATGAGACTCGCAAGGTAATTCGTGAGGGCGTTAAGCTCAGTCCGTATCGGGACGCGAGTGGAAAGCTCAAGGTGACCAACAATCTGCCCGGTATGGCGGACAACCCGATTGTCCACGTTCGCCCGCATACGTCAAAAGCGGCTTACAAGTTTGCCGATGGAACAGAGATCGGTGACATCGCAAGGAATGCTTACGAACTGCCCGACGGGCGCTGGATGACGAAGCAATCGTTCTGGTTCAACAAGGGCTACCTGGAGCACATTCTGGGGCTGTAGCGTTCTGGGATTGTTTAACGATCGAGCTCCTGCTCCTCAGTGCCTCGATGTCATCTCTACAAATAAACCCCCTCACCGAGTTGCTTGTGGAACTCGGCGTGATGGTCACGTGCCCAGGTAAAGAGCGCCTGGTCAAAGTCGGTGCGCGTGGCCGGGACGCCAAATACGCCGGCAACTTCGACGCGCACAAACTCCAGTGCCGGCAGCTTGTTGATGGCAGTGAGGGCAAATGGGGACGAGGGCTCCTCGAACAGATAGCGGCTGCCTTGCAGCGCGTCGCAACTGGTGCACGTGTTGCCGAGCGACGGGGCTTTGGAGGCTCGCGCGCCTACGGGCTTGTAGCCGCAGCGCTTATGAAGGTAGTCGCGGATCTCGCCCGGCACGCAGCCAAGAGCGGGCACGATGGCGAGTGCGTTGGCGTTGGCCGTGTCGATGGCAATGTACCTGGCTTCGTTGGGCGCGTGCGCGATGGCGATGCTCTCGTCGTTATCGGTTCGATAGGGAATGCCGAAGGCCGCGACCGAGGTCTCTTTGTGACACTTCCAGCACTCGCGCTTGCCCAGTACTAGATATATATACGGCGCTGAGGGGTCGGATCGGTCAACACCGGGCAGCCACTCGGCAAAGGGCTCGGGGTTGACGCCGCTGGGTACATACCAGATCTTCTTGGTCCGGTCCCATTTGGCGCCCAGCGCCTTGGCTTCTTCTTTGTGCGAAAAGGGGACATCGAGCTCGGTGCGCATGGCGGCTCCTTGGTGCTGCAGGTGCAAGTGGCTCAAGGATACCGCAGGGCGCAGACATCGCGGCGTTTTGTCGAGAAGTTGCGGCTCGGATGGGTTCGAGACGCGTTGGTCTCGGCCTCGGTGGCTATTGACGCGGTTTTGTGCATGGGCAGGGTGGTTGCTTGGGCGGTTGGAGCTGCCAGCGGATTTGGCGACATAAAACAAAACAGCCCAGAGGACATAGCCTCTGAGCTGCGAACATTTGGTGGGCGTTAGAAGATTTGAACTTCTGACCTCTTCCGTGTCAGGGAAGCGCTCTCCCCCTGAGCTAAACGCCCGATCAAGGGTGCGCAAGCGCGCAAGGGATAATATAACGGAGCCTGAACTCGGTGGCAAGAACATTTTTAAAAATCGCTTACATTGTGGAATTCGGGGGCTTTGTCATATCCATTTCAAAAGAGCCTGCTGCCGCGATTTGGCTGTCGCATAATGCAAGGCCATTGCGGTATCGAGCTATGGAAAGACGCCTGCGGAATTGTCCTACCGATAAGCGGACAAGCCTCCAGCTGATGCCTTCGCCGTGGTAAGGTAAGCCGAATTGTTTCCAGGCTGTTTCGGGGGAGTGGAATGAGCAAAGAGTGTGCCGAGCAGGTCGAAGGCGCAGGGGCTTCGGTGCCGATGACCGATATATCGAACATTGATGTGCCCGAGGGCACCGACGAGCTCAGCCGTAGCACCCGCCGTGCATGGCGCAATCGCCTGAACAGCGCTTCGACACGCAAGTTGATCACGGGCGTCTTGGCTACGCTGGTGGGCGGTTCGTTTTGGGGCTTCTCGGGTACCAGCGCGAGCTTCCTGTTCGATACCTACCATGTCGATACGCTGTGGCTCATGAGCGTGCGCCAGATTCTTGCCGGCCTGCTCTTTATGGTCGTGGTCGTCGCGCGCGACCGTGCGCGCCTGGTCAAGCTTTGGACGACGCCGGCCGACCGCAAGCAGCTATTGCTCTTTACCGCCTTTGGCCTGCTGTTCAACCAGTTTTGCTATCTTTCGGCCGTGCGCCTGACCAACGCCGGAACCGCGACGGTGCTCCAGTGCCTGCAGCTGGTCATCATCATGGGCTACACCTGCGTGATCGACCATCGCATGCCTCGCGTGCGTGAGGCCGTTGGCATTGGGTTGGCCCTGGGCGGCACCTTTTTAATCGCTACCGGCGGCGACCCTACCAATCTGAGCATATCGCCGCTTGGCCTGGTCGCAGGCCTCATGTGCGCGGTGAGCGCCGCCTGCATGGCGGTGATTCCCGCCAAGATTCTGCCCGAATACGGCAGCCCCATCGTTACGGGCTCAGCCATGCTCACGGCTGGTATCGTCACCTGCACTATCGTGCAGCCTTGGGCTCATATGCCGGCGCTCGATGCCGCCGGCGTCGAGGCGCTCGCGGTGTTTGTGGTCGTGGGCTCGTTTTTGGCGTACATGCTCTATATGCAGGGCGTCAAGGACATCGGCTCGGTGCGTGCGAGCCTCATCGGAACCGTTGAGCCGGTCTCGGCGACCATCACCAGCGCCGTTATGCTGGGCACGGTATTTTTGCCGACCGACCTTATCGGCTTTGCCATGATCATCGTGATGATGTTCCTCACGGTGTAGCGGGTGCGATTGCTTTAAAGGATAATAGGCTGGCGGCGCGTTGCTTTGGCGGCGCGCCTTTGTCTATAGAGAGGACCTCTTATGAAGTACTTTGGCACCGACGGATTTCGCGGCGAGGCCAACGTTGGGCTGACCGTGGAGCATGCGTACAAGATCGGCCGTTTTGTGGGTTGGTATTACGGTGCTAACCGCGAGCGCAAGGCACGCGTGATCGTGGGCAAGGACACGCGTCGTTCGAGCTACATGTTCGAGGCGGCGCTGGTGAGCGGCCTAGTCGCGAGCGGCGCAGACGCCTATATGCTGCACGTGATCCCCACGCCGGGTGTGGCGCACCAGACCGTGGAGGGCTGCTTCGATTGCGGCATCATGATCAGTGCGAGCCACAACCCGTTTTGCGATAACGGCATTAAGCTCGTCAACAGCGACGGCTTTAAGATGGACGAGGACGTGTTGGAGCTCATCGAGGACTATATCGATGGCAAGAGCGAGGTTCCGCTGGCTACGGGCAACCACATTGGCGCCACGGTGGACTACATGCAGGGCCGCAACCGCTATATTGCCTCGCTCATCGCGAGCGCGAACTTTTCGCTGCAGGGCGTCAAGATCGGTCTCGACTGCGCCAACGGCTCGGCATCCTCGGTGGCCAAGCCGGTGTTCGACGCGCTGGGCGCCGATGTGCGCGTGATCAACGCCGCGCCCGACGGATTTAACATCAATGTGGACTGTGGCTCCACGCATATGGAGCGCCTGCAGCGCCACGTGGTGGAGCAGGGCCTGGACGTGGGCTTTGCCTATGACGGCGATGCCGACCGCTGCTTGGCCGTGGACGAGCGCGGTCGCGTGGTCGACGGCGATCAAATCCTGTACGTGTGCGGCGTGTACCTGAACAAGCACGGGCGCCTTTCGGGTGGTACCGTGGTGCCGACGATCGCCAGCAACTTTGGCCTGATCAAGTCGCTGGAGCTTGCCGGTCTGAGCGCCGTGACCAGCGGCGTGGGTGACCGTCACGTGTATGCCAAGATGCGCGAGGGCGGCTTCAGCCTGGGCGGAGAGCAAACGGGTCATACGATCTTTGGCGATATCGAGCGCACGGGCGACGGCATTATGACCTCGCTGCGCGTGATGGAAGTGATTCGTGCCGAGCGCGAGACGCTCTCGCAGCTCACGGCTCCGTGCAAGCTGCTGCCGCAAGCGCAGGTTGCCGTGCGCGTGGCCGACAAGGATGCCGCGCTCGAGAACATGGGCGTGCAGAACGCGATCGCCGAGGCCGAGGCCGCGCTCGCGGGCGAGGGCCGCGTGCTCGTGCGCAAGAGCGGAACCGAGTCGGTGATTCGCGTGTTGGCCGAGGCTCCGGACCAATCGGCTGCCGACGCCGCCATGAAGCGCATCGCCAGCGCACTGGAAGCTTTGTAGTTACGCGGTTTTGCCAAACCGCGTAACTGCTCGACGCTGCAAACGACCCTAAGCGGCAATCTGACGTTCAATTTCAAGGGCGAGACCAGAAGGTCAGCGCCCTTTCATTTCACGTCACCTTGCTCACTTAGGGTCGTTTTCGCTGACGTTGCCAGAACATCGGCGTCAACCTAGTCGTTTAAGAACGTCCCCAATGACTAGGTGAAAAGGGGGCGCCGCGGGATGGATCCTGCGGCGCCCCCTTTTGCGTTGGCGTGTTGCTTAAGCTTTACAGCTCGTACAGCGTGGTGAACTTGTCCTGCAGGTAGCTGCAGTAGTAGCGGGCGTCAAAGTCCATGCCGCATGCGCCCTTGATGAGCTCCGGCGCGTCCTTGGCACGGCCCCACTGCCAAATGTGATCGCCCAGCCAGGCGCGGACGGGCGCCAGATCGCCGCTCGCGCAGGCACCGGTAAGGTCGACACCGTCGCGGCACATGGCTGGCACAAACATGGCGTCGTAGGCGCTGCCCAGCGCATAGGTGGGGAAGTAGCCAAACGAGCCGCCGCTCCAGTGCGTATCCTGCAGGCAGCCGTGCGTGTCGTCGGGAACGGGAATGCCCAGGTACTCGTCCATAAAACGGTTCCAAAGCGCGGGGATATCCTTGGCCGTGGCCTCGCCGGCAAACAGCATGCGCTCGATCTGGTAGCGCACCATAACGTGCAGCGGATAGGTGAGCTCGTCCGCCTCGGTGCGGATCAACGACGGCTGCGCAATGTTCACGGCGCGGTAGAGCGTGTCCTCGTCAACGTCGCCGTAGACCTCGGGCGCGTGACGGCGCAGTACCTCGAGCAGCGGGCCCATAAAGGCGCGGCTGCGACCCACGGTGTTCTCGAAAAAGCGGCTCTGGCTCTCGTGGATGCCCATGGAGGTGCCACCTTCAAGACAGGTGCGCGCATAGGCAGGATTGACGCCCAACTCGTACATGGCGTGGCCCGCCTCGTGGATGATGCTGTAGACGTTGGAGATGCAGTCGTTCTCGTAGATGTGCGTCGCGATGCGCGCGTCGCCCACGGCAAAGCCCTCGCTAAACGGGTGCTCGGTAAAGGCAAGCGTGGTGTCGTTCAGGTCCAGGCCGACGAGCTTCATAAGGTCGAAGCTCATGGCGCGCTGGGCGGCCTCGGGCACGCGGGCGTGCAAAAAGTCGGCAGCGGGCTGCTGGCCGCGCTCGCCGATGGCGTGTACGAGCGGCACGACCGTGGCCTTGACCTCGTCGCAAAACGCATCGAAGCTCTTGGTGGAAAGGCCGCGCTCGTACTGGTCGAGCCACACATCGTACGGGTCGCGCTTGGGGTCCATGAGCTCGGCCTGATGCTTAAGTTGGGCGACGATTCTATCCACGTAGGGCTCAAAGCTCGCCCAGTCATTGGCCGTCTTGGCCTTGTGCCACACGGCGTCGGCCTCGCAGGTGAGCCTGGTCCAGGCCTCGGCCTCCTCGGTGGGAATGACGCTCGCTTCACGCTGGTCGCGGCCGAGCACGCGGATCTCGTCGAGCAGCTGCGGGTCGTCGATCTTGCCGCCGGCGACGGTCTCGCGTGCCAGCGAGCGCACGAGTTCAACGGACTTCTCGCTGGTCAAGAGTTTGTGATGCTCGCCGGCAAGGGTGCCCATGGCGTCGGCGCGCGCTGCGGCGCCGTTGGCGGGGGCAATGGTCGCGCCGTCAAACTCGGCAATCTTGAGCAGGTACTCGCGGGTCCACAGCTTGCCCTCAAGCTTGCGGAATTTTTTGACGGCCTTATCGACCTTCATGCTTTTGGGCGTCTTGGCCACGGCGGCCTTGGCTTTCTTATCGAGTTTCTTTCCCATACCATATCCTTGATCTCGCAGGCCGAGCGCCACGGATGGGCGCACGGCCAGTTTGCACAGCTACCTGCCTTGTACCCAGCGCGAACAAAACGGAACGCGGCGATATGCCCACACAATGTGGTATCCTGTAGCCCAATGCGTTGACGGAGAGGGTTTTGCCCGCCGCGTCGCCGGCAAGAGAGGGAAGGTCATGGGCTGTAAGCCTTCCTGCGGTGGCAAGGGCCAAGCGTTCACTCCCGAGCAGCGACCTCAACGGGCGCGCGGCCGGCGGCGGCGATGTCCCCAGTAGGGAAGCCGTGAGCCTCGCGACAAGGGGCACAGAGTGGGCACGGCGGGCCAGACATCCGCCGGGTCAAACAAGGTGGTACCGCGGAATTCAACCGTCCTTGGGCAATGCACATGCCCGAGGACGGTTTTTTGTTACCGAACCGGGCCGCGTTTTCGCAACGTCAGACGGCGGCAGCCGCCTCGGCAAGCGGGGAGCGCGAGAGACGAAAGGGAAGACATGAGTCTGATTGATGATCTGGTCAAACTCGAGGAAGAGGCCAAGGAGCTCGTCGCAGGCGCCGACGACGCCGCAAAGCTCGAGGCCGCGCGCGTTGAGCTGCTCGGCCGCAAGGGCCGCATCACCGGCCTGATGCGCATGATGGGCAAGCTCGCCCCCGAGGATCGTCCCGTGATGGGCAAGCGTGCCAACGAGATGCGCCAGCTGATCGAGGGCATGCTCGACGAGCGCACGACCGAGATGAAGGCAGCCGCCCTCAAGCACGCTCTGGAGCACGACGCCGTCGACATCACGCTGCCGGGCATCCGTCCGCAGATCGGTCACCAGCACCTGATCAAGCAGATCATCGAGGAGGCCGAGGACATCTTCTGCGGCATCGGCTACACCGTCGAGTCCGGCCCCATGGTCGACACCTCCTACTACAACTTCACTGCGCTCAATGCTCCCATGGATCACCCGAGCCGCTCGGCCCGCGATACCTTCTACGTGGTCGACAACAACCCCGGCAGCGTCGCGCACCCCGAGGCACACGCCCATGGCGAGTCCGACGTGCTGCTTCGCACCCAGACTTCGGGCGTGCAGATCCACACCATGGAGTCGCAAAAGCCGCCCATCTACATGATCTGCCCGGGCACCGTCTATCGTCCCGACACGGCCGACGCCTGCCACCTGCCGCAGTTCAACCAGATCGAGGGCCTGGTCGTCGACGAGGGCATCACCTTTGGCGACCTCAAGGGCACGCTCGACTACTTTGTTAAGTGTATGTTTGGCGAGGATCGCAAGACGCGTTACCGCCCGCACTTCTTCCCCTTCACCGAGCCCAGCTGCGAGGTGGACGTGAGCTGCCACGTGTGCGGCGGCAAGGGCTGCAACTTCTGCAAGCACAGCGGCTGGATTGAGATCCTGGGCTGCGGCATGGTCGACCCCAACGTCCTGATCAACTGCGGCATCGACCCCGAGAAGTACACCGGCTTCGCCTTTGGTATTGGCGCCGAGCGCGTCGCGGCCCTGCGCTACGACCTGCCCGACCTGCGAACGCTCATGACTGGCGATATGCGCTTCTTAAATCAGTTCTAGCCCCGGCGGCTTTCCCAAGCACCGCACCTTGCCTTTCAATCGTCGGTTGCGTACCTAAGTACGCGGCCCTCCTCTTTCAAGGCAATCTGTGGCACTTGGAAAACCCGTCTCCGTTGCAGTTTTCCGGCTCAAAGCCGCATTTATGAAAGGAGACCAGTTAGATGCGCGTTTCTTACGACTGGCTCAAGACCATGATCGATATTCCGGAGGATCCCAAGACCCTTTCGGACGAATATATTCGTACCGGCACCGAGGTCGAGGCGATCGACACCGTGGGCGAGTCCTTCGACCACGTGGTGACCGCCCAGGTGCTCACCAAGACCCCGCACCCCGATAGCGACCACATGTATGTGTGCTCGGTCGACGTGGGTGACAAGAACCTCGACGCCGACGGCAACCCCGCTCCGCTGCAGATCGTCTGCGGCGCGCAGAACTTCGAGGCCGGTGACCACATCGTCACGGCCATGATCGGCGCTGTCCTGCCCGGCGACGTCAAGATCAAGAAGAGCAAGCTTCGCGGCGTCGTGTCCATGGGCATGAACTGCTCCGCGCGCGAGCTCGGCTTGGGCGGCGACCACTCCGGCATCATGATCCTGCCCGAGGATACGCCCTGCGGCATGCCGTTTGCCGAGTACGTGGGCTCGAGCGACACCGTGCTCGACTGCGAGATCACGCCCAACCGTCCCGATTGCCTGTCCATGATCGGCATGGCCCGCGAGACCGGCGCCATCTTCGACCGCGATTTCCACGTTGAGCTGCCCGCCATCAAGGCCGAGACCGGCCGCGCGACCGACGACGAGCTTTCGGTCGAGATTGCCGACGAGGGCCTGTGCGACCGCTACGTTGCCCGCATCGTGCGCAACGTGAAGGTCGGCCCCTCGCCCGACTGGATGGTCAAGCGCCTCAACGCCCTGGGCGTGCGTCCGCACAACAACATCGTCGACATCACCAATTACGTGATGATGCTCACCGGTCAGCCGCTGCACGCCTTTGACCTGGACACCTTTGCCGAGCGCGATGGCAGGCGTCACGTGGTGGTTCGCGCCGCCCAACAGGACGAGAAGTTTACGACCCTCGACGGCGAGGAGCGCACGCTCGACGCCGGCATGGGCCTCATTACCGACGGCGAGCGTCCCGTGGCGCTGGCCGGCGTTATGGGCGGCATGGATTCCGAGATCGAGGACGACACCGTCGACGTGATGGTCGAGAGTGCCTGCTTCAACGCCGGTCGCACTTCGCACACCAGCCGCGATCTGTCGCTGATCTCCGACGCCTCCATTCGCTTTGAGCGTCAGGTCGACGAGACCGGCTGCGTGGATGTCGCCAACGTTACCTGCGCGCTCATCGAGGAGATTGCCGGCGGCGAGGTTGCTCCCGGCTATGTCGACGTTTTCCCCGCGCCCAAGACCATCGACAGCATCAAGCTGCGCCTGGCCCGCGTGCACGCCATTTGCGGTGCCGATATCGAGCCCGACTTTATCGAGCGTTCGCTCACCCGTCTGGGCTGCACCGTCGAGTGCGACGGCGAGGACTTTATGGTTACCCCGCCGAGCTTCCGTCCCGACCTGCCGCGCGAGATCGACCTGATCGAGGAGGTCCTGCGCCTGTGGGGCATGGGCCGCGTGACGGCGACCATCCCGGCTGCCAAGAACCACATCGGCGGCCTGACTCGCGAGCAGAAGCTCACCCGCAAGGTCGGCGAGATCCTGCGCGCCTGCGGCCTCAACGAGACCACGACCTTTGGCTTTGCCGCTCCGGGCGACCTGGAGAAGATCGGCATGTCCACCGAGGGCCGCGGCTGCCCCGTGGTGCTCATGAACCCGCTGGTGGCCGAGCAGACCGAGATGCGCCGCTCGCTGCTGCCGGGTCTGTTGCAGTCCGTTGCCTATAACGAGGCGCACGGTACGCCCAACGTACACCTGTACGAGGTCGGCAGCCTGTTCCATGGCCGCGAGAACGCCAGCCTGCCCAAGGAGACCAAGTCCGTGGCGGGTGTGCTCTCGGGCCAGTGGAGCGAGCAGTCTTGGAACATGAAGTACCGCAAGCTGCGCTTCTTCTTTGGCAAGGGCATTGTCGAGGAGCTGCTCGCCCAGCTGCGCATCGAGAAGGTTCGCTTCCGTCCCGTCGAGGGCGAGGGCTACGCTTTCTTGCAGCCGGGTCGTGCGGCCGAGGTCCTCTCGGGCGGTACCGTGTTGGGCTGGGTCGGCGAGATCCACCCCGAGGCGCGCGAGGCGATGGGCATCGATGAGGTCGTCGTTGCCTTTGAGCTCGACTTGGACAAGCTGATCAAGGGCGCCCGCAACCAGGAGAACTATCGCGAGTTCTCGCAGTACCCGGCTGTTGAGCATGACCTTGCCATTGTGGTCGACAACACTGTGACCTGCGAGGATCTTGAGCGTCGCATTACCAGTGCCGGCGGCAAGCTGCTCGAGGGCGTGCGCCTGTTCGATGTCTACCGCGATCCGGTCCGCATCGGTGCGGGCAAGAAGTCCATGGCCTTTGCGCTCACGTATCGCTCGGACGACCACACGCTTACCAGCGAAGAGGTCGAGAAGGCGCACCAGAAGATCGTCACCAAGGTGTGCAAGGGCGTAAACGGCGAGGTTCGCTCGTAATCTTTGCCGTTCGGAACCCGCCCCCTGCGGGGTTTTCACGGCAACGTCCTCGCCGCTTCGCGGCTGCGGGATGTTGCCTTAGAAAACCCCTCTCGGGGGCGGGTTCCTGCGTTAACCTTGTTGCGAGCGGACCGCACCTTCTTTCGGGTGACCGGAAAGTTGAGAGTGCATGGGCCTTTATTGGACGGTGCGTGGACCTGGGTTAATAACGTACGTATTGCAAGGGCGTGCTGCGTTGTGGGCGGTGCGCCTTTTTGTTAGTATGCAGAGTCGGTGTTACGGATTGTTGGAAACGTAACACGCAACGTTCTGATTGAGAGGGCTCATGCATATTCCCGATAATTATCTGTCCCCGCAGACCGATGCCGTTATGGCGGTGGCGATGGTGCCCGTTTGGGTCCATTGCATCAAAAAGGTACGCGCCACGCTCGATCGCGAGCACATGGCGTTCCTGGGCATTTGCGCCGCATTCTCCTTCTTGCTCATGATGTTCAACGTGCCGCTGCCCGGTGGCACCACTGGTCACGCCGTTGGTGGTGCGCTCATCGCACTGCTGCTGGGTCCCGAGGCCGCTGCCATCGCGGTTTCGGTCGCGCTGGCGTTGCAGGCGCTGCTGTTTGGCGACGGCGGTATCCTGTCCTTTGGCGCCAACTGCTTTAACATGGCCTTCGTGCTGCCGTTTGCCGCTGCTACCGTGTTCCGTGCGCTCAACAGCCGTTTGCACGACAAGAGCTGGGGCACCTCGGTTTCGGCCATCGTAAGCGGCTGGGTCGGCCTGTGCCTGGCGGCCCTGTGCGCGGCGGTCGAGTTTGGTATTCAGCCCATGCTCTTTACTAACGCTTCGGGCGCGCCGCTGTACTGCCCCTTCCCGCTGTCCGTGGCTATTCCTGCCATGTTGATCCCGCATATGCTGGTTGCCGGCGTGATCGAGGGCGTGGCGACGGCCGCCATCTACGGCTTCATTAAGAAGACGGCGCCGAGCATTATCGTCGGCCCCGAAGCCGCCGATGGCCAGCTTGCCGCCGATGGTACCGCCAAGAAGACTTCCCTGATTCCCACGCTCATTCTGGTCGCCGTGCTTGTCGTGGCTACGCCGCTCGGCTTGCTCGCCACCGGTGACGCCTGGGGTGAGTGGGACGCCGAGGGCGCCGCGACCGCCGTTCAGGAGGCTGGCGACGACAGCCTGCAGGCTTCGGTCGGCCTCGACACCCCGACCTTTGCCGACGCCCTGCCCACGGGCGATTATCTGCAGGCCTATTCCGAGGAGCAGGGCCTTGGCTTTGCCGGCCAGGCTGCGATGTATATTCTTTCGGGCGTGATTGGCGTGGCGGTGCTCACCATCACATTCCGCCTGGTCTCGCTGACGGTCAAGGAAAGCGGTGCTCATGGCAATAGCCGAGCTGCCTAGTTGGCTTGCGGCCGAGGAGCGTTACGAGCCCGCGGGGGCTCGGCATCGTGTGATGCAAAAGAATGTCCTGCACCTGGCGAGCCTGCTTGAGCGGGTTCGCCTGGGTGGAGGCGCGCACGAGGGCGGGTCGATGGTCGACCGCGCCCTTTCTTGCGTTTCGGCTCCGGTGCGCCTGGTGGGGATGTTCGTTTGCGTCCTGTGCGTGTGTCTGACGCAGAGCCCGCTGTACCTCATGTTGATGGCGGCCATCGCGCTGGTGCTCGTTGCCGTGCGCCCCGTACGCGGGCTGCGTGCGACCTTTGTACCGGCGCTCGGCGCCACGGGGCTTGCGGTGGTTCTGGCACTGCCTGCCCTGCTGCTGGGCGCTTCTGCCGCGGGCGCCATGCTCAAGATCGCGCTCAAGACGTTCATTAACGTGTCGTTCGTGCTGGGCGTTTCGTGGACGCTCACCTGGAGCCGCATGTCGGCGGCGCTCAAGACGCTACAGCTGCCCGACGAGGTCATCTTTACGTTTGATATGGCGCTCAAGCACATCGAGGTGCTGGGACGCACGGCGCACGATCTGACCGAATCGGTCATGCTGCGCAGTGTGGGTCGTGCGCCTGCGGGTTTTTCGCGTACCGATTCGATCGCGGGTATCATGGGCATGACCTTTATCAAGGCGATGGAATGCAGCCGCGCGATGGACGAGGCTATGCTTTGCCGTGGCTTTGCCGGTGCGTATCCGGCGCCCGCGCGCGCCGGGTTTGGCTGGCGCGATGCGGTTTATGCGGCCGGCGTGGCGCTGCTGGCAGTGTTATGCGCGGTGCTGTAGGCGCTGCTGGTTCCGGCTGGGGATGCAAATAGGGAAGGGCGACGTTTTGACGATCGATATGAATAATGCGGCGGGCGCGAGCGGTGCTGCTGGCGCCGAGACCACGCCGCTCATCGAGTTTCGCGACGTGGTGTTTTCCTATGCGGGGCATACGGTTGTCGATGGCGTGTCGCTGCAGGTCGATCGTGGTGAACTCGTTGCCCTGCTCGGTCCCAACGGCTGTGGTAAGACGACGATTATGCGCCTTATTAACGGCCTTGAACTCGCAGACGCAGGGACATACCTGTTTGACGGGCATGTGATCGATGCGGCGTTTCTAAAGGATTCCGCGGCCGCTCAGCGTTTTCATCAGCGCGTGGGCTTTGTGTTCCAGAATGCCGACGCCCAGCTGTTCTGCGCTACGGTGGGCGAGGAAGTTGCTTTTGGTCCCGCGCAGATGGGGCTGCCGGCAGACGAGCTCGAGCGCCGCATGCGCGATGCCATGGGGCTGTTCCAGGTTGCCGACCTTGCCGACGCCTCTCCCTATCAGCTCTCGGGCGGGCAAAAGAAGCGTGTGGCACTGGCTGCCGTCGTGTCGATGAACCCCGATATCCTGGTGCTCGACGAGCCTACTAACGGACTTGACGAGGACTCTTGCGACATCGTGGTCAACTTCCTACTGGCCTATGTTGCTGCCGGTAAGACGGTCTTGATGAGCACACATCACCAAGATTTGGTGCGACGCTTGGGTGCCCGTGCAATCTATATCGATCGATATCACCATGTGGTCGAGGCGCCTTCGCCGTCGTATGGAACCGAAAGCGGTGCTACGGACTAGTTGCTGCGTAGAGCGTGCGTAGCTGCCCGCGTGGCTTTGCCGTGATGGTATAGTTATCCAGGTTTTTATGGGGGTGGCTATGCCAAGCTGGAACATTCATATCGCTCAGACGGAGCGTTTGCTGGAGCGCACCGGTGCGCTTGCCAATAGCGTGCGCGACCGCAATGCCTTTTTGTTTGGCTGCGTGGTTCCGGATATCTTCGTGGGCTATATGGTCCCTGGCATCGCCGATCCCATCCCGTACCGCATTACGCACTTTGCCAAGCCTGAGCCCATCCCTAAGCCTCGTGAACATGAGTTCTGGGATACCTATGTGGCACCGTTGCTTAAAAGTTCGCCCACCGGTGCACCGGCCGCGGCAACTTCGATTATCGAGGAGCGCGAGCGACTGAACCGCGTGCACTATCCACAGCGCTACAAGGATGCCGAGCCGGTTGTCGGTCCCGGCGCCTGTGAGTTCTCGCTTGCGTCCGAAGATGTGGCGCAGTCGTTGCTCGATTTAACGCTGGGCGTCTGGTCGCATCTGGTGGCCGATACCGTATGGAATACGCGCGTGAATCAGTACCTGGAGGCGCACGGCGGCAAGCCGTGTGAGGAGTTCCGCATTAAAAAGCAAGGCGACTTTGACTGGTTTGGCAAGACGCTGGGCATTGTCTCCATCCCGCGTGCGACCGATCGCCTGTATACCGCTGCGACGCGTTTTGGGCAGTATCCCATCCATAAAGAATATGTGCTCAAGACCATCGGCGTCATGCACGAGATTGTACGCGAAAACCCCGGCGAGCCCGATCATCCGCCGTACCGCCTGCTGACCGAGAAATTCTTTGACGCAACGTTTACCGAGGTCATCGAGCTGACCGAAGCGGGCTTTGCGGCTCGCGTTGCCGCTTCTGACGTTCCCGCAGTCCCTCTGATCGCTAGCTGCTAGCCGGCCGGCTTAACGGAGAACAGTTCATCCCAATTGACCAACAGCTCCCGTCGCAGGGTTTCTGCGGCGGTGCGTTCCTGATCGGTCTTTGGGATGTAGGGGAGCCCCGCCTTTTTATGAATGAGCTCGGCGATGTTGTTAAAGCTCTTCGTGTCTTTGATTTGCTCATAGGTTATCTGGATAACGTCATAGCCCATGCTTGTGAGGGCGGTGGTGCGCTCGGCATCGGAGAGACTTGCGGCTTCGCTGTCATGGGCGGAGCGGCCTTGGCATTCCAAAATGACGCCTATGCTGTCGATGTTGCTCTCTATGAGGATATCGGCGTAGCAGCAGGTTTTGTCATACAGTGAGCGTGCGGCGTCGCTGAGTGGGATGCGCACGTTGTTTGCGATGTTGATGCCCATGCCGCCCTCGTCGCGGGGGAGCGAGACAAGCATGGAGGTCTGTACTTCGAAGGGTGAGGCGGTCTGCCCCGTCATGTGCTCGGCTGCCCAGCGCAGTTGTTTAACGCCGCGCAGGCCTGCGGCCTGCTTGGCGAACGCGGCGATATCCGCTGCGCTGAGGAGCGGTGGGCGCTTCCACAGGTTGGTGTCATTGCCCTTGGTGTCGTTAACTCGCTCCCAGCCGCAGTTGGGTGGAATGAGCTTAAGCGAAATGGCTTCATCGAGTTGTTGTTGCGTTCGCTCGCAGGGCCTAAACACTGCAAAGGAGCCGCACATCTCGTAGCAAGCCATGAGTAACTGGTTGCGTGAGACCTGCGTAGCAAGGCTGAGCAGCGTAAACTCGGGCGACGTGACATCAAATCCATGCTCAGTCTGCCTAAACGACCCAGGAGGCGGCTCTTGGGTTAGCAGACGGCTATGAAATAGCTTTCCGTTCGCGCGCTGTTTTCTTTCGCCCACGAATCTCCAAACTGGTGTGCCGAGCAAGTCTTTAAATACTGGTTGTTTTGAGTAATGCACCAAGCGATGGTCATGGTCGGGCGGCAGGATTGCCGGATAGAGTCCTAGTATCTGGGGCGGGATGCGATAGTACTGAAAAGCTGTGGGTCCGCAAGCGAGAAATGACATGGCAATCCGATCGTTCGAGCGTTGTTTGGGCTAGAAAGGCTATCGGTTTCGGAAGTGCGGGGAAAAAGACAAACAGGCAAAGCACAAGCGGTATTTGAGCCAACTTTATCAGGGGTTTTGTTGAAATAAAAGGGCTTGTGCTCGGGGGTAGGCAATTTTTCCCCGCACTTCCGAAAACCAGGTCGATCTGACTCTTGCTAAAACGATTTAGCAGCGTCGGTTAAGGTGTGGGTTTGCCACCGGGCGAACACTTTTAGCGCTTGGGACTTTATTTTTGGGCCTCGAAGGGTGGATTTCGCGCTTTTGGTAAAGAAATGAGTGCGTGTTTTGCCGTGCGCCGGCATTGGCACAGAAAAAGGGCCCGGAAGGCAATGCCTTCCGGGCCCTTTGCAATGCAAATCTGCTTGCAAGTGCGATTTAGCGCACCTGAGCGACGTAAGCGACGTTGGTCGAGGAGACCTTGTCCTCGAGCTGGACGCTCATACGGGGATCGCCGGCGGTAGCGACGGTCAAATCGCCAGTCTTGACGTAGCCGAGCTCCTTAGCGGTCTCGATCGCCTTGACGATCGTGCCGTTGACGGTGCCCTGGGTAATCTCGGCCTGGTGCGGGATAACGCCCCAGTACATGATCATCTGCTGGACGGCCCACTCGTGGCGGGAGAACGCGCAGATCGGCATGTTGGGACGGAAGTGCGAGATCAGGCGAGCGGTACGACCGGTGGTCGTCGGCACGGTGATGCACTTGGCGCCAACGGTGGTGGCCATGTTCACGGCGGACATACCCACAACGTTGTTGACGACGCGGGTGCCGTGAGCGTCAGCCGGAACCTCGAGCGGAGCGTGAGCCGGGAGGTACTTCTCGGTCTCGAGAGCAATGCTGGCCTGCATCTTGACGGCCTCGACCGGGTACTTGCCGGCAGCGGACTCGCCGGACAGCATGACGGCGTCGGTGCCGTCGTAAATGGCGTTAGCAACGTCGGCAACCTCGGCGCGCGTCGGGCGCGGGTTCTGCTGCATGGAGTCGAGCATCTGCGTAGCGGTGATAACGGGCTTGTAGGCCGCGTTGCACTTAGCGATGATCTCCTTCTGGATGTGGGGAACGAGCTCGGGCTTGATCTCGATGCCCAGATCGCCACGGGCGACCATGATGCCGTCGGAAGCCTCGAGGATCTCGTCGAAGTTCTCGACGCCCAGGGCGCACTCGATCTTCGGGAAGATCGTCACGTGCTCGCCGCCGTTCTCGCGGCAAAGCTCGCGGATGCCGCGGACGGACTCGCCGTCACGGATGAAGGAAGCGGCGATGTAGTCGATGTTTTCGGTCAGGCCAAAGAGGATGTCCTGACGATCGCGCTCGGTGATGGCGGGCAGCGAGATGTTGACGTTGGGCATGTTGACGCCCTTGCGCTCGCCAATCAGGCCGTCGTTCTTGACGACGCAGGTCATGTCCTGGCCGTCGACGGACTCGACCTCGAGGGCAACCAGGCCGTCATCGATCAGGATGAGGGAGCCCTTCTCGACCTCGGAGGGCAGAGCCAGGTAGTCGAGGGAGATGTGCTCAGCGGTGCCGTGGAAATCCTCGGACGTGGGCTGAGCGGTGACGACGATCTTGTCGCCGGTCTTGACGGCAACCTTCTTGCCATCGACCAAAAGGCCGGTGCGGACCTCGGGGCCCTTGGTGTCGAGCAGGATGCCGACGGGCATGCCGAGCTCCTTGGAAATACGGCGGACGCGCTCGATGCGACCGTGGTGCTCGTCGTAGGAGCCGTGCGAGAAGTTAAAACGGGCGACGTTCATGCCCGCCTTGATCATCTCGCGGATGGTCTCGTCGCTATCGCAGGCGGGACCCATGGTGCATACAATCTTGGTGCGCTTGTACATTCAGACCTCCATCTGACATCGTCTTGCGCTGATAGATAAACCATAAGAAATAAAACTGAGATGATTATAACGAAATGCCGACCGAATACCCCAAAAAATCGACCGTATGCCGAATTAGAAGTTCATTTTTTGCGGAAAAACGGTATATGCAAAAACTTTACCAACCGTTCTAACCGCTGCTATCTGGGCGATATTTTAGTTCGATGATGCGCCGAAGAAAAAACGTTTTATCAATCTTGAGCATCACACTGTCTGCACCGTTGCGCCTGTGCCGTGTTTCCAATTGGAATGTTTTGGCTAGACGCGCCGCTTTGGGGTACCATAGCCCCACTATCAACTGCCGCTCAGCACGGCAGCCTTGATGAGCCCTTGCCCTTCTCCTGGGAATTATGATCGGGCATCAATCTGCTGAGTGGCCCGAATCCCAGGAGGGGACTCTATATGCAAAAGGAATACCTGTCCGCCGCGGCGGAGGTACTCAGCGACCAGGGTGTCGATGAGAACCTCGGCCTGAGCAACGACGAGGCGTCGTCGCGCCTCGCCAAGACAGGCCCTAACAAGCTTGAGGAAGCCGAGAAAACGCCGCTGTGGAAGCGCTTCTTTGAGCAGATGGCCGATCCCATGGTCATCATGCTGATCGTTGCCGCCGTCATCAGCGCACTCACGGGCATGGTCAAGGGCGAGCCCGACTTTGCCGACGTCGCCATTATTATGTTCGTCGTTATCGTCAACTCGGTGCTGGGCGTGGTCCAGGAAGCCAAGAGCGAGGAGGCTCTCGAGGCGCTGCAGGAGATGAGCGCGGCGCAGTCCAAGGTGCTGCGCGACGGCAAGCTCGTGCACCTGCCGAGCGCCGAGCTCGTCCCCGGCGACGTGATCATGCTCGAGGCGGGCGACTCCGTCCCGGCCGACTGCCGCGTACTCGAGAGCGCCACGATGAAGATCGAAGAGGCCGCACTGACCGGCGAGTCCGTGCCGGTCGAGAAGCACGCCAACGTGATCGAGCTCGCCGCGGGCACCGACGACGTGCCGCTCGGTGACCGTAAGAACATGTGCTACATGGGCTCCACTGTGGTGTACGGTCGCGGTCGCGCCGTCGTGGTCGGCACCGGTATGAACACCGAGATGGGCAAGATTGCCGGCGCCCTGGCCGAGGCCAAGGAAGAGCTCACGCCGCTGCAGGTGAAGCTCGCCGAGCTCAGCCGCATCCTTACCATCATGGTTATCGTCATCTGCGTCGTCATCTTTGGCGTCGACATCATCCGTCACGGCGTGGGCAACGTTCTCACCGACCCGACTGCCCTGCTCGACACCTTTATGGTCGCCGTTTCGCTCGCCGTCGCTGCCATCCCCGAGGGCCTGGTCGCCGTCGTGACCATCGTGCTGTCGCTTGGCGTGACCAAGATGGCCAAGCGCCAGGCAATCATCCGCAAGCTCTCTGCCGTCGAGACCCTCGGCTGCACACAGACCATCTGCTCCGACAAGACCGGCACCCTTACCCAAAACAAGATGACCGTCGTCAAGCACGAGCTCGCTGCGCCCAAGGAGAAGTTCTTGGCCGGCATGGCGCTGTGCTCCGATGCCCAGTGGGACGAGGAGCTGGGCGAGGCCGTGGGCGAGCCGACCGAGTGCGCACTCGTCAACGATGCCGGCAAGGCTGGTCTTACTGGCCTGACTGCCGAACACCCGCGCGTGGGCGAGGCCCCGTTCGACTCGGGCCGTAAGATGATGTCCGTGGTCGTCGAGACCCTGGACGGCGAGTACGAGCAGTACACCAAGGGCGCGCCCGACGTGGTGATTGGCCTGTGCACCCATATCTACGAGGGCGATAAGGTTGTGCCCCTGACCGAGGAGCGCCGCGCCGAGCTCGTGGCAGCCAACAAGGCCATGGCCGACGAGGCCCTGCGCGTGCTGGCGCTGGCGAGCCGCACCTACACCGAGGTTCCCGCCGACTGCAGCCCCGCTGCGCTCGAGCATGACCTGGTCTTCTGCGGCCTGTCCGGCATGATCGACCCGGTCCGTCCCGAGGTGGCCGACGCTATCCGCGAGGCGCACGACGCCGGCATCCGCACTGTCATGATTACGGGCGACCACATCGACACCGCCGTGGCCATCGCCAGGCAGCTGGGCATCGTCGCCGATCGCAGCCAGGCTATCACCGGTGCCGACCTCGACCGCATGAGCGACGAGGAGCTCGACGCGCACATCGAGGACTACGGCGTGTACGCCCGTGTCCAGCCCGAGCACAAGACCCGCATCGTCGAGGCTTGGAAGTCGCGCGACCAGATCGTCGCCATGACGGGCGACGGCGTCAACGATGCCCCGTCCATCAAGCGCGCCGACATCGGCGTGGGTATGGGCATCACCGGCACCGACGTCACCAAGAACGTCGCCGACATGGTGCTTGCTGACGATAACTTCGCCACCATCATCGGTGCCTGCGAAGAGGGCCGTCGCATCTACGACAACATCCGCAAGGTCATCCAGTTCCTGCTTTCGGCCAACCTTGCCGAAGTCTTCTCGGTATTCATCGCCACGCTCATCGGCTTTACCATCTTCCAGCCGGTGCAGCTGCTGTGGGTGAACCTGGTCACCGACTGCTTCCCCGCGCTCGCGCTGGGCATGGAGGATGCCGAGGGCGACATCATGAAGCGCAAGCCGCGCAACGCCAAGGACGGTGTCTTTGCCGGACATATGGGTCTGGACTGTGTGGTCCAGGGCCTAATCATCACCGTGCTGGTGCTGGCGAGCTTCTTTGTGGGCGTGTACTTTGACATGGGCTACATCCACATCGCCGATATGATCGCCGGTAATGCCGACGAGGAAGGCGTGATGATGGCATTCATCACGCTCAACATGGTCGAGATCTTCCACTGCTTTAATATGCGCAGCCGTCGTGCGTCGCTGTTTAGCATGAAGAAGCAGAACAAGTGGCTGTGGGCTTCGGCCGCGCTGGCGCTGGTGCTGACGGTGATCGTAACCGTGCAGCCGACGCTTGCCGAGATGTTCTTTGGCCCCGTGACGCTTGAGCTTAAGGGCGTTATCGCCGCGCTGGGCTTGGCCTTCCTGATCATCCCGCTGATGGAGATCTACAAGGCGATCATGCGCGCGGTCGAGAAGGAGTAGGTCGAAAGGCTATCCTTCCCGCCGGCCCGACCGCCTGCGGGGTTTCTTCTTCGCTGGTCCTCGCGCTTCGCGCTGCGGGATCGCTCAGAAGAAACTCCTCCCGGCGGGCGGGCCTTCGGATAGCCTCTCGGGACCGTAAGCTGAGGGAAAGTGTGTGAGCTGGTCGGGCTTTGCCCGGCCAGCTCTTTTTGATTTAAAATACCTGCTCAGTTGTGATTTTGGGTACTGGGAGGCGTTTGTGGGCAAGGCTAAGGCTAAGGCGAAGAAAAAGACGACGGGGGCGCGGGCTAAGCGCGATCGTCGTCGGAAGCTCGCGACCGAAGCCCCTGCATCTGCTGAGGAGCTGCTGGCAAGCGTACCGGGGCTTGACGCGTTGCAGGATGTTCCGGCGTTCGATGACCTGCCGGTCGATGCGGCTCAGCAGGCTGCATTTGACGACTTTTGCGCACAGGCCGAGGAGCCCGAGCAGATGCAGCTCGGTGCCGTGGTGCGCCTGGACCGCGGGTTTCCGCTGGTGGCGACTGCCGATGACACGTTTCGTGCCGAGCATGCCGTAGGGTTTGCCAAGTCGCGTGGCGAGGACGAGGTCTTGCTGCCCGCTGTGGGCGACCGCGTGGCGGTTCGCCGTGCTCCCGGGCACGACATGGGCGTCATCGAGTGCGTACTACCGCGCCGTACGAGCTTTGAGCGTTGGCGTGGCCGTGCCCGCGGTGAGCGCCAGGTGCTCTGCTCCAACGTCGACAGCGTGCTGATCGTGCAGGCGCTCGGCGCCGGCGAGGTGCTGCTCGATCGCGTGGCGCGCTCACTGGTGTTGGCGCTCGACTGCGACGCCGAGCCGGTGGTGGTACTTACCAAGGCCGACCGCTGCGACGCCGACGAGCTCGAGCGCGATCTGGATCGCGTGCGCCGTCTGGTGGGTCCGGTCGTGCGCGTGATCGTGACGTCTTCTGCCGAGGGCCTCGGCCTGGACGAGGTTCGCGCCTGCGTGCCGGCTGGGAGCTGTGCCATGATCTTGGGCGAGTCGGGCGCCGGCAAGTCGACGCTGCTCAATGCGCTGCTGGGTCACGATGCGCTAGCCACTGGCGGCGTGCGCGAGCGTGATGACCAGGGTCGCCACACCACGGTTGCGCGCGTGATGGTGACGCTGCCGGGCGACGCCGGCGTGATCGCCGATGCCCCGGGCCTGCGCAGCCTGCCGCTCGTGGGACATGAGCGGGGTCTGGCGCGTGCCTTCCCCGAGATCGTCGAGGCGTCGCGTGCGTGCCGGTTTGGCGATTGCACGCACACTCATGAGCCGGGTTGTGCCGTTCGCGAGGCCGAGGACGCGGGGCAGATCGACAGCCTGCGCCTGGAGACGTTCCAAAACCTGGCGTCATCCATGCGCGTGAGTGCCCAAATGCTCGACCCCGATGTCCATCTGTAATTGATTTTTCCTATGACAGCCGCCTCCCAACTGCTTGGGAGGCGGCTTTTTTGCTGCCAAAGCGTCTCGAAATATGCGTTTTGCCGACGTTCTGACCAAAACCTTGCCACGAGCTTGACGGGCTGGTCAGCTTTTGGTCAGCAATTGGTTTGACACGTAAAACCAAGATTGCGATTGCACCGCTTTGCGCCCTGGCCG
The DNA here is from genome assembly GCF_964259375.1 of Collinsella aerofaciens ATCC 25986. Lineage (GTDB taxonomy): Bacteria > Actinomycetota > Coriobacteriia > Coriobacteriales > Coriobacteriaceae > Collinsella > Collinsella aerofaciens_BO. The sequence goes on from NZ_CAXVJM010000002.1 coordinate 28,796, forward strand.
CCCAGACAATGGTGGTACGGGCATTTGCCCGGTGCTACCTTGAGAGGAGCGGCCGTGAACAAGAGCAAGCGCATCGCCATCAGTCTGGCCGCGGGCGTGCTTGCCGCGGCGCTCTGCATGGTTTACGGCTCGTCGATCCGTTCGCAAGCCGAGCAGGCTCAGGCCGAGACGTTGGCAAAATACGGCGGCGACCGCGTTGAGGTGTGCGTCGCGGCGCGCGATATCGATGCGGGTGAGACCCTCGACGAGACTAATGTCATAACTCAGGAATGGCTGGCGAGTCTGTTGCCGCGTGATGCGGCGACCGAGCTGCGTCAGGTGCGCGGCGACGTGACGACCTCGCGCATTCCCAAAAACGCCGTGATTTGCAATGTCTACACCAAGGCCGAAAGCCACAAGCTCGAGGTGCCTAAAGGCAAGGTTGCCGTTTCGGTGGCGGTCGATGCCGAGCACTCGGTCGGCGGTGCCACGGGCGTGGGCAGCTATGTGGACGTGTACGTGCAAAAAGATGGCGTGACCGATCGTTTGTGCGGCGCGTACGTGATCGATACCAGCGAAGATGCCGGCACCACGCGTGAAGGCAAGATCGAATGGGTGACGCTGGCGGCAGACCCCGAAGATGTCAAGGAACTGCTGGGAGCCTCGGGAAAGGGAACGGTCAGCTTGACGATTCCCGCCACGGCGCGCGGCAAAAAGAGCGGAGGCGACGAGTGATGAAGGCGATCTGGCTTGCGTGCTGCGCGTGCGGTGATTACGGGCTGCTACAGCAGGAAGTCGAGGGCCGCGATGTGGGCGCGCAGGTACTTCGCGTGGGCGACCTGGACGGGCTGGTATCCATGGCGCGGGCGTTTCCGTCGCGCCGCGGTGCCGCCATCATTGCGGCGTCTCTGTTCGATACCGAAGACGTGCGGAAGACCGTTGCGCGCCTGACGGCCGAGGGCCGTGTAAGTCGTGTCGTCGTGTTGATTGAGACGCTCGACCCGTCGGATATCGAGGGGCTGTTTCGCGCGGGGGCGACCGAGGTCATCGCTGCGCACAGTTTGTGCGGCAACGGGCGCGCGGGTGAGGGAACGGTTGATTCCGATCGGCGCATGACGATTGAGCCCGATGCTTTCGTTGATAGGGAACCCGGGGCGCCTCGCGCTACAAGAGGCCCGCGTGTTGATGAATATGGAAAAGCGGAAGCCGAGCATGGTCGGCGCCCCCGGGACCCCCTTGCATACGATGACGCTGGAGGGCCGGTACCGTATGGCGATGACGTTCTGGCTGAAGATATGGGATACGTGCACGGCGTAAATCTGGCCGATGAGCTCGACGAGGTCGAGGGTTTTGCCGGGGCTGACGAGCCGTGTGCCGCTGCGTCTTTGGCTTCGGAACCGCAGTCCGGGCAGCCTGCCATGCCGGCTTGGGCTCAGCGCGTGACCGCGGCGGGGGAGACGGGGGTGTTATCGCCCGCGTCTGTGTCGCCGGTTCCTGCACCGTCAGCCCCCGCGCCGTCGGCGGACTCGTCGATTCCGTCGCGTCGGGTACCGGTCGTCTGCGCCGTTTCGGGTTCGGGCGGTTGCGGCAAGTCGACGATCGTTGCCACCATGGCGCATGCGGCGTCGCTGTTGGGTTTGCGTGCCGCCGTGCTCGACTTGGACCTCATGTTTGGAAACCTATACGATCTGCTGGGCGTCGATGCCCCGCACGATATGGCGACGCTTATCGAGCCGTCGGCGGCGGGCGCACTTGCCGAGCCGGATATCGTGGCCGCATCGATGCGCGTCGCCCCGGGCGTCACGCTCTGGGGGCCTGTCGCGGCCCCCGAGAAGGCCGAGCTCATGGCACGTCCGGTGGAGCTATTGCTCGATGTCTTACGTCGCGAATCCGACGTGGTCTTTGTCGACACCTCGGTCTTTTGGGGTGATGCCGTGGCCGCCGCGGTGGCGGCAAGCGACCGTTGCCTGGTCGTAGGCGATGCGGCGGTATCGTCCGCGACATCCGCTTCGCGCGTCATTGGGCTGGCGAGCCGCGTGGGCGTGCCACGCACGCGCATGAGCGCCGTGTTCAACCGGTTTGGTGCACGCGGTGCCGACGAGGACGTCGCCATGCGCTTCGAGATTGCCTGCGCACTGAGCTCCAAGATCCGCATTGCCGATGGCGGTCAGGACTTGGCCGCGCTCATGGCATTCGGTCGCGCCGATGAGGCAGTGGGTCAGACGAGCGCTTTTGCGACCAGCGTGCGCGAGGCCACGCGCGAGATGCTCGTGGAGCTGGGCTGCGCCGTCGGTCCCTGGAGCGATATGGTCGCTGACCGCGCGACCCGCACCGAGCGCCCGCGCATCCGTCTTCCCTGGTCGCGTGAGGGTGATTCGCGATGAGTCTGCAGACGCGGATTAAAGCCGCTGGCGCGGCCGCTGCGGCTGCCCCCGTTGATGCGGGACGCCGCCGTGCCGTTAAACGCCGCACCAAGCGTGCGGTGATGGACCGCATGGGCTACGACGAGGTGGCGCGCATCAGCGCCTACGTCGACCCTGCCCTTGCCCGCTCTGAGCTACGTCCGGCGGTGGAAGCGGCGCTCAACGTGGAAGAGCCGACCGACTTGGCGACGCCTGAGCGTGAGACCATCATCGACGAGATTCTAGATGACGTGGTGGGCCTGGGACCTCTGCAGCCGCTCATCGAGGACGACACCGTTACCGAAATCATGATCAACGGCTGTCGCTCTGCCTTTTTTGAGCGCAGTGGCGTTTTGTATCCCATCGAGCACGCGTTTGAGGACGACGAGCAGATCCGTGTGCTCATCGACCGTATCATCTCGCCGCTCGGTCGTCGTATCGACGAGCGTAGCCCCATCGTCAACGCCCGCCTCAAGACGGGTTATCGCGTCAACGCGGTGATTCCACCCGTGGCGATCGACGGGCCAATTCTCACCATCCGTAAGTTCTCGGACCGTATCTGTTCGTTGGACGAGCTTGTGGGGTTGGGGTCACTGCCGCTTTGGTATGCGCAGCTGCTGTCGTGCGCGGTGTCGTTGCGGCAGGACTTGGCGGTTGCGGGAGGCACGGGGTCGGGCAAGACCACGCTGCTCAACGCGCTGTCGTGCGAGATTTCCACCGGCGAGCGCATCGTGACGATCGAGGATTCCGCCGAGCTCAAGTTTGCACATCACCCACACGTTGTCCGTCTGGAGGCGCGTGAGGCGTCAATCGAGGGCGAGGGTGCGGTGACGATTCGCGACCTGGTGACCAATGCTCTGCGTATGCGCCCCGATCGCATCGTCGTGGGCGAGGTGCGCGGTGCCGAGTGCTGCGACATGCTGCAGGCCATGAACACGGGCCACGACGGCTCGCTCACCACGCTCCATGCGGGTACCGAGCAGGAGACCGTGGTTCGCCTGACGCTGCTTGCGCGCTACGGCATCGATTTGCCGAGTGAGCTTATCGAAGAGCAGATCGCCATGGCGCTCGACGGCATCGTGATGTCCGAGCGTCATGCAGATGGCAGGCGCTTTGTGGCCTCATATTCGGGGGTTCGCCGCGGCGCGTCGGGCGGTGTTGAGCTCGAGCGCTACGTGACGTTCGATGCCGCCGAACGCACCTGGACGCTCGACCGCGAGCCGCCGTTTATTGCGGAGGGCTTGCGGTTGGGAACGCTCACGCAAGAGGAGGTGGACGAATGGAGATCGCTGTGCCCCTCGTCGTAGGGGGTTTGGCGGGGCTTTCTGTCGCGACGGCGTGTGGGGCAGAGCCTCGTGTGCCGCGGATGCCGCCGGCGGAGCTGGCGCGCCAGACGCTCGAATCGATGGCGGAGAAACTGCCCCGTGAGTTGGCGGAAAACGACCTGCTGACAAAGATTGCCCGCTCGTGGGCGTCGCTGATCCCCGCAGATCGCCTTGGGCTTGCTATTGAGGATAACGCGGCTCGTCTGGCATTTCTGCTGCTGTCGAGCGGTATCTGCAGCGTTTTGCTGGCCGTTACGTCGTTGTCGCCCATCGGCTTTGTCTTGGGGCTGGTGGCGCCGTTTGGCGTGGGCGCCGCGCGTGACACCTTCGATCGCCGACGCGAACAGCATGATGTAGAAGAGGCCATGCCCGAGGCATTCACAGCGTTATCCATGTCGCTTGCCTCGGGGCATTCGCTGGCACAGGGTATGCGCTTTGTGGGCGCCCATGCGCAAGAGCCGGTGCATACCGAGTTTTTGCGGGTGGCGGCGGCAATCGATTGCGGTATCTCGGCGACCGACGCACTCGATGACCTACTCGTTCGCATCGATGCTCCCGGCCTTTCGCTTGTCACCTTGGCGCTCAAAGTATCGCAGCGTACCGGGGCTCCGCTTGCCGGCTTGCTGTCCGAGGCGTCGAGCATGGTGGGTGAGCGCATTGAGCTCAAACGCCGTCTGGACGTTAAGACGTCACAGGCGCGTATGTCGGCACACATGGTCGCGGCGATGCCGGCGGGCATGTGCGCGGTGCTGGCTTTGCTTTCGGCAGACTTTCGCCGCGGTCTTGCGACGCCGGCTGGTGCGGGCGCCGTGGTACTGGGACTTGCCCTCAACGTCGTTGCCCTGGTAGTTATCCGGCGCATTATGCGGGTGGAGCTATGAGCGCCCTGGTCGGGGCCGCGGCTTGTCTGTGTGCCCTGAGTGTATTTGCCGCGACAGGTTTGGAGCGTGCGGATGCTTGCAAGATTGCAGAGACGTGCAAGCGTGAAGCGGTACTGGTCATTGCTGCGGGCTACTCGGTGATTGATACCCTGACTGCGCGAATGAAGGGCGCGATTGGGGCGGGCGGCCCGGCGCGGGTGTCGCTCGGTGAGGTGTCCGAGATGATCGACGTGGTGCGCCTGGGTCTTTCTGCCGGCCTTTCGTTTGATGCGGCGCTCGAGATTTTCTGTGCCAATCGTCGGTCGGTGCTGGCCGTCCGTCTTGAGCGAGCCTGCATGGCATGGCAGGTGGGCGTGGGGACGCGCGAGGCCGAGTTGTTGGCTGCCGCGCGTGATTTGGACGTGAGGGCGCTTGAGACCTTTGCCATCACGGTGGGGCAAGCGCTTGCCCTGGGCGCTCCGCTGGCCGAGACGCTGGCTGCTCAAAGTCGCGAGATCCGTGCGGCCCATCGCGCCGCAGTCGAGCGCGAGATCGAGCGCGCGCCGGTCAAGTTGCTGATTCCCACCGGCACGCTCATCTTGCCGGCGTTGCTTCTGTCCATATTGGGCCCGCTGCTGGGAGCAGGCGGGATGATGTAGGGAGGAATACATGAACACGATGACCGACATTGCGGGCAAGGCTTGGAGCTGGGCTTTTTGCCGGGCAATCCGCGCTCGCCAGCGTGCCGAGGCGCTGTTGCGGGAGGAGAGCGCGCAGGGCACTACCGAATACGCCATCTTGGTCGGCGTGCTCGTAGTGATCGCGATTATCGCCATCGTCGCGTTTAAGAGCAAAGTCGAAGAACTATGGAACGCGATCAAAGACGGCATCAACAGCCTGTAGGAGGCAGGCGGCCTGTTGGTTCGCCGCTGGTGCTCGTCTGTTTGCTCGTGGCAATAGCGGTGACGCTTTGGGGGCTGGGTGTTGCGCGACAGCAGCGTCCAGGCGCTACTGCCGATTTGGGATCGGGCTCGGCGGCGGTGTCACAAGCGGAAGGCGCGCAAGATTCGAGCGGTCAGAATGCCGCCGTCACGGCTCAGACCTTTTTGCAGGCACTCGACGAGCGAGCGGCCAGTGCGACGGAGCCGTCTACAGACAACGCGATTGCGGTTCGGCTCGCATGGTCCGAGGACCGGCCGATGACCGAGGCAGCAGCAGACTTGCTGCGCGCCTACCGCGAGGTGCCTACGGCCCAACTCGCCCTGAGCGGCTATCTCGATATTAAGGGCAACGTATGGGGCGCCATCGTGCGCGATGGGCGAGGCTGGGTCGACATGGTGACGGTTGCCGCGGATGCCGGAGATGCCTCGTGCCGCCTGCGTGCCGTGCGTCTGGTTCCGCAAACAACGGAGTCAAAGGAGGGGTCGTGAAATGCATGATGTCCTGCGTGAGGAATCTGCTCAGTCGACCGTCGAATACGCCATCGTCACCGTGGCGCTGTTGTCGATTGCGCTGGCGATTGCGGGGCTTTGGCGCGCTGGCACCGATGGGCGCTTGGCGGCACTGGTCGAGCGGGCAGCGTCTCATGGCGTCGCCCCATCGTCGGTTATCGATGCCGCGACGGGTGCCAAGGACATCGCTCTGTATTGATATCGCATGCGAGGATCGGGCGCAGTCTACGGTCGAGGCCGCCTTTTTGCTGCCGACGTTTTTGACGCTTATCTTGCTCGCGTTGCAGCCGGTGTGCCTGCTCTATACGCGCGCGGTCATGGAGTCTGCCGCCGCCGAGACCGCGCGGCTTATGACCACGACGACGGTGGAGAACGACGATGACCTTAAGGAGTTCACTCGTCGCAGACTTGCCGCGGTGCCCAACGTCTCGATTTTTCATGCCGGCGGGCCGCTGTCGTGGGATATCGAGTTGGGGCGGGCCGGTGCCGGCGGTGTTTCGTCCGTGTCTGTTGTCGGCGAGGTTAAGCCGCTGCCCGTGATCGGTGCATTTGTGCGGGCCATGGGCAGTGCGGGTGAGGGCGGCTATGTCGAGCTCAAGGTCGACGTCTCGTATCGATCGCGTCCCGAATGGCTGGAGGGAGATTATGATTCATGGATTGCTGCATGGGATTAGGCGCTGCCTGCTGCGGGCGACGCAAGGGCTTGCGGCCCGCCGTCGACCAGGCGCTCGCCGCAAGCGGGGCGGCTTTATGGGCCGCGCCGGTATCGACTTGTTTATCGAAGACGGCGCCTATACCACGCTCTCCTCTGCGGTTGTCATTCTGGTGGTGCTTACGCTGCTGTTTTCGTCGACCGCGGCGATATGGAGTATGTCGCGCGCCGGAGACACCCAGGTGGCGGCCGATAGCGGTGCACTGGCGGGCGCCAACGTGGTGTCGTCCTATCACACAGCCGCCACGGTGGTCGATGCGAGCATTTTGAGTTTGGGCCTGGCGGGGTTTGCCACGATCGGCACCGGCTTGGTTGCCATTCTCATTCCGGGCGCCGAGGTTGTCGGCAGCGATATCATCGATACGGGAACCCAGATCATTAAAACGCGTAACAAGTTTGCTAAAAGCGCGGCAAAGGGCCTGCAAAAGATCGAGACCGCCTTGCCGTACCTGGTTGCCGCGCGCGCCATGCAGGCAGTATCGGCGCAGGATACCGACGGCGTGACCTATACCGGTACGGCGCTTGCCGTGCCTAGGACGTCCGAGTCGGATTTTGTTGCGCTCGAAGGATCCGAAATCTCGACCGATGCCATTAAAGATGCGTCGGAAGATCTGGAGCGCGCGGCCGAGGAGCTACAAAAAGCATCGGAGGAGACGGCGAAGGCCAAAGAGCGCGCCTGGCTAGCGGATTGCGGTGGATCGGATAAAGGTTCGGTCGGCAGCTGTTCGTGTATGTGGGAGCGCGCAAAAAGCCTAACGGATCTCTCCGGTGTTCAAAATCCGCATTACTCATCGAGCGTTACGTGGGAGCCTCAAGTTGCCCTTGATCGCGCGAAGGACTACTACCATTGGCGTCTGACAAATGAGAAACCCCAAGGCTCGAGTGTCGAGATGAAGGCAGAGTCTGCGGCGCGTAAGGCGTTCTATACCTATGCGAGTGCGGAGGTCGATCGGGCATATATAACCGAGAACGGAGACAGGGTTTCCTCCTATATTCCGCTGCTGCCGCGCAACTCTGATGAGGTTCGGGCGACCGAGCTCTACACCGATGCAGTGTGGCCGACGAGCGTGAACGATGGCAAGGCGTATCTGCATTACGGGACGACCTGCCCTAACTACAAGAAAGGAACGCCGAGCGGATTTGCTTCGGTTGCCGATTACGATGGGCAGGATAAATGCAGCAAATGCCATTTTGGCGTTTTGTCGCTTGGTGCTGTTGCGGCGCCTTCAACCTCTATCGAAAACGGCTTCGAGTATCACTTTGACAAGTTTAAAGACGCCCTGGAGGACTACGTCGACTGTCGCAACAAGGAGCTCGAACTCGAGCGTCAGACCCAGGACGAAGCCGACCGTGCGGGCAATGCGTTCGATACCGCCATCAAAGAACTTTCCGGTGAGCGCCCGCGCATCGCGCCGCCCGGCCGCAACGGCGTAGTCGCCTTTGCGGTCTCGGGCGCCATCTCCAGCCCCGACGAGCTCAGCTCCTCGTTTAACACGGCTGTTGAGCTTGGCGATCGTGGTGCAATTTCTGCTGCAGTGCTCGCGCCCGATGATGCGACGGCGCAAAATAACGTTCTCTCGCGGTTTTTCTCGACGCTGGAGGAGCGTTCGGGCGGCGTTGCCGGCGTGCTCGACGGCGTTATGGATGTTTGGGGCCACCTGCTTGTGGGGTACGGAGACATCCAGGGTGCGGCCGACGAGCTTATGGGAGAGCTGATTGGTGGCTTGGGAGGGGGTGGCGGCGCGTTGGGCTCCATCGCGTCCTGGCTCGGTGACACCGTCTCGTCTTCCGTGGCGGCGCTGGGGCTCGAACCGTGCGATTTGCGTCTGCGAAAACCGGTGTTGACCGATACCGCCAATGTCATTAAAAGTCCGGGGTCCGATATCGCGGGCATCTCCAAAACTCAAGATACCCTGCGAAAAATCCCCTTGGGCGTGACTGACCCAAAGGCACTTTGCGAGGCATTGGAATATCACGTCGAGCGCACCATCAGCGGCGCGGTGTTCACGCTTGCGGAGATCCCGCTGCCCGGTGGCGGCTCCATCCCGCTCACTGTCGATGTTGCCACGCTGGCGGGGGCTTTTGGCGGTGGGTCGTAATGGGCGTTCGCACGGGCTTGCGCGAGGAGCGTGCCCAGGCGACGGTCGAGATGGCCGTGGTTACGCCCGTCCTGATCGTGCTGGCTCTCATCGCGTACAACGTCATGATCTTTGCCGGCGCGGTCGCGCGCTTCGACCGCGTGGTGCCCGACATCGTGCTGGCGCACGCTGTGGCGCCGGGCGGGGAGGGTGACGAGAGCTCCATTGACGCTTCCGCGACCGTTCAGGCTCAGATTCAGGATGCCATGGAGGGATATGGCCTACAGGTCGAGGTCTCGAGCGAGCAAGGCAAGGCGTCATCGGATGGTGGCCTGCTCTCTCTTTCTGGTACGTTTAGGACCTATACCTGCACCATGCACTACGAACCGTGGCCGAGTTCGCTGAGCATCGCCGGCGTTTCCCTGGGGGCGCCGGCCGTGCTCACGCATGAACGCGCGGTGACGGTCGATCCGTGGCGTCCGGGGGTGGTCATGTGACCGCGGTCTCGTCCTATATCGCCTACGCGCGGGCGCTCAACATGTTGGACTGGACGCCGGCCGAGTTTGTGGTGGCGGAGTCGTTTACCGTGCGTCTGCGCGGCATGCTGGGACGGCGGCCGATTGCCGCCAGCGGACTGCCGCTTGTCATGGCGTTTCCGCGCTGTTCCTCGGTCCACACCTGCTTTATGGCCTATCCCATCGACATCGCCTTTATCGATCGCAATGGCAATGTCCTCGTGTGTTACGAAAACGTACGTCCCTGGCGCATGTGCTCTTGCCCCGGCGCCTGGGCGGCACTCGAGCGCCCTTCAATCATTGTTTCGCCCCCTGCTCTCCAACGCGTGCCGGCTTAAGGGACTGAGCGAAAAACTTCTTGCGGCCGGTTGATGCTTCTGACGTGCCGTTCTATAGGATCGAGATCGTGGTCGATGTCGCGCTCAAAAACTTTTTTAAAATTCTCGGTTGACCGGAGCGCGTCCTTGGTTATACTAATCAAGCCTTGAAACAAGGCACACCTCAAATGGCTGGGTAGCTCAGTTGGTAGAGCAGAGGACTGAAAATCCTCGTGTCAGGGGTTCGATTCCCTTCCCCGCCACCTTGACTTGATAAGGACCTCTGCAAAGAGGTCCTTTTCTTTTATGTAGCTCTCGCACGGAATCGAACCCCGTGAGGGCGCGGAGCTGAGTAAACGCGATAGCGTTTGCCAGCGGAGCTCGCAAGGCGCGGAAGCGCCGCAGCGGTCCGCACGCGCGGAGCGCGGGCGCGATTCCCTTCCCCGCCACCTTGAATTGACTAGGACCTCTGCAAAGGGGTCCTTTTCTTTTACCGAGGGCTCCTGCGGAAACTGCATCCCGGAATTTGGCTTCAGAGCGGGATGCGTTTTCCGCTTTGAGCCTGTTTGGGAAAGTGTGGACCGGAATCCGGCGTCAGAATGGGACGCGCTTTCCTTTTGCGGCTCTTGGCGGAAAATGCATCCCAGTCTTTTGCGAAAAAACGGGGCACGCTTTCCGACCGCCTACTTCCGGCGCATATGTACATCTCGGCGCGCCATCTCGGGCCCGTCTGCCCGGACATTCCTCCCACTTTTGCGCCACTTTGTAGACCGTTCGGTCGCCTGTCCGCACGCGCGGGTATACTCAAACCGATACTTTTCCTATGCAATACGATGCAGGTTCGACCTGCGCGATTCGAAGGGGGCCGTGATGGAGAGGATTCTCGGCGTTAATCTCTCTGGCTGGTTTATTCCCGAGCCCTGGGTGACCCCGTCGCTCTATGCGGCGACCGGAGCATCCAATGCAGCCGAGCTGCAGGAGGCTATGGGCACCGCTGCCTATAACGAGCGCATGCGTCGCCATTACGAGACGTTTGTGAGCGAGGACGATTTTCGTCGTATGGCGCAGATCGGTCTCAACGCCGTGCGCCTGCCGGTGCCGTGGTATGCCTTTGGCTCGCAGGAGTCCGACGCTTCCTACATCTCGGTCGTCGATTATATCGACCGTGCTATTGAGTGGGCCGCCAAGTACAACATCCGCGTACTGCTCGATCTGGCGACTGTACCCGGCGGTCAGGGCGATTCCAACGATTCGCCCACGACGCCGGAAGTCGTCGCTGAGTGGCATTCGTCCACCAATGGCCGTCACGTTGCGCTCGATGTGCTCGAACGCCTGGCCGATCGCTATGGTGAGTCCGAGAGCCTGCTGGGCATCGAGCTGTTGGATACGCCGCAGATGAGCGTACGCAAGAGCCTCTTTACCATGACAGACGGTATTCCGGCGCACTACCTGCGCAACTTCTATCGTGATGCGTACGAGCTCGTTCGTTCGTATATGCCCGAGGACAAGATTGTCGTCTTTTCCTCTTCGGGACACCCTGGCGAGTGGAAGCACTTTATGCGCGGTGCCAAGTACAAGAACGTCTACATGGACCTTCACCTGTACCATTACCGCGACGAGTATGCGCTCGACATCACGAGCCCCCGCGGTCTGACGACGGCGATTTCGCGCAACAAGCGTGAGCTCAAGGAGGCAATCTCGACCGGATTCCCCGTTTTGGTTGGTGAATGGTCGGGTGCGGCGATTTTTGCCAACTCGTCGGTTACGCCCGAGGGCCGCAATGCCTACGAGCGCGTGTTTATCGCCAACCAGCTGGCATCGTTTGCGCCGGCGGCTGGCTGGTTCTTCCAAACGTGGAAGACCGAGAAGCGTATTGCAGCATGGGACGCCCGCGCGGCGCTCGGCACGCTCGAGCGCGGCATGATTGAATAGGTTGATATGACGCAAAACAGCGCCCGCACGGGCAAACTTTATGTGGTCGGTACGCCCATCGGTAACCTGGGCGACCTGTCTCCGCGCGTCGGCGAGGCCTTTGCCGCCGCCGATGCCATCTGCTGCGAAGACACGCGTGTGACCTCAAAGTTGCTGATGCACCTAGGCATCTCCAAGCCGCTCGTTCGTTGCGACGAGAATGTGATCGCAAGTCGCGCAGCTGGCCTGGTCGACCGCCTGCTGGCGGGGGAGACCCTCGCCTTTGCCTCGGACGCCGGTATGCCGAGTGTGTCTGATCCCGGCCAGGCTTTGGTTGAGGCGGCGCGCGAGGCGGACGTGCCTGTCGAGGTTATTCCCGGCCCCTCTGCTTGCGTCACGGCGCTCGTATCGTCCGGTATTCCCTGCGAGCATTTCTTCTTCGAAGGCTTTTTGGGCCGCAAGCACGGCGACCGCGTGCGCCGACTGCAGCGCCTTGCCGTCGTCCCCGGCGCGCTCATCTTCTACGAGTCTCCACATCGCATCGTCGCGACGCTCGAGGCCGTGGCCGAGGTCTTTCCCCAGCGCGATGTTGCCGTCTGCCGCGAGCTCACCAAACTGCACGAGGAAGTCTTGCGTGGATCCGCCGCCCAGCTAACCGAGGAGCTGCGTGCCCGTGGCGAGGTAAAGGGCGAGATCGCGCTGGTCATCGCGCCGCCGAGTGAGGACGAGGAGGCCGGCATCGTGCCGGTTGGCGCCGCGGCGGCCGACCCCGACGAGGCCCTGCGCGAGGACATTCGCACCGCGCTCGAGGAGGGAGAGCCCGCCTCCGCGGTGGCAAAGCGCCTGTCGCAGAAGTACTCGCGCCGCAAGCGCGATGTCTATGCCATGGTGCTCGATATGCAATAGATGGAGGATATCCAGCCCTTGCGCTAGAATCATCCCCTGTATGCAACGTTTTTCTGGAGGATAAACCCCATGGATCAAAGCAAGCCTTCGTTCTTTATCACGACGCCCATCTACTACGTCAACGCCGATCCGCACCTGGGCACGGCTTATTCCACCATCATCGCCGACGTTCAGGCTCGCTATCGCCGCTCCGCCGGCTATAACGTCAAGTTCCTGACTGGCATGGACGAGCACGGCGAGAAGGTCGCCGAGGCTGCAGCCAAGCACAACATGACGCCGCAGGAGTGGACCGACAGCCAGGCTCCGCACTTCAAGGAGCTTTGGAGCAAGCTCGAGATCTCCAACGACGACTTCATTCGTACCACCGAGCCGCGCCAGCATCACGCCGTGCAGTATCTGTGGGAGCGCATGAAGGAGTCCGGCTACCTGTATAAGGGCAGCTATGACGGCTGGTACTGCGTGCCCGACGAGACCTACTTTACCGATACGCAGGTCCAGAAGGGTGACGAAGAGTACGGCAGCGTCGGCCAGCACCTGTGCCCCGACTGCCACCGTCCGCTCGAGCGCGTGCAGGAGGAGTCCTACTTCTTTAAACTCTCTGCGTTCCAGGACAAGCTGCTCAAGCTCTATGACGAGCACCCCGACTTTGTCGAGCCCGCGTTCCGCATGAACGAGGTGCGCAGCTTTGTCGAGGGCGGCCTTAACGACCTTTCCGTGAGCCGCACGAGCTTTGACTGGGGCATTCAGGTCCCGTTTGACGAGGGTCACGTGACCTACGTGTGGTTCGATGCGCTGCTCAACTATATGACGGCCGTCGGCTACGGTGTCGACACCGACGAGGCGCGTGCCGAGCTGGCCTATCGCTGGCCCGCGCAGTTTCACATCGTGGGCAAGGACATCATCCGCTTCCACTGCGTCATTTGGCCCGCCATGCTCATGGCCATCGGCGAGGCCCTGCCCGAGCACGTCTTTGCCCACGGCTTCCTGACCGTGCGCAATGCCGAGACCGGCAAGGCCGAGAAGATGTCCAAGAGCCGCGGCAACGCCATCGCTCCGCAGGACGTTATCGACATGCTGGGCGTCGAGGGCTATCGCTATTACTTTATGACCGACGTGGTGCCCGGCACCGACGGCGCCATCAGCTTCGAGCGCATGGAGCAGGTCTACAACGCCGACCTGGCCAACAGCTGGGGCAACCTTATCTCGCGTTCGCTCAACATGAGCGGCAAGTACTTTGACGGTTGCGCGCCCGCCAAGCCCGCATCGTTCGATGCGTTCGACAACCCGCTGGCAAAGATTGCCGATGGCCTGGTCGATCGCTACATGGCCAAGATGGACGTGCTCGATTACGGCGGAGCTAAGGACGAGGTCATGGAGCTCATCCATGCCGCCAACCACTACATCGAGGACTCCGAGCCTTGGGCGCTCGCCAAGGACGAGGCCAAGGCTGACGAGCTGGCGTTTGTGATCTACAACCTGCTCGAGGCCATCCGCATTGCCGCTCACCTGCTGATGCCGCTCATGCCCCAGACTTCTGCCGAGGCCCTGCGCCGCCTGTCCTGCGAGGACGAGGCCGCGAGCGACGACCTCAAGGGCATTTGCGCTTGGGGCCTGCTTGCCGGTGGTCAGCCCGTCGAGAAGGGCGAGCCGCTGTTCCCGCGTCTGGGCTAAGCCGCTGCGCGCCATATCGGCAATTTGCTGTTTAGATGTAAGGGCATGGCCGCAACGGTCCATGCCCTTTTGTTTCAAGACGCCGCCACCATGCTAAGGAGGCAACTATGACAACTTCGCCTTTGGCAAACCCCACGGCAACTAGGGAGCTGCTAGAGGAGTTTGGCCTTGCGACCAAGCATCGCCTGGGCCAAAACTTCCTGATCGACAACCATGTGATCGAACGTATCTGTGAGCTCGCTGAAATTGCGGGCGATGAGCGCGTGCTTGAGGTCGGCCCGGGTTGCGGCACGCTGACGTTGGCCCTGCTGCAGGAGGCGGCGTGCGTCACATCGATCGAGGCCGATCCCGAGCTTGAGCCGGTGCTTGACGCCCATGCCGCCGACTATGCCAACTTCCGCTTTATCGTGGGCGATGCGCTCAAGGTGACGCCGGAGCAGATTGAGCAGGTCGCCGGTGGTGAACCCACGGTGTTTGTCGCGAATCTGCCCTATAACGTGGCGGCGACGATCATCCTTCAATTCTTCCAGACGATGCCCGCGCTTAAGCGCGCCGTCGTCATGGTGCAAAAGGAAGTTGCAGATCGTATTGCCGCAACGCCGGGCAACAAGACCTATGGCGGCTACACGGCAAAGCTCGGCCTGTATGCGCAGGTGACGGGGCGCTTTGAGGTGCCGCCGCGCTGCTTTATGCCGGCACCGCACGTGGATTCTGCCGTAGTGCGCATCGATCGCGTTGACGGAGTGGTACCTGAGGGCATCGACCGCGAGTTTGTGGCCCGTGTGATCGACGCTGCGTTTGCTCAGCGCCGCAAGACGATTCGCAACTCCATGAGCGCCAACGGCTTTGCCAAGGACGCGCTCGACGCCGCCTTTGAGGCCTGCGGTATCGCACCTACCACGCGCGCCGAGACGCTCGACGTCGCTGCCTTTGTCCGCTTGGTTCAGGAGCTTTCCCATGACGCCTAATGTCGAACGCGTGACGTTTACCAAGAAAAAGAAGACGGTTGCTTGTCCCGTGCCCTTGGCACCGCTTGCCGACACGCATGCGCATCTGCTTTCGTTCTGGGGCAAAGAAGTGCCCGAGACGCTCGTGCGCGCTAAAGCCGCGGGCATCGACTTGTTGGTGACGGTCTTCGACCCCATCGCCGACAAACGCAGCGTGACGGACTATAGTGACTGGCTGGTGCGCGAGATTTTGCCGATGCGGGATATTCCGCAGGTCAAGTATCTCGCCGGCGTGCATCCGTATGGCGCGCCCGACTACACCGATGATATCCATGCCCAGATTGTGACTGCGCTCGACGATCCGTTGTGTGTTGGCATCGGCGAAATTGGCCTGGACTACCACATGGATTACGACGACGATATTGCGCCGGCGCCCCACGACGTGCAGATCGACTGCATGGCGCGCCAACTCGAGGTTGCCGTACGCCGCAATGTGCCGGTAGAGCTACATCTGCGTCATGAGGACGCGGACGAGGAGCGCACCTCGCATGTGGACGCCTACAACGTGTTGCGCGAGGTCGGCGTGCCCCAGGCCGGTTGCGTACTGCACTGCTTTGGCGAGGACCGAGCCACGATGGAGCGCTTTGTGGATTTGGGTTGTTACATCGCCTATGGCGGCGCGGCTACCTTTAAGCGCAACGACGACGTGCGCGAGGCATTCGCGGCAACCCCGCTCGACCGTATTTTGTTCGAGACGGATTGTCCCTATATGGCGCCGGAGCCCATTCGCGGTCTTGAGTGCGAGTCTGCAATGATTTCCATCACAGCAAATGCGCTGGTCAACGACCGCGTCGATCGTACCGGCGAGGACGCTGAGGCAATCGCTCGAGCCGCCTGGGAAAATGCCTGCAAACTTTTTCAAAAATAGTTCTTGCGTTCGCGGTGGCGCTCCGTTATTCTAATTCCTGCACGCGGGCGTGGCGGAATTGGCAGACGCGTACGGTTCAGGTCCGTATGGGGGCAACCCCATGAAGGTTCAAGTCCTTTCGCCCGCACCATTGATTGAAAGAGCTCCCAGCAATGGGGGCTTTTTTGTTATGGGCCCATCGCGGGGACTTGAACCTGCGAAGGAGCGAGCGTAAAGAAAACGCGGAGCGTTTTTAGCGAGCTGGCGAGGACGCCGGCAGGCGGCCGAAGCCGGTGCGGATCCGCGAAGCGGATACGCGGACGTCCTTTCGCCCGCACCATTAAATGAAAGAGCTCCCAGCAATGGGAGCTTTTTTGTTACGGGCCGTTTTTGGCAGATTTGACCTATCGATTTCGCGCGGCAGATGCCCCTGTGGTCAAAAAGTGGCAAATATGAGTACTGGCACGAAAATAGAGACATTTCACGAAGCCATTTTTGCTCATTTTACGCAACAGATGTACGCTAATTTGGCTCAACCTTGAGACAAAATGAAGTCATTTCGATAGACTTCGGGTTCAAAGAGGCGATTTTGACCCAAATACGCTGTTACTAAACTGGTAACAGTACTCATATTTGGCCTTTTTTGACCACGGGTCCTCTTGTTGGTGTCACACGGCTGCTTTGTGCGGGTATCCTAGTCCCAACGCGTGCCTATCAGAGGAGAAACCATGCTGTTGTCCGGTATCATCGCTACCCTTACGAGCCTTCTGCTTCCCATCATCATTTTGTTGCTACTGCTCCCCAACGCCTGCTATGTCGTTGAACAGCAGCATGCTGTGATCATCGAGCGTCTGGGCAAGTTCAACCGCATCGTCAACGCGGGCTTCCACATGAAGGTGCCCGTGATCGACCGCAAAGCCGCCACGGTGAGTCTGCGCACCATGAAAAACGGCTTTGGCATCGACGTTAAGACCCAGGACAACGTGACTATCGGCCTTGAGGTCTCTGCTCAGTACCACGTGAGCTATGACATGGGCGCCGGCCCGGCAGATTCGGGCATCTACAAGAGCTACTACATGCTGCAGGAGCCCGTCGACCAAATGCGTGACTTCATCACCGATGCCCTGCGCTCTTCCATCCCCGTCTACACGCTCGATGAGGTCTTTGCCAAAAAAGACGATATCGCCAAGGACGTCAACGCCACCGTGTCCGAGCAGATGGCCGCCTACGGCTTCACCCTCGTGTCGACACTTATCACCAAGATCGCGCTGCCGACCGAGGTCGAGAACTCCATGAACGACATCAACGCCGCCCAGCGAAAGCGCGCCGCTGCGCAGGAGCTCGCCGAGGCCGATCGCATCAAGCGCGTTACCGAGGCGACCGCCGAGGCCGAGGCGATGGAAAAGGCAGGCGAAGGCATCGCCAACCAGCGCAAAGCCATCGCACTGGGCATCAAGGACTCGCTCGAGATTATCCAGGAGACGGGCGTCGGCAACGATGAGGCCAACCAGCTGTTCATGTTTACGCAGTGGTCCGAGATGATGACGGAGTTCGCTCGCACGGGCAAAACCTCGACGGTCGTGCTGCCGAGCGATTTCTCACAGTCGGCCTCGATGTTCGAGCAGATGCTGACCGCCGGCAAAGTTCAGAACGAGTCGAAGGAGTAGACGCGCGTGAAATATACCGTTGTTTGCGTTGGCAAGCTTAAAGAGCGCTTTTGGAAGGACGCGTGCGCCGAATACACCAAACGCCTAGGCGCTTATGCCAAGGTAGATATGCGCGAGGTTGCCGATATCGATCCGGCCAAGGCGGGCGGTGTGGATGCCGCGCGCAACAAAGAAGGCGCGGCGATTCTTGCCGCCCTGCCACCGCGGGCACATGTGATTCTGCTGGCTATCGAGGGCAAGGAGCGTTCGAGCGAGGAGCTCTCGACGCATCTCGATGACCTTATGCTGCGAGGCAACAGCGACATCGCTTTTGTAATCGGCGGATCGGACGGCGTGAGCGATGCCGTGCGCGCCCGCGCCGACGAGATGCTCAGCTTTGGACGCATTACCTTGCCGCACAACCTGGCGCGCGTGGTGCTGCTGGAGCAGATCTACCGCGCCTGCAAGATTAGCCGTGGCGAGCCGTATCACAAGTAGGTCGGCAATGCGAAACAATGGCGTGGGACAATGACTTTCGTTTTGAGGAATGTGTCTGAAAGGACTGTGTGATATGAAGATTGGATTTGTCGGTTTTGGCAATATGGCGAGCGCTATGGCCGATGGCTGGATTGCCGCCGGTGTGGCCGCGAGCGACATGTGCGCCTGCGCGGGTCGCTACGATGCTCTGATCGAGCGTTGTGAGGCGCGGGGCATGGCCGCCTGCCATGATGCGGCGGAGGTTGTTGCCGCGTCCGATATCGTGGTTGCGGCGGTCAAACCGTACATGATCGAGAAGGTATTCGCCCCGCTCAAGGATGCGCTTGCCGACAAGGTCGTCCTTTCGGTTGCCTGGACCTGGGATAGCGCCAAGTGGGAACAGGTCCTGCCAGGTGTCGCTCATATCTCGACGGTGCCCAACACGCCGGTTTCGGTGGGCGAGGGCGTTATCGCTTGCGAGAAGGCTTCCACGCTTAGCGATGAGCAGCGTGCCACGGTGCTCGGTCTGCTCGGAAAGCTTGGCACGGTGGTCGAGCTCGATTCGAGTCTGCTGTTTGTGGGCGGTACCGTGGGCGGTTGCGCACCGGCATTTGTTGCCATGGCGATCGAGGCCCTGGGCGACGCGGCCGTCAAGCACGGTATCCCGCGCGCCGATGCCTATCGCATTGTGAGCCAGATGGTGCTGGGTACGGCAAAGCTGCAGCTTGCAACCGGTCAGCATCCCGCAGCGATGAAGGATGCCGTGTGCTCGCCCGGCGGTGCTACCATCAAGGGCGTCGTCGCGCTCGAGGATGCCGGCATGCGCAGCGCCCTGATCAAGGCAATCGACGCAACCCTCCAGTAAAACCGACCAAAAAGGGACAGGTTTATTTTGGCAGGTTTTTCCTGCGGTTTTGTCCTTTTAGCAAAAAGCGCCCCGCAACTGGCTCAATTCCAGTTGCGGGGCGCTTGCGTTTGCCCAGATAAAACCGACCAAAATAAACCTGTCCCTTTTTGGCAGGTTAGTCCCAGAAGCTGTCTTCTTCGTCCTCGGACTTGGGGCCGCGGTCGACATACATCTTATGGGTGCGCTTCTCCATCACAAAGGCAAGAATCGCAAATAGCAGGATGCCGCCGGCGAAAAGGATGGCAAAACCGGTGCGGGTGCCAAACAAAAAGGAAAAAACTGCGTCCATTGGGTGCCTTCTTGCGTAGTTGAGTTGGGTCGTAAACGCTCATAAGTATATACTTGCCCATACATGTACAAGGTTGCAACCTAAATGGAATGTATATCGCCGGAGGATCTAATGCTTGATATCAAGTTTGTTCGCGAGAACCCCGATGCCATCGATACCGCCATGGCAAATCGCCAGACGTCTTGGGATCGCGAGAAGTTCTTTGAACTCGACGACGAGCGCCGTGCCGTCATCACCGAGGTCGAGGAGCTCCAGGCCACGCGTAACGCCGAGTCCAAGAAGATTGGCGCCCTGATGAAGGAGGGCAAGAAGGACGAGGCCGAGGCCGCCAAGGAGGCCGTGCGCGCCGTCAACGAGAAGATCGACGGTCTGGCCGAGCGCCGTACCGCTCTTGAGCAGGAGCAGTACGACTTCATGTCTCACCTGCCCAACATTCCGTGCGAGGCTACCCCGTACGGTAAGGATGAGGACGAGAACATCGAGCGTCGCCGCTGGGGCACCCCGCGCGAGTTCGACTTCGACTTTAAGCCCCACTGGGATCTGGGCACCGATCTGGACATCCTCGACTTCGAGCGTGGCAACAAGCTCTCCGGCAGCCGCTTCACCGTTCTCGGTGGCGCCGGCGCCCGCCTTGAGCGCGCCCTTATCAACTTCTTCCTGGACACGCACACGAGCCGTGGCTTCAAGGAGTGGTGGCCGCCCATCGTCGTCAAGCGTCAGACCATGTTCGGCACGGGCCAGCTGCCCAAGTTCGAGGACGACGCCTATCACGTCTCGGGCGACAACTTCCTGATCCCTACTGCCGAGGTCGTACTGACTAACCTGCATGCCGGTGAGGTTCTGGACGCCGACACTCTGCCTCGCCGCTACACTGCCTTCACCCCCTGCTTCCGCGAGGAGGCCGGTTCCGCTGGTCGCGACACCCGCGGCATCATTCGCCAGCACGAGTTCGACAAAGTCGAGATGGTCAAGTTTGCCAAGCCGGAGGAGTCCGACGAGGAACTCGAGAGCATGACCGCCGAGGCCGAGTACCTGCTGCAGCAGCTGGGCCTGCCGTATCGCGTGATTAGCCTGTGCACCGGCGACCTGGGCTTCTCTGCCCGTCAGACCTACGACATCGAGGTCTGGCTGCCGAGCTACAACGCCTACAAGGAGATCAGCTCCTGCTCCAATTGCGGCGACTTCCAGGCCCGTCGCGCCAACATCAAGTATCGCGACCCCGAGAACTTCAAGGGCTCGCGCTACCTGCACACCCTTAACGGTTCCGGCCTGCCGGCTGGTCGTACCATGGCTGCCATTCTGGAGAACTACCAGAACGCCGACGGCACCATCACGATCCCCGAGGTTCTGCGTCCCTACATGGGCGGCCTCGAGAAGATCGAGCCGGTCGCGTAAGCTATCTGCATAGGCGATTTGCGAGGGCGCTCCTTTTAGGGGCGCCCTTTTTGTGTGCGGCTATACCATGCCGTGCGGACAGCTCGATAGAAAACACACGAACAAACGTTCTGTATACATGCATTTACCTGCTATGCTTTTGCTAACTAAGAGCAAGAGAAAGGGGATGTGATGGAGCTGTTCGACGAGCGGGTTGTGTTGTTCCAGAGCGATGAGGGCGGGGAGCACCTGCTGGTAACGTGCGAGCCGTCGGGTATGGGTGGCTTGGTGGTTCGGCAGACGAGTGAGGGACCATTGACGCAATGGTGCTATGAGGAGTCGCCGCATGTGGTCGAGACGTTTGTAGCGCATGAGGCGCTTGTTGTCCTTGAGCACTTCTATGGCGTTGGAACTTCTAATCAGGTGGCCCGAATGCTGAGCATCTCGTTTGCCGACTACGACTGTGCCCAACGGGTGCGGTCGCTTCTGGGGGAGCTTGGCGCCGGGTTCGATGTGATCGAAAAGCCAATCGATCGCACAAGAAGCGCTGATGCTTGTGGTGCAGCGTGACAAATTGCGGCCCGCGCGAAAAAAAGTTTGAGATTTTGCTTGACTCTAACGAACTAAAGTGGTTTTATATGTCTTGCGCTGCGGCGTTACCTCAGCTGGATAGAGGGTCTGACTACGAATCAGAACGTCATAGGTTCGAATCCTATACGCCGCACCAATCGAACTTAAAGCCTCCGGCAACGGGGGCTTTTCTTTTAGGCGGACGCCGCATGGATTCGAACCTCGGTCGAGGCGCGGGCGTCAAGAAAACGCGGAGCGTTTTTAGCCCGCGGGCGAGTCCGCCGGCAGGCGGGCGAAGCCGGTGCGGATCCGCGAAGCGGATGCGCGGAATCCTATACGCCGCACCAATCGAACTTAAAGCCTCCGGCAACGGGGGCTTTTCTTTTAGGCGGACGCCGCATGGATTCGAACCTCGGTCGAGGCGCGGGCGTCAAGAAAACGCGGAGCGTTTTTAGCCCGCGGGCGAGTCCGCCGGCAGGCGGGCGAAGCCGGTGCGGATCAGCATGACAACTTAATCAGCGCTTCGAAAAAATTTTCCAAATTGTTGCTTGACCCATCGAGGGCTCACGTGCATAATAATCCGTGCGTTGCGGCGTTACCTCAGCTGGATAGAGGGTCTGACTACGAATCAGAACGTCATAGGTTCGAATCCTATACGCCGCACCAATTGAATTTAAAGCCTCCGGAAACGGGGGCTTTTCCTTTACGGGAGCATTGCGGAGATTCGAACCTCGGTCGAGGCGCGGGCGTCAAGAAAACGCGGAGCGTTTTTAGCGAGCGGGCGAGTCCGCCGGCAGGCGGGCGAAGCCGGTGCGGATCCGCGCAGCGGATGCGCGGAATCCTATACGCCGCACCAATTGAGTTTTAAGCCTCCGGAAACGGGGGCTTTTCTTATATCGCGATGCACCGAAGATCGTGCCAAGCCCTCCAAATGAGTAAAAATCAAATTCGATAACTTTTTTTGAAAAAACGCTTGACCATTATTCAGTCCATGTGCATAATAATCAACAAGTCGCGGCGTTACCTCAGCTGGATAGAGGGTCTGACTACGAATCAGAACGTCATAGGTTCGAATCCTATACGCCGCACCAATTGAAATCGAAAGCCTCCGGCAACGGGGGCTTTTATTTTACGTAAACACCGCATGGATTCGAACCTCGGTCGAGGCGCGAGCGTGAAGCGGACGCGGAGCGTCCGTAGCGAGCGGGCGAGTCCGCCGGCAGGCGGGCGAAGCCGGTGCGGATCCGCGAAGCGGATACGCGGAATCCTATACGCCGCACCATTTGAGATTAAAGCTCCCGGCAACGGGGGCTTTTCTTTTACGTAAACACTGCATGGATTCGAACCTCGGTCGAGGCGCGGGCGCAAAGAAAACGCGGAGCGTTTTTAGCCCGCGGGCGAGTCCGCCGGCAGGCGGGCGAAGCCGGTGCGGATCCGCGCAAGCGGATGCGCGGAATCCTATACGCCGCACCATTTGAGATTAAAGCTCCCGGCAACGGGGGCTTTTCTTTTAGGCGGACGCCGCATGGATTCGAACCTCGGTCAATGGGGACTATTTCCCATCGACTCGTGTAAGATTTCGAGTATGCGCCTCGGTGAGCCCGTGGCGCGCTCTTTCTTTAGACGACCGATCAGGGTGATATTTCGTGGCAGAGCGTCCGACATACAAGCTCAGGTTTCTCGATCCCAAAAAGCGCTTTCCGGCCATGCCCGAGCAGCCTGCGGGACGCTCGTATGGCGTGGTTTGGAAGCTCTTTGGCGAGGACCCGCATGAATCATGCTATGTCGTCGAATTCGTCGGCAAAAGCCATGTGTCGCTTTTGGGCTACGTGTGCGTTTCGGGTGAGGTCTATAAGGTGGACCGTCCCGTTAACGAGGTATCGCTGCCCGACGATCCCGACATGCAACTGATTCTTGACGAGTCCGATTCCAACATCGGTGAGATTGCGGTCAGGGGTACCGATGGGACGATGCACTCCCGGGCGCGAGTCATCGGCTCTCCCGAAGGCACCATGCGCGAACAATCCGATCGCGAGACGTGGAATTCGACGCGCAGCCTTCGCTACGGCGAGTTCATGGCCTCGATGTTCTTGCGTTACGTGATATTCGCCGATTCTGAAAACACTGTCTCGGGCACGGCAGATGCCGACGGCCTCGACGAGGGCATGAAAAATGCTGTCGACAAGATCAAGATTGTAAAACTCCCCGAGCCGGTTGAGGTACTGCTGGGTTTTGATTCCACACCGCTGCCCGATGCAATCGAAACGTTGCTCTACCGCATTGACCATACAGATAATCCAAGTGGCATTGAGCGCTATGCCGCCGCTTTGATGGGCGAAGTTAATCTGCCTCGCCTGCGCACCATCGCGGCCAAAACCGAAATGAGCCTGGCGCGCATCGATCGCTCGAGGCTCTTTTATCTCAATTTTGACCGTAGCCTGCTGGACCAGGACGAGATCGATACCCTACTTGCCGTCGAGTGCCGCCTGAACCGCCTATCGGGCATCCTTGAGCGTATTGGGGCAGGGTTGGGCCCCGTTGCCTCGTCGCCAAGCTTTGAGGGCTGCTCGCTCTTTGACCTGTGGCATATCAGCAAGACGACAAACGACGTTCCTCGCTTGCTCGAAACGCTGTCGAATGACAACCCGTGGGCCAAGCCGGGGACGGTTGCGTGCCAGCCGGGTGGCGAGTGGGACGTTCGCACCCGTTTTGCACGTATCGTAGAAGCACTCAACGTGGTCACGCGGCTCGACTACACCTATCGAGCGAACGTCGCCGAGGGCATCGTGCTGGTGCGATTTGGCCGCACGGTTGTCGATGCTATGCCGCAGCGCGAATACGATGCTCAAGATGACGCCTGGCGCGAGGTGGATGAGCCTAAGCGCACGGCATGGGCCACTGAGCACGATGCGCGTATCGCGCTTACGCTCGCGGCGGCTTGCTTTGCTTCGGGCGCTCGCATCACGCGCTGCTACGTGCAGATTGCGGCTCCCGACGGCGAGCAGGGCGAGCGCGTTGTCGAAACGTATTCCTTTGGCCGTGCGGCTTATCTGGCCGATTGCGTTTCTGTCGCCAAGGATCCTGAGAGCATGGATATGGACGACATGCCCTGCAGGCATTTGCTCGAGGCATATGAGGCAGATGCTCCGGACATGATTGAGCCTGCAGAGGTTCACGCCCGACCACGTGATGACCATCGTTCATTGCCGCCTGCGCTTCGCGATTTGCTGCTCGCTGATACGGCTGACGAGCTTGAGGTCATGGAGGAGGACAGCGATCCGTATGTCGCCCGCGTTGTCGAGCTGCGCGAGCAATCCAAAGTTGACCGAGCTGGTGCTTTCGAGGGCTTTTCTCGCCTTGTCGAGGAGCTGGAAGCCAAGTGTACAGTTGCCGAGCTTTTGGCGACGGGCCCAGTGCAGACCCAGTTCTGCGACAACCAGCTGGTGCGCATGGTGCTGCCGGTGATGGAGGAGGACCGTTCCGTGCGTATCCTTCGCGCTCCCGATGCGCTGTATTTTGCCCAGCACGAGATTTGCAGCTTTTACGCCGAACAAGAGGACTTTGAGCGTGCGCTGCCCGAGGTGCGTCGTCTCTACGATTTGGCACGCTCGTCTATGCAGTCTCACTTTGCCCTGATCAACGTGCTGGCACGTCTGGAGCGCTATGACGAGATTATCGAGGTGGCGCGCCACGGCCTGCGCATCGCCAGCGACCGAACTTCGATCGGTTACCTGTTCTATCGCCTGGCATTCGCCTACTGGAACTGCGACCAGCTCGAGCTGGCGCTGGCGTGCTACCGCCTGGTGCCGCGCGGCGAGGAGTCGGGTGGCAGTGCGCAGGAGGAAATGCAGGGCCTTATGAACGAGATGGGCGTCATCAAACCGCCCACGTTTGAGGAGGCTGTCGAGACCATCCGCAAGGCAGGTCTTGAGCTGCCGCCGGTGCCCGCCGTGACCAATCAGCTCGCGGATGCCGCCGTGCAACTTGTCGATAACGGCTTCTTTTTCTTGGCGCGCGGCTGCATCTATCAAATGTGGCGCACCATGGGCAACGATGAGCTCGGCTCCCTCAACCGCTCGCTGGGGTAGGGGCGGTATAGAGGGGCCGCACCGCGCTATTTGTATCGGCGCGGGCGGGAGGACCCGACAGAATCGGTAAGGCATAAAGCCGCCGAGCCTGCTAAAACTGTTAAACTCTGCTAAAGTTGCTAAACTTTGTTAAAGTTGTTAAAACTGGCAGAGGAGGTCGAATGTCAAAAGCTATTAATCCCTTTAAGCCAACAGCGGGCATGAATCCACCTGAGCTTATCGGACGCGACGCTGTTTTGGATGACTTTGCCGAGGCTCTTGAGAATGGCCCTGGTGCCCCCGATCGACTCATGCGCATCTCGGGTGTCCGAGGCACGGGTAAAACGGTGCTCCTCAACGCATTGGGCGATCTTGCGCGCAAAAAAGGATTCGAGGTTGTCGACGTCGCCTCAAATGCCGGTTTTTGCGACAGAATTCTCGAGGCTCTGCAGCGAAATGTTCGTCTTGCATCAATGTCGATTTCCCCATCAATTTTAGGAGTCAGCCTTGGCTCCGTGGAGCTGTCGAAGTCAGCCTCTCATCTGGGCGAGGCGATGTACGATGCCGCGAAGCGAGGTGGTTTGCTCATCACACTCGATGAGATTCAGGACGCCTCAACTGAGGAAATGCGCGAGCTGGGTAATGAAATGCAGCTCTTGATTCGCCAAGGGGCGAATGTCGCCTTTGCATTCGCTGGTTTGCCAACCTCTGTGGATGGCGTGGTGGTGGATGATACGTTGACGTTCCTTCAGAGGGCGAAGCATATCGAACTCACGCGGCTTTCAGATTTTGAAGTCGGCGGATCGTTTGAGGATACGATGAGGCGTGCGGGCAAGGAACTCGACGAAGGCGTTGCTGAGCTTTTGACAAAGGCTTCGGCAGGCTATCCCTTTATGGTCCAGTTGGTCGGATATTACGCTTGGCAGGTTGCTTCGCGCAGCGGGTCGGAGAGCGTGAGTGAAGAGGCGGCTCGCAAGGGTGTCCAGGCAGCTCTTGATAGTTTCAATGCCATGGTGATTGCCCCCGCGCTGCGCAGGGTGTCGGAGCGGCAGTTCCAATATCTCGCGGCGATGGCGCAATGCGAAGGCGGCGAGATTACGAACGGTGATATTGCCAAAAAGATGGGATTGCCGGCGAATAAAGTCGGGTCGTATCGCAAACGTTTGATCGATACGGGACTGATTGAGCCTGCTGGCTACGGCTGTGTTTCGTTTGCAATTCCGTACATGCGCGATTATCTGTTGGAGACCGTTCGAGCGGACTAATAAAGACTGGAGGCATCGACGCCGCCGCTGGGGTTGCCCCGTATCTTTGTCTAAATCTGTAACATCTGGACGAAGATTCGGCCTGTAACTGTTACAGATTGAGATGATTGGGTGAGACGTCTACTGGCAAATTGGAATCGCTCCAAAATTTCCCCTTGCCCATCCTCGACTGTTTGGTTACTATAGAACGGCTGTTACGGAGAGCTGACCGAGAGGCCGAAGGTGCTCGCCTGCTAAGCGAGTATGCCCCAAAAGGGCATCTGGGGTTCGAATCCCCAGCTCTCCGCCAGTAAGACTTTAAAGAAGGGTTCCGAAAGGGACCCTTTTTTAGTTGAACCACGTTAGCTGGGGATTCGAACCCGAGAGGGCACGGGCGTTAAGCAAACGCGAAAGCGTTTGTAGCCCGTGGGCGAAAAGCCGTCAGGCTTTGAAGCCGGAGGGCATGCGCAGCATGCCCGGACATCCCCAGCTCTCCGCCAGTATGAATTTGAAGAAGGGTTCCATTTGGGGCCCTTTTTTTAATTAGAAGAACGTTAGCTGGGGATTCGAACCCTCAAAAAATGAGGCGCCCCGTTGGACGCCTCATTTGGTTCGATGTGATATCGCTCCGGCCTACACCTCAGGAGCCTTGGCTACGGTCTCGCTCTCGGCTGTGAGCGGCCGGTTGTCGATGCGGCGGCCCAGGCGGTCGAGCTTCACGAGCAGCCACTCGATGGGATTGGGCCCCGTTCCTTCCTCGTCGGCGACCAAGTCCATAACGGCGATCTTGGTGCCGTCCTGCTTCAACGTAACGCTGCCCACCTTGTCGCCAACATGCACCGTGCCCGAAAGGTCATCGTAGCTAACCTTTTCGGTCACTTCGCCGGCGAGTGAGAACACCGTTGCCTGTGCGGCGGGGTCGGCGAGCGTGGCGTCGATCGTCTTGTCCGTCCAATCTGTCTGGCTAATGCGTGCCATGAGCGGGTTGCCGTTGGCGGTCTTCTCCCGCGTGTTGGCGATCGCAACCGCAACTTTGTGACCGTAGTACCAGTTGGCAAGGGTCGCCGTATCGGTAAAGCGCTGGTCGCTGGTGGTGGAGTTCAAAATAACGGTGTAGATCTCGTCGCCGTCGCGGTTGTAGGCGCTCGTAAAGCAATAACCCGCGTCGTCGGTGGTGCCGGTCTTGCCGCCAATGTTTCCGTCCTGACCAAGCAAAACGTTGTGCGTGTCCATGGAATGCGAATGGTCGGAGCCGTCGGCACCTGTAACTTCGATCCAGGAGTCCTCGCTCGCCACGACTTCGCGGAACGTGTCGTTTTTCATAGCCTCCTGCATCATGAGCGCTACGTCATGTGCGGTTGAGTGCATGTCGCCGGCCCACTCATCAAAGTCCAGACCGTGTGGGTTCTCAAAGACCGTGCCGGTGCAGCCGAGCTTTTTGGCGCGCTCGTTCATGGCCTTCACAAAGGTTGCCTCGGCGTCTTTGGTCTTGGGGTCGATCTTTTTGCCCACGTGCTCGGCAAGCACGATGGCGGCGTCGTTGCCCGAGGGGATCATCAGGCCGCGTAGTGCCTGCTCCACGGTGAGCTCGTCGCCTTCGAGCAGGCCGGCAGTCGAGTTGCCTACGGTGGCGGCAGCGTTGCTCACCGTGACCTTCTCGTCCATCTTGCAGTTTTCGACGGTCAGGATTGCGGTCATGACCTTGGTGATCGAGGCAATCTTGACCTGCTCATCGGCGCCGCGTCCATAGTAGACGGTGCCGTCCTTGCCCATAACAAGGGCATTCGTTGCCTCGATATCGGGCAGGTTTTCTGCCGTGATGCCGCGGGCGTCGGCGGTCTTGCCGCAGATGTCGTCGGTCGTGAGCACTTGGGCGCCGGCAACAGCAGGCACGCCGGCAACAAGGGCGATGGCGCAGGCAAAGCCGGCGGCAAGCTGGGCGGAGCGCTTTGCAAAAGAGGTGAGGGACTTCACAGATTTCGCTTTCGACGGGATGGTCTCTTCTGGCACTAGAGTATATCGTTTGCCGGCGACGACGGTCGTTGCGTGCGCGCATGGCCCGCATTCGTGCTCGAACGGGCGCAAGGGTGCTTAAGGTCGACTTAATCGCCCGCGCTTGTTGTGTGTGGCGGGCGCCGCCTCGGGCATAATGGAGCGCGAGAGGAGCACGCATGAACGAGCGCATACTGGTAGTTGATGACGAGAAGGCCATCGCCGACCTGGTTGGTATCTACCTTACAAAGGAGGGCTTTGACGTCCAGATCGCCTACAGCGGGGCCGATGCGGCCAAGGCAATCCTGGAGCAAGAGTTTGACCTGGCACTGCTCGATGTCATGCTGCCCGATATCGACGGCTTTGAGCTGCTGCGTACCATCCGTGCCAGTCATACCTATCCCGTAATTATGTTGACGGCACGCGATGCCCAGCAGGATAAGATCGAAGGCCTTTCGCTCGGTGCGGACGATTACGTGGTCAAGCCGTTCCGCCCGTTGGAACTTGTCGCGCGCGTACACGCCCAGCTTCGTCGCTATACCAGCTACGGTAGCCGAGCGCAGGTGGCTGAGTCTCCGGTCATTCAGCTCGACGGTCTCGAGATCAACCGCGACGCTCGCGCCGTGACAGTGGACGGGGCGCCGGTGCGTCTTACGCCTATCGAGTATTCCATCTTGTTGTATCTGGTTGAGCATCGCGGCAGCGTGGCGGCCGTGGAGGACCTGTTTCGCGCGGTGTGGAACGAGGACTTTATGCCCGGCTCCAACAATACGGTGATGGTGCACATTCGCCACCTGCGCGAAAAGATTGGCGACGACGCCCAAAAACCGCGCTTTATCAAAAACGTCTGGGGCGTCGGCTACATCATCGAATAACGCTTTTCGCTTGTGAGGATCTTGATATGACAAAAGACGATAAGCAGGCGTTCGAGGTGTCCGATCGACTCTTTGAATACGTGAGGGCGGTCGTCGACAACCGCGCGCTCGCGACGGTACTGCTCTTTTTGCTGAGCCTGCTGCTGATCGGCATCGACAACATCACTGGCATTTTGGCAGTTTTGCTTATCGGGTTTTTGCTGATCGATCGATTCGAAATCGTGCGTCGTTGCATGGCGATCGGCGGTGCCGCGTGGGTAATCACGCTGGCGATTGGTGCCATGGCTCTTGGTGGCATTGCCGGACCGGTGTTCTTTGACGCTGGCTTTGTATTCAACATGCTTGGCTTTGTCCTGGCGCTTGCCGTGTGTGTCTTATTCTTTTGTGGCCGAGCGCTGTATTACCAAGGCTACGAGCAAGGGGGACAGCATGCCGACCGCGTGCTTGCGGCCCGTATCCAGGACCGCCTGATCGATCATCCTGACGCCTGGGATAACATCGACGGCGACTTCCTGGAGGTCGAGGGTGCGCTCAACCGCGTGCGCGATCGCGAGCGTAAGGTGCAGCAGGCCCTACGCGACGAATCGCATCGCAAGGACGATTTGGTCACATACTTGGCGCATGACCTGCGCACGCCGCTTGCCAGCGTGGTGGGCTACCTCTCGCTGTTGCAGGAGGCGCCCGACCTGCCGGTTGAGCAGCGCGAGCACTTTACAGGCGTGGCGCTCGACAAGGCGCACCGACTCGACGCGCTTGTTGAGGAGTTCTTTGATATCACGCGCTTTGACTTCCACGATATTGTGCTCACGCGCGGCTACGTCGACCTGGGATTGCTGCTGGCGCAGGTGGCCGATGAGTTCTATCCCATTCTCAACGAGCAGCACAAAGATGTCCAAGTTGATGTGCGCGAGGACCTGACGGTGCTCGTAGATGGCGACAAGATGGCTCGCGTGTTCAACAACATCATGAAAAACGCCATCGCCTATAGCTACGAAGGATCGACCATCACGATTGAGGCTGGGCGCCAAGATGACGGTGGCGTACGAATTCGCTTTATCAATCAGGGTGATCCGATTCCGGCGGCTAAGCTCAAGGTGATCTTTGAGAAGTTCTATCGCCTGGACGCGGCACGTGCGACCAATCGCGGTGGCGCCGGCCTGGGTCTTGCCATCGCCAAGGAGATTGTCGCGGCACACAGCGGCACCATTGCGTGCGAATCGACGCCCGAGCACACGGTGTTTACCATTGCACTGCCCGCTGCATAGCCAGCGTGCCCTTACAAACACTTGACAATGCGCTCACGTGAGTATGAGCCGCGATTTCTACCATCGATACTGCTGAATTGATATCGATATGGAGGTATGCGGTATGACGGCTGCTGCGGCGATGGAGCCTACGGAGCTTGAGGAACTCATAGAGGCGCAGGCCGAGGCCGCGCACGAGCGCGAAGTTGGGGATGCGACTCGCCCCACGGCGGAGGACCTCGCCGCCTCGCCGACGCGCATCGATGTTGAAGGCCTTGACCTGTTTTACGGCGACCATCATGCGCTCAAGGACGTGAGCATCAAGATTCGTGACAAGCAGATCACCTCGTTCATCGGGCCTTCGGGCTGCGGAAAGTCGACGCTGCTGCGCTGCTTTAACCGTATGAACGACGGTATCAAGGATTGCCGCATTGAAGGCAAGATTGCACTCGACGGCCAGAATATCCTGGGCGATTACGATATCTGCCGCTTGCGTCAGCGCGTGGGTATGGTGTTCCAACGCCCCAATCCGTTTCCCATGAGCATCTACGACAACGTCGCCTACGGTCCTCGCGGCATGGGAGTGCGCGACCGCGTCGCGCTCGACGAGCTGGTCGAAGACTCCCTGCGACGCGCCGCGCTGTGGGACGAGGTCAAGGACAAGCTCAGGGAATCGGGTCTGGGTCTTTCGGGCGGCCAGCAGCAGCGTCTGTGCATCGCCCGTGCGCTGGCCGTGCAGCCCGACATTCTGCTGATGGACGAGCCGACCTCGGCGCTCGACCCCGTATCGACGCTGGTGGTGGAGCAGCTGGCCTGCGAGCTCAAGGAGACCTGCACGTTGGTGGTCGTTACGCACAACATGCAGCAGGCTGCGCGCATTTCCGACTCGGTTGCGTTCTTTTTGCTGGGCGAGCTGGTGGAGCATGCGCCCACCGCTCAGCTCTTCAAAAACCCGACCGATCCGCGCACGGCGGATTATTTGACGGGCCGTTTTGGCTGATACCATCTAGTGCAGGCGCCTTTAGGGTTAAGATGCGGTCATGCCGGCCGCAGAGGGGTTCAACATGATCTATTACGTCGAGGACGATGACAACATCAGGGATTTGACGGTCTACGCACTGCGCAAGCAGGGAATCGAGGCCGAGGGCTTTTCGTGCGATGGCGAGTTTAAGGCCGCCGTGGCGCGACGGGTGCCCGATGCTGTGCTGCTCGACATCATGCTGCCCGATACCGACGGCTTGGCGATTATGCGTCGCCTGCGTGCCGATCGCCTGACGGCGACGGTGCCCATTATGATGCTCACCGCCAAGGACACCGAGCTCGACAAGGTCATGGCGCTCGATGGCGGTGCCGACGATTACCTGACCAAGCCGTTCTCGCTTATGGAACTCGCTAGCCGTTGCCGTGCGCTGCTGCGCCGCGGCGGCATGGTCAAGCAGGCGAGCGATGTGCTCAGCGTGGGCGATATCGTACTTTCGCCCAGCCACCGCGAAGTGACTGTTGCCGGTGAATCGCTCAAGCTCACGCTGCGCGAATTCGACCTGCTCGAGTACCTCATGCGCAAACCTGGCGTGGTCTTTACCCGCGAGTCGCTGCTGCAGAGCGTATGGGGCTGGGACTTCGACGGCGGTTCGCGCACCGTCGACGTGCATGTGCAGACGCTCCGCCAAAAGCTCGGCGAGCGTGCGAGCGCCATAGAGACCGTGCGCGGCGTGGGCTATCGTCTGGCCGAGCCTACGGCCGATGACGATGCCGAAGGAGCCGACAGCGCGGCTAGCGCATCGGAGGAGTAGCTCGTGGTCTTAGCCCCCCAGGGAAAACGTACCCTGTCGCATCGCGTGTTCGCGACGATTTTTCTCTGCGCTATGGCGGTTATCGTGGCGTTTACGGTGCTGGGCGCGTTCTTTGTGCAAAATACCCTGGCAGATGCCACGAGCGCCAACCTTTCGCAGGAAACCGAGCTTATTGCCGCTGCCCTCAATGAGCAGCAGGAGCCCATTGCCTTTCTGCGCAGTCTCGATCGCGAGGACTTGCGCATCACGCTGATCAACAAAGACGGGTCGGTTGCCTACGACAACGAGGCATCGCCTTCTATGCTGCCCAATCACGGCGATCGTCCCGAGGTCGCCAAGGCTTTCGAGAGCGGCTCGGGTTCTGCGGAGCGCGCAAGCTCCACGCTCGACGAGATTATGCTGTACCGAGCCGTCCGACTTAATAACGGCCAGGTTGTTCGCTTGGCGCAGGCCCAACCTGGCGTTGCGGCGATTCTGATGTCTCTCGTGGCGCCGATGCTTCTCATTGCGGCGGCAGGTGCGGTGCTCTCTTTTTTCTTGGCGCGTCGTGAGTCCCGTGCCATCATTGAGCCGTTGCAAGAGGTCGATCTGGACCATCCTCGCCGCAGCTACGAGCATGCTTATGCCGAGATGGTTCCCATGCTCGAGCGCATTGAGTCGCAACGCCAGGAGCTCAAGCGCCAGATGGCGGTGCTGGCGGACAACGACCGCATGCGCCGCGAGTTCACGGCCAATATCACCCATGAGCTCAAGACCCCGCTTACGGCAATCTCGGGCTATGCCGAGCTCATTGCGAACGGCATGGTCGAGGGTGAGGACGATTTGCGCACCTTTGGCGGCCGCATCTACCGTGAGGCGGGCCGTTTGGCGGCGCTCGTCAACGATATCCTCACGCTTTCGAACTTGGATGAGGCCGAGCGTGCGAGCGATGGCGAGGCGGTGCCCATTGGCTCCACGGAGCCCATTGAGCTTTCGCGTGCTATCTACGCGGTCGAGCAGCGTCTTGAGCAGGTCGCTCGTCAGGCAAATGTGGCGATAGGCCATGAGGCCAAGCCTGTGGTCGTCGAAGGCGTATCGCGCCTGATCGATGAGCTCATCTATAACCTGGCGAGCAACGCTATTCGCTACAACCGGCCCGGCGGTACGGTGACGTTGCGGTGCGGAACCAACGACGACGGGCACCCGTATCTGTCGGTTGCCGATACGGGTATTGGCATTGCGCCCGAGGAGCAGGGTAAGGTATTCGAGCGTTTCTATCGCGTTGACAAGAGCCGTTCTAAAGCGCGCGGTGGAACGGGTCTGGGCCTGGCCATCGTCAAGCATGCTGCCCTGTATCATCACGCCTCGCTCGATCTGTCGAGCGAGTTGGGGGTGGGGACCACCATCACGGTGACGTTTCCCGCGCAACAGGACGAGCAGTTCGTGTAGCGGTACTGCAAACATGTGAATTTCACGCCGCATCGGGGCTGCCGGTGCGGCGTTAATGTTGCGCAACAATGGTGTCAGCGCTGTATCTTATGTATAGAGTTCGGACTCGGCAAGAAGATGCGATATTATACGAGCAGTTTTGTCGATATGAACTAGGGAAATGAAAGGCAAGCTGCATGACCCTTCTCGAACTGTTCCAGCTGCTTAAAAAGCACCTTAAGCTGGTCATCGTCCTCCCGGTGGTCTGCGCGATCGCCATGGGCGTCGTCTCCTTCACTATGATGGACAACACCTACACCGCCACGACGAGCATGTACATTCTCGCCAAGACCGATGGCAGCCAGACGAGCTACTACAACGACCTGTCGGCGAGCCAGATGCTCTCCAACGATATCGCGACGCTGCTCGATAGCGACAGCGTCAAGAGCGGTGCTGCTAAGGAACTGGGTCTTTCCAACTTGGATGATTACAAGGTGAGCGTTACGAGCGAGACCACGACTCGTGTCATTTCGCTGTCCGTGACCGGTGACAGCCCCGACGGTGCCGCCGCTGTCGCCAACGCCATTGCCAACTCGGTGTCTACCGTGGCTCAGGACGTTGACGCCGCCCAGGCCGTCAACGTGATCGATAAGGCAAAGATCCCCAACCAGCCCAGCGGCCCCAACCGCAAGCTCTACATCGCGGTCGCCGCTCTGGCCGGCCTGTTCGTCGCTGTTGCAATTGTCGTGCTGCTCGACATGCTCAATACTCGCGTCCGCTCCGTTGACGATGCCGTCGAGCTGCTCGGTGTGCCCGTTATCGGTCGTTTCCCCGTTGTGAAGGGCGGTAAGTAATTCATGGCCCGTAAAAAGAAAACCAGCGATACCCTCGCCTTTAGCAACGCAGCCAAGACGCTGCTGGCAAACATTCGCTTTGCGAGTGTCGATACGCCGATCAAGTCCATTACCGTGACGTCCTCCATCCCTAACGAGGGCAAGTCCACCATTGCGGTCAACCTGGCTCAGGCCATTGCGACCAGCGGCAAGAGCGTCCTTCTCGTCGAGTGCGACATGCGTCACCGTGCGCTTGCCAACCTGCTGGGCCTCCGTCATTCCGGTGGCCTGTACGCTGTCCTTTCCGACCAGATGTCGATTGACGAGGCTGTCGTCGAAACCGGTCAGCCCAACTTCTTCTTCCTCGATGCCGAGCCACGCATTCCCAACCCGGCTGACATTATCGCCTCGCGCCGCTTTGCCAAGCTGGTTGCCGCGCTGGAGGAGAAGTACCAGTACGTCATTTTCGATACGCCGCCCGTGGGCACCTTTGTCGATGCCGCCGAGGTCGCCGCGATTACCGACGGCACCATCTACGTTGTCCGTGAGGACTTCGCCAAGCGCAACGAGATCCTTGCCGCCTTCGACCAGCTCAACAAGGCCGAGGTTAACGTAATTGGTACGGTCATGAACTGCTGTGAGACCTCGAGCCATGACTACTATTACTCTTACTATGGCGAGGACAAGGGCCAGAACAACGCTGTTGCCGGAGTTAACCCTGCTGTTGGCGGTGCCGCTGCAACGGGGACCCCTGCGAAGGCGAAGCGTTTTAAGAAATAGCAACGACGCAGATAAGAGGGCGATATGAGAGACATCCACTGCCATATCCTGCCCGGTGTTGACGACGGCGCGGCGAACCTCGAGCAAAGCTTGACGATGCTCGAGGCGGCCCGCGCCGTCGGCGTTACGCACATGGTGTGTACGCCACACTGCCGGGACCCGTATTTTGACTTCGAAAAAATGTGGGAGGCCTATCGACTGCTTTGCGCGCATGCGGGCGATATGCATTTGCAGATGGGCTTTGAGGTCAATCATGCCAAGCTCATGGATTTGGGCATCGAATGGGCCGATCGCCTGCATTTCGATGGCTCAAACGAGTTTTTGCTTGAGCTCTCGACGCGTGCCGATTCGTATGACTTTGAGGAATACGAGAACACGATCTACGACTTGCAGTGTCGCGGTTACCAGGTGATTATTGCCCATCCCGAACGCTATCGTGCGATTCAAAAGGATGTGAGCGTGGCTGAACACCTGGTCGACCTGGGCTGCAAACTGCAGGCTTCGGCGGACTTTATCGCAGGTGGACGATTCGGTCGCGAAAAGAAGCCGGCGCAGCGCCTGTTTAAGCAGGACCTGTACAGCTATATCGCGAGCGATGCCCACAACGTGGGCCACTACGATTGCCTGGCAAAAGCACGCGCGAAGTTTAGCGTGGGAGCTCATTTCCGCTAAAATTTTCCCCCAACGTTCGCATCGAATGAAGGGGCTGCTATGGATATCCAACTTAAGACGGGTTGCTTTGATGACGCGGCGCTGGTGCGCCGCGCCGTTTTTATGGACGAGCAAGGCTACGAGAGCGAATTCGACGCTATCGATGAGGCGCAGACTTGCATCCATGTGACGCTGTACGTGGACGGCGAGCTCACCGGCTGCTCGCGCGTGTTTCCCGAGGAACTGGAGCGCGCGGCAGATGCAGAGGCTCCGGTTTCGCCGGCGTGCGATATGGACGAAGGCATCGCAGCGGGGGAGACCTATATTATGGGTCGCGTCGCCGTGCTGTCCGCCATGCGCCGTCGCGGTCTGGCAAGCAAGATTGTCGAAGCCAGCGAAGCTGCTGCGCGCGATGCCGGCGCCAAGCTCATAAAGTTGCATGCACAGGAGTACGTGCTGCCGCTCTACACCAAGGCCGGCTACACGCAGATTGCACCGGTGGACTACGAAGACGAAGGCCAGCCTCATGCCTGGATGGCCAAGCGCATGGGCGACAGATAGGGACATTCCTTTTCTGCCGGCAGTTGGGGACACTCCTCGGCAATCGACGCACGGGTGTTCCAACATACAGTTTTTCGATTCCGTATGTATATATGCGCGCTAATAGGTTATAAAATCTAAGTCTGAACATAGCAGGTCTGCGATGCGGCTCGGGCAACCGGGCCGTTTTTGCGGGCAGGGGTAGCGCGAAAGGACTGCACATGCGTCAATTTAAGACCGAGAGCAAAAAACTGCTCGACCTCATGATCAACTCCATCTACACCAATAAGGAAATCTTCCTGCGCGAGCTTATCTCCAACGCGAGCGATGCCGTCGACAAGCTCAACTTTAAGAGCCTTCAGGATCCGAGTGTCAAGCTCGACCAGGGTGACCTGGCCATTCGTGTCTCCTTTGATAAAGATGCCCGTACCATCACTATTTCGGATAACGGTATCGGCATGACCGCCGAGGAGCTCGAGCGCAACCTGGGCACCATCGCCCATTCTGGCTCCGAGGAGTTTAAGACCGAGAACGCTGAGCAGCAGGGCTCCGATGTCGACATCATCGGTCAGTTTGGCGTGGGTTTCTACTCCGCCTTTATGGTTGCCAGCCACGTGAAGGTCGTCAGCCGCGCTTATGGCGAGGATACCGCCCACGTTTGGGAGTCCGACGGTCTTGAGGGCTACACCATCGAGGATGGCGAGCGTGCTGAGCACGGTACCGATGTCATCCTGACGCTGCGCGAGAACGAGAAGCTCGACGCCGACGGCGAGGCCGAGACCTACGATCGCTTCCTGACCGAGTGGGGCCTCAAGAGCCTGATTCAGCAGTACAGCAACTATGTGCGCTACCCGATTCAGATGATGGTGAGCAAGAGCCGCCAGAAGCCCAAGCCCGAGGACGCCGGCGACGACTACAAGCCCGAGTACGAGGAATATCAGGAGCTCGAGACCATCAACTCCATGACGCCGATCTGGAAAAAGCGCAGCTCTGACGTTGAGCAGAAGGATTACGACGAGTTCTACAAGTCCACGTTCCACGACTTTGATGATCCCGCGCGCACTATCAGCTTCCATGCCGAGGGCACGCTTGAGTACGATGCACTGCTGTTTGTGCCGGGTCGCGCCCCGTTCGATCTGTACAGCAAGGACTACGAGAAGGGCCTGGCGCTCTACAGCTCCAACGTGCTGATTATGGAGAAGTGCGACGACCTGCTGCCCGACTACTACAACTTTGTGCGCGGTGTTGTGGACTCTGCCGACGTGACGCTCAATATTTCGCGTGAGACGCTGCAGCAGAATCGTCAGCTCAAGGCCATTGCCAAGCGTGTCGAGAAGAAGATCACCGCCGATCTCGAGGACATGCGCGACAACGACCGCGAGGCATACGAGAAGTTCTTTGAGAACTTTGGTCGCGGTCTTAAGTACGGCATCTACTCGAGCTATGGCATGAAGG
Organism: Collinsella aerofaciens ATCC 25986; assembly: GCF_964259375.1. Lineage (GTDB taxonomy): Bacteria > Actinomycetota > Coriobacteriia > Coriobacteriales > Coriobacteriaceae > Collinsella > Collinsella aerofaciens_BO. Next base: position 66,921 of record NZ_CAXVJM010000002.1, read on the forward strand.
CCGATGAGCTCGCCGACCTGCTGCTGTTCTGGTCTGCCAAGGAGCAGAAGATGATCACCCTTGCCGAGTATGCCAAGGGCATGCCCGAGGGCCAGAAGGCAATCTACTATGCCGCCGGCGATTCGCGCGAGCGTCTGGCCAAGATGCCCGTCGTGAAGGGCGTGCTCGACCGCGGCTACGATGTACTGCTGCTGACGCAGGACGTGGATGAGTTCACCTTCCAGGCCATGCGTGAGTACGTGGCTGCCGATATGCCCAAGGTCTACGAGGATGACGCTGCTCGCGAGGCTGCCGAGAAGGCAGTTGCCGATGGTGCCGAGCCTGAGGTCGAGGATCGTCATCTGGAGCTTAAGAACGTCGCGACCGGCGATCTTGACTTGGCGACCGATGACGAGAAGAAGGAGGCCGAGGACGCCACCAAGGAGAACGAGGACCTCTTTAACGCCATGAAGGAGGCGCTCGGCGACAAGGTCGAGAAGGTTGCCGTCTCTGCGCGTCTGACTGACGCCCCCGCCTGCATCACCACCGAGGGTCCGCTTTCGCTCGAGATGGAGAAGGTGCTTCAGAAGGGTCCCGAGGGCGCGCCCGACGGTATGCCCAAGAGCCAGCGCGTGCTCGAGCTCAACGCTAAGCATCCTGTCTTCGCCAAGCTCGTCGCTGCCCAGAAGGCGGGCGACGCCGACAAGATTAAGCAGTACTCCGGTCTGCTCTACGACCAGGCCCTGCTGGTCGAGGGTATTCTGCCCGAGGACCCCGTGGCCTTCGCGGCAGCTGTTTGTAACTTGATGTAGTTAGCAAGTTACGCGGTTCTACGAACCGCGTAACGGCTCGACGCTGCAAACGCCCCTAAGCGGCAATCTGACGTTCAATCGTCGGTCGCGTACCAAAGTACGCTTCCCTCCTCTTTCACGTCACCTTGCTCGCTTGGGGGCGTTTTCGCTGACTTATGCTCAACCTACGACGCTTTCGTGGTCCTAAGTAGTCATTGGGGTGGTCGTTGGGGACGTTCTTAAATGACTAGTCGTTGGGGACGTTCTTGTTTGACTAGTCGTTTAAGAACGTCCCCAACGACTAGTTGGATTGCTAGTTTGTGCGGGTTGTGGTTTTGGGAGCTGCGGGAATTTAAGATACTGTACAACTGTACGTTAAATCATCTTCGTAGTATATTGCTACCCGCAAAACTCAGCACCATTGTGCCGCGAGGCACTAAAGCGTCTACGTACAATGGTTGTCGATAGTACGATTCGATTCAACGACAGGATGGATGGTCCAAGCGTGAGTCTCGGCAGCAAACTATCCGATGCAAAGGTTTCCTTTGCAATCTTTAAACGCGACATCAAGCGATTGATCGTGAACCCCGTCGCCCTGGTGGTTACCCTGGGCGTGTGCGTCATTCCCTCGCTGTATGCCTGGTACAACATCGTTGCCAACTGGGATCCGTACGGAAATACCCAGGGCATTAAAATCGCCATTGCCAACAATGATCAGGGCACCCAGAACGACCTGGTGGGCGAGCTTAACGCAGGCAATAAGGTGGTCGACCGGCTCAAGGAGAACGACCAGCTTGGCTGGACCTTCGTCGACTCGGCGGCAGATGCCAAAGAGGGCGTCGAAAGTGGCGAATACTATGCTGCCATCGTGATTCCCAAGAACTTCTCCGACAATCTCGTCTCGATGCTCGACGGCAATTACCATCAGCCGAAGCTCACCTATTACGTCAACGAGAAAAAGAGCGCCATTGCGCCCAAGGTCACCGATACCGGTGCCAACACCATCGAGGAGCAGATCAACTCGGAATTTGTCTCCACGGTGGGCGAGACCGTCGCGGGCATTGCCAAAGATGCTGGCATCGACCTTAAAGACAAGGCAACCCAGACCCAGGATTCGCTGGCGGGCTCGGTGTCCGAGGCGTCTGATACCCTGGGCGAAGTACGTGATTCCATCGGCGACATGAACGCCGCCATCGACAAGACAAGCAGCTCGATTGCTTCGGCCGATGCTGCGTTGGCGGGCCTGCAGGGACAGGCGCCTTCGCTAACGCAGGCAATCGCTCAGGGTAATGATCTGCTGGGCGAAGCTCGCACCACGGCTGGCAAGTCCATCACCTCGCTCTCCAAGGCGCTTTCGGAGGGCAGTATCGTGCTGAGTAAGACATCGGCTTCTGCGAACGCTGCGATTGGCAAACTCGCCGGTACGGTTACGTCCACGACCACTCGAATCGACAACTCGCTCGAATCCCTTCAGGCGACGATTGACCACAACAGCGCTGTCATCGAGCGCCTGCAGATTCTCGCTAACGATACGTCGACGGGATCGGAGGACGCCGACGCGCTCATCGCATCGACCATCAATTCGCTTCGCGAGCAAAACCAGAAGCTGCAGAGCATTAAGGATGGCCTTTCTGCACAGTCGAGCGCCATGGCAAACGACGCTACGGCAATCTCGAACGCGAGCAACGCACTCAACGCGGCAATTCAGATCGGTACGGCTAACCTCGGTCAGGCTCAGACCGATCTGGGGCAGAACGCACTGCCGAAGGCTTCGAGCGCGCTTGACTCCTTTGCCGCCGTTTCGGGCGATTTGACCGGCATTGTGTCGGGTATGACCCCCACGATAGCGAGCGCGCGCGGCACGCTGGCGCAGCTCGACGCCACGCTCAAGCAGGCAAAGACCACGCTGTCCCAAACCGACACCTCCCTTGCCAAGGTTCAGGACAAGCTCGCGACCGCCGCCAATGACATTGCGGCGCTGCAGACCTCTGAGTCTATGGGCGAGTTGGCCGACCTCATGGACGTCGACGTCGATGACGTGGCAGATTTCATGGCATCTCCGGTTGAGCTGACGTCCAAGTCAATCTATCCGGTCAAGAGCTTTGGCTCGGGCATCGCGCCCTTCTACACCAATCTGGCGCTGTGGGTAGGCGGCTATGTGCTCATCGCTATCTACAAGCTCGAGGTCGACCGCGAGGGCATCGGTAGCTTTACGGCGCGTCAGGGCTACTTTGGCCGCTGGTTGCTGATGGTGATCCTGGGTGCGTTCCAGGCCATCATCGTTACGGTGGGCGACCTGGTGATTGGCGTGCAGTGCGTCAACCCGCTGCTGTTCGTGCTGGGCGGCATCGCTATCTCGTTCACCTACGTCAACATCATCTATGCGCTGTCCACCACGTTTAAGCATATCGGCAAGGCTATCGGTGTCATTCTCGTTATCGTGCAGATTCCGGGTTCGTCGGGCATGTATCCCATCGAGATGATGCCCGGCTTCTTCCAGTGGCTGCACCCGCTGCTGCCCTTTACCTACGGCATCAATCTGCTGCGCGAGACCGTCGGTGGCATGTATGCGTTCAACTACCTGTTCAACCTGTGCATCCTGGGCGTGTTCCTTATCGTGGCGCTCTTTATCGGTCTGCAGCTGCGCCCGTTGCTGCTCAACCTCAACCTGCTCTTTGATAAGCAGCTTTCCACGACGGGCCTCATGATCTGCGAGTCCAACGACCTGCCGCGCCAGCGCTATTCGCTGCGCACGGCCATGCGCGTCATGCTCGATTCGGATTCGTACCGTCGCGAGCTGCTCGATCATGCCGTGGCGTTTGAGCATCGCTACCCGTACTACATCAAGGGCGGTTTTGCCGCCGTGGTAGGCGTGCAGGTCCTGCTCTTTGTACTGTCGACGGTGCTCGATATCGACAATAACGGCAAGATCATCCTGCTCGTTATCTGGATCATTTCGGTTATCGCCATCTGTGGCTGGCTCATCAATATCGAATATATCCGCGCGAGCCTCAATACCCAGATGCGTATCTCGGCGCTTTCGGACGAGGACCTTCGCCGCGAGATGCGCGAGCACACGGCCGCCATCCCTGCCGCCCGTCGCATGTTTGGCCTCAACGCCAGCGAGCGTGGTGCCAAGGGCGGCGAACAGCCTACGAGCCGTCTGCCGCATATCGGTGCGCATCGTAAGGCTCAAGATGCCGATGGCGTTGACAACGTAAACGGAAACGACGGGGACACCACCCCGCTCGGCAAGCACTCCAAAGGAGGTGAGGCATAAATGAAAAACATCCTGCACCTGTTTAAGCGCGATGTCCAAAACGTGTCTCGCTCCGTAATCGGCTTGGTTGTCGTGATGGGTCTCATTATCGTACCGTGCCTGTACGCGTGGTTTAATATCGCTGGCAGCTGGGATCCGTACGGCAACACTGGCAATCTTAAGATCGCCGTGGTCAACACCGATGAGGGTTACGAGAGCGATTTGATCCCTGTCGAGGTCAACGTGGGCGAAAACGTGACCGCCACCCTGCGCGGCAACGAGAACTTCGACTGGGTCGTCCTCAACGACCGCGATAAGGCGATTGAGGGCGTTAAGTCGGGCGCATACTATGCGGCCGTTGTTATCCCTAAAAGTTTTAGCGCAGACATGATGACGCTCTTCTCGACCGACGTGAAGCACGCCGATATCGAGTTCTATGAGAACCAGAAGGCCAACGCCATCGCACAGATCGTGACTGAAAAGGGTTCGAGCGCCGTCCAGAGTCAGGTCAACGAGACCTTTACCAAGACCATCACGACCATCGGCCTTAAGACCGTGTCCAGCCTGCTCGACTATATGAGCACCGACCAGGTGAGCAACTTTATCGCCAATCTGTCCTCTACGCTGGGTGATTCGGTCGAGGACCTGCAGGACGTTCAGGCGAGCGCGACGTCGCTCGCGGGCATTTTGAGCTCTACGTCCGATTCGCTGACATCGGCGGGCGGCATGCTCAAGCAGACGGGCACCGTTGATGAGTCGACGAAGCAGCTGATGGAGCACGCCAAGAGCGGCATCAATGATTCCAAGGAAGCGCTCAAGGCCGCCAACGATGCCGTTGACGCGGCGATTGACGGAAGCGCGGGCTCGTTCGACAACGTGTCCGCCGAGCTTGCGAAGGCATTCGATGCCGCGAATCAGCATGTTGACCTTACGGTGTCTCAGCTCAACGAAGCCGCGGCGGCGCTCAATACGCGTGCTGACGATATCGATGCGATGGCCGATCGGCTCCGCAACCTTGCCGACAAGGTGAGTGATGACAAGCTCAAAGACGGCCTCAAGTCCGCTGCGACGTCGCTGGGCAGAATTGCCGCGGAGTACCGCAACAATGCAAAGGACCTGACGGCGACCGCAAAGTCCCTTTCGGACGGCATGGCGGAGGTCAACAACTCGCGTGCCGAGGTCGACCAGGCCATCGCCGATGCTAAGGCGGGTATCTCGGGTGCCAAGTCCGACTACGATTCTACGTTCTCGGTTAAGGCCAAGGAGCTCAAGAAGACCATTTCGGGCGTTCTGGATTCCCTGAACGGTATCTCGGGTGACTTGGATAGCGCCGTGAGCGGTCTGACCGACGCCTCTGGTTCGCTCGCGAAGGGTCTCTCCAAGGCTGCAAGGCTCGTCAACAAGGCTTCCGATCAGCTGGGCGAGGCGTCGGACAAGATCAGTGCCTTTAAGGACGAGCTTGATAGCGCTCTGATCTCGGGTGACCTGGCCATGATTAAGACAATGATTGGCAGCGACCCCGAGGGCCTCGCCGTGTCGCTTTCCGGCCCTGTCGCACTCGACCGCAAGCCGGTCTATCCGATCCGCAACTACGGTTCGGCCATGGCGCCGTTCTACACGATTCTGTCGCTCTGGGTCGGCTCGATCGTACTGGCGGCCATGATGAAGGTCTCGGTTGACGATGAGCTTATCAACGAGCTCATCCCCGTGCGCCTGCACGAGATTTACCTGGGCCGTTATCTGTTCTTTGGCGGTCTGGCCTTGCTGCAGGCAACGCTCGTGTGTGCGGGCGACATCCTGTTCTTTGGCATTCAGTGCGACAACCCACTGCAGTTTGTGCTAGCGGGCTGGGTCGCGAGTCTCGTGTTCTCCAATATCGTCTACACGCTTACGGTTTCGTTTGGCGATATCGGCAAGGCCCTCGCCGTCGTGCTGCTGGTCATGCAGGTCGGCGGTTCGGGCGGCACGTTCCCCATCGAGATGACCGGTCCCGTGTTTCAGGCGATCTACCCGTTCCTGCCGTTTACCCACGGCATCAACGCCATGCACGCCGCCATGGCCGGTGCCTACCATATGGAGTACTGGATTGAGCTGGGTATCTTGGCGAGCTACCTGATTCCGTCGCTGGCCCTGGGCGTCATCTTCCGCCGTCCGGTCATCAAGGCCAACGACTGGATTATCGAAAAGCTGGAGAGTACTAAATTAATCTAGCGCAACAATGTAAACGCTGATACTGCGGCAATGTCAGCGAGCGAGCCGCATTTGCGCCAAGGTGACGTGAAATGAAAGGGCGCTGACCTTCTGGTCGCGCCCTTGAAATTGAACGTCAGATTGGTGTGAATGCGGCTCGCGCAGCGTCGGCCGGTCCGCCGTTCGGTAGAACGGCGGAACAAGACGCTTTAGCGTAGTGAATTGCGTGGGTTGCTTGGTTGTTGCTACAGTAGCGGGGCGTGCCGGGGGTCCGGTGCGTCCTGTTTTTATTTGACCATGAGGCGGCACGCAGCCATACGCGTGCGGACACCACGCCCAGATTGAGTGCGAGGATGTTCCATGGCCCAATACGCTGCCAACGAAATCGAAAACTTGCCCGATAGCCCTGTTGCCCGGGAAGACCTGGGCGCGGGCGGCACCTCCCGCGGCGCCGGCGCTCGCTCGCCGCTGTTCTGGAAAGTCCTGCTGCTTTCGGTGGCAGTCGTCTGGGGCTACTCCTTTACGACCATGAAGGACGCGCTCGACACCATTCCGGTGTTCGCGCTGCTCTATGTACGCTTTCTGCCCGCAGCGTTGGTCATGTTTGCCGTCTTCCACAAGCGCATCATCGCGCACCTCAACGCTCGCAACCTGATCGTTGGCCTGAGTATGGGCGTGCTCATGTGGGCGGCCTATGCGTTGCAGACGGTCGGTCTGGCACATACTACGGCGGGCAAGAATGCTTTTTTGACGGGCACGTATTGCATCCTTGTGCCGTTCGCGAGCTATTTCCTGAGCGGCGAAAAGCTCACGCGCTACAACTTGGGTGCCGCGCTGCTGTGCCTAGCGGGCATTGGCCTCGTCGCACTCGATAGCGTTGAATTCAACATTGGTGACGTCATTACGCTGGCGGGTGCGGCCTTTTTCGCCATCCAGATGGCGGTAACTGCCAAGTACGGTCGCAAAATGGACATCAACGTCATCACGTTTTGGATGTTTGTGGGCAACGGCGTGCTGAGCCTGGCAACGTCGCTGCTATTCGAGACCCAAGCGCCTCTGTCCGTGTGGACGCCGAGCTTTATCAGCGCGATGGCGTTTCTCTCGGTGGGCTGCACATGTGCGGCTCTGCTCATCCAAAACGTTGGCCTGGCGCATGTCCCGGCCTCGACGGGCTCGCTGCTCCTTTCGATGGAGTCGCCTTCGGGTGTGCTGTTCTCGGTGCTGCTGATGGGGGAGGCGCTCACCTCGCGCCTGCTCGCCGGCTTCGCGCTCATCTTCCTGTCGATTATCTTGAGCGAGACTCACTTCGATTTTTTGCGTCGAAAGCCGCGCCCGCAATTGTAAACAACTTGTTGCGCCGCCCTCCCGGGGCGGCATTTTTTATGCCTCGCCCTTAAAGTAGTACCTTGCACTTTATGCTATCAAAGTGCTTGCTGCAAAAACGATACTGGAGGGCATCTATGGCACCAGCTTTGTCCGATCTTCAACCGCAATCAGCGCCCAAGGCCACCGCAGCGGCGCAGACCGCTATCGGTGACGGTCTTGTTGCAGAAGCTCAGGCTTTTGCAGACGAGCTCGCTGCGTGGCGACACGATCTCCACCAGATGCCCGAGCTGGGTAATAGCCTCCCACAGACCTCTGCGTATATCCAAGCGCGCCTGACCGAGATGGACATCCCATTTGCCACGCTCGTTGATGGTTCCTGCGTTGTGGGCCTTGTCGGCGCCGGTGCCGCCACGGCCCAAGGCAATGGCGTCTGCACGGACGAACAGGCCGGTACGGTCATCATGCTCCGTGGCGATATGGATGCCCTGCCCGTTGCCGAGGAATCCGGCGAGCCCTTTGCATCCACCAACGGCTGCATGCACGCTTGCGGTCACGATATGCACGCGACGGCGCTGCTTGGTGCGGCTCGTATGCTCAAAGCGCGCGAGGCAGAGCTTGTTGATGCCAACGCCACGGTTAAGTTGCTGTTCCAGCCGGGCGAGGAAACCTTTGAGGGTGCCCGCGCCGCCATCGCCGACGGTCTGCTGCAGAACCCGCGTCCTCAGGTCGCCTTTGCCATGCATGTCAATAGCCAGTCGCCGCTTGGTTTGGTGCTCTACGGCAGCCCGGCGCTCTCGGGCGTGTACGGTTTTCGCATCACGCTTCAAGGCAAGGGCGGCCATGGCTCGAGCCCCGAGATTTGCATCGACCCCATCACGGCCGGCGTGCATGTGCATCTGGCACTTCAGGAGCTCATCTCCCGCGAGGTGCCGGCGGCCAAGGAGGTCGCGCTTACTGTGGGTAAGTTCGCCGGCGGTCAGGCCGCAAATGTCATTCCCGACACTTGTGTGCTCGAGGGGACGCTGCGTGGCTTCGATGTCGAGCTCATGGGGCACCTCAAGACCCGCATCGCGGAGGTCGTCAAAGGTGTTGCCACGACCTATCGCACGCCGGCGACTATCGAGACGCTCTCGGATGTTCCCCCGCTCGTACTCGATGACGACATGACCCAGGCGTCGCTTGGCTACGTGGGCGCGGTGCTGCCCAAGGCCGCCTTCCTGCCGCTGTTCCACGCCATGGCGAGCGAGGACTTCGCGCTGATCTCGAGCGAGATCCCGAGCGCGTACTTTACCGTGGGCGCTGCCGTGACTGATGCGGACGAGCATTTTGCTCAGCATCATCCCAAGGCACGTTTTAGCGATGCCGAGCTTCCCCTTGGCGCCGCGGCCTATACCGCTGTCGCTTTGGGCTACATCGCCGACCACCGGTAGCGCCCAATCTTGCTACTCGTTTGTTTAAAAAAGGAACAGTATGTCCCAGCAACGTAAGTTCTTCCCCGGCTGGCTCGTGGTGGCCTCCGGCTTTGTGATCATGGCCACGTGCTACACCATTTTCGTTAACTGCATGAGCCTGTTTCAGCCGCTCATCGTCAGCGACCTCGGGATCACGCTTGCGCAGTACAACATCTCCAATGCCATCTCCACCGTGGTGAGCGTTATCGGCTCACTTGTCATTGGCCATGTTGCCGATAAAGTAAGCGGCCGCGTTTTGGGTTCCCCTCACTGTAATCGCCACCTCTGCCGTTCTTGCCGGCATGAGCTTTGTCGGTGAGCTATGGCAGGTCTACGTGCTCTTTTCTGTTCGCTCCGTTCTGTCTGTGGCTGCCCTGGAAGCCGAATGGATGCTCGTACCATCATTCGGTTTCCAAGGCGGCCACGGGCCTACGAAATGATCCGTTTTCCTCCGTCCCCAACAGATCACGTGGTCCGAAGGGGACGGAGGAAAGCGGATCGCAAACAGCGGCGGTGCGTCAGGCCGAACGAGTCCCCATACCCTCGTTCGGTCAGACGCACCGCCGCTGTTTGTGTTTGTGCCGTATAATGTCCACTACCTATGACGCGATACAAAAGAAAGGTGTTTGCCCATGCAGGCACAGAAGGCGGAGGGAACCCGCGACCTTATCGGCGCCGAGATGCGCGCCTGGCAAAAGATGCAGCAGATTGCGGCCGGCGTGTTCGAGCCGTTTGGCTTTAAGCCCATCGAGACGCCCGCCATCGAGCAGGTGGACGTGTTTGTCCACGGCATCGGCCAGTCGACCGACGTCGTTCGCAAGGAGATGTTCCGCGTGTTTAGCGGCGCCAACCTGGAGCGCGTCTTTACCGAAGGCACCGACACCAAGCTTAAGCCCAAGCAGCGCCTGGCCCTTCGTCCCGAGGGTACGGCCGGTGTGGTGCGCGCCGTCGTGGAGAACAACCTGGTGCCCCAGGGCTCCACGCCGTTTAAGGCCTACTACGCCGAGGCCATGTTCCGTGGCGAGCGTCCCCAGAAGGGTCGCCTGCGCCAGTTTCACCAGGTGGGCATCGAGTGGCTCGGCGCTCCCGATCCGGCGGCAGACGCCGAGTGCATCATCATGCTCATGGAGTTCTACAAGCGCCTGGGCTTCGATCTTTCCAAGCTCCGTCTGCTCATTAACTCGATGGGCGATGCGCAGTGCCGTCCGGCCTATCGCGAGCAGGTTAAGCAGTTCATTCTCGACCACGCCGACGAGATGTGCGATGAGTGCCGCGAGCGCGCCGAGCTTAACCCGCTGCGCGCCTTCGACTGCAAGAACGACCACTGCCGCGAGATCATGGCCGACGCCCCGCTGATGGGCGACAACCTGTGCGATGAGTGCCGCGAGCACTACGAGCAGGTCAAGCGCTATCTGGACGCCGCCGGTATCGAGTATGTCGAGGATCCCACCCTGGTGCGCGGTCTGGACTACTACACCCGTACCGTCTTTGAGGTCGAGGCCCCTGGCGCCGGCGTCGGCTCCATCGGTGGCGGCGGCCGCTACGATGGCCTGGTCGAGCTCGAGGGCGGCAAGCCCACGGCCGGCGTCGGCTTCGCCGTCGGTTTTGAGCGCGCCCTGCTGGCCCTGCAGGCCTTTGGCAGCGACCTGGGCGCCGATGAGACCCCGTGTGTCTACGTCGCCAACGCCGGCAAGGAGTTGCGCCAGAACGTCTTTGCCATTACGCAGGAGCTTCGCGCCGCAGGTATCGTGACTGAGGCAGACTATCAGGGTCGTTCGCTCAAGGCTCAGTTTAAGCAGGCCGACAAGGTGGGCGCTAAGCTCATTTTGGTCTTGGGCGGCGACGAGCTTGCCGCCGGCAAGGTCAAGGTGCGCGACATGGGGAGCCATGACGAGGCTCTCGTCGATCTGGCCAACGTGGTCGAGGCGGTTCGTGAGCGCCTGTAGCGCATGATTTTTGAGCTATGGACTCACAAAACGCTCAGCTCATTGAGAGCGATTGTTACGGGGGTGTTTCGCATTTATGCGGAATGCTCCCGTTTGCATATGCCGCCCACCGAGAAATACGACCATTTAGGGCAAAAACCCTTGCAATGCAGAAAATACTTTTCTGTGGTAAAGCGCAATCAGCTCCGAAAGTTTTTGCCGAGTGCCTATAATGAATACCGCATGTTACGTGCATAGAAGGAGGAATGGGAGGAAACGTGGCTGAGAACCTAAGCAACCAGTCTGTACCCGAAGCCGCGGCGCGCGTCGCTGCCGTGGTCAACCGCCTCGTTAACCGAATCGGCTCGAATGCCGAGTCCAAGGAGCGTCTCGCCGAGATCGAGATCCCCGAGGAGCTGCGCGACAATCTGGCGCTGTTCTTGCGCCTGGAGCGCCGTGTGCTTAGCGAGTATGATCCCGAGATCGCGGACCTGTTCGACAAGATTTTGACAGCCGAGATTGTGGCCAACGCCGGAAACCCCGGCACTCGTGCTGCCGACGAGTCCGTCGACGAGCAGGGCGTGCCCACTGCCGACGAGCCCACCGCCGTGGCGTTTCGCGAGGTCGTTGATCTGATCGACAGTCTGCCGCTCGATAAGCAGCAGGTTATCGTCCGCGCCTTTACGAGCTTCTTCCATCTGGCAAACCTGTCGGAGGAGAACTACCGTGTGGCGCAGCTGCGCGAGCGCGAGGCCGGCGCATCGACCGATACCGAGGTCGATCCCGCCAACGAACTCACCGTCGCCTATCACCAGTTGGTAAACGAGATGGGTGTCGAGGGCGCCAACGAGCTGCTCGGCAAGCTTGAGTTCCACCCCGTCTTTACCGCGCATCCCACCGAGGCCCGTCGCAAGGCCGTCGAGGGCAAGATCCGCCGTATCTCCAACCTGCTGGAGGAGCGCCCGCGTCTGGGCGGCTCCGACCTGGTGGAGAACGAGCGCCATATGCTGCAGGAGATCGACGCCCTGGTGCGCACGAGCCCCATCGCACTTAAGAAGCCCACGCCGGTTGAGGAAGCCGATACCATCATCGACATCTTCGATAACACGCTGTTCGACGTTATCCCCGTTATCTACCGTCGTTTTGACGACTGGGTGCTGGGTGATAAGGCCGGTACCGTGCCGCCGCTGTGCCCGGCGTTCTTCCATCCCGGCAGCTGGATCGGTTCCGACCGTGACGGCAACCCCAACGTCACCGCCAAGGTGAGCCGCGAAGTCGCCGCCAAGTACTTCACTCACATGGTGCTCAAGCTCGAGGACAAGTGCCGCCGCATCGGCCGCAACCTCACGCTCGAGGCCACCTACAGCAAGCCGTCTGCCGAGCTCATCAACCTGTGGAACCATCAGGTCGAGATGAGCACCCAGTACACCGCACGTGCCGAGCTGATCTCCGAGCACGAGCCGCATCGCGCCGTCATGCTCGTCATGGCCGACCGTCTGAACGCCACCGTGCGTCGCATCACCGACACCATGTACCACAGCGCCGATGAGTTCTTGGATGACCTGCGCGTCGTCCAGCGCTCGCTGGCCGCCTGTGGTGCCGTCCGTGCTGCCTACGGCCCGGTCCAGACCATCATCTGGCAGGTCGAGTCCTTCGGCTTCCATATGGTCGAGATGGAGTTCCGTCAGCACTCCGTGGTGCATGCCCGCGCCCTCAAGGATATCCACGAGAACGGTATCCATGGCGACCTGCAGCCCATGACGCGCGAGGTCATCGACACCTTCCGCGCTATCGGCTCCATCCAAAAGCGCTACGGCAAGAAGATGGCTCACCGCTATATCATCTCGTTCACCAAGAGCGCCCAGCATGTGGCCGACGTCTTTGAGCTTGCCCACCTGTCCTTTGCACACGAGGAGGATGTCCCCGAGCTCGACGTGATCCCGCTGTTCGAGCAGCTCGAGGACCTCGAGGGCTGCGTCGACGTGCTCGACCAGATGCTTACGCTGCCTGTGGTGCAAAAGCGCCTTGCCCAGACCAACCGCCGCATGGAGGTCATGCTGGGCTATTCCGACTCCTCCAAGGATGCCGGTCCTACCACGGCCATGCTCGCGCTGCACTCCGCGCAGGAGCGCATTGCCAAGTGGGCCGAGAAGAACGATATCGACCTGGTGCTCATGCACGGTCGCGGCGGTGCCGTGGGCCGTGGCGGCGGCCCGGCCAACAAGGCCGTGCTGGCGCAGCCCAAGGGTTCGGTCAACTGCTTCTTTAAGCTCACCGAGCAGGGCGAGGTCATCTTTGCCCGTTACGGCAACCGCACGCTGGCTCAGCGCCATGTTGAGTCCGTTGCCGCCGCAACGCTTTTGCAGTCGGCCCCGAGTGTCGAGAAGACTAACACCGAGACCACGCAGAAGTTCTGGGATATGGCCGAGAAGCTTAACGCCGCAAGCCACGAGCGCTATCTGGACCTGCTGAACACCGAGGACTTTACACCGTGGTTCTCGACCGTGACGCCGCTGACCGAGGTCGGTCTGCTGCCGATTGGCTCGCGTCCCGCCAAGCGCGGCTTGGGCGCCAAGTCGCTCGACGACCTGCGTACCATTCCGTGGATCTTCAGCTGGAGCCAGGCACGCATTAACCTGGCCGCTTGGTACGGCCTGGGCACCGCCTGCGAGCAGCTGGGCGACCTTGACCAGCTCAAGGCTGCCTACCAGGAGTGGCCGTTCTTCCGCACCTTTATCGACAACATCGAGATGTCGATCGCCAAGACCGACCAGCGCATCGCCAAGATGTATCTGCACCTGGGCGATCGCCAGGATCTGTCCGAGAAGGTCTTCACCGAGATGCAGCTCACCCGTAAGTGGGTCCTTGCCATCGTCGGTGACGAGTGGCCGCTGCAGCGCCGCCGCGTGCTCGGCTGCGCTGTCCGCGTGCGTAACCCCTACGTTGACGCCCTGTCCATCGCCCAGGTCCGCGCCCTTCGTGAGGTGCGTATGAACCAGGACGAGATGGCCGAGGAGAAGAAGGCCGAGTACATGAGCCTGATTCTTTCGACTGTGACCGGCGTCTCGGCAGGATTGCAGAACACGGGGTAATCGATAGCCCTGTGGCTCTCACCGGGACCCGATGGGTTTCCCTCTGAATGCGTCCTCGCACTTGAAGCCCCCTTATCCTGCTCCTTCGGAGCTGCGGATAAGGGGGCTTCGTGCTGCGGAATGCATTCAGAGGGAAACCCATCGGGTCCCTTTATCCTCGGTCTTCGGGGATTGGGGCTGATGAGAATTAAGTGCGCTTCGCGCCTTACGACTGTAGCGGCTGCGGTCTCGTTTGGGATCGCGGCCGTTTTGTTGTGGGCCAAATATGAACGTTGTGTTAATGAGTCGGTGGACGGTGGCGTTTTTCGGTGAGCGGCGTATCCTTCCAACGGTTTATCTAGTGTGTCAGTTGAAAGGAAGAGGGCGCTCGTCATTGTTTGAATGTGAACTGCCGTTTGACCACAAGACGTTGCATTTGGAGCTCGAGGATAAGAACTTCGCGGGTGTGATGGAAGGTCATCAAAACGAGTTTAAGACCACGAAATCGCAGGAAGAGCTGGTAGAGGAGTCGCTTGCCAACCCTTATGGCTCGCCTTCGCTCGAGGAGCTTTGTGCTGGCAAGAAGGATATTGTCATCATTAGCTCCGACCATACGCGTCCCGTTCCTTCGCGTGTGACGATGCCTATTCTGCTGCATCACATCCATTCCGCTGCGCCTGAGGCGCGCGTTCGCATTCTGGTTGCTACGGGTATGCATCGTCCGTCGACGCACGAGGAGCTCGTCAACAAGTACGGCGAGGAGATCGTTGCCAACGAGGAAATCGTTATGCACGTTGCGACTGATGACGGCATGATGAAAAAGATCGGCACCCTGCCTTCTGGTGGCGAGTGCATCATCAACAAGATTGCCGCCGATTGCGATCTGCTGCTTGCCGAGGGCTTTATTGAGCCGCACTTCTTTGCCGGTTTCTCTGGTAGCCGCAAGTCCGTCCTGCCTGGCATCGCCAGCTACAAGACCATCATGTACAACCACAACGGTCAGTTTGTGAACGATTCTCATTCGCGTGCCGGCAACCTGTGCCACAACCACGTGAGCGAGGATATGTTTGCCGCTGCCGAGATGGCTCACCTTGCCTTTGTGCTTAACGTGGTGCTCAACGGCAAGCACGAGGTCATCGGCTCCTTTGCCGGCGACATTCACAAGGCACACGAGGCTGGCTGCGAGTTCGTGAAGAGCCTTGCCGGCGTTGAGCCCGTCGAGTGCGAGATCGCCATCACCACCAACGGTGGCTACCCGCTCGATCAGAACATCTATCAGGCCGTGAAGGGTATGTGCGCTGCCGAGGCCACGCTTCCCGAGGGCGGCGTGATTATCGATGTCGCCGGTTGTGCCGACGGTCACGGTGGCGAGGGCTTCTATCACAACATCGCCGACAACGATCCGGCAGAGTTTGAGCGCGCCTGCATCGACCGTCCTAAGGACGAGACCCTGCCCGACCAGTGGACGAGCCAGATCTTCGCTCGCATCCTGGCGCATCATCCCGTGATCATGGTCACCGACCTGTGCGATCACCAGATGCTCAAGGATATGCACATGACGCCGGTCAACACTATCGAGGAGGCGCTCAAGCTCGCCTTTGAGATGAAGGGTGCCGATGCCAAGGTTGCCGTCATTCCCGATGGCCTGGGCGTTGTCGTCGCGCAGCACTAGTGCGTGGCCCAAACGAATCGTTTATAACCGACAAGAAAGATAAGGTTTTATGCTTACCAAACTCCTTTGCGAATTCGGCGCAACGGCCCTCATGATCATCTTTGGCGTGGGCGTACACTGCGACACCGTGCTCAAGGGCACCAAGTATCAGGGCTCTGGTCATATGTTTGCCATCACCACTTGGTCTTTCGGCATCTCGGTCGCCCTGTTTATCTTTGGCGGCGCCGTGTGCATGAACCCCGCCATGGTGCTTGCCCAGTGCATCGTCGGCCTGGTGCCGTGGAGCAGCTGCATCCCCTTCATGGTTGCCGATATGCTCGGCGGCTTTGCGGGTGCCGTGATCGCGTGGTTGATGTATGCCGATGAGTTCAAGGCTTCCGATGGTGTCATCGATCCCATTGCTCAGCGCAATATCTTCTCGACCAACCCCACCACCGAGGGCACCAACTATGCCCGTAACTTCTTCTGCGAGGCTATCTGCACCTTCGTGTTCATCAGCGCCATCCTTGCTGCCGCTAGCCGCGCCGGCGAGAACGTTTTGATGCTCGCTATCTGCGTCGGCCTGATCGTTTGGGCCGTTGGTATGGGCATGGGCGGCATCACTGGCTTCGCCATGAACCAGGCTCGTGACCTTGGTCCTCGCATGGCCTATCAGGTGCTGCCGATCAAGAACAAGGCTGACAACAACTGGAAGTACGGCCTGCTCGTTCCTGGCATCGCTCCGTTTATCGGTGCCGCTCTGGCCGCGCTGTTTGTGCACGGTTTCTTGGGCATGTTCTAGTCTGAGGCTACATAGTTGTCCGCCGCCCGCATGGGGTAACTTCCCAGCGCGTCCTCGGACATGAAAGAACCCCCGCTGCGCACTTCGTGCGGCGGGGGTTCTTTCGTCCTGCGGAATGCGCTGGGAAGTTACCCCATGCGGCCAGCTGCGGGATCTTGGTCGCGTTGGAACAAGCAACCCAATATATATATCTGAATTTGGATGGGAGGGGCTTGTTGCTGTTGGGGGCGTTGAAGCGTGAGTGACACTTTGGGATGCGTGGTGGCCTGGGTTGGGGCGATGCTTTGGGATGAGCTTCTTACTTAGTTGAAGAGGGGCTTTATGGCTGATAGGTAGTCTTTGGCTACGTTCTCTTTTGGGGCTTGGAAGTTGTGCCAGGCCCACCATTGGACCATTCCTACGAAGCTTGAGGCTATGTGGTGTAGTAGGAAGCTGCGGTCCATGGTGGCGGCGGGGCCGTTTGGGTCGGTGGGGACGGTTTCGGCTGCTCGTGACATGATGGTCTTGCGTAGGCAGTCGGCGAAGACGCGTGAGCCGGCGCCGGCTACCAGCGCTCGGACGCCCTGGCGACGCTCCCAGAGATTGTTGAGAATATGCTCGACCTGCACGAGTGGGTCGTCGAGCGGTGTGCCATCGTCGTCGAGGGCGTGGGTGCAGATGTCGCTCACGAGCTCGGATAGTAGGTCGTCTTTGCTCTTAAAGAGGCCGTAGAATGTCGCGCGGCCTACGTGAGCGCGCGCGATGATGTCGCCGACGGTGATCTTGCCGTAGTCCTCCTCGCGAAGGAGCTCGGAAAACGCCGTGACAATAGCGGCGCGGCTTTTGGTTTTGCGGGCATCCATGGCTATGCATCCACGTGAACAAGCAGGCAACGGAGCGTGCCGGAGCAGCCCTCGTAGGGGCGCTTACCGGCGCCGTAGCCGACGGCCTCGATACGGTAGCGGGCCGGCAGATGCTCGGACGTGCGCAGTGCGGCGACGATGGCGGCGCCCGTGGGCGTTACGAGCTCGCCGGCGACCGGTGCGGGCGTGAGGGCGATATTGCCTGCTTGGCATAGGTTGACGACGGCGGGCACCGGGATGGGCATAAGGCCGTGGGCACAGTGGATGGTGCCGTGACCCTCGGAGAGCGACTCGACGACAATATCCTCGACGCCCAGGTCATCGAGGCAGATGGCGACCGAGCAGACGTCGACGATGGAATCGATGGCGCCTACCTCGTGGAACATGACGGTCTCGGGCGTTTTGCCGTGGGCCTTGGCCTCGGCGGCGGCGAGCGCGGTAAAGATGGCGAGCGCGTGACGCTTGGTGCCATCACTCATCTGCGAGCCATCGATGATGGCGGTGACGTCCGCCAAAGAACGGTGATGGTGGTGGTGGGCGTGATGGTGACCCTCGTGGTCGTGGTCGTGGTCGTGGTCACGCGCGTGCCCATGGCGGTGCTCGTGCTCACCATGGGCATGATGGTGGTGCTCATGCTCATGTGTGTGCTCGGCAGCTGCTTCGTTGCCGTAGAGCCAGGCCATATCGTGATCATGGTTCTCGAGCTCCTCTGCCAGCTGAACGTCAAAGTCGCAGGCGTCGATGCCATGCTTGTTTACGCGTGTAACGGCAATCTCAAAGCCATCGACCGGAAGCGTGGCGAGCTGTTCGCGCAGATGCTCCTCGCTGGCGCCCAGGTCGAGCAGGGCCGCGACGGTCATGTCGCCGCTGATGCCCGAGGTGCCGTCGATGATAAGCGTGTGCTGATGGTTGGACATGGAATGCTCCTTAACGGGCGCAGGGCGTACCAGCGCTCAGATGATTGATAAGACTTGCCTGGTAGGCGGCACCGAAGCCGTTGTCGATGTTGACGACCGAAACGCCGCTGGCGCAGGAGTTGAGCATGGCGAGCAGTGCGGCCACGCCGCCAAAGCTCGCGCCATAGCCCACGCTGGTGGGGACGGCGATGACCGGACAGCTCACAAGGCCTCCGATGACGCTCGCCAGGGCGCCTTCCATGCCGGCGATGGCGATGACCACCTGCGCCTGGGCAAGTTCCTCGGCATGAGCGAGCAGGCGGTGCAGGCCGGCGACACCCACGTCGTAGAGGCGGTCGACCTCGTTGCCGTAGAACTCGGCCGTCAGTGCCGCCTCTTCGGCGACGGGCAGGTCGCTCGTGCCGGCGCAGGCGACGACAACGCGTCCGTTGCCGGTGGGGGAGGGCTTGCCACCCACCAGGGCGAGCTGGGCGTCCGGGACATATCCCAGGTCGATGTCGTTGCCGAGAAGCTCAGCGGTGCGCGCGGCTTTTTCGGCATCCAAGCGCGTGACCAGGATGCGCTCCTGGTCTGCATCGAGTAATGCTTTGATAATGGCGGCAATTTGCTCGGCGGTTTTACCGGCACCGTAGACAACCTCGCCGGCTCCCTGGCGCACCCCGCGCGAAAGATCGAGCTGCGCAAAACCCAGATCGGCGGTCGGCGCCGTCTGGATGCGCGTGAGGGCGACTGCCGGGGCGACTGCTCCGTCGGCAACATCGCTCAGCAATTGCTCAAGATCTCGCTTATCCATATATGTTCCCTTCGACGGTGCAAAGTCTAGCACTCAAGGGCAAGTTTCCGAACACTAAGACAAAATTGTTCGGAAACTAGACATAGAGGAATTGATTCTATTGTTAGAAGGATCGACTAGTCGCGCAGGATGATATCCATGGCGAGTATCAGGTTGCGCTCGTCGATGGCAAACGGGGCGGCTTCGCGCGTCTTGGGCTTGGCGCAAAACGCGATGCCCGTGCCCGCGGCCTGAATCATGGGGATGTCGTTGGCGCCGTCGCCGATCGCGACGGTGTGGGCCATGTCGACACCGCACTCAACTGCCCAATCTAGCAGCTGAATGAGCTTGGATTCCTTGGTCACAATGTCTGCCGCCAGCTTACCCGTGAGCTTGCCGTCCACGACTTCCAGACGGTTGGCCAGGCAAAAATCGATGCCCGCGGCGGCCACGATCTTGTCGGCGACCTCGTGGAAGCCGCCGCTCACCACGCCGACCTTCCAGCCCTTGCTGTGCGCCGAGCGCACAAGCTCCAGCGCGCCGGGAGTAAACGTCACGCGCTCAAAGGTGCGCTCGAACACGCTCTCATCCAAGCCGGCAAGCAGCCCCACGCGCTCCTCGAGCGCCTGCTTAAAGTCAAGCTCGCCGCGCATGGCGCGTTCGGTGATCTGTGCAACTTGCTCTCCCGCGCCGGCTTCCTCGCCCAACAGGTCGATGACTTCCTGGTTGATGAGCGTGGAGTCGATATCCATAACGATGAGGCGTGCAGTCATGGCGGGCCTTTCCGAGTGCAGTTGTATTGGGGCACATTGTCGCACGCGGCGCGCCTGGGCGACGGCCAGGCCGCGTCAATTGTTTCGTCTCCGTCAAGTCTTTGGGCAAGAGCTACTTTTTCGCGGTACATCGACACAGGTGCGATAAGATAGAACGCCATGTCCGGCTGCGCGGTTTACGCAGGCTGGGCAAATCTGTACGACGCCGCCCGGAACGACACGGGGCGGCACAGATCCATAAAGGAGGATCACTGGTATGAGCCAGACCCGTCCCATCGATGAGCATTCCATGCACACCCGTACCTGCGGCGAGCTTCGCTTCGAGAACGTGGGCGAAGAGGTCACCCTCACCGGTTGGGTGAGCCGTCGCCGCGACCACGGCGGCCTTATCTTCTGCGACCTTCGCGACCGCGAGGGCATTACGCAGCTCACCTTCGACCCCGAGCACTCCGATGGCGATGCCTTTAAGATCGCCGAGACCATGCGTCCCGAGTGGCCCATCAAGATTCACGGCGTCGTGCGCGCCCGTGGCGAGGAGACCACCAACACCAAGCTCGCGACCGGCGAGATCGAGGTCCTGACCGACCACGCCGAGGTGCTCAACACGTCCGTCACCCCGCCGTTCCAGATCGAGGACGGCATCGAGACCAGCGAGGACACCCGCCTGCGCTATCGCTATCTGGACCTCCGCCGTCCCGAGATGATGGCCAACCTCAAGCTGCGCTCCGACTTTACCTTTGCCATTCGCGAGGCACTGCACAACCGTGAGTTCATGGAGGTCGAGACGCCCTCCCTGTTCAAGTCCACGCCCGAGGGCGCCCGCGACTTCATCGTTCCCAGCCGCATCCAGCCGGGCAACTTCTACGCCCTGCCGCAGTCCCCGCAGCTTCTGAAGCAGCTGCTCATGGTCGGTGGCGTTGAGCGCTACTACCAGGTTGCCAAGTGCTTCCGCGACGAGGACCTGCGTGCCGACCGTCAGCCCGAGTTCACCCAGGTCGATATCGAGATGTCCTTCGTGGACCAGAACGATGTCATGAGCGCGCTCGAAGAGGTTCTTGCCGATGCCTTCGGTCGCATGGGTGTCGAGATGCCCACGCCGCTGCGTCGCATGGACTACTGGGAGGCCATGGACACCTATGGCTCCGACAAGCCCGATACCCGCTATGGCATGCACCTGGTCGACCTAACCGACATCTTTGCCAACTCCAAGTTCAAGGTCTTTGCGACTGCCGCAAACGAGGAAGGCTCTGTCGTCAAGGCCATTAACGCCAAGGGCGCCGGTGCCTGGGCACGTGCCAAGATCGATAAGCTCGCCGGCGTGGCCTCCACGTTTGGCGCCAAGGGCCTGGCCTGGATCGCCTTCCGCGAGGACGGCTCCATCAACAGCCCCATCGTCAAGTTCTTCTCGGACGAGGAGATGGCCGCTCTGCGCGAGCGCATGGACGTCGAGCCCGGCGACCTTGTGATGTTCGCCGCCGGTCCGCGCCTGCTCTCTGACGAGATCCTGGGCGGCATGCGCTCGCACATGGCCAACGCCCTCGAGATTCAGCGTGAGGGTCACGACTTCCTGTGGGTCGTCAACTTCCCGCTGTTCCACTGGGATGAGGACCGCAAGGCTTACGCTGCCGAGCACCAGCCCTTCACTCTGCCGACCGAGACCGACATCGCCAAGATCGAGGCCGATCCCCTGGCAGCCGGCTCGTGCACCTACGACTTTGTCATGGATGGCTTTGAGGCCGGCGGCGGCGGTATGCGTATCCACAACGCCGAGATGCAGATGTCCATGCTCAAGCTCCTGGGCTTTACCGAGGAGCGTGCCGAGTCTCAGTTCGGCTTCCTCATGGAGGCCCTCAAGTTTGGTGCGCCCCCGATGGGCGGTTTCGCTCTGGGCCTGGACCGCGTGTGCATGCTGCTCGTCGGTTCCGACTCCATCCGCGACGTCATGGCGTTCCCCAAGACGGCCAGCGGCTCCGACCTCATGTCGGGTGCTCCGAGTGCCGTTTCCGGCGCCCAGCTCAAGGACGTCAGCCTGCGCCTGATGTAGGCGAGTGGCTACATATTGCCCGCAACGAGGGAAGGACGTGTGCCTTTCCTCGTTTTTTATGCGCGGAGATTGTGGGGGCTTGGGATGACCGGACGTCGCGGAAAGTGCATCCCGGAATCTGCGTCCGGAACGGGTCGCGCTTTCCCAAAGGGGGTCCTCTGGGAAAGCGCGACCCAGAATTCGGCAAAATAATGGGGCACAGTTTCCGGTTGAGCTGTCTAACGGAAACTGTGCCCCAGAACGAGCGCTCAAAACGGGACAGGCTTTCCGCAACAACTGTCTGGCGAAAAGCCTGCCCCAGTTTCTTATAGCGAGTCTCTCTGGATCAGCTGCATGTGCATCACGGAGGTGGTGGGCTCGGCACCCTTGATCATGTCGAGCGCAATGTTGGCGGCCATGTGGCCTTCTTCGCGCAGGGGCTGGCGGACGGTCGTGAGCGCGGGGACGCAGCGCGTCGCAATCTCGTGATCGTCGAAGCCGACGACAGAAACGTCCGCCGGAACGGATAGGCCTGCCTCGTTGAGTGCGGTGATGACGCCGGCCGCGATACGGTCCGATCCGCAGAGCACGCCATCGAAAGCAATCTCGCGCGCGAGGATCTGGTGCATGGCCTGATAGCCGTCTCCGTTGTTCCAGCCGGTATAGATAACGTTTGCGTCTGGGAGGTCTTCGCCCAAGACGGCACGGTAGCCGCGCAGGCGGTCGACAACAGCGGGGTTGTCTTGCGGTCCCAACACGGCGACGATATCTTTGCGCCCGCGTTCCTTCATGGCGAGTGCCGCAAAGTGTCCGCCCTCTTCGTCGTCAGAGTAGACCGTCGAGAACACATCACGATAGGGGTGGCCCTCGAGCTGGCCGCACAACACGGTGGGTACGCCCAGCTCGCGCAGCACCTCGAGCAGCTCGCTGCCCTTGTAGGGGGAGACGTCGATCACGGCGTCGAACGAGCGGCGCTCAAAGTGCTCGCGTGCGCGGTTGCGCTCATGCGTAGAAGACGCCTGCAAGATAACGGGCAGATAGGACGACTCCGACAGTTCCTCGGTAATGCCGCTCAAAAATTCGCTATAGGTGGGGTCACTGAAGAGTTCACTTAGGGGCTCGGTCACGAGCACGGCGATGATTTCCGTGCGCCCGACAGCGAGCGCTCGGCCACGAGCGTTGGGGACAAAATTGACTTCCTTGGCCGCCGCGCGGACGCGCTTTTTGGTTTCCTCGCTAATGCGGGGCGAATCGTTGAGAGCGCGCGATGCCGTGGAGCGCGACACGCCGGCAGCTGCGGCAACCTCGGCAAGCGTAGGTGCGGTGCGAACTGGTTGGGTCATGGCGTCTCCTGGAGAATGCGGTCGATGTTGTCGCTGATACGGGCTGGTGCGGATACAGCTTACTATAGTGCGCCTGAACAGCGTTCATGATATCCGGTGACCGGTGTCGTTTTGCAACCAAGCCACAATCGAATACGTCTCGTGTGGGTGAGATATCAGCGGGCGTGGTGGTTGCCTACGAGCTTAAGAACGATGTCTTGCGCTGAGTGTCGATACTCAGGGTGACATAAGTGTCCCGGTTGTACAACCGGTTGCACCGTTAACCCGACCAAATCGACCGTTCAGCGGACAACCGGTTGCACAGTTTTTTGCATCGCCCGTAAGATAAGGACAACCGGTTGCACAAGAATCACTACGATGACGAAGGAGCATCACCATGGACGCCATTAACGATTGGGAAAACCAAGCGCTCACCCACAGGAACCGCCTGGCACCCCATGCGTACTTTATGGGTTACGAGACCGCCGATCTCGCTGCAACGTACAGCCGCGAGCTGTCGCGCGGGTTTGTCCAGCTGTCCGGCTCGTGGCAGTTCCGCCTCTTTGAGGGTCCTGCTGCCGTTTCCAACGAGAATCTTTCTACGTACGAGCCCGAGTGGGATCACGTGGAGGTTCCGCACCTGTGGCAGGTAGATGGCTATGGCAATCTTGCCTATACCGACGAGGGCTTCCCGTTCCCGGTGGATCAGCCGTTTGTTCCCTCCGATGACCCCACGGGCGTTTACCAGCGCATCGTCAACCTTCCCGCCGTTCCCGCCGGCGCTCGCGAGATCATTCGCTTTGACGGCATCGAGAGCTATGGCGAGCTGTATGTCAACGGCCAGTTTATCGGCATGACCAAGGGCTCGCGCCTGTCCGCCGAGTTCGACGTGACCGATGCGCTTGTCGAGGGCGACAACCTGTTTGCGGTCAAGGTCCTGCAGTACAGCGATGGCAGTTATATCGAGGACCAGGATATGTGGTGGGCCTCGGGTATCTTCCGCGATGTCTACCTTATGCAGCGTCCTGCCGCGCACCTGGTCGACTTTAGGTTCCGTACGCACCGCGAGGGCAATGCCGCTCTGATTGCGCTCGATACGGTGACCGAGGGTGCTACTCGCGTTGTGTTTACGCTCAGCGATGGCGAGAACGTGGTGGCTACGGGCGAGTGCGTCGACGGCCATGCCGAGTTCAACGTAACCGATGCCCACTTCTGGAACCCCGAGGACCCCTTCCTCTATGACCTTACGTTTGAGGTCTACGACGGCGATGAGGTCAGCGAGTACGTTCCGCATCGCCAGGGCCTTGCCGAGGTGACGGTCGAGGGCAACCATATCTACCTCAACGGCACCTACTTTAAGATGCATGGCGTTAACCGCCACGATCACGACGATCACAAGGGCCGCGCCGTGGGTCTCGATCGCATGCGCCGCGACCTGGAGCTCATGAAGCAGCACAACATCAATGCGGTGCGCACCTCTCACTATGCTAATGACCCGCGCTTCTACGAGCTGTGCGACGAGTACGGCATCATGCTGGTCGCCGAGACCGATATGGAGAGCCACGGCTTCGAGAATATCGGCAACATTGCCCTGGTCACCGACGACCCGGCATGGGAGCCGGCTTACGTCGACCGCGTCGAGCGTCTGGTGATGCAGGAGCGCAACCACGCCTGCATCATTATGTGGTCGATGGGCAACGAGAGCGGCTATGGCTGCAACATTCGTGCGATGTACGCCAAGGCTCATGAGCTCGATGATCGTCCGGTTCACTACGAGGAGGACCGCAACGCCGATACCGTCGACGTCATTTCCACGATGTACTCCCGCGTGTCGCAGATGAACGATTTTGGCGAGCATCCGTTCCCCAAGCCGCGCATCAACTGCGAGTACGGTCACTCCATGGGCAACGGCCCCGGAGGCCTGTCCGAGTACCAGGAGGTCTTCGATCGTTGGGATTGCATCCAGGGCCAGTTCATTTGGGAATGGTGCGACCACGGTCTGGCCGCTGTGACCGAGGACGGCGTTGCCTACGATATGTATGGCGGCGACAACGGCGATTACCCCAACAACAGCAACTTCTGCATCGACGGCATGGTGTTCCCTTGGCAGCAGCCGAGCCCCGGCCTCACTGAGTATGGCCAGGTCATCTGCCCGGTTCGCATGGCCTACGACGCCGAGGCGGGCGAGCTGATCGTCACAAACAAGCGCTGGTTTACCACCCTCGAGGATGTCTGCCTGTCGGCGGAGACCCTGGTAGACGGCGATGTTGTGTGCCGCAAGACGCTCATGCCCGGCGCGGTGGCGCCTGGTGAATCCGTCCATCTTCCGCTGGTGGTTCGCGAGGCCGCGGTGGGCGAGACCCTGCTGACCGTGCACGCCTACACCATGGCGGCCCACGCCTGGTGCGAGCCGATGTTCCAGCTGGGTGCGAGCCAGTTTGCCATCGCCAACCATCCGGCACCGGCGATTGCAGCCCCCGTTCGCCCCGAGCTTACCGTCGAGGAGACCGAGCAGGAGATCTGCATTCGCTCCCTCAACGGCGAGGTGGTCTTCAGCAAGATCAACGGCACCATCAGCACCTGGAAGGCATCCGGCCGCGACGTTATGGCTTCCGGTCCTCAGGTGGGCTTCTGGCATCCGCTTGTCGACAACCACGCCCAGGAGTACGACTCCCTGTGGAAGGACAACTTCATCGATGTGATGCAGACGTCCACCCGCCAGGTCTCTTGGAAGCAGGACGGCAATGCGGTCGTCGTTACCGTGAGCCAGCGCATCGCTCCTCCCGTCCGCGCGTTTGGCATGCGTGTCGAGCTTGTCTATACCGTGCTTCCGAGCGGTCGCGTCGACCTCAAGGTTTCCGGCGATCCCTACGGCGATTACTCGGATATCATCCCGCGTATCGGCATCTCCTTCGAGGTTCCCGGCTGCGATCGTGCCGTTGAGTGGTATGGCCACGGTCCGGGTGAGAACTATCCGGACTCGCTGCGTGCCAACCCGGTCGGTCATTACCGCACCATGGTTGACGACATGTTCACGCCCTACGTTATGCCTCAGGACTGCGCCAACCGCGAGGGTACCCGCTGGGTTGCCCTGCGCTCTAGCCACGGTGACGGTCTGGTCGTGACGCGTCCGAGCGACGCCGCTTCCAACCCGTTCTCGTTCTCGGCATGGCCCTATAGCTGCGAGGCCATCGATAACGCCAAGCACGTCTACGACCTTGTCAAGGGCGATACGGTCACGGTCAACATCAACGACCAGTTGCTCGGCCTTGGCTCGAACTCTTGGGGTTCCGAGGTGCTCGATTCCTATCGCACCCGTTTTGAGAGCTTCAGCTTTGAGGTGTCCCTGCGACCGCTGACGTCTGCCGATCTGGCTCAGGCGCTGGCACCCATTAAGGAGGCATAAGCCATGCATGTCTTTAACTCGCGCGCCGATTTCGACGCTCAGATGAAGTCCGTCAAGAAGTGGATGCGCACCGGCCAGGCGCTCGATGGCGTTGCCGACCTACAGCACGACGTGGCTTACTCCATCGGCGACTCGTTGGTGTACTGGTGGGTCTATGCCCGCGAGGCCGCAACCGCCGATCTGGTCGGTCACCGTCGCTACCATGCCGTGCTCGCTCCGCTCGACGGCGACCTGACCGTTGAGGTTGCCCCCAAGGCAGGCCTCACCTGCACCCGCGCTTACAGCGATATCGATGATCGCGAGCGCTTTGAGGGGGCGGGGGAGACCGTGACGATTCCCGCCGGCGACGTTGCCGTCGTCGAGATCGACGAGGCATACCGTGTCGTGTCCGATGCCACGGATCCCCGCGTCGTGGTGCTGCACGTGACGGTTGAAGGATATTCCTTCCCCAACAAGTAGTATTCGTCCACCTGGACGTTTGCTTCGCGCCGTTAAGGGGGATGGCTTTGTTGACTCCCTTTTCCCCATTCCCCTTAGCAGGTGCGCCGTCCGCGATTGCACTTGCGGCTCGGACGGTTTTGGATGACATTTAATAGATGATTGGGAGGGCTTATGAGCTCTGAAAAACGAGGAACGATCGGTTCGTTCGCTCTGCTGGGCATGACGGTCGCCGCCGTGTTCGGTATCAAGAACATCATCAACAACAACGCGGCCATCGGCTTGGCAGCTGCGCCGTCGTTCTTCTTCGCCACGCTTTTGTACTTTGTCCCCTATACCCTGGTTACCGCCGAGTTCGTCGGCCTCAACAAGGACTCCGAGTCGGGCGTGTACGCATGGGTTAAGACCTCGATGGGTGGTCGCTGGGCGTTCCTGACGGCATTTAGCTACTGGTTCGTTAACCTGTTCTTCTTTGCGTCCGTCCTGCCCAACGTCATCATCTACGCGAGCTACGTGTTCTTTGGTGCCAACGCCGAGCTTTCGCAGCTGTGGATCACCATTATCGAGATCGTCGTCTTTGCTATCGCCACGTGGGTTTCGACCAAGGGCGCTAAGTGGATCGGCTCCATTTCCTCCTTCGGTTCGACCGCGGCTCTCGGCCTGACCGCCGTGTTCATCCTGCTGTCCCTGGCTGCTGCCCTTGGCGGCGTTGAGTTCGCTACGGCTCCTACTCCCGCTAACATGGCTCCCGACATGAGCAACTTCGCAACTGCGTGGGGCTTCTTCGGTACGCTTGCCTGGATCATCCAGGGCGTTGGCGGCGCTGAGTCTGTCGGCGTGTTCCTTAACGACCTTAAGGGTGGCGTCAAGGCCTTCGTGCGCACCGTCGTTATCGCCGGCCTGACCATCGGCCTTCTGTATGCAGGCGCTTCGCTGCTGGTTAACCTGTTCATCCCCGAGGGCAGCGTTGCCATCTCCACCGGCATCTTCGACGTGTTCGGCGCTGTCTTTGCCCACTTTGGCATTCCTATGGAAGTGTCCACGCGCGTCATCGGCTTGATCCTTCTCGCCGCTACGCTGGGTTCCCTCATGATGTGGACCTCCGCTCCCATCAAGGTCTTCTTCACCGAGATCCCCAAGGGCGTCTTTGGTAGCAAGATCGTCGAGCTCAACGAGCATGGCATTCCTGCCCGCGCTGCTTGGCTGCAGTTCGCCATCGTCGTCCCCATCCTGATCATCCCGGCCCTGGGCTCCGGTAACCTCGACGACCTGCTCATGATTGTCACCAACATGACGGCTGCCACCGCTCTGCTCCCGCCGCTGCTGATCCTGCTTGCCTACTTTATGCTGCGCAAGAACTTCGACGCTGCTCCCCGTGGCTTCCGCATGGGCTCGCGCAGCTTTGGCCTGGTCGTTGCCGCCTTCCTGCTCGTGGTCTTCTGCTTCGTGCTTATCTGCGGCACCATTCCGCTTGATCAGCCTCTGTGGCTGACGCTGGTCTACAACGTTGGCGGCGTGGTTGTCTTCCTGGGCCTTGCCGTGATGTGGTACAACCGCTACATCAACCGCCTGCGCGAGACCGATCCCGAGGCCGCCGAGAACGAGCTTCGCCCTTCCGTCCTCGATATGATGGAGTAGCGGCTAGGATTAATCTACGGCTGTGGAATAAATCGATTCCCTTTCCTAGGGAGGGGCCTTACGAGGCCCCTCCTTTTGTGTTTTGGGGCATGGATTTTGGACTCTGTGGGCAAAAAATGCCAAATATGAGTACTGTTGCAAAAGAGGTGTCATATTTTTCGGCCTGCTCTGAGCGAAAATGGGCTCAAAATCAATTTATCTAACCCCCTTTAAAGGGCGTTTGACGGCTTTCAACCTCTTCGAATCGCTTAAAGTAAGCAATTTGCTCTCGATTTTGCTGCTACTAAATTGGTGGCAGTACTCATATTTGCCACTTTTTGCCCACGAGGTGCTCAGAGGAGCTCTCGACAAGCATCTAACGCTACAATAGCTACCACGTGGCTGGGGTTGCCGGCCGAATGTGCGATGTCGTGGGAGGGGACATGGTCGAATTTACGAAGACGATTAAAGATCCGTTGGGATTGCATGCCCGCCCGGTTGCGCTGCTTTATGACATTATCGCCAAGCATCGTAGTGACGTGTCGGTTTCGATTGGCAATCGTCATGTCGATGGCCGCGACGTTATAGGGCTCATGGCACTCTGTGGCGAATGTGGC
Organism: Collinsella aerofaciens ATCC 25986; assembly: GCF_964259375.1. Lineage (GTDB taxonomy): Bacteria > Actinomycetota > Coriobacteriia > Coriobacteriales > Coriobacteriaceae > Collinsella > Collinsella aerofaciens_BO. The sequence continues at coordinate 96,093 of NZ_CAXVJM010000002.1, forward strand.
GAGGACATCGTGTTCCGCGTTTCGGGCGTGGATGAGGCCTCCTGTGTCACATCGATCAGAAATCTCTCGCTCTAAGCATGATAGGGCGCGGTAAAGGATGGTCCTTTGCCGCGCCTTTTTGTTTCGTATAGGAAACTTTTTCGAAAACTGAATAGGGACCCTTTCCAAAAAGTTAACCACGTGTTAGTTTACTGTAGCGAACATAGACGTGGTTAACTTTTGCTGCGTCGATGTTGAGGACGAACCGACGTTAGGAGCTCACTCATGTCTTGCGGACCGCAGATGCCGGCCATGCCGCTTTCGATGGTAAAAGCGGGCGAAACCGTGCGCGTGTCTCGTGTAAAGGGCAATGAGGACATGAAACACCACCTCAAGGACCTCGGCTTTGTCGAGGGCAACGAAATCCACGTGGTGAGCTCGAGTGGTGCCAATATCATCGTCACGGTGCTGGGCGCACGCTTTGGCATCGATTCCAAGGTTGCCATGCACATCATGACCGTCGGTTAGTCAGCAGCATTTCATAAAAACCGAAAGGGGGACAAGAGGATGAAGACGTTGGGTGACGTTAAGGTGGGCGAGAGCTCTACCATCGTCAAGCTTCACGGTGAGGGTGCGCTTCGCCGCCACCTTATGGACTTGGGGCTCATCAAGGGCACTTCGTTCAAGGTCGTGAAGGTTGCACCGCTCGGTGATCCGGTCGAGATCAACGTGCGCGGCTACGAGCTTTCCATCCGCAAGGAGGAGGCGGCCGTCGTCGAGGTCCAGTAAGGGCTCGCGGCGTATATTTCTGCAGATTAAGTTAGGTATTTCTAACTTAATGCAGCATCTTTGAAGCACATTATCCAGCCTGCGCGGAGAAAGCAGCGCAGGCACACAAGGAAGAAGGATTGAATGGCGGATTCTCAGATCCATGTCGCGCTGGCGGGTAACCCCAACTGCGGCAAGACCACGCTTTTCAACCTGATCACCGGCGCTAACGGCTACGTTGGCAACTGGCCCGGTGTCACGGTTGAGAAAAAGGAGGCCAAGCTCCTAAGCGACAAGAACGTTACCATCACGGACCTCCCTGGCATCTACTCGCTTTCCCCCTACAGCCCCGAGGAGCAATGCTCGCGCGATTACCTCATGAGCGGCGAGCCCGATGTTGTCGTCCAAGTGGTCGACGCCACCAACCTCGAGCGCAACCTGTACCTGGCGCTTCAGGTTATCGAGACCGGCCTGCCCGTGGTCGTTGCCCTCAATATGGCCGATTTGGTCGAGAAGAACGGTGACAAGATCGACACCGCCAAACTGTCCAAGAAGCTCGGTTGCCCGGTCATGATGATTTCGGCCCTTAAGAACAAAGGTATTAAGGAACTGTTCGAGCAGGTCAAAAAGTCCGCTGCTTCCAAGGGCCAGGTGCCGGAGCACAAGTTCGACTCCTCCATCGAGGACGTTCTGGACCACATCGAGAACAACCTGCCGGCGAGCGTTCCGGCCAACAAGCGCCGCTATTACGCCGTCAAGCTGTTCGAGCGTGATACGGACGCCTGCAAACTCATCAACCTCACCAAGGAGAAGGCCGCTCGCGTGGAGGAGCTGATCGCTCAGTGCGAGCAGGATTGCGACGACGATGCCGAGTCCATCATCACCGGTGAGCGCTATGGCGTCATCGCGCACATCATCGATGAGTGCCTCACCAAGGCTCCGGCCAAGATGAGCACCTCCGAGAAAATCGACTACGTGGTTACCAACCGCATTCTGGGCCTGCCGATCTTCGTAGTCATTATGTTCTGTGTGTACTACATCGCTGTTTCCACCTTGGGCGGCACGGTGACCGACTTCACCAACGACCAGCTCTTTGGCACCGACGGTTGGTATGTGCTCGGTCAGGGCCGCGATGCTTACGATGAGGCTGTCGAGGCCGCGGGTGACGACGCCGACTCGGTCGACCCGGCACAGTACGGCCCCTATGTCCCGGGTATCACCACCATGGTGCACGACGCCCTCGTGGCGGGTGGCACCGAGGACGGTGGCCTGGTCGATTCGCTGGTCTGCGACGGCATCGTCGCCGGCCTGGGCGCCATCTTCGGCTTCGTCCCGCAGATGTTCCTGCTCTTTGTGATGCTGTCCTTCCTGGAGGACTGCGGCTATATGGCCCGCGTCGCCTTTATCATGGACCGCGTGTTCCGCCGCTTTGGCTTGTCCGGTAAGTCCTTTATCCCCATGCTTGTGTCCTCGGGTTGCGGCGTCCCCGGCGTCATGTCTACCAAGACCATCGAGAACGAGAAGGACCGCCGCATGACGGTCATGACCACCACGTTCATTCCCTGTGGCGCCAAGCTGCCGATCATCGCCCTGCTCATGGGCTCCATCATCGGCGATTCTTCCACCACCGCGAAGTGGATCAGCCCGCTCTTCTACTTCCTGGGCGTCTTTGCCGTCATCGCCTCGGGCCTCATGCTCAAGAAGACCAAGCTCTTTGCCGGTCGCCCGACGCCGTTCGTTATGGAGCTCCCTGCCTACCACTTCCCGGCGATCCGCTCTTGGGCGCTGCACGTGTGGGAGCGCTGCTGGGCCTTTATCAAGAAGGCGGGTACGGTCATCTTCGCATCCACCGTCGTCGTTTGGTTCCTCTCCAACTTTGGTAGCTATAACGGTGCCTTTGGCTTCCTGCCTGCGATGGACGGCATCCCCGAGGAGTATATGGACTACTCCGTGCTCGCCATGCTGGGCAACCTGGTTGCCTGGATCTTCGCCCCGCTCGGCTTTAGCACCTGGCAGGCAGCTGCGCTGACTTTCTCTGGCCTTGTCGCTAAGGAGAACGTCGTCGCCACCGCCGGCTCGCTGCTGTCCGTCGCCGACGCGGGCGAGACCGATCCGAGCCTGTGGACCGCGTTTGCCGGCATGTTCCCCACCATGGGCGCCTGCGTTGCCTTCGGCGCCTTTAACCTGCTGTGCGCTCCGTGCTTTGCCGCCATTGGCACCATCCGCAACCAGATGGACTCCGGCAAGTGGACCGCGATTGCCATCGGCTACGAGTGCGCCTTCGCTTGGGTCATTGGCCTATTCATCAACCAGTTCTATAACCTGCTTGTTCTTGGACAGTTTGGTATCTGGACGATTGTGGCCATCGTGCTGCTGGTTGCGATGCTCTTCCAGATCTTCCGCCCCATGCCCAAACATGCATGGACCGACGAGGACGAGACCAACACTGCCTCCGCCGCAGTTTCCGCTTAAGTCCGAATAAGGATTAGCCCCTTTTCACGAGCCCGGGTGTCCCAGCGACACTCGGGCTTTTTTGGTGGGGGAGATGTGGCGTTTCCGCAGATAAAACCGACCAAAATAAACCTGTCCCTTATTGGTAGGTGGAGGATGGGGTAAAGTAAGTGTCGGTTAACTAGAGGAGGCTTGCTATGGCACCTATCGATATTGTTGTTCTGGCTGTAATCGGTATTGCGTTTGTCGCCGTGTGCGTGCGCATCTATCGCAAGGGCACCTGTGCCGACTGTGCTCAGGGTGGCGTTTGCACCGGGCATTGCTCCAACAAAAAGACCTGCGCTGCGCTTAAGGGCGTAGACAAAGTGGCCGAAGACTTGAGCCGCGGTATCAAGTAAGGCCCAGACATCTAAACGCCCCGCGAGCATCCGTTCGCGGGGCGTTTTTCACTTTTGTGGGGTGGGCTAGAGACGCTGCATGCGGTACCCGACACCCATGTGCGTCTGAATCATCTTGGGGTGAGAGGGGTCTGCCTCGATCTTCTTGCGCAGGGTGCGCATGAACACACGCAGGCTCGCCAGATCGCTGTCCCAGCTCGTGCCCCATATCTCGCGGGTGATGAAGGTGTGGGTGAGCACCTTGTCGACGTTTTTCGCCAGAAGGACGAGCAATTTGTACTCGGTCGGGGTAAGCGAGAGCTCGCATCCGTCTTTCGTCGCGTATCCCGCGGCGTAGTCGATATGCAGCGGACCGTTGTCGAACGTGCTTGCTTCTGTCGACTCGTTCGACGCCATCGAGGAGCGCCTCAAATTCGCACGGACGCGCGCGAGCAACTCATCCACAGAAAAGGGCTTGGTGAGGTAGTCGTCTGCCCCTGCGTCAAGTGCTGCAATCTTGTCGGAATCTTCGGTGCGCGCCGAAATGACGATAATGGGGACTGCCGACCAGCTTCGGATCTTCGTGATGACCTCGATACCGTCAATGTCGGGAAGGCCGAGGTCGAGCATGATGAGGCTGGGGCCGTGCGACACCGCATCCATGATGGCGGCCTGGCCGTTGCAAACCTTGCTCACGACATAGCCGTGGAGGTCAAGTGCGGTCGAAACGAGGTTTTGAACGGTCAGGTCATCTTCGACCAGGAGGATGCGTGGCTTAGCGGCATTATTCATGAATCTCGATCTCCTCGGCGGGCAGGGTAAAACGGAAGATGGCCCCATGGGGGTGGTTGTCGCGAACCTCGATGACGCCGCCATGCGCCTCCACGATGGAGCGGCAGAGCGACAGCCCAAGGCCGATGCTTCGGCGCGAATCCACGGGCCGCGTATTGCTTGAGGTGAAGAAGCGCTCAAAGATATGAGGCTTGTCGCAGTCTGCCACACCCGGCCCATCGTCTGCGACGTCCACCACGACGAACGCACCCTCGCGACGTGCGCTGATGGTGACAGTCGAGTTCTCGGGCGTGTATTTGAAGGCGTTCATGATGAGATTCGTAAGCACCTGCATGATGAGATGGACGTCGATGCGTACCAGCAGGATGTCGTCAGTGTGCTCGATGGTGACGGCGCGTCCATGCGATGCTTGGGCGACATGGCTGAGGGCGGCCTCGATGACCTCGTCGATAAGCTCGGATGTTAAGTTGAGGCGAATGGTGCCGTCCTCGACGCGTGTGATGGCGAGGAGGTTCTCCACGGTATCGATAAGCCAGAGGGAGTCGTCGTAGATGGCATCGGCAAGATCGCAGCGTTGTTCGAGGCTGAGCTTCTCGTCGCTCTTCCGAAGGATTGCCGCAGATCCGGATATAGCCGTGAGGGGTGTCCTCAAATCGTGGCCGATGGAGCGCAAAAGGTTGGCGCGCAGCTGCTCGTTTTTCGCCAAGACCGCAGCCTCTTCGCGCTCTTGCGCCGCCCGGTCGCTTTCGAGCGCCAAGGCGCATTCACCCACGATAGATAGGACGATCGAATGCTCGAAGGCTTCGATCTCGCGCCCCTCCAGGTCGATGCCGATGACACCGAATACCTTGTCGCCGGTGCGAACCGCGAGGTAGAGACAGCGCGCCTCAGGCAGGGTCCGCGTGCTTGCGCCTGCGCGCTTGTTGTTGGTGTAGGTCCAGGTTGCAACGGCGCGCTCGTAGTCGGTGAACAGCGACGCGGATCGGTTTTCGGTGCCGGCGGACTCATAGAGCGTCTTGCCGAGCGTGCCGTGTTCGGCGGTGTAGAAGACCACGTCGAGTTTTAGCAGTTTGACGAGTTGGTTCATGGCGACGCGGGCGCACTCCTCCGCGCTATGGGCTTGCTGCAAGAGCTGGTTCGTTTCGAGGAGTACACGCGTTTTGAATGCGTTCTCGGCGGAGGTACGGGCGTTGTCGGCGATGCGCGCAGTTAACTCGCCGGCGACCATAGCGGTAGCGAACATGATGCCGAACGTGACCAGATAGCTTCGGTCATAGCTGGCGAGCGAAAACAGAGGCGTGACGAAGCAGAAGTTGTAAAGCACTACAGAGAGCACGCTCGATACGATCGTGCAGATACGCCCCGTCGTGGTGACGGCGGTCAGCAGGGCCGTGAGGATATAGAGGGATATGATGCTGGAATCGGCAAATCCCAGATGGCGGAAAGCCGTGCCGATCGCCGTGGCGACAAGAGAGAGGGCCAGCGTGCGAAGCACGTTTCGGCTGCTGGGCGGCTGCGGGGCGAGCGCACGGCGGCGTCCTTTGGGCCGGGAGGGCGGAGTCGACTGGTCTGGAATGATGTAAATGTCGAGGTTCGGGGCGAATGTTATGAGCTGTTCTACGAGAGATTTGCGGCCGAAGAGAGCCTGACGGACGCTGCTGTGCTCGCCCGTGCGCCCCATGACGATTTTCGAAATACCCGACAGGCGCGCGAACTCGGAGATCTGAAACGCGACGTCGTCGCCATAGACGGTTTCCATATGTGCTCCGAGCTGCTCGGCTAGGGCGATATTGGCTGCAAGCTTGGCGCGCTCATCATCGCTCATGGCTTGTGTGCGCGGGCTCTCTACGAACAGGGCGACGAGCTCGCTGCGAAACGCTTTCGCCATGCGTGCGGCGGCACGGACGATGCGGGGATTGGTCGGCGCCGGGGAGACGCAGACTAAGATACGCTCCCTGGTGTAGTAGTCACGGTTTCCCAGCACGCGTGCGGCGTCTGTGAGGTGGCCGGTGCGATCGGCGCAGCGGCGCAGCGCGATTTCTCGGAGTGCGGTGAGGTTCTCGACGGTAAAAAAATGCTGTTGCGCTCGGTCGGCTTGTGCGGGACGGTAGACGAGGCCGGCGCGAAGGCGCTCAAGTAGGTCTTCGGGCTCTATGTCGACGAGCTCGACCTGGTCGGCATCATCGAAGATACGGTCGGGGATTCGTTCGCTCACGACAACGCCGGTGATGGATGCAACCATGTCGTTTAGGCTCTCGATATGCTGAACGTTCACGGTCGTATAGACGTCGATGCCCGCATGTAGAAGTTCCTCGACGTCTTGATAGCGTTTGTCGTGGCGAGACCCCGGTGCATTCGTATGGGCGAGCTCGTCGACGAGGATGAGCTGAGGGGCGCGTTCGATAGCCGCATCTAGATCGAACTCGTTGAGCGTAATGCCGTTGTGCTCGATGAGTTTATAGGGCACGTTCTCAAGCCCTTGTGCAAGATGGGCAGTTGCCGGACGTTCGTGCGGCTCGATGTATCCCGCGACGACGTCGACACCTCGCCGCTTGGCGGCGCGGGCGGCTTGAAGCATTGCATAGGTTTTGCCCGTGCCAGCAGCGTAGCCAAAGAAAATCTTGAGGTGTCCCCGGCTGGTTCGAGCGTCATCGGCGACCTCGTCTTTCTCAATTGCCTTGAGGATGAGGTCTGGATTGACGCGAGTGTCCGATGCGTCGCGCTGCATAGCGTAGCCTTTCTGAAGCGTTGTCCATGCGTGCATACGCGGTGAGGACGCCACTGTATGCTCGCGAGGTCGAGTATAGGCGCACTGCAGCAGCAATAGTGCTTTCTACCTGCATCTTTACGGCATCTTAAGGTCGTGAGCCCCAGCCCTCACGCCTCTTTAATCCCTAGAAGCGTTTACTGTCCCCAGGCGCTTGCGAGAGCAGGCGTCCGAGGCATCGGACCGCGCGTGAAAGGGGCGGTGAATGAACATCCTCATTCCCATCATCGGAGTCGTCTGCATTGGACTCCTTATCTATTACATCTACATTCTGATGAGGAGTGATTCGTAAACTATGGACGCTGCGATTCAGTACATCTTGTACTTTGCCGTGCTCGTCGTCCTGGCCGTTCCGCTCGGTCGGTTCATGGCCCATATCATGGATGGTGAGCATACGTTCCTGTCGCCTGTGATTGCTCCTGTGGAGCGCGGCGTCTATCGTCTGCTTCGCATTGACGCGGCAGAACAGATGGGGTGTAGGCGCTATCTGGCGAGCGTGCTGGTCTTTTCGGGGATCGGCCTCGTGGCTCTTGTGGCACTCCAGGCGCTTCAGTCCTTCTTGCCAGGCAATCCCCAGCACCTGCCGGGTGTGCCATGGGACCTGTCGTTCAATACGGCTGCTTCCTTCATAACCAACACCAACTGGCAGTCCTACTCCGGTGAGACCACCCTGTCCTATCTTGTGCAGTTCATGGGCCTCACCGTGCAAAACTTCTTGTCCGCTGGCACCGGTATCGCGGTCATGTTCGCGCTCATCCGCGGTTTCCGTCAGGTCAAGGAGCAGGGTCTGGGTTCCTTCTGGGTCGACCTCACCCGCACCGTCCTGTATGTGCTCATCCCGCTGAACCTCGTGTTCGGCATCTGCCTGGCTGCCGGTGGCGTCATCTCTAACTTCCAGCCGGCTCAGAAGGCCGAGCTCGTAGAGCCCGTCGCTGTCCAGCCTAATGCAGACGGCGGCTGGAGCGTCATCGACGGCGCCCAGATCGAGGGCGACACGGTCAAGGTCGACGGCAAGGTTGTCGAGGGCGCGCGCGTGGTCACCGAGCAGTTCCTGCCCCAGGGTCCCGCGGCTCCTCAGGTCGCCATCAAGCAGTCCGGCACCAACGGCGGCGGCTTCTTCGGCGTGAACTCCGCTCATCCGTATGAGAACCCCAGTGCCTTCACCAACATCATCGAGATGACCAGCCTGCTGCTGATCCCGGCCGCCTGCTGCTTCACCTTCGGTATCGGCGTCAAGAACACCAAGCAGGGCAAGGCCATCTTTGCCGCCATGTTCATCCTGCTGGTGATCTTCACCGGCATCATTGCCGTCAACGAGCATGCGGGCACCCCGCAGCTGGCCGATGGCGGAGCGGTCAATATCGAGATGACCGACGGCCAGGCCGGCGGCAACATGGAGGGCAAGGAGAGCCGTTTCGGTATCGCCTCCTCTTCTACCTGGTCCGCTTTCACGACGGCTGCTTCCAACGGCTCGGTTAACTCCATGCACGACTCCTACACTCCGCTGGGCGGTTTTGTCCAGATGCTCCAGATTGCTCTGGGCGAGGTCGTCTTCGGCGGCGTGGGCTGCGGCCTGTACGGCATGATCGGCTTCGCCATCCTCGCAGTGTTCATCGCCGGCCTCATGGTCGGACGCACGCCTGAGTTCCTGGGCAAGAAGATCGAGCCGGGCGAGATGCGCTGGGCAGTTGTCCTGTGCCTGGCAACTCCGTTTGCCATTCTGGTGTGCTCGGCCATCGCCTGCATGGTGCCCGGTCTTGCCGACCAGCTCAACAATGGTGGCGCGCACGGCTTCTCCGAGGCGCTGTATGCCTTCACCTCATGCGGCGGCAACAACGGCTCGGCGTTTGCAGGCATGAACTGCAACATTCCCTGGATCAACGTCATGCTCGGCCTCGAGATGCTGTTCGCCCGCTTCATGCCCATCATCGGTACGCTGGCTATCGCCGGCTCGCTGGCCAAGAAGGGTAAGGTCGCCGAGAGCGCCGGTACCCTGTCTACCACAAACGGCATGTTCGTATTCCTGCTCGTGTTCATCGTTCTGCTGATCGGTGCCCTGAGCTTCTTCCCGGCCCTGGCGCTTGGCCCCGTTGCCGAGTTCTTCCAGATGATTGCGTAAAGGAGGACGCAGATTTATGGCTATGCAAAAAGACATGATGGGCCGCGCGGTCCGCGACTCGTTTGCCAAACTGGATCCTCGCGTCCAGATTCAAAACCCGGTCATGTTCCTGGTGTGGCTTTCCGCCGTCATGACCTCCGTCCTGGCCGTCGCTTCCATCTTCGGTGTGCAGGACGCGGGTGTGCCCACCTACTATGTGGTCGCCATCGCGGTCATCCTGTGGCTCACCGACCTGTTCTCGAACTTCGCCGAGGCGCTTGCCGAGGGCCGCGGTAAGGCTCAGGCCGATTCCCTGCGTGCGGCCAAGAAGGATGTCGAGGCCCATCGCATCGAGTCCGTTAAGGACAAGGAACACTTCACCGTCGTTCCCGGCACCGAGCTTACGCGCGGCGACCTGGTGATCGTACGCGCCGGCGAGCAGATTCCCGGCGATGGCGACGTCATCGAGGGCGCTGCCTCCGTTGACGAGTCCGCCATCACCGGCGAGTCCGCCCCCGTGGTCCGCGAGGCCGGCGGCGACCGCTCTGCCGTTACCGGCGGTACCACGGTGCTGTCCGATTGGATCATCGTCAAGATTTCCAGTGAGCCCGGCCAGAGCTTCCTGGACAAGATGATCGCGATGGTCGAGGGTGCCGCGCGCAAGAAGACCCCTAACGAGATCGCTCTGGAGATCTTCCTGGTGGCCCTCTCCATCGTCTTTATCCTGGTCACGCTGGCCCTGTATTGTTACTCCTGCTTCTCGGCCGGTCTTAACGACATGGTCAACCCCACGGCCGTGACCACGCTCGTGGCACTGCTCGTGTGCCTGGCTCCCACTACCATCGGCGCCCTTCTGTCCGCCATCGGCATCGCTGGCATGAGCCGTCTGAACGAGGCCAACGTGCTGGCCATGTCCGGCCGCGCCATCGAGGCCGCCGGCGACGTCGACATCCTCATGCTCGACAAGACCGGCACCATCACTCTGGGCAACCGCCAAGCCGCCGAGTTCATCCCGGTCGACGGCGTCGATCCCGCGGAGCTGGCCGATGCCGCCCAGCTTTCCTCGCTGGCCGACGAGACCCCCGAAGGCCGTTCCATCGTCGTGCTCGCCAAGGAGCAGTTCGGTCTGCGCGGCCGCACGCTCGAGGATAAGGGTATGGAGTTCATCCCGTTCACCGCGGCAACGCGTATGTCCGGCGTGAACTACGAGGGCAATGAGATCCGCAAGGGCGCTGCCGATTCCGTGCGCACCTATGTGGAGGCAGCCGGCGGCGTGTTCTCAAAGGAGTGCGACGAGGCCGTCGAGCGCATCGCCAAGGCCGGCGGAACCCCGCTGGTCGTGACCAAGAACTGCCGCGTGCTGGGCGTTGTGTACCTCAAGGACATCATCAAGTCCGGCGTTAAGGAGAAGTTCGCCGACCTGCGCAAGATGGGCATCAAGACCATCATGGTGACGGGTGATAATCCGCTGACGGCCGCCGCCATCGCCGCCGAGGCCGGTGTGGACGACTTTCTGGCCGAAGCGACGCCCGAGGGCAAGCTCGAGAAGATCCGCGAGTTCCAGCGTGAGGGGCACCTGGTCGCCATGACCGGCGACGGCACCAACGACGCGCCCGCTCTGGCCCAGGCCGACGTCGCCGTGGCCATGAACACGGGCACCCAGGCTGCCAAGGAGGCCGGCAACATGGTCGACCTCGACTCCAGCCCTACCAAGCTCATCGAGGTTGTGCGTATCGGCAAGCAGCTGCTCATGACCCGCGGTTCGCTCACGACCTTCTCGGTGGCCAACGACATGGCGAAGTACTTCGCTATCATCCCGGCCCTGTTCTCGCCGATCTACCCGGGCCTTGGCGCGCTCAACATCCTCGGTCTGGCAAGCCCGCTGTCCGCGGTTCTTTCGGCCATCATCTATAACGCGCTCGTTATCGTCGCGCTGATCCCGGCCGCGCTGAAGGGCGTTAAGTACCGCGAGGTACCGTCCGGACAGCTGCTGATCCACAACCTGCTCGTGTGGGGTCTGGGCGGCATCGTTGCCCCGTTCGTATTCATCAAGCTCATCGACATGCTGCTCGCGTTCTGCGGCATTATGTAAGTGGAGGTTTGTATGTTCAAAGGTGTTGCATCGCGCGCACTGGGCGTGTTCGCGCTGTTTACCGTTGTCTGCGGCCTGGGCTATACGCTTGTCGTGACCGGCATTGCCCAGGTTGCGTTCCCGTATCAGGCGAACGGTTCGCTCATTACGGTCGACGGCAAGGTTGTGGGTTCCGAGCTCATCGGCCAGAACTTCGAGGATGAGGACCACATGTGGGGCCGCATCCAGAACGTGTCAATTTTCGAAGGCGAAGATGGCGAGCTCATGGCGTATGGTGCCCCATCCAACCTGTCCCCGGCGAGTGAGGAGTATCGGCAGCTTGTGGATGCGCGCGTGAAGAAGATCCGCGCCGCCAACCCCGATGCCGATATGGACGCTGTGCCCGTCGACCTGGTGACGTGTTCCGGCTCAGGGCTCGACCCCGAGATCTCTCCCGATGCCGCCGAGTACCAGGTCCCGCGCCTTGCCAAGGCCACGGGCAAAAGTGAGGACGAGGTGCGCGACATCATTGCCGCGTGCACCAAGGGCCGTTTCCTCGGCGTGTTCGGCGAGCCCACGGTCAACGTGCTCAAGGTGAACCTTATGCTGGACGGCGCGCTGTAGGTGAGGGAGTGGCGGATGAGGGCATGACTGACTATCTGAGCCCTCAAGTCCACCCCGCCCATCAGTTGCGGTGAAATACGGACTGTTTTGCCTGTCAAAAGCCTCATCTACTCCGTATTCCACCGCAACTTTTTTGTGAGGGTCGGGATTGAAGGTGGGGAGTGCGAGCGAGTGCGAATGCGGCGGATACTGATACGATAGGTACGTTAGCAACTGCCGCCGAGCGGCTCAAACGAAAGGAAGCCTGTATGGAGTCCTCCGCCTATTCGATGCTCTTTAGCCCGATCAAGGTCGGTACGACCGAGGTCAAGAACCGCGTCTTTATGCCGCCGGTGTCCACGAACCTGGCCGATCATGGCTATGTGACCGACGATCTGGTCGACCACTACCGTGCCCGCGCCAAGGGCGGCGTTGGCCTTATCATCACCGAGGTCGTGACGGTCGAGCCTACCTATACCTATCTGCCGGGTGACATGTGCTGCTACGACGACACGTTTATCCCCGGCTGGGAAAAACTCGCCGCGGCCGTCCACGAGTATGGCTGCAAGATCATGCCGCAGCTCTTCCATCCCGCCTACATGGCCTTTAACATTCCGGGCACGCCGCGCCTGATCGCTCCGTCCTTTGTGGGCCCGTCCTATGCCCGCGAGGCGCCGCGCCCCATTACGGTGGATGAGATCCACGAGCTCACGCATCAGTTTGGCGACGCTGCCGTGCGTATGCAGAAGGCTGGCGTCGATGGCGTCGAGGTCCATGCGGCGCACGCCCACGGTATGCTCGGCGGCTTTTTGACTCCGCTCTATAACAAGCGTACCGATGAGTACGGCGGCTCGCTCGACGCCCGCATGCGCTTCCTGCTCGAGGTCATCGCCGAGATTCGCGAGCGCTGCGGCAAGGACTTTATCATCGACGTTCGCATCTCGGGTGATGAGTACACCGATGGCGGCCTGACCCTCAACGACATGATCTACGTCTCGCGTCGCCTGGAGAAGGCCGGCGTCGACATGATTCACGTGTCGGGCGGCACCACCATCAAACGCGGTTCTGCGATTCCCGCCGCCGGTACCCAGCAGGCCTCGCACGCTGCCTGCTCGCGCGAGATCAAAAAGCACGTTAACATTCCCGTCGCCACGGTCGGCCGCATCAACGAGGCCTGGATTGCCGAGGAGCTGATCGAGGACGGCGCTGCCGACATCTGCATGATGGGCCGCGCCAATCTGTGCGATGCCGAGTTCTGCAACAAGGCCGCTGCCGGCAACGCTGACGACATCCGCCCCTGCATTGGCTGCCTGCGCTGCCTGAACGGCATTATGTTTGGCAAGCGCATCTCCTGCACCGTCAACCCGGACGTGGAGCGCGACGAGGCTGGCTACGAGCCTGCCGCCAAGGCCAAGAACGTGCTGGTTGTGGGTGCCGGTCCTGCGGGCATGGAGGCAGCCTACATCGCCGCCAAGCGCGGCCATAACGTGGTGCTCGTGGATAAGCAGGATGAGCCGGGCGGCGAGATGCGTATCGCAGCCGTTCCGCCGGCAAAGCAGGAACTCACCCGCGTGATCAAGTATCAGTATCGCCGTCTTGCTGAGGCGGGCGTGAAGTGCGTCTTTGGTACCGAGCTTTCGGCCGAGGACATTCAGCGTGACTACGCGGGCTACGAGGTCGTCCTGGCTTATGGCGCCGAGCCCATCGCTCCGGCCTTCATGCAGGGCTTTAAGCAGGTTATGACGGCCGATGACCTGCTGGGTGGCAAGGCTTTCCCGGGCAAGAAGATCGTCATCGTGGGCGGCGGCACCGTCGGCTGCGAGACGGCCGATTACCTGGCTCCGCTGGTCAATGACCTGTCGCCGGCCAATCGCGATGTCACCGTCATCGAGATGACCAAGACGCTCGCCGCCAATGAGGGCGGTGCCGGTCGCGCGGTGCTCATCACGCGCATGCTCTCCAAGGGCGTCCACGTGCTGACCGAGGCCAAGGTGACCGAGATTACCGAGGATGCCATCAGCTACGAGAAGGATGGCGAGGTCCACACCATCGCCGATGCCGATACGCTGGTGCTTGCCATGGGCTATCGTCCCAACACCAAGTTGGCCGACGACCTTGCCGCCGCTGGCGTTGCTGTCCACGTGCTGGGCGACGCCAATAAGTGCGGCAATATCCGCGACGCCATTGGCGATGGCTACAAGGTTGCCTGCGAGCTCTAGTCGCTCCCTTGGTGCATGGGAGTCAGGTTAGTTTGCACCAAGTTGATGCATGTAAACCTGATTCCATTGCGCCAGTCGATAGCAAAACACGGCGGCCGCCCCGTTTTGGGACGGCCGCCGCTTGCGTTTTATCAAAGAAAGATCATTGTCGAGCCTTAAATGCCTTTTGTCTGTGCGACTTCCGCAATCATGTTGCGGTTGTACACCAGATGCAAATACATCGCGTCGTGCGCTACGGTGGGGTTGCGCACGGCGATGGCGTCGGCCACGCCACGGTGAGTGCGGATGGTCTCCTCGACGAGGTTGCCGCCATCCCAGGGCGGCTTCATGGAGTAGCGCCCGTACGCATCGAATTGCTCCTCTCATAGATGTGCGGCACAAAGAGCCCCGAGTTCATGCGAGCTCGGGGCTCGTTTCGTTTGGATTGCAGATGTATTGACAGGCGAAAACAGTCTGCGTCCGATATTGAGCCATACGAAAGCGAAATTATGCGTCTTAATTCCGTACGCAAATCAAGACGAAAACCGTTTACGTCTTGGATAAATCAGTACGCAAACGGTTTTCGTCTTATAATACGGTCATGAATAGTACGAAACGAAGAGGTTGTGCATATGGTTGTTAGAGAGAGCCCTACAGTCGAATATAAGGAAAGCGTTACGCCGACGTTTCTTAAAACGGTGAGTGCCTATGCAAACTACGGGACGGGCAAGATTGAGTTTGGCGTTGATGACGAGGGCGTGGCTGTCGGCCTTGCGGATCCGGTCGCAGAGTGTCTCCGCATCGAGAACATGATTAATGACAGCTTGGACCCCGCTCCCCGTTACACGCTCGAGCCCGATGAGAAACACGGGACCGTAATCCTTACGGTTTATGAGGGCCAGGACAAACCCTATCGAAGCAAGGGAAAGGCCTACAGGCGAAACGATTCGGCAACAGTGGAGGTCGACCGGTTTGAGTATGGCAGGCTGACGCTCGAAGGCAGCAACGTAACGTTCGACGCGCTCACGTCGGCTCGCCAGGACTTGAGTTTTCATACGCTCGAGCATAAGTGTGTTGAACATCTCGGCATTTCTGAACTAACGTCGGATATTATGCGCACGCTTCGCTTGCTCGGCAAGGACGGCTATACCAACGCTGCGGCGATTTTGGCGGATAAGAATGATTTTCCGGGCATCGATTGCGTCCGTTTTGGTGATACCGAGGATGTGATCTTGGATCGCGAAGCGGCGACAAATGTATCCGCAATTGAGCAGGTGGACAGGGCGGTAGCTATGTTTGCACGCTACTACCGTTATGAGCGTATCGAAGGGATGGAGCGCGTCCAAACCGATCGAATTCCTCTCGAGGCGTTTCGCGAAGCTGTCGCAAATGCTTTGGTGCATCGGACGTGGGACGTTCGAGCGAACGTTCAAATTGCCCTGTACGATGATCGCGTCGTTGTGACCTCTCCTGGATCGCTGCCCGCCGGTTTGACGACGGAACAATACCTGTATGGGCAGATATCCGTGCTCAGAAACCCCATCGTTGCAGAGGCCTTCTTAAAGCTGGATTACATCGAGAAATTTGGTACGGGAATCGCGCGCATTAGACGTGCCTATCGCGATTCGGTCAATCAACCAATTTTTGATGTTCGCGGCGGCATGGTGGCCGTCACATTGCCCGTTACCGATGCCCTTGAAGGGTCCGAGGAAGAGGTCCAGGTTCTCAAAGCCTTGTCGGGCGGTCGAATTATGTCGCGAAGCGAGATTGAAAAACAGACGGGGCTGAGCCGCATGCGGACGTTGGCGGCACTCGAATCTCTGCTTGAACGGAATGCAATCGTAAGGCAGGGAACCGGGCGGGCCACGAAATACGAGCGCTCATAGTCAAAAAGAGCCATGGTACAAGACGGACCCCAAGCCAGCGTTGGCTTGGGGTCCGTTATATCCCGGATGGTAACGGGCCGATTATTGTCAAGTTATAGCAAAGTATAGCGACGTACAGCAAAGTATAGTGAGATATAGCACGCCGTATAGCGCGCCTTGATTATCAACCGTCCGTATTTCACAGCAACTTATAACAGGCTCGAGGTACCAATTTGGGGTGCAGTAGTGCTGCGCCACGAAAAGGGCCTATCTACTACGTTTAAGCCGCAGGGGTCAACCATAGTCGGCTTTTTCGAAAATCGACAAGCTGTCTACCTGCGGTTTTGTTTTCACGGTTTTCGGTATGGCCGAGGCTATCCGTGTTAACGTAGTAGATGGGCCACTTTTGTGACAGGGGGGCCGATCTGCGGGCCAGGGTAGCTAAAAGAGCCCCGTCCCAAAAAGACTGATTGGGAGCCGGGGCGTGTCGATGCGATAGTATTACGTGGTGAAATTCGACAAACCGTGAGCTTCATCCGAGGGCTTTATGGAACAACACCAGCATAATCAGAGCCTGCAAGACCAGGCATACAACGCATTGCGCTCCAAGATCATCTATGCCGAGCTCAAGCCCGGCACGCGCCTTTCGGCGATTGGTCTGGAAAAGGAGACGGGAATCGGGCGCACGCCCATTCGCGAGTCCTTTGTGCGCCTGCGTGAGCAGGAGCTGGTGGAAACGCGTCCCAAAAGCGGCACCTACGTCTCTAAGATCAGCATGGAGCGCGCCGAGAACGCCTGCTTCTTGCGCGAGAAACTCGAGCGAAGCGTGCTCATTAAATGCTGTTCGGCTGCTGCGCCCGAGCAAAAGCAGCGGCTCGAGCAGATTCTTGCCGAGTCCGAGTCGCTCGACCATAGCGAAACGCGTCGCTTTTTCGATCTGGACAACCTGTTCCATGAGACATGTTTTGAGATTGCCGGTCGTCACATGTTGTGGGATTGGATGAAGAGCATCAACACGCATTTTGAGCGATACAACTGGTTGCGTATGGTGTCGCAGGATCTGGATTGGGAGCCGATTCGTCGGCAGCATCGCCGGATTCTCGAGGCCATTAAGAGGGGCGATACCGACGCGGCGAGCTATCTGGCAGAGACGCACTTGCACCTGATGCCCGAGGAGCAGGGCCCGGTTATCGCCTTACATCCCGACTATTTTGAGCTGCCTAAAGACTCGAATATCTAGCCCATCATCGCATCTGCTCGAGACGCAAAAACGATGCTGCTCACCTACAGCGTTTTGCAACCGAGATTTTTAAAAAAATGCCTAAAATGGCTCAGACCGCCGACAAATGGGAAACGGGGTGCGTTATGGCGCAGATGAGAATCAAGGACATTGCCGCCGAGGCGGGCGTGAGCCCGGCCACGGTCTCGCGCTATCTCAACAACCGCCCCGGGCAAATGACCGAGGAAACCCGTGCTCGCATCGCGGCGGTTATCGAGCGCACCGGCTATCGCCCGCGTGCCGCCGCGCGCAATCTGCGCAGCTCACGCACCAACCTCATCGGCGTGATCCTGGCCGACATCGCCAACCCGTTCTCGAGCGCCATGCTCGAAGGGCTTTCCGCCAGCGCCGCCGCGCGCGGCTGCTCGCTCATGACGGCCATTAGCGGCAACGACCCCGCTAAGGAAGCGGAGTCGCTCACCAGGCTTATCGATGCCGGCGTGGACGGCCTGGTCGTCAACACCTGCGGAGGCAATGACGAGGCGATCGCCGCGGCAGCGGGACGTCTGCCCGTTGTGCTGCTCGACCGCGATGTTGCCGACGGTGGTGTCGATCTGGTGACATCTAACAACCGTGAGCTGGTCGCCGGGTTGGTAGACGCCCTGGCCGCTGCGGGCAGCGAGCGCCTGTGCCTGCTCACCGAGGCAAGCGACGATAGCCCCGTGCGTCGCGAGCGCGCCGAGGCCTTTACCGACGAGCTGTCGCGACGCGGCCTTGCCGGCGAGGTTGTCACCTTGGCCGATGGCGGTGCCACGGGCGTTGGTCGCTTGGACGAGACCATGCGTGACTATGCCGGCAAAAAGCTCGGCCTCATTGCCGTCAACGGCCTGGTCTTCCTGCGCCTGACCGAGGCGTTGGCGCAGCTTGGTCCCTCGCTGCCGGCGGGGCTTAAGATCGCGACGTTTGACGATTATCCCTGGAACCATGTGCTCTTTGGCGGTGTGACCACGGCCGCGCAAGACACCCTTACCATTGCCGAGCGCGTGGTCGAGCGCCTGTCCGAGCGCATCGACGTTGTCACCACCACGGTGGGCGAGGCCGCAAAGCTGGCGCCCAAACGCATCGAGGTTCTCGGTCACATCGAACACCGCGCCTCGACCTCGCGCTAGACTGTGTGATAATGTATAGACAATGTCATACAGGAGGTATCCATGGCTGCATCTGTGCTGAGTGTGCGAGTGGACTCATCAATTAAAGATTCATTTGCCGAGCTGTGCGAAGAGCTTGGCATGACTTCGTCTGTTGCGGTCAATATGTTTATGAGGCAGATGTTGCGCGAGCGCTCGCTGCCGTTTGTTCCTTCACTCGGAAAAAGCGCTGTGAGCGAAAGCGTCGCGGCGGGCATTTTGGATACTGCCCAGATTGAGTCCGCCGTACGCGAGGCAGCCAGCCCGATTTCCGCCATCAAAACCGTGATTCTTTTTGGTTCGTATGCCCGTGGCGAGGCACGTGCCGACAGCGATATCGACTTGCGTATCAAAGTCGATCGTGACCAGGGTTTTGGTCTTTTCGCATTGTCGGCGTTTGGTGAGGCGGTGCGCAAAGAAACCGGGAAACAGGTTGACCTCGTTTCGAGTGATTATCTTGATGACGATTTCGCCGCAGTAATCGAGCACGAAGGAGTGGTCATTTATGATCGCGCGTAAGTCGGACAGCCTCCGTGCCCAAGAGGTCTTGGAAGCCATCTCTGAAACGAACGAGCGCATCAAGGCCTTTGATATCACTGAAGACCAGTTTCTGCACGCGAATGATGTGCGGACGAGGGCATTGGCGGACTCCCTTTTGATGTGTGCGCTTAGGGTGACGGAAGAAGCAGGCAAGTTGTCGGAACGTTCGCAGCGGCTTCATCCCGAAATTGAATGGCGTGGAATCATCGGCATGAGAAATTATCTTGCGCATGATTACGGCAATGTCGATCGCTCGGTTGTTTGGGATGCAGTGACGATGGAGTTCCCTGCGCTGGAACGAGCCTGTAGGCAAATTGTCTCCGAATCTGAGCGGTAGTTACTTGTCATACCTGCCTGTACGCGCACGTTTTTTTGAGCGGCGATGTGCTTTAACCCTGCGGAAACATTTTTCTGCGATAGTATCTGCGATATAGAACAGTCGAAACCCGCCCGTAAGAAAGGGGAGCGACATGAACCAGCAGAACATCGATTACGTACTCCGCTCCGTAGAGCAACGTGACATCCGCTTTGTGCGTCTGTGGTTTGTCGACATTCTCGGCCGCCTCAAGAACTTTGCCATCAGCCCCGAGGACCTCGAGGTCGCTTTTGAGGAGGGCATTGGCTTTGACGGCTCGGCCATCGAGGGCTTTGCCACACCCGAGGAAGCCGACATGCTCGCGTTTCCCGATGCCTCGACCTTCCAGATCCTGCCGTGGCGCCCGAGCCATAACGGTGTCGCCCGCGTGTTCTGCGACGTATGCACTCCCGATCGCAAGCCCTTCGCCGGTGACCCGCGCGATGCGCTGCGCCGCATGTTCCACAAGGCCGAGAAGGCCGGCTACCTGCTCAACGTCGGTGCCGAGCTGGAGTATTACTACTTCCCCGACGAGCATACGCCCGAGCCGCTCGACAACGTGGGCTACTTCGACCTTTCGGTGAGCGACGCCGCCCGCGACCTGCGCCGCAACACGGTCCTCACGCTCGAGAAGATGTCCGTGCCCGTGGAGTACACCTTCCACGCCGCCGGTCGCTCGCAGCACGGCATGAGCCTGCGCCACGCCGAGGCCCTGAGCATGTCCGATGCCATCACCACGGCAAAGCTCATCATTAAGCAGCAGGCCTATGAGAGCGGCTGCCATGCCTCCTTTATGCCTAAGCCGCTGGCGGGCGAGGACGGCAGCGCCATGTTCTTGTGCCAGTCGCTGTTCGACCACGACGGCAACAACGTCTTTTGGGGCGAGGACGACGAGAGGTACCATCTCTCCGACGTCGCCAAGCACTACATGGCTGGCATCTTGGCGCATGCCCGTGAGATCAGCGCCATCACCAACCCCACCGTCAACTCGTACAAGCGCATCACCACAGGCGGCGACTCCGTACCGCAGTACGCCACTTGGGGCCTGCGCAACCGCGCGAGCATGGTTCGCATCCCGGTCTACAAGCCCGGCAAGCAGCTGTCCACGCGTATCGAGCTTCGCAGCCCCGACCCCATGGCCAACCCGTACCTAGTCAACGCCGTCACGCTGGCCGCCGGTCTCGACGGCATCGAGCGCAAGCTGGAGCTCCCGCCCGAGGCCACGGCCGAGACGCTCAAGCTCACCGATCGTCAGATGCTCGAGGCCGGTTATACGCCGCTGCCGCGCTCGCTCAAAGAGGCGCTCGACGTCTTTGAGGACTCGCAGTTTATGAAGGATGCCCTCGGCGAGCACATCCACAGCTTCTTCCTCAAAAAGAAGCGCGACGAGTGGCATAAGTTTGAGTCCACGATCACCCAGTGGGAGATCAAGCACTATCTGGCGAACTCCTAATCGCGCTGGCTTGTTCCAGTACGATTGAGCTCATTTCTTTGGAGGCCGATATGTCCGAAAAGAGTGCCCTGTTCATGGCGCGCACGACGCGCTTCCACGAGTTTGCCCGCAGCTTGACGACCACCCTGGGTGTCGAGGTGAGCCTGGCTACCCCCGATTCGCCGACTGCAGCGCACGACTTTGACCTGCTGATTCTCGACTCCGATGGCATCCGCAGCGATCGTATCGATCAGATTGCCAAGTGGCTCGACGACCGCGGCGGCGTTCCCATGCTGGTGATCGTCGACGACGAGGCGCTCGGCACCCTGCGCCTGCCGAGCCATTCGCATGCCGACTTTGTGTGCCCCACGGCAACGCCCAACGAGCTTAAGGCTCGCGCACAGCGCCTGATGGGCGAGGAGGAGACCGTCACCGCCGACGATGTGCTCAACATCGATAACCTTGAGATCAACCTGGCCACCTACCAGGTGACGCTCGATAACGAGCCCATCGACCTGACGCTGATGGAGTACTCGCTGCTGAGCTTTTTGGCGACGCACCCCAACCGTGCCTACAGCCGCGAGGTGTTGCTGCACCGCGTGTGGGGCTTTGAGTACTGCGGCGGCACCCGTACCGTCGACGTGCACATCCGACGCATCCGCTCCAAGGTGGGCCCGCAGATCGCGGCACACATCACCACCGTCCGCGGCGTGGGCTATCTGTTTAAGGACTAGATTTCCACCACAAAGGGGACAGGCACCTTTGTGGTGGTTTTGCCGTAGGCCGGGTCCTTTTGGGCCTGCAGCAGAACTTAAGCCTTCCTAAAAGATTGCGTTCTCATACACGTTTACCCGCATATTGGGGTACAACTCAACGTGAACAATGATGGCCCGCCACATGTTTGGCGGGCCTTTGGTTATTAGACGAAAGGATCGCAGCTATGAGCGAGAACGATTCCCAGCGTCCCCAGGATGCGGGTCACGCCGGCGAGACGCAGCAGCAACCGCGCGTGCAGGTGGAGTCGACGCCTGCCGACAGCAACATTCCCTACGTGCAGGCCTACGACACGCAGACCGGCAAGCCGCTAGGCGGCCAGCAGGTTGTAAACAAGCACACGGTGGTCAAGACCAAGACCAAAAAGCTGCCGATCTTTATTACGGCACTCGCCGGCTGTGCCTGCGGAGCCCTGCTGGTCATCGCACTCATTATGAGTGGCACGCTCAATATCGGTGGCGGCAAGAATGCCGTGACGGCGGGTGCTTCGGGTTCTTCGACGCAAAAGATCACCATCGACTCCGAGGACACCACGCTGGCCGAGGCCGTCTCTGCCAAGGCGTTGCCCTCCGTCGTTTCCATCACCGCCACTTCGAGCGGCAGCCAGAATGGCTCGCTTTCGCAGTCTGCCGACGAGTCGGATGGTTCGGGCAGCGTCGGTTCGGGCGTTGTGCTCGATACCGAGGGCCATATCCTCACCAACAACCATGTGGTCGACGGCTATGACCAGTACGTGGTGACCATGGACGACGGCACCACCTATGAGGCCGAGTTCGTGGGCAACGACGCCTCGAGCGACCTGGCCGTCATCAAGCTCAAGGACGCCGATGCCTCCAAGCTCACGCCGATCGAGATTGGTGATTCCTCCAAGCTCAACGTGGGCGAGTGGGTTATGGCCATCGGCTCGCCGTTCGGTAACGAGCAGTCTGTCTCCACGGGTATCGTGTCGGCGCTCTATCGCTCCACGGCCATGAGCTCTACCAGCGGCAACACCATCTACGCTAACATGATCCAGACCGATGCCGCCATCAACCCGGGCAACTCCGGCGGCGCGCTTGTCAACGACAACGGCGAGCTCGTGGGTATCAACTCGCTCATCGAGAGCTACTCGGGCTCCAGCTCGGGCGTAGGCTTTGCCATTCCGGTCAACTACGCCAAGAACATTGCCGACCAGATCATCGACGGCAAGACGCCGGTCCATC
Source organism: Collinsella aerofaciens ATCC 25986 (assembly GCF_964259375.1). Classification (GTDB taxonomy): domain Bacteria; phylum Actinomycetota; class Coriobacteriia; order Coriobacteriales; family Coriobacteriaceae; genus Collinsella; species Collinsella aerofaciens_BO. Next base: position 118,771 of record NZ_CAXVJM010000002.1, read on the forward strand.
CGTATCTGGGCGCCACGCTTTCGAGCGTCAACGCGCTCAACGCCCGCACTAACAAGCTGAGCACCGATAGCGGCGCGTATGTGGCAAGTGTCGTCGAGGACGGTCCTGCCGCCAAGGCCGGCATCCAAGAGGGCGATGTCATTACCAAGCTGGGCGACGATGAGATTACGAGCGCCGATGGCCTGATCATCGCGCTGCGCAGCCACGAGGTGGGCGAGAAGGTCGAGATCACGCTCGTGCGCGGCAAGGAAGAGAAAAAGGTTACCGTCGAGCTGGGCTCCGACGAGGAACTGCAGAGCCAGCAGCAGGACGACAGCGCGACCGACACCGGCAACGGCGGCATTACTGACGAGCAGTTGCGCCAGTATCTGGAGGAGCTGCTGGGCCAGCAGGGTCAAGGCTACGGTCAGGGTTACTAGCGAGCCGTATCGCACATATCGAAGCCAGAGGGGCTGTCCCATCAACGTGGGACAGTCCCTCTTTTCTTGTTGATCCGTTGGGGACGGGGAAACAGATCATTTAGAAATGGCAAGGATATGGTTTGATCGCGCGATCCACCCCGGTCCGTCGGCTGCCGATTCGGTGCGGTTCGAAAGGGTTATTCGACCCCATGGTGACCGGTGGTACTCTAGTATCCGTTTGAAATCGAGCGAAGGAGTGCCGCTATGGAGCAATCGAGCCTGTTTGGTGACGGTGTGGACATCGATACCGAAACGCCCGCGAGCACGGATACCGCCGCACCGGCCGATGCCCGTGCCCAGGCGGCAGCGCGCGCGGCCGAGCTGCGCCATGAGCTCGACTACCACGCCTATCGCTACTACATGCTCGATGCGCCCGAGATCACGGACGCCGCCTTTGACAAAATGCTCGTTGAACTGCAGGAAATCGAGGCGACCTACCCCGACCTGGTGACGTCCGACAGCTATACCCAGCGCGTGGGCGGCTACGTGAGCGAGCAGTTTACGCCGGTCACGCACATGGCGCGCATGTATTCCATGGACGATGCCATGGATCTGGACGAACTCGACGCGTGGCTCCAACGAACCGAGGATGCGCTCGGTGCCGGTAGCGTCACCTATACCTGCGAGCTTAAGATCGACGGTCTGGGTGTGGCGCTTACCTATCAAAACGGCACCTTTGTGCGCGCCGCCACACGTGGCGACGGTACCACGGGCGAGGACGTGTCGCTCAACGTGCGCACCATCAAGGATGTGCCCATGCACCTGTCCGAGCCGGCGCTCGCCCACATGGGTGCCGACCGCGAGCGCACCATCGAGGTGCGCGGCGAGGTCTATATGCCCAAGGGCAGCTTTGTACGTCTGAATGAAGAGGCCGATGCCGAGGGCCGCGACCCCTTCGCCAACCCGCGCAACGCCGCCGCCGGCAGCCTGCGCCAAAAGGACCCCAAGGTCACGGCGCGCCGCGACCTGGCCACCTTTATCTACGCCATCGCCGATACCGATCCGCTGCACGTTCACAGCCAGCGCGAATTTCTCGACTGGCTGCGCAGCGCCGGATTTAGCGTCAACCCCAACGTGGCCCGCTGCGCCACGCCAGCCGAGGTTCACGAGTTTTGCGCCCAAGCGCTCGAGCATCGCGGCGACCTGGACTACGACATCGACGGCGTGGTCGTAAAGGTCGACAGCTTCCAACAGCAGCTCGACCTGGGCTTTACCGCCCGCGCACCGCGTTGGGCCATTGCCTTTAAGTTCCCGCCCGAGGAAAAACAGACCGTTCTGCGCGAGATTCGCATCCAGGTAGGCCGCACGGGCGTACTCACGCCGGTCGCCGAGTTTGACCCGGTGACAGTCGCGGGCTCCACCATCGCGCGCGCCACGTTGCACAACATCGACGAGATCCGCCGCAAAAACGTGCGCGAGGGCGACACTATCATCGTGCACAAGGCAGGCGACGTAATCCCCGAGGTCGTGGGCCCGGTGCTCGACAAGCGCCCGGCCGACAGCGTTGACTGGCACATGCCCGAGGTCTGCCCCGTGTGCGGCAGCCCCGTGGTCCACGAGGACGGCGAGGCGGCCTACCGTTGCGTGTCCATCGACTGCCCCGCACAGCTCAAAGAGCGCCTGCTCCACTGGGTGAGCCGCGGCTGCATGGACGTGGACGGCTTGGGCGACGAGATCGTCGACAAGATGATCGCCGCCGGTCTGATCCACGACGTCGCGGACTTCTATCAGCTCACGGTCGACGACATCGCAGGTCTGGACACGGGCCGCGTGTACGCCAGCTCCAACAGCAAAAAGGGCGTCAAGAAGGGCGATCCCATTCCGGTGGGCCTCAAGACGGCCGAGAAAATCATCGCCGAGCTCAACAAGTCCAAGAGCCAGCCGCTCGGTCGCGTGCTGTTTGCCCTGGGCATCCGCCATGTGGGCAAGAGCGTGGGCGAGGTCATCGCCGAGCGATTCCTGTCGATCGACAAGCTCATCTTGGCGAGCGAAGAGGACATCGCCGAGTGTGAGGGCATCGGTCCCAAGATTGCGGCGAGTGTCAAGCAGTTCCTGGCCGTGCCCGAGAACCTCGCCGTGCTAGAGCGCCTGCGTCAGGCGGGCCTGTCGCTCGAGGTCGACTTGGGAGCCGCACATGCACAGGCCGCAGCCGATGCCGGCGTGGCGGGCGAGCTCGCCGATGCACAGCCGCTCGCGGGTCTGACCTTCGTGCTCACCGGCACGCTCGTCAATCGCACGCGCGACGAGGCGGGTGCGGCGCTCAAGGTACTCGGCGCCAAGGTTTCGGGCAGTGTTTCAAAGAAGACGAGCTATCTGGTCGCTGGCCCCAAAGCGGGCTCCAAGCTCGCCAAGGCCGAGCAGCTGGGCGTACCCGTGCTGGACGAGGACGCACTCGAGCGGATCTTGGCGACTGGTCAGGTGCCCCAGGCTTAAGACATCGATAATCAAATTAGAAAACCTCCCGGAAACGCTTTCCGGGAGGTTTTTATTTGGGTGTGGTGGCAGGTGGCATGATCTTCGCCACGTAGCTTGCTGAGGGTGATCCTGCGGAGCGGTGTCGTTCCGGAGCGATAGAAGATTCATACAAAGCAGAGGGTTTCGCAATGGTGGATTGATCCCATTGTGATGATTTTCATATACGTTAACATTAACATTAACGTGTATACTGAGCAGTGGAGATACATGTTGAGAGGAGCCGTTATGGTTACCGTCGCGTTTTCGGAGCTGCGCCAGAACCTTACACAGGTGGCCGAAAAGGTTGCCAATGAGGGCGAGGAGGTTGTGGTCTTCAAGCGGAGCAAGCCGTTGTTCAAGATTGTGCCGCTCGACTATCAAGTCCCGGTTGCAGTGGAATATGACGCCGCCCAGGAGCGTGGGGGCGCAAAGCCGGCGTGCGGCACGGGCAAGCCCAAGCGCGATGTGGGTACGATGTGGCATCCCAAGATTACCTGGAAGGAGATCCGCGAGATGCTCGCGGAGGATGAGGACTACCAGGAGTATCTCGATACCGTAGCCAAAATGCCAAAGGGAACGCCGCTCGATACGATGACGGTTGAAGACGAAAAGCGCGTCGCGAGGGAGCGCTACCTATGAGGGCATTTCTCGATACCAATTTTCTGCTCGATTGCGTGCTTCCGGGTCGGCCGGAGCATGGGGCGGCGCAAACCATCAAGGGGCTTGTTGACGTGGGGCTTATCGAGGGTGTTGTTTCGGCCTGCTCTCTCAAGGACGCGTACTACATTCTCACTAAACAGGCCGGCGAGGCGCGCGCACGCGAGGTGGTGCGCGACTGCCTTAAGAGCTACTCGCTAGAGCCTCTCGACCAAGGAGCTTGTTTTACCTCCGCCTATTCCGATGAGCCGGATTTTGAGGATGGCTGTATTCGTGCGATGGCCGAGCGTGCCGGTGCGGACTTTATCATCACGCGCGATCGAGCCGCTTTTGTGCGCTCGACCATCAAGACCTTCTCGCCCGCAGAGTTCATCCGTGCGTTTCCGATTCCCGAGGAGTAAAACTGCCATATCGGGGATTGTCCCGGCGTGGTAGTTCTCCTATAGCCGACGCTCGTTAGTTGAGCTATACTTCATAATTATGTACATAATTATGATTGGAGTTGAACATGCCCGTTTGCGTTCCAATTAAAGACATGCGGGACACCGCGAAATTCTCGGAGCTCGTTGAAACTACTGCTGGTCCAGTGACTGTTACAAAAAATGGCTATAGCAAATTTGTTGTACTTCGATCCGAGGACTACGACCTCATGGTTCAGGAACAGGCTAAGGCTCGTCTGATGGCTCGTATAGCTGTGGCCGAACGGGAACGTGCTGCTGGCGCGGCACGTGATGCCTTTGAGGCTCTCGATGACCTTGAGGCAAAATATGGCCTATAACGTCAAGATTCTGCCTACAGCTGAACAAGAAGTTGACGATATCGTTGATTATCTATTGGGGCATGGTATTTTTACTGCCCGGCACTTTCTTGATAAATACCGTAGTCAGCTCCAGCTTCTTCAAAGTGGTGTAGTTGACTACGGCTTATCGAAGTTACCCGAGCTCGCAGTGCTTGGTTACCATGCTTGCCTCATTAATTCTTATGTAATGCTTTATTACTACGATAACGAGGACGTTGTGATTGCCCATGTTTTTCACCAAAGCCAAGATTATGCCGCATTGGTGATATCTAGAAATCGATTTGAGTTGCTGGATGACGATTAGTAAGAACCGCCCGGAAGCATGATGCCTTTCGGGCGGATTTTATTTGGACGGGGAAACGGGCACCGTGATTTGCGTCACGTAGGTCGCTGGGTCGTCGCTGATGATGTCGTCGATGAGGGCGATCTCGCGCGAGGGGCCGGCCGGTGTCAGGCCGTGTTCGTGCATATAGCTCAGCAGCTGTTCGTAGCGTGGGGCTGCCTGCCCGTGCGTGCCGCGGAAGCTTATGGTCAGGCAGCGCGCGGCAGGTCGCGTCTCAACATCGCCCAAGTACTCATCGGTGTCATCGAGCAGCAGGAAGACCTCGTCGTAGCCATCAAAGTCGCCGGCGGCGAGGCGCTCGGCGCCAATCCCGACGCCCAAGTTGCCCAGAAAGACAAAGGTCTCGTGCTGGCCCTTCTGCAGTTGACGAATCTGCCACTCCAGCGCATAGGCGTCGGTAGGGTTGACGCGTTCGCGCAACACGGCGCAGCGAAGCTCGGGCGCATCGATTTCGCGGATGGTATCGAGCTCGGTGCTCAAGGCATCGTGCAGCAGAGCAAGCCGGTTGTCGATCTTGCGCGATACGCGTTCCAGCTCGCGGCGCTTGCGCTCGATGAGTTCCTGCTGCTGAGCCAGCTGACGCTGCATGAGGTCCACATCGCGCGTGGTCACAAACTCGCGGATCTGTGCCAGCGGCAGGTCCAGAACACGCAGGTGGCTGATGGTGTTGAGGGTGGAGAGCTGCCGCGATCCGTAGTAGCGGTACCCACTCGCCGGATCGATGTGCGCCGGGTCCAGTAGGCCCATCTGCTCGTAATGGCGCAACGTGCCCACGCTCAGGTTAAACAGGCGCGCCACCTCGCCAATGCGGAGCAGGCCCTCGGTATGTTCAGTTGGCGAGTCGGCCATAGGAACGCTCCTTTCAATAGAGCCGGGGGAGGGGCGCCAGGCTCGCGTCGCCTCGCTACGCCACCAGCTTGTCAAAAGTTCCGCGGCGGTTGAGCACGGTAAAGGCAATCACGCAGATGGCCGCCGACAAAATGGACCCGCACGGCGAGGCGATGCCCATGGGGAACAGCGTATCGGGATAGGCGTTCGACAGCAGCCATGCGCCCGGCACGCGAATGAGCACAACGGCCAGCACGTTGTGCGCAAAGCCGATGTAGCTCTTGCCATACGCAGCGAAAAAGCCGCTAAAGCAAATGTGGATGCCGGCAAAAATCGCGTCGAAAATGTAGCTGTGCATATAGCCGGTGCCGGCGGCGACTACTGCAGCGTCCTTGGCAAAAAAGCCGATAAACGCCGGTGCCACCAGCCACATCAGCGCTGTGATCAGGCAGCCGTACACCACCGAGATCGTCATGGCGTCTTTGAGCACCTGACGTGCGCGGTCGCCCTTGCCCGCGCCGGCGTTTTGCGCCGTGAGCGCGCTGACGGTGGCACCCATGGAGCTCGGCACAATGAACAAAAAGCTGATCATCTTCTCGACCAGGCCTACGGCGGCGGCGTCGACGAGTCCTCGGTGGTTGGCGATGACGGTGATAAACATAAACGCCACCTGGATGCAGCCGTCCTGCACAGCCACAGGCACGCCGATCTTAAGAATGCTGCCGAGAACCTCGGGCTGGGGGCGCAGGTCGCTGCGCTTAACGTGGATGTTCGTGCGACGGCTTTTGAGCCACACGAGCGCGAGGGCAACGCTTGCCGTCTGGGCGGTTACCGTGCCGAGCGCCGCGCCCACGGGGCCGAGCCCCATGTGGCCGATAAAAAGAAAATCGAGTGCGATGTTGATGATGCATGCCACGCCGATCACGTACATGGGCGAGCGCGAATCGCCCAAGCCGCGAAAGATGGCCGAGAGGATGTTGTACGCGGCGATAAACGGAATGCCGACAAAGCAGATGCGCAGGTAGGCGGCGGTGCCTTCGACCGCCTCGGCCGGCGTGCCAATGAGTGCCACGATCTGCGGGCACAGCGCGAGCAAGACGGCGGCCAGCACCACCGAGACGCCCATAAACAGCGTGATCGTGTTGCCGATGGCGGCCTCGGCGCGGTCAAAGCGGCGCGAACCCACGGCGTGGCCGACGATGACCGTCGTTCCCATGGCCAGGCCCACGAGCGTCACGGTAATGATATAGAGCGTCTGCGCGCCATTGCCCACGGCGGTGATGCCGGCAGCGCCGCTAAACTGCCCCATCATGTACAGGTCGGCCATGCCGTAGAGCATCTGCAAAAAGTACGAGAGCATATAGGGCAGGGCAAAGACCGCGATGGTCTTAAGGACATTGCCGCGTGTGAGGTCGTGTTCCATGGGCGGGGCTTTCTGGCTTGGTCTGTTTACGTACCAGTGTAGTGAAAACCCTACAACGATTGTAGAGTCAAGGTTTGTGTTGGCGGCGGGGAGAAAAAAGTCACGCTCGCGTTCATTTCTAATTGAATACGGACGTGCGCCCTGTGAGCATGGCGCCTGCACTAGCCTTGCAGAAATCGATTTCGGAACACTTGACACCGCCGCACGGCGCGCCATAATACGTGGGTTTGCGAACAACGTTTGATGGGGGATGAACCTGCGTGCGCAATCTCAAGATTTTGTTTTCCTATCTGGGGGCATACCGCCGCGATGCCATGCTCGGCGTGTTCTTTGTGACTGCCGAGACGGCGCTCGAGCTGTTTATCCCGGTCATCATGGCAAATATCATCGATGTGGGCGTGCCCGCGGGCGACATCAACTACATGCTGTTGCAGGGCACGTATATGTTGGTATGCGCCGCATGTTCACTGGTACTTGGCTTGGGCTATGCACGCACGTCTGCTCGCGTCGCCTCGGGGCTGGGCGCTAACCTGCGCGAGGCCGAGTATCGCAAGATCCAGACGCTCGCTTTTGGCAATCTGGACAACTACGACGCCAGCTCGCTCGTCACTCGCATGACCACCGACATCACCGTGATTCAAAACGCCGTAGGTAACGGCTTTCGCCCCATGGTGCGCGGGCCGGTAAATCTGGTCATGGGCCTCGTCTACGCTTTTGCGCTCTCGCGCGAGCTCGCGGCGGTCTTTGCCGTCATTCTGCCGATGCTCGCCATCGTACTCGGCATCATTACCGTGCGCGTGAGCCCGCTCTACCGCCAACTCCAGACCTCGATGGACCACCTCAACGGCGTGGTGCAAGAGGACCTTACCGCCGTGCGCGCCGTGAAGGCTTACGTGCGCGCCGAGCACGAGTGCGACAAGTTCGACACCGCCAATACCGAGCTCGCCGGCACGGCGACCAAGACCTTCGGTACTGCCGTGCTCAACCTGCCGGTGTTCCAGCTCTCGATGTACGTGGCTGCGCTCTCGATCCTGTGGATTGGCGGCCGCATGATCATCGAAGGTCGCTTGGGCGTGGGCTCGCTCACGGGCTTTATGAGCTACGTGCTGCTGATTATGAACTCGCTCATGATGATTTCCAACGTGTTTTTGCTGCTCACGCGCGCTCTTACGAGTGTGGGCCGTATCGCAGAGGTGCTCGATGAGGAGCCCTTTATCGCCAACCCTGTGGGAGACCTCGCGACTGCGGCGCCAGCGGACGGCAGTATCGAGTTTCGCGACGTATCCTTTAAATACCGCGCGGATGCAGCCGAGGATGTGCTCGAGCATATCGACCTTCGCATCGAGAGCGGCTCGACGGTGGGCATCCTAGGCGGCACGGGTTCGGGCAAGAGCTCGCTTGTGCAGCTGATTGCGCGCCTGTACGACACCACCGAGGGCGCCGTGCTTGTGGGCGGACGCGACGTGCGCGACTACGACCTGGCTACCTTGCGCGACGCGGTGGGAATTGTGCTGCAAAAGAACGTGCTGTTCACGGGCACCGTGCGCGAGAACCTGCAGTGGGGCAATCCGCAGGCGTCGGACGATGAGCTCCTCGCGGCTTGCCGCGCGGCGTGCGTGGACGAGTTCCTTGATCGCATCGGCGGGCTGGACGGCGAGTTGGGCCAAGGCGGGGCTGGTGTTTCGGGCGGCCAGAAGCAACGCCTGTGCATCGCGCGCACGCTGCTCAAGCATCCGCGTGTGCTCATCTTTGACGATTCGACCAGCGCGGTCGATATGACGACCGACGCTAAGATTCGCGAGCACATCGCTCGGATTCCCGATACGACCGTGCTCATCATCGCCCAGCGCATCGCGAGCGTCATGGATGCCGATCGCATTGTGGTGTTGGACGACGGTCGTGTCCACGGCGTGGGCACGCATGAGGAGCTGCTGGCGGGCGATAGTATCTACCAGGAGATTTACGCCTCGCAGATGGAGTTTGCGGGGAACGCTGACGCCGGCGACGGCAGCGACGATGACCGCGCGAATGATCCGTTTTCCTTCGCCCCCAGCGGATCGACCTTGGAAGGGGGTGAGCGCCATGCCTAAGACCGCGGCCCAAGCACGCCCGGCCGACCTCAAGCGCACGGTGCGCCGCTTGTTCTCCTACATGGGGCATGCCAAGTTCTCGTTGCTCGCGGTGGGCGTGCTCGCCTCCGTTGCCGCCATCGCGAGCCTCGCCGGCACCTACATGGTGCGCCCCATCGTTAACGGTTTGGCCACGGGCGGGGAGGAGCTGCTCGCCAAGCAGGTCATCCTGACGGCGATCATTTACGCCGCGGGCGTGCTCTCGGCCCTGGGCTACTCACAGATCATGGTGCGCGCGGCCCAACGCGTGGTGTCCGATATTCGTCGCGACCTGTTCGCGCACATCCAGAAGCTGCCGCTGAGCTACTTCGACAGCACGCGCTCGGGCGACATCATGAGCTTTTTCACCAACGACGTCGACACCGTCTCCGAGGCGCTCAACAACAGCTTTGCCAACGTGATTCAGGCCGCCATTCAGGTTGTGGGCACTACGGCTATGCTTATCATCCTTAACTGGCAGCTCACGATTATCACGCTCGTGTGCGATGCGGCCATTGTGCTGTATGCGCGCTACTCGGGCGCGCGCTCTAAGCGTTTCTTTGCCGCCCAGCAGGCATCGCTTGGCGACCTGGACGGATATATCGAAGAGATGGTCTCGGGCCAAAAGGTCATCAAGGTCTTTAACCGCGAGGCAGCGAATGTCGCCGGCTTCACCTGCCGCAACGATGAGCTTCGCCGCACCGGCACCGCCGCCGTGAGCTATGCCAACTCCATGGTGCCCATGACCGTCGTGATTGGCTACGTCAACTATGCCATCGTCGCCGTGGCGGGCGGCATGCTCTGCATCAAGGGGCTCGCCGACGTAGGCGCACTTGCAAGCTATCTGGTCTTTGTGCGCCAGGCCGCCATGCCCATCAACCAGTTTACGCAGCTCGGCAACTTCTTGCTCAATGCGTTGGCCGGCGCCGAGCGCCTGTTTGCCGCCATGGACCTTAAGCCCGAGGTGGACGAGGGCTGCGTGGAGCTGGTGCAGACGGGCGATGCCGCGTGGGCGTGGAAGATTCCCGAGGGCCAGGGTGTGGGCTCGTACGGGCATCTGCATGAAGTGACAGCCGTTGATGAGTCGGGCCGCGCGGTGGCTGCTGACGGTACCGAGCTCACGTGCGGCTTAGTCCCGCTTGCCGGCGACGTGCGCTTCCATGCCGTGGACTTTTCCTACGTGCCGGGAACGCGCGTGCTCACGGACCTCAACCTGTTCGCCAAGCCGGGGCAAAAGATCGCCTTTGTTGGCTCGACGGGCGCCGGAAAGACGACCACCACTAACCTCATCAACCGCTTCTACGAGGTCGATGATGGTGAGATCACGTACGACGGCATCGACGTCAAGCACATTGCCAAGGCCAGCTTGCGCGGGTCGCTCGGCATTGTGCTGCAGGATACGCACCTGTTTAGCGGCACCATTGCGCAGAACATCCGCTTTGGCAAGCTCGACGCGACCGACGAGGAGGTGCGTGCCGCCGCCGAGGCCGCCTGCGCCGACTCGTTTATCCGTCGCCTGCCGCAAGGCTACGACACGCCGGTCACGGCCGATGGCGCCAACTTGTCTCAGGGCCAGCGCCAGTTGCTCGCCATCGCGCGCGTGGCCGTGGCCGACCCGCCGGTGCTTATCCTGGACGAGGCAACAAGCTCCATCGACACGCGCACCGAAAAGCTCATCGAGCGCGGCATGGACCGCATCATGCGCGGCCGCACCACATTTATGATTGCGCACCGCCTGTCCACCGTCCGCGACGCCGATGCGATCATGGTCCTCGAGCACGGCCGCATCATCGAGCGCGGCACCCATGAGGAATTGCTCGCCCAGCGCGGCGAGTACTGGCAGCTAGCGCATGGCTTAAAAGAGCTGGATTAGCCCGTTCGAGCACGATGCTTTGGTCCCTCCATGCTCCTCACCTCGCCTCAAACCATCACAACATTCGACGTTTTTTGCCAAAATCGGGAAAAGCATCGAATGTTGTGATGGTTTGCGTGCTGAGGATGGGCTTGGGAAGCTGGTTTTGCTCGAAGCGACCTGTCCTGTCGTACGGGTGTCGGCATGATTCTCGCGTGGGGTATTATGTTTTCCGAAGAATAAAACGCCGCGTGAGGGGAGGGCTGCGTGGACGGGCACGTGCAACATGACGGCTTTGGCCGCGATATCAACTACTTGCGCATTGCCGTTACCGACAAGTGCAATTTCCGCTGCATTTACTGCATGCCGGCCGATGGCGTGGCACCCCGCGCGCACGACGAGCTGCTCAGCGCCGAGGAGATCGCCCGCTTTGTGCGCCTGGTGGCGGGGGAGGGCATTCGCCGCGTGCGCCTGACGGGCGGCGAGCCGCTGGTCAGCCGCCGTATCATTCCGCTCATTCGCGACATCCGCGCGATTCCGCAGATCGAGGACATCTCGCTCACCACCAATGGCGCTCTGCTGCCCAAGCTGGCGCCGCAGCTCAAAGATGCCGGGCTTAACCGCGTCAACATTTCGCTCGACACACTCGACCCTACGCTCTTTGGAAAGATCACGCGCTTGGGCCGGCTCGAGCAGACCATGGCCGGCATCGACGCGGCGCTGGCTTGGGGCTTTGAGCCCGTTAAGGTCAACTGTGTTGTGGTGCGCCGGCTCAACCAAGATGTGGCGGCCCTCGCGCGGCTCACGCTCGACCGCCCCATCCATCTGCGCTTTATCGAATACATGCCCATTGGCGACGAACACACGAGCTCGCATTGCGCTGTGGACCCGCATGCGCCCGCGCTCAATCCCGAGCTGTGGGACGCGAGCGATACCGTGCCGAGCGACGAGCTGCGGGCGCGCATCAATGCCGGGGCCGCCGCGACGGGACTGGGCGAGCTCGAGCCGCTCGACATCAACGACGCTCCTGCCGGCGCGGGCCCTGCGCGCTACTGGCACTTTCCGGGTGCGGCGGGAACGGTCGGCTTCATCAGCGCCATGTCCAACCATTTTTGCGCGAATTGCAACCGTCTGCGCCTGACGGCCGATGGAAACGTGCGTCCGTGCCTGTTCAGCGATGCCGAGTATTCGGTGCGTGAGGCGCTGCGCCGTGGTGATGATATGCAGGTACTTTCGATTTGGCGCGATGCCGTGGCCCACAAACCGCAGGAACACGCGATAATTGAGGGCACGCAACGATTTATGTCCCAAATCGGAGGATGATCATATGGCCAAGAGCAGGTACGCCGATGCCACCAAGGCCGCTCGCAGGGCCGCGATGTCTGCCCATAAAGCCACGGCTGCGGCCAGCAACGCCGCCGAGTCCGCGGCTGCACAGCCCTCTGCTGGCACTGCCGCCGAGCCCGCCCGCGACGCCCGCCGCGACGAGCTGACGCACGTGGACGCCAAGGGCGAGGTTCGCATGGTCGACGTGTCCGACAAGGCCGAGACCCATCGCATCGCCATCGCCGAGGGCACCATCCTCATGCACCCCGAGACGCAAGCCATGGTGCTGCAGGACCGCGCCAAGAAGGGCGACGTGCTTGCCTGCGCGCGCGTGGCGGGCATCATGGCCATCAAACGCACGAGCGACATCATCCCCATGTGCCATCCATTGCTCATTACCAAGAGCAAGTGCGACATTGTGCCCATCGCTCCGGCGGGGACGCCTGTCGAGGACGTGCCCGAGGGCTGGGTGCCGGCGCGCACGGACGGGCAGGTTGGTTTTCACGTGCTGGTTACGGCCGGCGTGACGGGCAAGACAGGTATCGAGATGGAGGCCCTGACCGGCGCGAGTGCCGCATGTCTTACGATCTATGACATGTGCAAGGCCGTCGATCGCGGCATGGAGATTGTCGACGTGCGTCTTCTGCACAAGGAAGGCGGCCGCTCGGGCGTGTGGGACCGCGCAGAGCGTCAGACTGCTGCTGTCGAAGCCGTGGGTGCCGCGGCCGACGCACCCGCGAGCGCACCCGTCGCCATCGCGCCCGCAGCTCCGGCCGTCCCCGCGATCGCGTTTATCGGCTACCAAAACTCGGGCAAGACCACGCTCGTCGAGAAGGTTATCGCCGAGCTCACCCGCCGCGGCCTGCGCGTGGGTTCGCTCAAACATCATGGACATCACGGCTTTGATATTGATGTGCCCGCTAAGGATACGTGGCGCCATCACCAGGCCGGATCCAAGCACGTGGGGCTCATCTGCGCCACGCGCTGGGCGGAGTACGCCGACACGCGCGAGGAGGACGAGATGCCCGCGCGCGAGTTGCTGTCACGCTACAACGATGTCGACGTGGTGATCATCGAGGGTTACAAGACCGAGGGCTTCGACAACATCGTGGTCGCGCGCTCCGGTGTCGACCGTCTGCGCGGTAAGAGCTCGCTCGACCTGGTTGACGGTCGCACGCTGGCGCTTGCCTGCAACGAGGCCCTGGCGCGCCAGGCCTTCGACGCTGGCTTTGCGACCCGAGCCATCAACATCAACGACGCCCGAGCCATCTGCGATCTTATCCAAGATCATCTGGCCTAAAACCTGCCAAAAGGGGACAGGTTTATTTTGGCAGGTTTTACCTGGGCAAACGTCATTTCCACCACAAAGGGGCCAGGCACCTTTGTGGTGGTTTTGCTTTGGTAGATGTGTGGGGCATGCCTTACAATCTACCAAGTAGTTCATGACGGGCGAAAAACGGAGAGAAGGGGCTTGATGCGTCCTTAATGTTTCATGCGGATAGATTGATTTGACAGACGGTGGCGAATGCCCGCCGTCCGCATTCGTATGAAACAAGGAGTCTCCATGCTCGCCTCTCTTTTCTCAAAGCCTCAATCATCGCTGTCCGCGCAGGCTAAGCACCTGGTGGCAATGCGCTTCCTCATATATACCGGCTTTCAGACCAGTTATTTTATCGGTGTCATCGGAACGCTCACCTATGCAGACGATGCCTCGGTTGTGGCGACATCGCTGGCCGTCCTTTTTATGAACGTATTCGTGATCTTGGGATCCTTTGCGGGTGGCGCGGCGCTCGACGCCTGGGGCCCGCGCCGTCATTTCTTGCTGAGCATCGTCGCCACGTTGGCAACCGGCGCGGCAATCCTCGCCTTTGGCAGCGCGACCGGCGTCGTCCTGCTCGGCGCGGTGTTCCTAGGCTTTACGATGGGATTCGCTCAGCCCATTGCCACGTCCTATCCGGCCTATCTCACCAATGACCCCGTCGAGCTCAAAGACATCAACTCCGCCATTGCCATGCTCTCAAACGTGAGTATCATCGTTGGCCCCACGCTTGGCGGCTTTGTCGCGGCTGCTGCGTCGTCGCGCGTGGTGTTTGTGCTCATGATGCTCTTTACCGTGCTGGCGCTTATTGCCGGTTGGGGCTTTAGGCCGCAGACCAGCCATGTCGCCGGGGATGCGGATGCCGATTCGGCAGAGGAAGGGAAGCGTGCGGGACAAAGCCCCGACCCCAGCACGTCCGCCCGCGCCACCTTCGCAGCCAGCATCAAGACAGTCTTCACCAACAGCGTCCTCGCGCTACTTTTCTGCATCATTTTTCTTTCGAACTTTGGCTACGGAGCCTTCGATCCGCTGGAGTCGTTCTTTTACCGCGATGTCCTACACGTCGGTGTTGAGTGGATGGGCTGGCTCTCGTCGGCCAGCGGTGTCGGCGCGGTGCTGGGTGCTGTCCTCGCGCTCCGCTTGTCGCCGCACTTGGTCAACCTTAAAACGCTGCTCGTGGCGCTTATGTCCGTGGGCCTGGGAAGTTTGCTCTATGTGGGAACACCGTACGTGTGTGTAGCCCTCGTCGGCCAGATTGTCCTGGGCGTGGCGTGGGGCGTCGTCAACCCGCTCCACAACACGATCGTGCAAACGACGGCCCCGCTCGAGCAGCTCGGTCGCGTCAACTCGGTCATGGGCTTTGGCAATATGTTCGCCGGCGTGGCGCCGCTGGCGATTGCCCCGTGGCTGGCGGCGACATTTGGCGTGCAGCAGACGCTCGTAGGGGCGGGTATGGTCGTGACGGCGGTTCCCGCGGCGTTGCTGTTGTTTGGACGCCGGCATTTTGATCGTGCCGTAAGGCAGTAAAACCCATCACAACATTCGATGAAAATCGCGATTTAGCCGAAAAACATCGAATGTTGTGATGGTTTGCGCCCCGGCCAGGCCATCCTGCGGGTCCGGCCACTACAAAGGGGCCAGGCACCTTTGTGGTGGTTTTGCACCAAAGCGCCCCGTGCGCGCCTTGGTATACCATGTACGCCGCTTGCGAATACACCTCACACCGCAGCACAACCCAGAAAGGCCTCCCATGGACACCACCTTCAGCCACATTAAAGCCGTGTTCTGCGATATCGACGGCACACTGCTCACGAGCCAGCACACGGTGTCCCCGCGCACCGTGGCGGCGATCCGCGCCCTGCGCGAGCGCGGTGTGCTCTTTGGCCTGTGCACCGGGCGTGACGCCCACGCGACCGAGGCCATGTACGAGCTCTGGGGCATCGAAGGCCTGGTGGACGTGCTCGTGGGCTGCGGTGGCGCCGAGGTCATCGACCGCGCGCACGACATCAACGAGCTGAGCTATCCGCTGCCGGGCGAGACCATCGCGCGCATCTGCAAGCACATGGCGGGCCTGCCAGCAACGCCCGTCTGCCCCCGAGACGGCGTGTTCTACGTGCCCGAGAGCAACGCGTGCGTCGAGCACCTGTCGCGCGTCGACGGCGTGCCCTACCAAGTGGTCGATTTTGCCGAGTTCTTGCGCGAGCCGCAGCCCAAGGTGATGTTTACCATGGCGCCCGAGGTAATGCCGCGGGTGATTGAGCGGGCATCGACGTTTGCCGATGACACTGTTAAGGCGGCGGCTCTGCAGACCACGCAGCGGCTCTACGAGTTCATGGATCCGCGCGTGTCCAAGACGCGTGGCCTTGTGCGCGTGGCGGAGCTCAACGACATGGAGCTCCAGGGCGTCTGTGTGTTTGGCGATGCCGATAACGACGCCTGCATGGTGGCCGATGCCGGCGTGGGTGTGGCTATGGCAAACGGCAGCGACGCCACCCGCTCCGCCGCCGATTTTGTAACCGCCAGCAACGACAAAGACGGCATCGCGATCTTTATCGAGGAGCATCTGCTGTAGCGCTGGGGCAGAATCACCACAAAGGGGGCAGGTGCCTTTGTGGTGGCCTCAGGCGATTTAGGCGAATTGATACCGAAAATCTGAGCGCAAATTCAAATATGGTTGTCGGAGCATTACGCTTCTAACCACCGATGGGTTAAAGATATTCTCATCAGTTTGGAAGGATATTCCTTCCGGTTAATGACCTACTGCTCACGGTCGATTTTCGACCGTGAGCGGGATGTCTGCTCTTGAGCAAAAATTTGTGCAAATAAATCTAATGCCATTAAAAAATGATGTGCAGCTAAATTACCAGTAGAAACAAATAATAGATAGCGAATAAACGAAGGTAAATCTGAGCAAATGTCAAGAGAATTGAGAATCCGCTACAAAAATGTCGGTTTTGTTGCTCAGATGTCTAAACAATCGTTACAATATGTACACTAAACGTGCGCAATTACAGATTGCGCAGATACGTTTGATAGTGAAAGAGCAAGATCGCGGTCTCTTGAGGAGGAGACATCGATGAAAGCAAATTCAGACAAATCTAAGCAGAGTAATAAAGCGACGCGCCGTGTACTGGCAGGCGTTTTGTGCGGAGCCTCCGTTTTGAGCCTGGTGCTGTCGCTCGTCATGCCTCCGATCTCGCAGGCCATTGCCAACGATGCCCAGACGGTTTCTACTGAAGAAACTGTGACGGGGGATTCCTCAAGTGAGTCTACTGGTGTGGACAACACCAACAACGGTGATACCGAAAACCAGAATAGCGACGATGCCGAGAATGGCGCGAGCGAAGACGCCGCTGCCGCAGGCCTGCCGTCCGACGACGCGAAGGTCGAGGGTGACACGCAGCCTTCCGACGCACAGCCTGCGGATGATGATAATAACGATGAAAACGCTATCGCTCCCGTCAGTGCCGATGGCTATACCGAGGTAAGCGGCGATGTTGCTGAGGTGTTTACCAATGGCGGTAAGTTCCGACTGACGGATTATGCCTATTCGGATAAGCAGATCGCTATCAGCAAAGACACCACCATCGATCTTAACGGCAACATGCTCTGTAACCGTTCTGGCGGCTTAGACTCCTTCTTTGTGGTCGAAAACGGAGCCACGCTCACTATCGAGGATTTAGGCCAAACAACAATAGATGCACCAAGTTCGGTCGATACGGCCAATACGCCGGCGGGCCAGCTTGCGAGTATGGAGTGGGAAAAGGGAAGCAGCTCTAATAAGGGCACTCCTAAGAGTCTTACTTACTATGAGACTAAGAGCACGCCCAAGACAGATGGACTTGGCACCACCGAGACTACGTACAGGCATGTCGTTACAGGCTTTGGCGCTATCGATGCGGCGTCGGACAGCGGTTCCGTAAAGTATGTGGTCAACGTTGAAGCGGGCTGCACGCTCGATCTCAAGGGCGGCATGATTACCACGGCTGCCAACCTGAGCCCCGACGGCCATGTGATTTATTCCGAGGGTACGGTCAAAATCGCGGGCGGTTACGTCACCAACGGCAACGGCGGTGGCTGGGGCGGTGGCCTGTGCATAGCGGGCGCGAATCCCAAGCTCGAAATGACAGGCGGTGTGGTTGCGGGAAACAAGGCGGCTGCTGGCGGCGGCGTCTTTGCTAACTTTGGAGCCACCCTGAATCTTGCAGGCGGAATTATCTCTGGCAACGCTACGTATGGAAATCCCATCAGCAATGGTGACGACACCGGCGACGGTGGCTACGGTGGCGGTGTTTATACCAAGGGCGCAAACGTTACCATTAGCGGCTCTGCCTGTATAACAAACAACCGAGCTGACGATCGTATCACTGACAGTAATCTTTTCAACAATGGTCTGCTCGGTGGCGGCGGCATTGCATGCACACACGGTGGCAAGCTCAGCATAACGAGTGGTTTCGTTACGGCTAACTATTCCCGTGAGGCTGGCGGCGGCGTCTACGCAGGTTTCTACAGTAAGAACAACGGCAAGAACATTAGCTTTGAAATGACTGGCGGCACGATTGCCGGCAACGAATCCGATAACGCCGAGGGCGGCGGTCTACGTGTCGCAGGCGGCGAAGGTGGCGACAATGTTGGCACGAATGCAACAATTTGCGCTGGTGAGAACAGCAAGATTTACATTACGAACAACAAAACGATGACGGGTCAGAATCGTGGTGGCGACTGGGGCGGCGGTGGCGTCTTTGTCCAAAAGGGCGGCAAGCTTAACATCGTAAGGACGCTGATTACTGATAATGAGGCCGGCGGCTGGGGTGGTGGCATCGGTGCCTGCCCTACGGGCGAAACAGTCGTTTCGCACTCAAATGGTGCTGCAATCTACAACAATACGGATCACGGTGAGCACTTCTCTGCCGGTGGTCATGATAAGGACCAGGACAAAAATTCTCAATACATCACGGATGACTTCAAAAAATTCGGCCACAAGGATTTCTTCTTGGTACGCAAGAACGACAGCCAAAATACGGTTGCAGTCGTTCTTGGCAAGATGCTCGGTGGCGGCTCAGCTGGCTGGCAGGGCACCTGCGATGGTAAGAAGATAACCATCGATGCCAACGGCGGTGCCGAGGCTAAGTACATGTTTGGCCTTGAGGCTCATCCTTCCGATCAGGCTAAAAGGGATGCGCAGACAGCGGCTACGACCATCATCAGCGGTAACTATTCCTACACCCACGGCGGCGGCATCATGACCAACGGCGACCTCATCGTCGGTGAGGTTACTTCCCTGGACGTGTATCCTGCAATCAAGGTCAAGGCTAACAAGGTCCTCATGAAGGATGGCAAACCGCAAGGCCTCACGGGCCACGGCTATAAGTTCAAGCTGTTGGGTAAAGCCGCCGATTCAGCTGGGGAGCCGTATTGGAATACGGACGGCTCACTTAACGCAAACGGATGCGAGGCGACGTCCGAGGTTACCGTTAATGAAAGTGGAGACATCGTCATTGATACGGCTGCGAACTACCAGTCGGGCAATTACGACCTCTACCTTGTTGAAGTCCCTATCAGTGAGGAAGGCACGACCTTTGATAAGGCCATTTACAAAATACATATAAAGGTTGGTGCGACACCAGTTAATACGACCAACCTCTTGGGGATCAATATTAATCGTTATGAAATTGATAAGAGCGCTTCCACAGTATCCGTTAAAAGGGAAGGCGAAACGGGCTTCACCGAGTGTAAATCTCCTGAGTTCTATAACTGGAGTGTAGATCCGAAAGACAATACAATCTCGACCGTAAAAATCGGCAACAGCTCCAAACCTGCGTTTACGAACGAACTTGCGCCCTACCAGACTTCAGGCACTTGGACACCTCAGGTGACCAAGAAGGTCGATGGCGGCGAGATGAAGAAGTTCAAGTTCGAGCTATATACCATGGATGGCAGCAAGAAAACGGTGCTTGATACAAAGAGTACCGCTGATGACTCGAACAACTTGCAGACGGTGACGTTCGCCGAGCAGAAGATTGGACCACTCAAAGTCAGCGACTTCAACGACGGTAAGGCAACATTCAT
Organism: Collinsella aerofaciens ATCC 25986; assembly: GCF_964259375.1. Lineage (GTDB taxonomy): Bacteria > Actinomycetota > Coriobacteriia > Coriobacteriales > Coriobacteriaceae > Collinsella > Collinsella aerofaciens_BO. Next base: position 138,409 of record NZ_CAXVJM010000002.1, read on the forward strand.
TTATTACATTTGTGAATGTGCTGCTGACGCCGGCGAAGGCACCAGCCACAAGGGCTATACCAACGACACCAAGACCTTCAAGGTTGTGGTGACGGCAACGGATGACGGCGAAGGACATCTGACCTGCACGCCGGCCTACTACGAGGTCGACGCCAACGGAAACGCAAACTCAACCCCCACCTCCACCCCCACCTTCACCAACACCTACTCCACCTCTTTGCCCCTTTCTGGTATGTCGGGCGTCACGCTGACGTACCTTGCCGGCGCGGCGGTGCTTTGCGCTGCTGCGGCCTGGATGCACATTCGTCGCAAGGCGAATGCGAAGGGAGGTGAGCGTCGTGAATAAGAAAGTTTGCTCCTTCCCGATCTTGTTTGCGCTGCTTGCCCTCGTGATCGGCACCTGCGCGGTTGTGTTCCCCGCATCCGCGCAGGCCGCGCCGACCTCGACCGGTTCCATCACGGTGAGCGGCACCGTGGCGAGCAGCTACGACGCCTACCAGATCTTTGACGCCAACGTCATCGATGGCGACAACGACGCTAAAATCGCCACCGACCTCGCCTGGGCAAGTGACGCCGTGCGCGACGCCGTCCTGCCCGTGCTGCACAGCGCCGGCATGCCCAATTCCCAGACCACCGCGCAGGAAGCTGCCGAGTGGCTCAACACCGATTCCCACCTTACGAGCGCGCTGAGCGCACAGCTCGCTCGTTCCCTCCAGAGCTCTGGTGCCGTGTCCGTGGCCCTTAACGCGGGCAGGGCGGCCGAGCTGCCCTGTGGCTACTGGCTCATCGTCGCCGACGACGACGCCATCGCCCAGGGCGAGGCCGGCACCGCGCCGATCATGGCCCTGGTGGGCGGCGGCGCCGTCACCGTCAAGCCCAAGGCAGCGACGCCTAAGGTGTCCAAGCACGTGCTGGAGGACAGCACCGCCGCATGGCAGAAGGCCGCCGACGCCACGGTCGCCGACGACCTGTACTGGCGCCTCTCTGCCACGGTTCCCGCGGGGCTCACCGCCTACGACACCTATGCGGTGCAGTTCGTCGACACCATGAGCGCGGGGCTCGACCCCTCCAAGGTCGCCGCGAGCATGCGCGTGTACGTGGCGGCGGGCGCGGACGGTGGCTTCGGCGCCGTCTCGGCCGGCAAGGACGGGCATGTCGACACCGAGCCCGCGAAGGGCTGGACCGATATCACGGCCCAGTGCGCCACCAAGGTAGCGGCCGACGGCAAGACCTTCACCGTGCGCACCGGCGACCTGATTGCCGCGCTCGGCGGGGCCGACGCCTTCACCGCGGGCGCCCGCGTGGTCGCCGTGTACAACGCGCCGCTCAACAGCGCATGCAACCACGGCATCGCGAAGGGCAACCCCAACGAGGTCTACCTGCGCTACCCGCGCTCTCCCTTTGCCGACCAGTCCGGCGACGCCGGCTTTACCCGCACGCCGAGCGATGACGCGTGCGCCTACACCTGGGATCTCGCGCTCACCAAGCGCGGCAGCGACGGCGACAAGCCGCTTGCCGGGGCGGTCCTGAGTATCGCCGATGACCGCGGTCGCACACTGGCGGCCGACGGCACGTGGGATGCGGAGGGCAAGGCCACCGTCACCACGGGCGAGGACGGCCGCGTGACCGTCTCGGGCGTGGACTCGGGCAAGCTGGAGGTCCGCGAGCTCAAGGCGCCCAAGGGCTACACCGCCTTTGAGGGCACGCGCTCCGTGACGGTCAAGGCCGAGGGCCTGGACGTCGACCAGGTGGCCGCCGCCAAGCCCAAGCTCACCATCACGGCCGAGTCGCCCCTGCGCGCCGACAGCGCGGACGGGTCGACGGGCAGCCTGGAGGCGTCGCTCATCAACACGCCCACCGGCACGCCCCCTAGCATCTTCACCGGAGGCTTTATGCCCTCGACTGGCGATATGGCAATGTACGCCGCGGCCGCCGCAGCGGTCGCCGGAGCTGCGCTCATCGTGGTCGCGCTCCTGGTCAAGCGGGGAGGTGGCAGCCATAAAGAGTAGCTGGCAGCCCCACAGAGAGCGGGGCGAGACGTAACGAAGCAGATGCTTAGAAACAGACAGATGATGACCGATCGAATGGGAATCAAACGGAAAGTAGAGGAAAAGAAGATGAGCATGAACAAGAACATCGCACGCCTGGCAGTAACCGCAGGCCTCACAGCGGCGTTGAGCTTCGGCGGGGTTATGGCTCCGGTCACGATGGCGTTTGCTGAGGGTGCGACTACTACGACCAATAGCATCACCATCAACAAGATTGCCGGCAACAAGAACGTCAAGTACAAGGCGTATCAGATCTTTAAGGCCAAGGTTACTGACACTGCAAAAGGCAAGACCGCTCAGGACATCACGTGGGCGAATGACGAACTCGGAGCGACAGTTGTCAACGCCATCAAGAATAATTGGACTGGCTATAACGGCTTGGCTGAAGATAAGCAGTTGTCCGGGAATCCCACGGCTCAGGAGGTCGCCGACTTTCTCATGGCGCACGCGGGCTCCACTACCGCTGGGTCGGCTGACGGGTCGAGCGAGGGGACTCGGCTCGCGACCGACAATGTCCTCTACGCAGTCGCGAATGCTGTAAAGGACCATGCGACGGCTGTGGATGGTGACGATACCGTTGATGCCTGGACTTTCAGCGCCCAGAGTGGTAGCGGCTACTACCTGTTTGTGACCAGCGATCTCGATGCGACCAAGCCGAGCACTGGCACCTCCCCGATCTTTGCCATCGTTGGCGGCAACCCCGTGACCGTTACCGAGAAGACCAGCATCCCGACGATCAATAAGGAGGTCCTTAACGTTAAGGAGAGCAAAGACGGCTACACCGCTCAAAAGGGGTGGAGTAATGTTGCTGACTCCCAGGTGGGTCAGGAAGTAAGCTATAAGCTCACCGGCTCGATTGCTGACAACTATGCCACGTATGATTCCTATGCATACAAGTTTACGGATACCCTTTCGCAGGGCCTTACTTATGTTGATGACTCGCTCGAGGTTTATGCGCTGAATAACGGGGGCTATACCAAGATTAGCCCGAATAGCTATACCTTGGTTGAGCCTACTGAGAGCAATAATGTTCTGACGGTGAATTTTGATAAGGAAAAGGGGTTGAAGTCGGCTACTGCGGCTAATGCCGACGAGGCGCTTAATATCGGCGCAGAGACTAAGATCGTTGTCTTTTACAAGGCCAAACTCAATAGCAAGGCTAGCTATGAAGCTACCGGTAATGGTAATAAAAACGAGGTCTATCTCGAGTACTCCAATAACCCCATGGCCGGAGGCACCGGCAAATCCGAGACCAAGGTCGTGACGGACTACGTCTTCGGTTTTGATGTTACCAAGGTGGACGAGGGCACAGGTGATCCGCTCAAGGGAGATGAGAAACTCCAAGCGGGCTTTAAGGTTCGAGTTGTTGAAGGCGACGAGGACACTTTGAAAGACAAGTGGCTTGGCGCAAACGGCGAAATTGTCGATAGTGAACATGCTCATGAGTTCATGACGAAAGCCGATACCGGTAAGGTCTTCATCCCCGGTCTTGATGCCGGTACGTATGAGATTACCGAGACGACCACTCCTTCGGGCTACAACACCATCGCTCCCTTCCAGATTACGGTGAAGCCGGACTACGATACTGCTGGCAATCTGACGGGGCTCACTGTTTCCGATACCTCCAATATGGTCGATTCGGAAAAGACGAACGCGAGCATCGATTCGACCAAGATCCCAGTCACCATCAAGAACAAGAAGGGCTCTGGCCTTCCCCTCACCGGTCTTAACGGCGTGACCTTCACTTGGATCGCTGGTGGCGCGGTGCTGTGCATCGGTGTGGCGCACCTCATCCGCAGCCGTAAGCAGGCTGAGGAGTCCGAGCAGGAGTAACGCTCGCCCACCCATCCCTTTGGCAGGTGGGATGTGATGGCCATGAGACTTGCGGACACTTTTCTCGTCCAGCCACGTTCTTGCTTTGCCATTCTCTTTTCGGGGCAGACTCCGCACTGGAGTTTGCCCCGTTTTTTTGGATAACGCAGCCAGGTTCCATTGCCCGATGGATCGAGCGTATGACTATCGAACAGATGTTTGCAATTATTGCGTTTACCAGCTGTGGGTGCATAAACTCGCAGTAAAATGGCTTTGCGACGCATTCCGTGCGCGGGCGGCCGACGACTCGATCGGAGGTCCCCAAATGCTGAAATTCCTTAACGCGCTCGCCGCCCTCGCGGCGGTGGGCACGTTCGTCATCGCGTTTCTTGACTCGTATGAGGTTCGGTTTAAGGTCCGTAGGCGCACGCGCGGTGCGGACGGTAGAAGGCATTTGCGCCGCAACAAGCGCAAATAAGAATGCCCGGGGTTAGCGGCCCGGGCATTTAACAAAACCAGAAAACTAGGCCGCCCGCGCTCTCGTACACTTACGCGGGATGCGTCGTTTCCTATTGACATTGTATCCCGAATCGCCCCGCCGATCCGGGACATTCTGAAAACGCAAATGCGGGCCCATACTCGCGCTGCGCAATGCTGCCAGGCTGCGTTGTCTGGCGCGGGAGCTCGCTAATCGGCTATTATTTGTTTAGACAACTTGAGTTGTAGAGGAGTGACCGGCGATGGTGCAGGGCGCCAAACATATGAAGAGCAATAACGCCGCGGCCAACGGCGGCTCAAACCCCCAGCCCAAACCTCAACCAAAACCCAAACGCCGTCGCAAGCGGTTGCCGCGCTGGGCCGACCGGCTCATCACCATCGTTATCATCCTTATTGGCGTGGGCCTTATGACCTGGCCGTGGATCTTGGACCGGCTCGAAGCCTCGGGCGTGTTCAACCAGATCAGCACCGTGTCCAGCACCGTGGACGCGCTGTCGGAAGAGGAGCGCGAGCGCATCCTGCTCCAGGCGCGCTCCTTTAACGAGCAGCTGGCGGGCGAGGCTACCGAGCTCCCCGCCGACCAGATCGAGCCCTACGACCAGCAGCTTATCTTCGACCGCGACCCCATGATGAGCTGGGTCGAGATCCCCTCCATCGACGTGAGCATGCCCATCTACCACGGCACGAGCGAAGAAGTCCTCATGGCGGGCGTCGGCCACCTGGAGGGCACGAGCCTACCGGTGGGCGGTACCTCGACGCATTGCGTGCTCACCGCGCACTCGGGCATGCGCAACCTGAGCATGTTCGACGACATCCACTCGCTGGAGCCCGGCGACCTGGTGCTGCTGCACACCATGAACAAGACGCTCGCCTATAAGATGGTGGACTCCGAGGTGGTGCTGCCCGAGGAGATGGAGTCGCTGACCATCGAGCCCGGCGCCGACAAGGTGACGCTCGTCACCTGTACGCCCTACGGCGTGAACGACCATCGTCTGCTGGTGCATTGCGTGCGCACCAAGTACAGCAAGAAGGACGTCGACAAGCAAAAGTCGCTGGCCAGCCGCCACTGGGGCAAGCGCGAGTTTGCCGTGCTCATCGTGGTCGTAGCCATTGTGCTGTTGCTGCTGGACATCGTGATCCACGCGATCCGCAAGCGCCGCAAGGCCAAGGCCTCGGCATAAGACATTCTCCAGAACCACCGCAATGGGGACAGGCATCCTCGTTACGTTTTCGCTGCATTTGGGTAAAGCACCTGCTCCAAGCGGCGTTGCCTTGTATACTAGAGCGGTTTAACTGTTATGCGGAAGGGAGCGCCTATGGCACTCAGCGAGAAAGACGTGCGCGGCATCGCCGAGTACGCAAAGATCGCACTGACCGATGACGAGCTCACCCAGATGACGTCCTACATGAACGATGCCGTCCAGATGCTCGAGCCCGTCTTGCAATATGACTTGCCCGACGTGGAGCCCACGTTCCATCCCATCGGAAGCCTGTCCAACGTGATGGGCGATGACCTGCGCGAGCCCGAGCGCGACCTGCCGCTCGACGTCGCGCTCGAGAACGCCGGCAGCGCGCGCGACCGCTACTTCCGCGTGCCGTCCATTTTGGGAGAGGGGGAGAGCGAGTAATGGCGCAGAGCTTCGATTCCCTTACCGCCGCCCAGATCGCCGCGGGCGTTGCCGCCGGCGACTTTACCGCTACCGAGGTGGCCAAGGCCTCCCTTGCCGCCATCGAGGCGCGCGAGGGCGGGGTCCAGGCATTCCTGCAGGTGGCGCCCGAGCTTGCGCTCGAGGCCGCCGCGCGCGTGGATGCCGACCGTGCCGCAGGCAAGCCGCTGCCCCCGCTCGCGGGCGTGCCGCTGGCCATTAAGGACAACATGAACCTTGTGGGCACGCGCACCACCTGCGCTTCCCGCATGCTCGAGGACTACCAGAGCGTCTACACCGCCACCTGCGTCCAGCGCATGCTCAATGCCGGCTGCCTGCCCATGGGCAAGGCCAACATGGACGAGTTTGCCTTTGGCAGCTCCACCGAGAGCTCGGCGTTCCACCGCACCAACAACCCCTGGGATACCGAGCGCGTGCCCGGCGGCTCTTCGGGCGGTTCCGCTGCCGCCGTCGCCGCGGGCGAGGTCGCGCTCTCGCTGGGCTCGGACACCGGTGGCTCCATTCGTCAGCCGGCGTCGCTGTGCGGCGTGGTGGGCTTTAAGCCCACGTATGGTGCCGTGAGCCGTTACGGCGTGGTTGCCTTTGGCTCGTCGCTCGACCAGGTGGGTCCCTTTGGCCGCACGGTCGAGGATGTCGCGCTGGCCATGAACGCGCTTACCGGCGCGGGCCACGATCCGTACGACTGCACCAGCCAGGATTGCACCGTCGACTTTACCGAGCATCTCAACGACAGCATCGAGGGTAAGCGCGTGGGCATCATCCCCGCGTTTATGGAGGCCGAGGGCCTGACGCCCGAGGTCAAGGCCGCTGTTCAGCGCGCCGCCCAGGAGCTGCAGAACCAGGGCGCCGAACTGGTCGAGGTCGACCTGCCGCACCTGGACGCCGCCATCGCCGCCTACTACGTCATCGGCCCGGCCGAGGCGTTCTCCAACCTGGCCCGCTTCGACGGCATTCGCTATGGCTATCAGGAGGAGGGCTGCGCCAACCTGTCCGATCAGAGCTCGCTGTCGCGCGCCCACGGCTTTGGCGCCGAGGCCAAGCGCCGTCAGATGCTCGGTGCCTACCTGCTGAGCTCGGGCGTGTACGACAAGTACTACTACGCCGCGCAAAAGGCCCGCACGCTCATCACGCAGGACTACGACGCCGCGTATGCCAAGGTGGACACCATCCTTATGCCCGCCTCGCCTCGCACGGCCTTTAAGTTTGGCGAGATTAGCGACCCCACGCAGATGTACCTCTCCGACCTGTACACCATCTCGCTCAACATCTGCGGCAACGGCGGTATCTCGGTGCCGCTGGGCTTGGGCGAGGACAGCAAGCTGCCCGTTTCTGCCCAGCTGGTGGGTCCGGCCTTTAAGGACCGTCAGCTGCTCACGTTTGCCCGCGCCTTGGAGCGCGGCTTAGCCGATGCCGCCACGGGTGCGCCCGCGCTTTCCGTCGCGCCCGATTTTGCCGGGAAGGGAGGCGAGCTGTAATGAAGGAGCTTTCCGAGGTCCTGCAGGATTGGGAGGCCGTGATCGGCCTGGAGATCCATACCGAGCTCACCGCACTCGATACCAAGATGTTCTGCAACTGCAAGCTCAGCCACGATGACGAGCCCAACGCCAACGTGTGCCCGGTGTGCCTGGGCCTGCCCGGCGCCCTGCCGGTGCCCAACAAGCGCGCCATCGAGAGCATCGTCAAGGCCGGTCTCGCCACCAACTGCGAGATCCAGCGCCACTCGATGTTCTACCGCAAGCACTACTTCTATCCCGATATGGCCAAGAACTTCCAGACCACGCAGGGTCCGGTCGCCTTTGCCATGTACGGTCACCTGGACCTGGACGTCACCGGTCGCGGTGCCGCCGAGCGCCCCGACTGCGCGTTTGGTGAGGACGAGGCCCAGAGCCTGGCGAGCGCTTCGGCCAACGCCGAGGGCCTGTCCACGTCCATGTCCTCGACCATGCGCGAGGGCAACCAGCGCGCCGGCCATCTGGCCAGTTATGACGCGTCCAGCCTGCAGATGCCCGAGCGCCGCGAGGACGGTTCCTACACGGTGCCCATCCGCATCCTGCGCATCCACATGGAGGAGGACGCCGCCAAGATGGTGCACGTGGGCGGTGCCGAGGGCCGCATTACCGCTGCTGCCGAGTCGCTCGTCGACTACAACCGCTGTGGCACGCCTTTGATTGAGCTCGTGACCGAGCCCGACCTGCGCACGCCCGAGGAGGCTCGCCTGTTTATGGAGAAGCTCCGCCGCATTTTTGTGACGCTGGGCATTTCGGACTGCTCCATGGAGAAGGGTTCCATGCGCTGCGACGGCAACGTGTCGCTGCGCCGCCGCGGCGAGACCAAGCTGGGCACCAAGACCGAGCTCAAGAACCTCAACTCGTTTAAGAGCCTGCACGACGGCCTTGCCTACGAGATTTGCCGTCAGGCCGAGGTGCTTGAGGAGGGCGGCATTATCTATCAAGAGACCCGCCACTGGGAGCCCAGCCGCAAGCGCACCGTGGTCATGCGCGTCAAGGAGACGGCCGACGACTATCGTCTGTTCCCCGATCCCGACCTGGCGCCGTTCGATCTGGACGACGAGTTTATCGACCGCTGCCGAGGCGAGATCCCCGAGCTGCCCGATGCTAAGCGCGCCCGTTTTGAGGCCGACTTTGGCATTAAGGCGGCCGACGCCGAGCAGATTGCCGGCGACCCGGAGTTTGCCGACTTCTTTGAGGCCGCCGCTGCCGGCATGGCTGGCAAGGAGGCCCAGACGGTCGCAAACCTGCTGGTCAACGAGATGATCGCCCACCTTAAGGGCGCGGGCGTGTCGTTGAGTGAGTCCGGCATTGCGCCGACTCAGGTGGCAGCGCTTGCCAAGCTGCTGGCGACCGATGCCATTAGCTCCAACCAGGCGCACGAAGTCTTTGAGGCCATGGCTCAGACCGGCGACGACCCCAACAAGATCGTCGACGAGCGCGGTATGCGCCAGGTGAGCGATGCCGGCGCGCTGCAGCCGATCGTGGACGAGGTGCTGGCAAACTGTGCCGATCAGGCGCAGCAGTATCGTGACGGCAACCAGAAGGTCATCGGCTTTCTGGTGGGCCAGTGCATGAAGGCAAGCCGCGGCAAGGGCAACCCGAAGCTCTTCAACGAGTTGCTGAGAACGTCGCTCTCGTAGCTGCGAGGCCGGGGAAGCCCCGAGTCGCCGGGGTATTTCCTCCAAATTTCAAACAGTCCTATGCAAGACGAAGGCCACATTTAGTGGCCTTCTTTGCATGCGGAACTCATTTGGAGCAAACACCCCGGCGACTCGGGGCTTCCCCGGCCAGACGACTCGGCCGTTCGGGTCAGGTGGGGCTGAATGAAATCGAGTGAATGGGCACGCCGTTGGCGCGCCCATTTTTGTGCGGGTGACAAAGAGACTGTCCCTTGGTCACATCGCACTCTAGGATTTCCAAAAAGTTAACCGTTGTTGACCTTAATAGTTAGATAAACTAAACTAATTACCAAAAGTGTGCTCGAGCAAACTTATTTACTCGGGTGCTAAGGCACCGTGCCGCAGTTGTTGCGGAAAAGGGAGAGACATCATGAAGAAGTCCACGTTCAACACCCTGCTTGTCGGTGGCGGTTTTCTGCTCGGCACGGCCGGCATCAAGCTGCTCACCAGCGCTCCGGTAAAGAACGCCTGCGTGCAGGGTATCGCGTGCGGCATGCGCATCAAGAACGGCTACCAGGACATGGTCGAGCAGGCCAAGGCTAATGTCGACGACATGGTTGCCGAGGCTGCTTACATCACCCAGAGCGAGGCCGCCGCGGACAACGCAGCCGAGTAGCGCTCCCAGGCACAAACTATGAGATTCTCGATTATCAGCGAGATCCCCGGCAGGACCCGCCTCCAGTTGGCGGGTCCTGTGCCAGAGAGCGATCTCGATGCGCTTCTAAAGCTCAGCGACGAAATCGATGGCGTGCGCAAGGTGCGCGTCTACGGTCGCATCGGCCAGATGGCGCTCGAATACGACGAGCCGCGCCGCGATGCCGTGCTGGCCGCCGTCGGCGCGCTCGACGCTCAGGCCATTGCCGACGCAAAGACGGGTTACGTGATGCAGCTTGAGCCGCGCAAGCACAAGCTCGTCATGGATCTTGCCACACTTATCGGCGCCCACTACGCGCGCCGCTGGTTCTTGCCGACGCCTCTGCGTGCGGTGTTTGTCGTGGCCGGTTACATGGCATTTTTGCGTGCTGCCCTCCGTGAGCTCGCGCAGCCGCGCCTGACCGTTCCCGTGCTCGATGCTTCGGCCATTGGTATCTCGTTTGTCAAACGCGACGTCGATACCGCGGGCCAGACGATGTTCCTGCTCAATGTGGGCGAATTGCTCGAGGACTACACGCGTGCCATGAGCGAAAACGAGCTCATCAACTCGCTGCTCGACGTGCCCGATAAGGCGCAAAAAGTGGTCGGTGACACCGAGGTAAGCGTTGCCGCCACCGAGCTCGAGCCCGGCGATCTGGTCGCCGTGCGCACTGGCATGTCCGTCTGCATCGACGGTGTCGTCGAGCAGGGAAGCGCTATGGTCAACCAAGCGACCCTGACCGGCGAGCCGCTGGCCGTCGAACGCAGCGTGGGCGATGATGTGTTCGCCGGAACCGTCGTGGAAGACGGTAGCATCTTGGTGCGCGTGCGCGCCAATACGGCTCAGACCAAGCTGCGTTCGATCGTCTCGCTCGTGCAGACGGCCGACTCGCTCAAGTCCGAGGGTCAGTCGCACATGGAGGACCTCGCCAACAAGATCGTTCCGTGGAACTTCCTGCTCGCGGGCCTGGTTGCGCTCACCACGCGCAGTCTCATCAAGACCTCCGCGGCACTGATGGTCGACTACTCGTGCGCGCTCAAGCTCACGGGTTCGGTCGCCGTCATGACCGCCATGAGCGATGCCGCCAAGATGGGCGTGATGGTCAAGGGCGCCAAGTACTTTGAGTCGTTTGCCAAGGCCGACACCATTGTGTTTGATAAGACCGGCACGCTCACCGAGGCGCAGCCGCGTCTTGCCTGCGTGCTGACGACCGATGGCTGGAGCAAGGACGAGGTCCTGCGCCTTTCCGCTTGCTTGGAGGAGCATTTCCCGCATCCGGTGGCGCGCGCCGTGGTCAATGCGGCACGTGAGCGCGGGCTCGAGCACCGCGAGCGCCATGCTGCCGTCGAGTACATCGTGGCGCACGGCATCGCTTCGTCCATCGAAGGGCGTCGCGCCATCATCGGTTCCGCGCACTTTGTATTTGAGGACGAGGGCGCACAGCTCGAATCCGACATCAAGGAGCGCATCGAGTCCCAGATGCAGGGCCTGTCGCCGCTGTACCTGGCGGTCGACGGCACGGTCGTCGGCGTGCTCGGAATCGAGGATCCGCTCAAGCCCGGGGTCTGTGAGGCCATCGCCGACCTGCATGCGCTGGGCGTCAAGCATGTCGTTATGCTCACGGGCGATTCCGAGCGCACGGCCGAGCGCATTGCGCGCGAGGCGGGTGTCGACGAGTTTAAGGCCGAGCTGCTGCCCGAGGACAAGTACGCCTATGTGGAGCGCATTAAGGGCGAGGGGTGCCATGTTGCCATGGTGGGCGACGGCGTCAACGATTCGCCGGCGCTCGGTTTGGCCGACGTGGGGCTGGCAATGGGTGGCGGAAGCGACATCGCCAAGGAGGTCGCCGATATCATCCTGACTGATACGGATCTCGCCGCGATCGTGCGCCTGCGCCGCATGAGCCAGGGGCTTATTGATCGTCTGACGAGCTCCTACTCTAAGGTGATGCTCACCAACTCAGCACTCTTGGCACTGGGCATTACCGGCGCGATTACCCCGCAGATGTCGTCACTGCTGCACAATGGCTCGACGATTGCCTACAGCCTGAGCAACGCGAAGGCTTACCTGCATTAGCAGGCGCGTTCGCCCACGTTATCTGGCCTGCGCCCGGACGGCATCGGTGTCGTCTGGGCGCAGGCCTTTTGCATTTGATTATTTGCTAGCTTCTCTATATAGTGTTGCTAGCAGTGATAGCAATTGAAGGGAGCGGGATCGACGTGGGTGCTGTTAGCGGCATGGCGCAGGTGAACGTTCGCGTAGATCGCCAGGTCAAGAACCGTGCCGAGGAGGTGCTGCGGCTTTCGGGCGGGTCACTGCCCGAGCTCATCAAAAAGGTGGTGGCCAAGGTCGCGCAGGGTGGCGGGCAGTGCGAGGAAGTGCTTGCGGCCGTCGACGACCGGCAGCAGACCGTCGCGCCCGATACTCCGTTCGCCGCATCATGGGCGGCGGCGGATCAGCTTTACGCGGACCTGGGCATCGCTACGTCGCCCGTATCCGACGATCTCGATTGGGACACAATCTATTCCGAAGCCATGGATGAGCATTATCGCCAAAAGGGGATGATCCAGTGAGTGGGGCGCCTCTCAAGATCATGGTAGACGCCAACGTATGGGTCGATTCGTTTTGCGTCGACCATGCCGAGTCGCTTGCCGCGCGTGCGTTTATTGGGCAGGCGACGGAGACGGGGGCGTTGCTGTTCTTCCCGGTGCATATCGCCAAGGACGTACTGTACGTTGTCCAACACGAGCTGAAGCGTAGCGTTCTTGCCAGCGGGGGAGCGCTCGACGAGGCATCTGCCCGTGCAATTGGCGATGCGGCGTTGGCGTTTGTTCGGAATGTGACCGAAAACGCCACGGCCGTGGGTGCAGATGCGTCGGACCTTTGGCTGGCCGACAAATACTTAGCGCTCCATCGCGATTACGAGGACAACTTGGTACTCGCCGCATGCAAACGTGCCCAGGTTGATTACTTGGTGACCAACGATCGCAAGCTGCTCGAACATGCCGATCTTGCAGCAAAGACCCCGCGCCAAATGATGCCGATTCTTGCTTTGGCCGAACGCGGCGGCGCGGCTATCGGCTGACGCGAACTGTTTGCGGGCCTCTTGGACGACGATGCGCCAAGGGGCCCGCGCCTGCTATTTACAAAAGCTCGGCCTTGATGGCGGGACTTTCGGCGAGCTGCTCGGCTGCCTTTTCGTCGGAGCTGCCGAGCGCGGCTAAGCTGCGGTAGACCCACTCGTTGACCTGGGTGTTCTTGACGCCTGCGGTCTGCATAAGGGCGCCTACCTCGCGGATTGCTGCGAGCAAGTCGGCTTTGGGACCCGCGAGCTCGACCTCGATGTTGTGGTAGGCGGACACACCGCGGTTCTCACTCACGTGGTCGATAAAGCCCTCGACGGTCTCAAGCTGCTGGGCGAGAGCGGCGTCATCGTCAGCGTCCAGCGCGACGAGTGCGTTCGATACCGTGAGGGCGGGATGTCCGCAGGGGACAAAGCCCTCGATGACATCCATAGCTTCGGTAATGGTTGAGCCCAGGCCTGCGAGGGCATTGACGAGTTGCTGCTTGGTATCCATAACGGTCCTTTCGAAGGGTCAATTGTGCTTGGCGAAAATATACGTGACGCGATCGGTAACAAAAGTGCGAAGTGCGGCGCACATTGGGGTCTTCACAGCTCGTGCATAGAACAGCTGTCCGCTTTCAGAACGTGGTAAGATAACACTCCACAAGCGGGGCTCGCCCCGTATGTTCCTTGAAAAGTCGACGGGTGTTGGGTACTCGTGCCCAATGCCATCCAGACTTTCCCGACATTCGGGGGCGACTGGTTTCGACACGATAGCTCTGAGAGAGGAAGCAAGCCGAGGTCTCCTCGCCTCGTTAAACAGGGGTACCGTCAAATTGAATTGACAACAACTCTTCTTTTGAGCCTATGGCTCTCGCTGCTTAGTTTATAGCGGCGCGTCAACCCGGTGATTTCCCCGACACCGGCGCGACGTCATTTTAGGGGAATGCTCCTGCGCACGTAATCGGTATGGCGCAGGCTAAGACCGAACCGGTTAGGACGCCGCGAGCGTGTCGCTGCGCGCAAAGCGTCCGAGACAAAACCAGCGACTGAGCTTGGAGATGCCAATCAGGGGGCTTTCGTGGACCGGAGTTCGATTCTCCGCGCCTCCACCATTAGTAACAGGCAGGTAGATATTCGTATCTACCTGCCTTTTTATTTCTAGTCCGTACCGCGGAGAATCGAACTCTATGCAGGGCGCGGGCGTAAAGAAAACGCGTGAGCGTTTTTAGCCCGCGGGCGAGGACGCCGGCAGGCGGCCGAAGCCGGTGCGTATTTGCGGAGCAAATACGCGGATTCTCCGCGCAATGCCCCAGCCAGATATCAATGCGATGTCGATCGGGCGTCTTGCCCCGGCCTCAACCCATCAACGGATTCCCCAAACCGCGGAGAATCGAACTCTATGCAGGGCGCGGGCGTTAAGCAAACGCTACGGCAACGCAGGGTGGGACGCGCTTTCCCAATGACGGCCCAGGCGGAAAGTACGTCTCGGAATCCGCACTCAGACTGGGACGTAGTTTCCGGATGGCACATCAAGCGGAAACCGCATCCCGGAATCCTCATTCGGAATGGGATGCAATTTCCATATGAATGGCTGGCGGAAAGTTCATCCCGGAATCCGCGCTCAGAACGGGACGCGCTTTCCCAACGGCGGTCCAAGCGGAAAGCGCATCCCGGAATCCCGTCTCAAACTGGGACGCACTTTCCGCTCCATCTCCTCAACTCCAAAACCTATGCGCCCTCCATTCCAAAACTGGGTAGAAGAAAGCCAAAACGCAATCGCAGGAGGTCAATATGACTGCAGAAGATAAGGCAAAGAACGCCGGCAAGGTCGCGCTCGTTTTGGAGGGCGGAAGTTTTCGCGGGCAGTTTACCGCGGGCGTGCTCGACGTCCTCATGGAGGCTGGCGTCGAGATTCCGGCTGTCTACGGTGTATCGGCTGGCGCCCTCAACGGCGTGAACTACAAGTCGCACCAGATCGGCCGTGCCAACCGCATCAACCTGGCTTTCTGCAACGACAGCCGCTTCATGGGCGCCGCATCGTTTGCGTCCACGGGCTCCATTGTGGGTTACGACTTTATCTTCAATGATGTCCAGGACCGCCTGGATCCCTTTGACAACGAGACGTTCGATGCGAGCCCCATCGAGATGTACGCCGTCGCGACGGACATGCTCTTTGGAACCGCCACGTACCTGCCGGTCAAAAGCGCCGTGCTCGATCTCGATGCCGTGCGCGCATCGACCTCGTTGCCGCTGGTGACGCCGCCGGTCGAGATTGACGGGCACAAATACGTCGACGGCGGCGTGGCCGATTCGGTTCCTATCGAGCATGTGCTGGAGGAGGCGGGCTTCGATCGTGCGGTCGTCATCGTTACGCAGGACCGCTCCTACGAGAAAAAGCCCTACGAGTTTATGCCCGCCGCACGCGCCCGCTATGCCGACTACCCCTACCTGCTCGAGGCTATCGAGACGCGCCACGACCGCTATAACATCCAGCGCATGCATCTGTGGAAGTATGAGCGCGAGGGCCGCGCGCTGGTCGTTGCTCCGCAAAAGCCGGTCGAGGTCGGCCATGTCGAACACGATCCGGCAAAGCTCCTCGACCTGTATATTCAGGGTCGCCAGGAGGCAAAGCGCTTGCTGGGAGATATCGAGGCGTTTGTCGAGCGCTAGCGTCGCGACGTCATGACCCATGGACGACATGTGCAGAAACTCTGGTCGGAGCCAAAATACCTGTTGACTCGGGCGGCGAGCGGGGTAATATGGACGGGTTACTTGCAGAGCCCCGTGAATCTCTGTAACAACACGTACTGTACATGGAGGAGTCTAAGTGATTTCGAAATCGACTCACTACGCCAAGCAGGGCGAGGTCCAGCGCAACTGGGTTCTCGTCGACGCCGATGGTGCTGTCTTGGGCCGTCTTGCCACCCAGATCGCAATGATCCTGCGCGGTAAGAACAAGCCCCAGTTCACGCCCAACAGCGACTGCGGCGACTTCGTTGTCGTCATCAACGCCGATAAGGTCCAGCTTACCGGTAACAAGGCCGACACGAAGACCTATTATCGCCACAGCGGCTACAACGGCGGCCTCAAGGCTGAGAGCTTCCGCCAGGCTATGGAGAAGCACCCGGAGAAGGTCATCGAGCGCGCCGTTCGCGGCATGCTGCCCAAGACCACCCTCGGCCGTGCCCAGATGACCAAGCTTAAGGTCTACGCTGGTGCCGAGCATCCGCACGCTGCCCAGAACCCCACGAAGATTGAGCTGGAGGCTTAAAGATGGCTGAGAACACCGTTGTCTACCAGGGTACCGGCCGTCGTAAGAACGCCGTCGCCCGCGTCCGTCTCGTCCCCGGCACCGGCAAGGTGACCATCAACAAGCGTGACGCCGAGCAGTATTTCGGCCGTCATCAGCTCGTTGAGAACGCCCTTGCTCCCTTCAAGGTGACCGACACCGCCGGTCAGTTCGACGTTATCGCTCTTTGCGATGGCGGCGGCATCTCCGGTCAGTCCGGCGCTCTGCGCCTGGGCATCGCTCGCGCTCTTCTGAACGCTGGCGACTACCGTGCTGACCTCAAGAAGGCCGGTTTCCTTACGCGCGATGCTCGCGTGGTCGAGCGCAAGAAGTACGGCCTCAAGAAGGCCCGCCGCGCTCCCCAGTTCTCCAAGCGCTAAGGTTTTATCTCCTTACGAGATACAATGTACAAGCGGGGCCTGCCGATTGCTCGGCGGGTCCCGCTTTTCTTTTTCGACTAGGGCGGGCGACTGCGATTCGTCTGCTAGGGAAGGAGCAATCCTATGCCCCAGAACATCTTTGGCACCGATGGTGTCCGTGGCGTCGCCAACGCCGATCTAACTTGCGAACTCGCCTTTCGTTTAGGTCGCGCTGCGACAAGGTTCCTAGGACCCGATATTTGCGTTGGACGCGACACGCGTCTTTCGGGCACCATGCTCGAGAGCGCGCTGACCGCCGGCATCATGGCCGAGGGCGGCCGTCCGCACTGCTGCGGCGTTATCCCTACGCCGGCCGTGGCACTGCTCACCGTTCAAAACGAGCTCGACGGCGGCATCGTCATCTCCGCTTCGCACAATCCGCCGGAGTTCAACGGCATCAAGTTCTTTAGCCGCAAGGGCATGAAGCTTCCCGACGCGGTTGAGGAAGAGATCAGCGCGTGGGTCATGTCCGAGGAGGCTATGGCTGCCGACACGCTGCCGACCGGCGCCGGCGTGGGTCACATCATCAAGATGAAGGATGCCCGCAAGGCCTATGTCGATCATGCCATCAGCACGCTCGACGGCCTTAAGCTCGATGGCCTGGTTGTTGCCGTCGACTGTGGCCACGGTGCTTCATGCCAGACCACGCCTGCCGCGCTCCAGCGCCTGGGCGCCACGGTCCACGCCATCAACACTGACTACTGTGGTACCGACATCAACGTCGAGTGCGGCTCCACGCACCTTGAGCCCCTGCGCGAGCTCGTGCTGCGCACCCACGCCGATATCGGTCTGGCTCACGACGGCGACGCCGACCGCGTGCTCTTTGTGGACAGCGAGGGCAACGAGATTGATGGCGACTACATTCTTGCCATCTGCGGCTCCGACCTTGCTGCTCGCGGCAAGCTCGCCAACTCCGAGATCGTCTCGACCGTCATGTGCAACCTCGGCTTCTCCATCGCCATGAAGGAGCAGGGCTTTGAGATGGTCCAGACTGCCGTGGGCGACCGCTATGTTCTTGAGCGTATGCTCGAGGACGGTGCCGTCATCGGCGGCGAGCAGTCCGGCCACATCATCTTCCTGGAGCACAACACCACCGGCGACGGCTTGGTGACGGCCCTGCAGCTTCTGGCCGTGCTCAAGCGCACCGGCCGCACCCTTACCGACCTTGCCGGCATCATGAAGAAGTACCCGCAGGTGCTCGTCAACGTGCATTCGGACAACAAGGCCGGCCTGGACGATTGCCAGCCCATTTGGGACGCCGTCGCTGCCGCCGAGAAAGAGCTCAACGGTCGCGGCCGCATCTTGGTGCGCCCGAGCGGTACCGAGCCGCTGGTTCGCGTTATGGCCGAGGCGGAGACGCACGAGCTGACCCAGCGTGTTGTTGACGATATCGTCGAGGTTGTCAAGCGCGAACTTCCCTAATGGCCAAAAACGGGTGCCAAGTGGTAAACTGACAAGGTTATTTTGATTGATTGGTATGTCCGAGGGGGAGCATGTTCACTAAAGTCCTAAGGTCTTTTGGTATGCGTGGTCGAGTCCTTACGCTGGATGCTCCCATCTCGGGTGATGTCATTCCGTTGTCCGAGGTCAATGACCAGACGTTTGCCACCGGCCTTTTGGGCCAGGGCGTGGCGATTCAGCCTACCGGCACGCGCGTGATTGCGCCGGCAGACGCCAAGGTCGAGGCCATTTTTCCCACGGGACACGCCGTTGCGCTCAACACGGTCGATGGCCTAGACGTGCTCATCCATGTTGGCTTGGACACTGTTCAGCTCGAGGGCAAGCACTTTACCGTACATGCGCAAGTGGGTGACATCGTCCATAAGGGCGATGTACTCATCGAGTTTGATCGCGAGGCAATTGCTGCCGAGGGCTACGATGTGACGGTTCCCATCTTGGTGTGCAACTCCGTTGAGTTCTCGAGCATCAAGGGTTCCGTTGGCGAGCATGTCGAGGAGATGGACCAACTCATCGTCGCTCGCGAGCGCTAGTGAGCGCGCTCGGCCTTTAGCCTACAATTCAAACACGTTTACGGAGGGCGCCCTTGAAAGAGGACGCCCTCCGTGGCAAGATGGGATTTGTCCGAAGCTAAACAGCTTTGGGTCACCGTGGACGGGCAGGGGCCTCGACGCGGGTAGACACGAGACATATACATTACGCGACCTCGCCCTGGTGGCCGCACACGTTGGTTGCGGCCGACGCGGGCCGCGGGCAAGTGCTTGTAAGGGGAGCCTTGCCTCTCTTGTACGAGAAAGGACGCGTAATGAAGATCATTAAAGCTAAAGACTACGAGGATATGAGCCGCAAGGCCGCCAATATCATCTCGGCCCAGGTTATCCTCAAGCCCGATTGCGTGCTGGGTCTTGCCACCGGCTCCACCCCGATTGGTGCCTACAAGCAGCTCGCCGCTTGGTACGAGAAGGGTGACGTCGACTTTGCCGAGGTCAGCACCTACAACCTCGACGAGTATCGTGGCCTTTCGCACGACGATCCCCAGAGCTACCACTACTTTATGCGTGAGAACTTCTTCGATCACATTAACATCGACCTGAACAACACGCATGTGCCCGATGGCTCCAATCCCGACGCTGCCGCTGCCTGCTCTGAGTACGACAAGATCGTCGCTGCTGCCGGTTACCCTGATCTGCAGCTGCTCGGCATCGGTAACAACGGTCACATTGGCTTCAACGAGCCCGATGACCACTTCTCCAAGGGTACGCACTGCGTCGACCTTACCGAGAGCACTATTCAGGCCAACAGCCGCCTGTTCGACAGCATCGACGACGTGCCCCGTCAGGCCTACACCATGGGCACCCAGACCATCATGTATGCCCGCATGATCCTGGTCGTCGCCAACGGCGAGGCCAAGGCACAGGCCGTGCATGACATGTGCTATGGTCCGGTTACCCCCGAGTGCCCTGCCTCGATCCTGCAACTGCACACCAACTGCGTTGTCGTTGCCGACGAGGCCGCCCTTTCGCTCTGCAAGTAGCGATAGCCTATCACCTCGACATAGCTTTGCCGAAGGCCTCCGCTTTGCGGGGGCTTTTTGCGGCTGAGCGCGCGCCGTGTGCTTGACGAAAATCTTGCCGCGAACTTGACGGGTGCGTCAGGTGCAGCATGATTCATTCCATAACAGATACTATGCATAAATGCTATGAAAAGGTCGTAGACGGTAGCTGGCGTTAGGTGAGTTGCGCAACACAATTGAACAGCACTCATTTGAGGTACACTGCCAAAGGATGGGACAAGCTGGCAAGCGCATTGACCTGCGCAAAGACTGATTGGTTGGGGGATAAGTTTCAATCGGACCACGCTGAACAAAAACTTGCCATTTGCGTACCAACAAACATCCTAAACCGTAGCATCGCTCTATTCATCTAGCGATACATATGGTCTAGCGTTACGGTGTCCATGTGGTCGAGTTGAGGAGCGGGCATGGTTAACGATTTGGGCAATATGGACGACCTCGAGCTTATGCCGCTGGGCAGTAGTTATACGGTGCGGCGCGATCGCTTGATGAACGAACTTATCGCCAAGGGCCGAAAAGCCGGCATCGTAGTCCTCTACGCGCCTGATGGCTTTGGGAAAACCTCGGTGCTGCTGCAGTATGCCCAAGAGGTTAAAAATGATCCGACGCGAGGTCCCGTGCGGATCATCGAGGCCGACCGCGCCATTGGGCGCGAGGTGTTTATGCAGCTCGAGGTCGTTACCGAAGAGCTTAAGGACAAGCCGCACTCCCTGATTGCAATCGATAACGTGCCGAACCTCAGCCAGGGCGAGACCGAGGAGCTGATCGACCGAATCCGAAGCCTGCGTGCTATGGGGGTTGGGGTCTTTATGAGCTGCCGTCCTTCGAATCGCCAGCTGATTCATGGACTGGGCGATTCGATTAAAGTCAACGCGCAGATGCTCAAGGTGCATGCCTATGAGTATTCGGCGTGGGCATCGGCGTTTTCGATCTGCACATCGCTCGACTTCTATCAGCTTACGCAGGGCGTGCCCGAGCTCGTCTCGGCTATGCAGTCGGGACTATACGGGCAGGGAGACGTTGCCCAGATGCTCGAAAACGAGATCGTCAATATCTACGGTGCGGCACTTGTTGATTTGGCGTCGCTCGAGAACAACGCTCTGTTTAGTGTGGCATGCTTGATGGTCTTAATGGGCGAGGGCAATATTTCGGAGCTCGAGGCTTGCGGTGTTAGGCTTTCGGCGATTGACCAGTCCTATCTTGTCCGCGATTATCCCATTTTTGGCGTCGATCCAGCAGACCGGAGCTTTACCTGCTTGGGTACCGAGGATAACGCACGCCTGCGATTGCGCAAGCTGGTCGCCGAAATTCGCCCCGAACTCGTTGTGCGGGCGGCGCGTATATTGATTAAAGCGGGGCGCTGCGATACTGCGATGGACCTTGCTGACGCGTTTTTGGACCGCAGTGCGGTGTTGGAGCTTGCCGGACAGTATGGGGTCGATCTGGCCCTGACGGGGCATGGAGGGGATGTTTGCCGCGCGGCGCTGGGAAAGACCGAGTCAGATGGCCAGGCATCGGAGCCGACGCCTGACGAGGCGCTCGGCATCTATCTGGCGGCGGTGAGCGTCTCCAATACAAAGCTCGCGCGGTATATGGCCTCAATTATCGAGCATGCGGGCGAGCAAGCGATTTGCGAGCTCGATCCCGTGTCGTGGAAGGTGGCGCACGCGTTTACGGCTGCCTGTTATGGAGATGGTGGTCTGGGGCTTCCGGCAAGCCATGCAACGTTGGAGAGTGAGGCGTCTTGTGCCGCACTCGACATGCTGTCCGCACATGTCGAGATAAAGCATGGGCTGACCGAGCGGGCGAAGGGCGGCGAGATCCTCGCGGGGCTCAAAACGGATAAGGCCTACGATTGCGAGCTCGATATCGCGGGGACGTTTGTGCGGGCGGACCGCATGTTGACGGAGCTGTTTGATGGGTCGTATGCAGGGACTGACGAGCGTGATGACGAGATGGCCCTGACACTCGAGGCGCTCGAAGCGCGTGGAATCCGAGCGCTCGCCATCTGGGTGCGCATGGTGTTATCGGCGCGGCGCCTGCTCGCCGGCATGCCGGTGACCGACGAGCAGGCATTCAATGAGCTCGACCGTTTTGCCGTGCGCGTGCGTGACAATCAGGTTCAGTTGTTTGGCTTGATACTGGAAGGCTGGCAGTCACTGGCTGAGGGGCGTCCGGTCAATGCCAAATTCCGTGCGGTGCAGGTGCTCAGGCTTGCCGAGGAATCGATTGGATACATACGCGACAACGCACTGCTGCTAGAGCGCGCGGCGTACTTACGCAATACATCGATGGTATCGGTGCGCGAAGAGGCAGAGCTGCTCGATTTGAGTCGGACGCAGGTCGGTGGTGCCGAGGCTTGGATGGTGGCGCTGCATTTGGCCTCCGCGGGCCGCGATAGCGACCTTGCAGCCTGGATGTCCATGAACCGCCCAGGGATTTTGGATCCGTCGTATCGGCTGTTTGCGCGTCTTGCGATGCATTGTCTGGGTGAGCCGGCTGCTAGAATTCGAAAGAAGCTCCCGGTGCGCGAGCTGTCGCGGTATTCGCTGCGTGACGACTTTGAGGGCGAAGGCGAGCGTCTGTTCCAGGCCGGCGATGCCGAGGGCGTCGATGTGATTGGCCATATCGAGATCCGCATGTTTGGGGCGTTTCGCGCCGAGCGCGACGGGTTTCCCATCACGGATAAGATGTGGCGCCGCAAGAAAGCGGCGACGCTTGCCGAGCGGCTTGCGCTGGGCATGGATGCACTGGTCGACCGCGAGACGCTGGCCATGGAGCTGTGGCCCCATGCCGAGTTCAATAGCGCTCGTAACAATCTGTACTCGACGATATCGCGCCTGCGTTCGGCCTTGGGGCCGACACCGGACGGCAAGTCGTGTGTGCTGATCCAAAACGAGTGCATTGGGCTTAACGGCGATTACGTCAAGACCGACGTGCGGTTGTTTGATCAGATAAGCCGCGAAGTTTTGGGAAATCGCACGGGTGCGCGCGGACCTCATCTGATTGAGCTGTGCCTTAAGATCGAGCAGCTCTACGCCGGCCCGTTGTATGTTCCCAATGGCTGTAATCCCACCTACTTTTTGCGTATGAGGCGCATTATGGAATCGAAGTATATCGACTGCATGATTCGGGGCGCGAACGCCGCCCTAGAAGAAAACGACCTGCAGTCGGCGGTATGGCTGGTGGAGTCGGGGCTGCGGCAAGAGACGGCGCGCGAGGACATGGTGCGTTGCGCTATGCGCGTCTACGGTGCGGCGGGGCGACGACGCGATATCGTCGAGCTGTACAGTGGGCATATGCATCACCTGAGGGAGCAGGTCAATGGCGTGCCCGAGCCCGAGACGCGGCGTCTGTACGAGCGCTTGGTGGAGGGTAGGCTTAACCGCGTGCTCGTCGAACGATAAAAAATGAGCGTCCGAATTGCTCGGACGCTCGCAAGCTTGATGTATGTTGGCTCGCCGGATCGTTGGCTCTTAGACGAGCTTAATCTTCTCGATGTCCTTGCGCGAGGACTCGCGATACAGCGAGAACTTGCGGCCGATAACCTGAACAACGTCTGCATGGCAGCGCTCGGCGAGCTCTTCGGCGGCCTCGCGGGCAGAAAGACTGGAACCATCGAGTACGGAGCACTTAACGAGCTCGTGCTTCTCCAGGTAGGCGACCGTCTGCTCGACGGTGCCCTCGTTGATGTCGGACTTGCCGATGATGATGGCGGGGTTGAGGTGATGGGCCATGCTGCGAAGCTGCTTGACCTGGGCTCCTGTCAGTGCCATGGGTTCTCGCTTTCTATGTTATGGGGCGCCCCGCGATGGGGCCTTAATCTACGTGAGCTGTCCCACGATAGCGCAGGAACGGCGCGGTGTGGGGCGTGTTTGCCCAGTTCAAAAAGAATGCGGATGCCGAGCGGGAGAACAGCGCGGGTTACAGGCGGACGTGTACGGCGGCTGAAAGCGGTCTATGGACGGTCCGAAGAGACCGGCTCCCATGCAATAAACGCCCAACGGACCTTGCGGACGTGGTCGAGCATGTAGCGCCCCTGCGGCACGCCCTTGGACCCTGGCTCGCCGGCATGGGGATTCTCAATCATATGCTGAGCGATGTAGTCGCGCAGACGGTCGATCTTATCCTCGTTACCGTGCTCGAGCATGCGGGAGAAGTCCGCTACGCCCGCCTCAAGGCTATCGAAGGTATCGCGACGAGGCGATTCAAAGTACGTAACCTGCGGCAGGGCACCCATCTGAATGAGGATATTAAAGGCATACACAAAGCCATTACTGCAGGTAACCGAGGCACCGATGGCGTTCATCAGGTGCAGGTCATAGCGCGGGCTGGAGTTGGCGACCATCGTGACAGCACAACGCCGACGAGCCGTTCGATCAAGCTTGGCAAGCACGCCTTTTAGGTTGGTCGTGGTGACAGAGCGACTGGCAAAGGCAACATCTACCGCTTTCGCGACCGGTCCAACCAAATCCCAGTCATCATCCCAAGCAAGCTCAAGCGGTGTAATGCGATCTTCGAGCCCATAGTACTCAATGCCAGCATCAAGCGTGCCCAACATGGCAGGGGAAAAGTCAGCAGCAATCACGGGATGCCCAGCCTGAGCAAGCGGAATAGCAATCGATCCAGCCCCACACCCCATATCCAGCACGGATTCACCAGGCTTTAACGCCAACAGCTTCATAAAGTCCCGGGCATACGGAGCAGTCTCAAGCGGCCGAAAATGCCGAGCCCGCTTATCCCACTCAAAAGAATTATCAGCCCGCCGCCGACCAGCCTGCAGGCGCATCCATTCCTGATTCCAATCAGCAGAAAGAAGCTCAGAGCGAGCATCCCCATCAACCACGGGCCAACCTCCTAGCAACAAAAAAGCGACTCCCCCAAAAGAAGAGCCGCAACCAGCATATATCAGAAAGAACCGATCCAACGCCAAACCGCCGCACCAGCCAAGTGGTGCAGGAGCGAAGCAACTGCAACATGGGACAGAACTCAGCCAAGGTTGAGATGTGCGGGAGCCCCGGGAAGGGCAAATATATAAGGTCGATCGCGAGTTCCGCACGAGCCGGAGAGCACTTAATGTGCTCTCCGTGCGAGTCAGGACTGTCCGAGCAGGCGACCTTATATATTTGCCCTTCCCGGGGCTCCTCGCCTCGTATCCCTGGGCTAGTTCTTCAGCGAGTTCAGCGGAGCCGGGAAGCGTCCACCACGGTGGGCAAGCACGGTGCCGGCGTTGGGGTTCACCGGCATGATGGGCGCACGGCCGAACAGGCCGCCGTATTCGACGCAATCGCCCACGCCCTTGCCAATGGCGGGAATCACGCGGACGGCCGTGGTCTTGTTGTTGATGACGCCGATGGCCATCTCATCGGCGATGATGCCGGCGATGGTTTCGACCGGGGTGTCACCGGGGATGGCGATCATGTCCAGGCCGACGGAGCACACGCAGGTCATGGCCTCGAGCTTCTCGAGCGAAAGCGCGCCGGCCTCGACGGCGGCGATCATGCCGGCGTCCTCGGACACGGGGATAAAAGCGCCCGAGAGGCCGCCCACGCTGGAGCTGGCCATGACGCCGCCCTTCTTGACGGCATCGTTGAGCATGGCGAGTGCGCAGGTCG
This sequence comes from Collinsella aerofaciens ATCC 25986, assembly GCF_964259375.1. Lineage (GTDB taxonomy): Bacteria > Actinomycetota > Coriobacteriia > Coriobacteriales > Coriobacteriaceae > Collinsella > Collinsella aerofaciens_BO. The sequence goes on from NZ_CAXVJM010000002.1 coordinate 163,679, forward strand.
TGCCCGGGCCACCGCAGGTGCCAACACCGATGATCTCGAGGATGCGAGCAACGGAGTCGCCGATGGCGGGTGTGGGGGCCAGCGACAGGTCGACGATGCCCTTCTCGACACCCAGGCGATGGGCGGCCTCGCGGCTCATGAGCTCGCCGGCGCGGGTGATCTTAAAGGCGGTCTGCTTAATCTTCTCGGCGACTTCCATCATCGATGCGGAATCGGGCAGCGTCTCCAGGGCTGCGGCCATAACGCCGGGGCCCGAAACGCCTACGTTGATGACGGCGTCGGCCTCGCCACCGCCGTGGACGGCGCCCGCCATAAACGGGGAGTCCTCGACCATATTGGCAAAGCAGACAAACTTGGAAGCGCCGACGGAGTCCTGGTCGGCCGTGAGCTTAGCGGCGTCGATGATGGTCTGCGCAGCCATGAGTACGGCGTCCATGTTGATGCCGGCACGCAGACTGGCGACGTTGACGCTGGAGCAGACGCGGCTCGTGGTGGCGAGCGCCTGCGGGATGGACTGGATGACGCGGCGGTCGGCGTCGCCGATGCCCTTCTGAACGAGTGCGGAGAAGCCACCCAGGTAATCGATGCCGAGCGTCTCGGCCGCGCGGTCGAGGGCATGCGCGATGGGGGTGAGGTCCTCATCCTTGCAGCACGCGGCGATCTGCGCCACCGGGGTGACGGAGACGCGCTTGTTGACGATGGGGATACCGTACTCGCGCTCGAGGTTCTCGGCGGTCTCGACCAGGTGCTCAGCCGTGTGCGTCACGTGGTCGTAGATCTTCGTGCACATGCGGTCGAGGTTCTCGTCGCCGCAACCCATGAGCGAAACACCCATGGTGATGGTCCTGATGTCGAGGTTCTGCTCCTCAACCATGCCGCGGGTTTCCGCGATTTCTGCGGGCGTGATCGCCATCCTTGCGCTCCTATCTGCCAAAACGAGCATAGTCTTATCTATTCTAACGTGCCGCACGTGCCAAGTGGCGCGTGCGGCACGTTTTGGTGCTCGGTTGTTTCCGTTGTGTTACTGCCCAAAGACCTCTTCGGCGATGCGCGCGCTCTCGGCGGCGTCCTTGGCGTAGTAGTCCGCGCCGATCTGCTTGGCGTATTCGGGGGTGAGCACGGCGCCGCCCACGATGATCTTGACGCCTGGGACCTCGGCATGAAGTAGCTTGATGGTCTCCTCCATGGCGACGACCGTGGTGGTCATAAGCGCCGAAAGGCCGACGAGCTTAATGTCGCGCTCCTTGACGGTCTTGAGCACCTCCTGCGGATCGACGTCGCGACCCAGATCAAAGACGGTATAGCCGTAGTTATCGAGCAGCATCTTAACGATGTTCTTACCGATATCGTGGATGTCACCTTTAACGGTGGCCACGCAGATCTTACCCTTGTCGGCAATCTCGCCGGCGGGCATCAGGCGCTTGATGGTGTCGAAGCCCACGCGTGCGGCTTCGGCCGAGGCCATGAGCTGCGGCAAGAAGAACTTGCCCTGGTCAAAGAGGACGCCAACCTCGTCGAGGGCGGGGATAAAGTGGTTGTTGATGAGGTCCATGGCGTCGTGATCTGCCAGCAGACGCTCGGTCTCGGCCGCGATTTCGCCCTTGCGGCCCGAGACGACCATGTGGCGGATGGGGTCGTCGTTGCCGTCGGTGCCAGCAGCGGGCACAGTGTCGGTCGATACTGCCTGAGCCGCCGCCGGGTTCGCGGCGATCTTGTACGGATCGGTCCAGCCGGCGTAGCGCTCGATGTATCCGGTCGAGCCCTCGTCCTCAACGCTCAGGACGCGATAGCTGTAGACGGTATCCATAAAGCGCTTGGAACCCGGGTTCATGATGGGGGCATCCAGACCTGCACCAAAGGCGGCGGCCAAAAAGACCGAGCCCAGCAGCGGCCGCGCGGGCAGGCCAAAGCTGATGTTCGATACGCCGAGTGCGCACTTGACGCCCAGGCGCTCCTTGCACAGAGACATGGCACGTAGAATCTGCTCAGCCTGGCGCTGGTTGGTCGAGGCGGTCATGACCAGGCAGTCGATGAGGATGCGGTCCGGGCCGATGCCGTAATGGGCGGCCTCGGCCACGATGCGCTCGGCGATGGCGAAGCGGGCCTCGGCGGTATCGGGGATGCCGCCCTCGTCGAGCGTAAGGCCGACGACGTTGGTGCCGTAGTGGGCCACCAGCGGAAAGATCTCATCCATGATCTGTTGTTTGCCATTGACCGAGTTGATGATGGGCTTGCCGGCGTAGCGGCGCACGGCGGCCTCGACGGCTGCGGGGTCGGTGGAGTCGATCTGCAGCGGCAGCAGCGTGGAGCCCTGGAGCTGCTCGGTGGCCTGCTGGATGACCTTGACCTCGTCGATCTCGGGCAGGCCCACGTTGACGTCCAGGATGTCGGCGCCCTGCTCCTGCTGGCTGATGCCCTGACTCACGACGTAGTCCAGGTCGCCGTCGCGCAGGGCCTGCTGCAGGCGCTTTTTGCCGGTGGGGTTGATGCGCTCGCCGATGACGGCGATCTTGTGGCCGTCGCAGGGGAGGTCCACGACCGTCTGGGCGCTCGTGACCGACATGCTGGGCTTGCGGTGGCGCGGGCTGGGCGTGTGGTTGTCGATAAGCGTGCGCAAGGCCGCCATGTGCGCCGGCGTGGTGCCGCAGCAACCGCCCACGACGCTCACGCCGTCCTCGATCATGCCGGCGACGGCCTCGGCGTACTCGGGTGCCTGGATATCAAAGACGGTATTGCCGTCATCGTCCACGCGGGGCAGTCCCGCATTGGCCTGCACCATAACGGGCTTGTCGGTGACGGTGAGCATGCGCGCGGCGAGCCCTCGGAGCTCGGCCGGGCCCTGGCTGCAGTTGATGCCCAGGACGTCGGCGCCGATGGCGTCGAGGGTGATGGCGGCGACCTCGGGGCTCGTGCCCAAGAAGGTGCGGCCGTCTTCCTCAAAGGTCATAGTGGCAAAGACGGGCAGGTCGGAGTTCTCGCGGCAGGCGAGGACGGCCGCCTTGATCTCGGCCAGGTCGGTCATGGTCTCGATAATAAAGAGGTCGACGCCCGCAGCGACGCCGGCGCGCACCTCCTCGGCAAAGAGGTCGTAGGCCTCGTCAAAGCTGAGGGTGCCCAGGGGGCGCAGCAGGGCGCCGATGGGGCCGATGTCGCCGGCGACGTAGCGGGCGCCGGCCTCGCGGGCGCAGGTGACTGCCGCGGCAAAGACGTCTGCCACGGTGGCGGCGCCGTCGAGCTTGTGGGCGTTGGCGCCAAAGGTGTTGGCGGTGATCACGTCACAGCCAGCTTCGACGTACTGACGCTGGATATCGGTGATGACCCGGGGTTCCTCAAAGTTGAGCAGTTCGGGCAGGGCGCCTGCCTTCATGCCGGCGGCCTGCAACATGGTGCCCATGCCGCCGTCAAACAGCAGGTGCCCGGTGCCCTCGATGGCGGCACGCAGGCGATCGTCCTTAATGCGAAGGTCATCGATCGTGCGCGTTTTGTACGCGGCACCGTTGCAGCGCGCAGCATTGACGGGTGCCGCCAGCGCGGCACCGTCCAGATCATGAGTGATAAGCGGAGTAAACATCGATGGCTCCTAATGGCTGGAATAGCAGGTGGTGTGGGCGGCGCGGAAGCGGCAGTGCTCACGCATGCGGCAGATATTGCAGGTGGGGCGGCTCTGGGCGTCGTGGACTTCGCCGTCAAACAGGCCGATCACCGCGGTCACGCTCTTGGTGGGCATGAGCAGGCTGGTGGGGGTGACGGTCAGGCCGATGAGCCGCGTGGCGTTGAGCGCATTGACGATCGAGCGCTGGGCCGAGAGCGGGCAGTCGCCATAGCCGGGACTAAAGCGCCAGTTGCCGGCGAGCCCATGAACGGCGGCGTCCGTCTTGACCTGCTGGTCCATTTGCTCAACGGCGGCTTCTACATAGGCAGAGCATGCGGCGTCGAGCACGGCGCCTTCCAGGGGTTGCTGAGCTCCGGTGGTTCGCAGACGGCGTTCGGCAGACATCCCGAGGGTACATGCCATGAGCGCCGCCAGGCGGGCGTCCTTAAGGTGGCGATAGATATCACGACCCCGCAGCTCAACATTGGTGCCAACCAAGCGGATGCAGGGCTCGCCCTGCTCGTCAACGCCCGTGGCATCGACGGCAAACACGCGTCGCACGCCGCGGGGCTCGATATCCAGCTCTAGGCGCTCGACCACAAGCTCAATTCGTCGTGACAGCTCGGGCTCAATCTGCTGACCGCCGTAGCCCAGGTAGCGCAGCATTTCGGCACGGTCGACTCGGGGGCGATGGGCAGCATCGATACGGTAGAGCGCCGGCGACGCAAGGTCGGCCGGCACTTCACCAAAAGCTGTATCGATGTGCGGTTTTTCCATTACCCCAGGCGCTCCATAATGGTTGCGGCGATCGCAGGACGATTCATAGTGTACAGGTGCAGGCCGTCGGCGCCGTGCTCCTTGAGGTCGCAAAGCTGACGGGCGGCATAATCTACACCGGCTGCCTGCAGGCTCTCGGGGTCGTTCTCGTACTTGGCGAGAATCTTGATGACGGGGGAGGGCAGCGACGCGCCGCACATAAAGACCATGCGGCTGATCTGTGACTTGCCCATAAACGGCATGATGCCCGCGGTAATGGGCACGGTGATACCGGCCTTGTCGGCAAGCTCGCGAAAGCGGTAGAAGCACTCGTTGTCAAAAAAGAGCTGCGTCACAAAGAAGCTCGCGCCGGCGTCCTGTTTTTGCTTGAGGTATTCGACCGAGAGGTTGAGATCCTCACAGGCAATGTGGCCCTCGGGGTAGGCTGCGGCGCCCACGCAAAAGCCGGCATCGACGAGCTCCGGGATGAGGTCGCGGGCGTAGGCGTAGTCCGAGGCGGGCTTGTCGTCCTCGGTTGCGCCGGCGGGAAGATCGCCGCGCAGGGCTAGCACGTTTTCCACACCGGCCGAGCGATACTCGTCAATCTTGGCGGCGATATCGGCATGCGTGCGGCCCACGCAGGTGAGGTGCGCTACCGAGGGCGTATCGAATTCGCTCGTAATCATATGCGCGATGGGGGCGGTGGTGGCACCGTTACCCGAGCCGCCGGCCGAACAGGTGACCGAGACAAAGCTCGGCGAAAGCTTGCACAGATTGCCTGCCACTTTGCGAGCCGTATCGAGGGTCAGCTCGCCCTTGGGCGGGAACATCTCAAACGAAACGGGCGCGGTGCCCTGGGATGCTGCCTGCTTAAAAACCTCGTCGACGCGCATATCGTGCTCCTTTAGATGCCTAGGTGCGATGTTTTGTTGCAAGGATTCTACAGCACCACTGCGCCAAGACGGAATTTCTCTCGCGATTTGGTGATACCAATCGAAAATGCTTCGCTATCGGCATTTCCTATAACAGGGCGGTCAATGTAGGATGGGGCTATATTGAATGGTATCTGATGCGAAATACCAGTTAATAAAGCCCCATTCTACATTGACTACCCTTAAACCATGGGGAGAGGTCTGCAATTTATGCAGTTGATTGGCTGTTGAGGGTGGCAACGCCGCCTCGATAGGGTAACCTCAATGATTGGTTTCGCGACAGCAACATAACGGTAATGTCGCGGAAACACGGCGAGTCTAAGCTATGACTCGTTCGTTAGTAATCAACACCGCTTCTCACGCGGTGCCGATACGAAGGGAGTTCCGTATGGCCGAACTTACTGACCGCTTCGGGACCATGGTGTTCTCTGAGGAAGTCATGAAGGACTACCTCCCCAAGGACATTTGGAAGCGCCTTGCTGCAACCCTCGAGGGCGGTGAGCCGCTCGACCTGGATGTGGCCAACGCCGTCGCCCATGCCATGAAGGTCTGGGCCATCTCCAAGGGCGCGACGCACTACGCGCACTGGTTCCAGCCGCTTTCGGGCATTACTTCCGAGAAGCACGACAGCTTCCTGGAGCCCAACCACGACGGCACCGCCATTACCAAGTTTACGGGCAAGAACCTCATCCAGGGCGAGCCCGATGCCTCGAGCTTCCCCAACGGCGGTCTGCGTGCTACCTTCGAGGCCCGTGGCTACACCGCTTGGGACCCCACTAGCCCCGCCTTTATCAAGGACGATGTCCTGTGCATCCCCACGGCTTTCTGCTCCTACACGGGCGAGGCCCTGGACAAGAAGACCCCGCTGCTGCGCTCCATGACTGCGCTCTCGCGTGAGTCTAAGCGCGTTTTGGCGCTGTTTGGCAAGACCCCCAAGAAGGTCGTTCCTTCCGTGGGCGACGAGCAGGAGTACTTCCTGATCAAGAAGGACGCCTATCGCAAGCGCAAGGACCTGGTCATCACCGGCCGCACCCTCTTTGGTGCTGCTCCCTGCAAGGGCCAGGAGCTCGAGGAGCACTACTTTGGCGCTATCCGCCCCACTGTCTCGGCCTATATGAAGGATTTGGACGATGAACTGTGGGCGCTTGGCATTCCCGCCAAGACCAAGCACAACGAGGTTGCTCCCTGCCAGCATGAGCTCGCCCCGGTCTATGGCGAGGTCAACGAGGCCATCGACCAGAATCTGGTCATGATGGAGAAAATGAAGCTCATCGCCTCCCGCCACGACTTGGTCTGCCTGCTGCACGAGAAGCCCTTCGAGGGCATCAACGGTTCGGGCAAGCACAACAACTGGTCGCTTGGCACCGAGTCCGAGAATCTGCTCGATCCGGGCGACACCCCGCTCGACAACCTGCAGTTCATCGTCTTCCTCACCGCGGTGATCGAGGCCGTCGATAACTATCAGGAGCTCCTGCGTGCCTCCGTTGCCTCGGCCGGCAACGACCATCGTCTGGGCGCCAACGAGGCTCCTCCGGCGATTATGTCCATCTTCCTGGGCGACCAGCTTACCGAGGTCGTCGAGAAGATCATCGATGGCAAGGCTTCCGTCCATGCCACGCGCGGCGTGCTCGACCTGGGCGCCGATACCCTGCCCAAGCTGATGCAGGACAACACCGACCGCAACCGCACCTCCCCGTTTGCCTTCACCGGTAACAAGTTCGAGTTCCGTGCCTGCGGCTCCGAGCAGAACGTCTCCGACTCCAACCTGGTGCTCGATGCCGCCGTGGCCAAGTCGCTCAAGTCCTTCGCCGACGCGCTCGAGGGTACGCCCGAGGATAAGTTCCAGGATGCCGCGCTCGAGTACTGCAAGAAGGTGCTGACCGATCACCAGCGCATTCTGTTCTCCGGCGACGGTTACTCTGACGAGTGGCCCATTGAGGCCGAGAAGCGCGGCCTTGCCAACAACAAGACCACGGCCGACGCCCTGCCCGCCTTTGTTTCCGATAAGGCTATCGCGCTCTTTGAGGAGACGGGCGTCCTGACCAAGGCCGAGGCCCAGTGCCGTTACGACTGCAAGCTCGAGAAGTACAACAAGCTCATGAACATCGAGGCTACCACGATGGTTCGCGAGGCGCGTCGTACCTATCGCCCGGTCATTACCGCCTACGCTACCAAGGTCGCTAAGGGCCTTGAGACCATTCGTGCCGCCGGTGCCGAGGCCGCCATGCAGTGCGAGCAGAACACGCTCAACAAGCTCTGCAACGGCATCACCGCCATCAACGACTCCATCAAGGCGCTCGACGCCGTGCATCAGAAGGCCGAAGCCCTCGATGGTCAGGAGCAGGCCAATGTGTATGCACACGAGGTCGTTCCCGCTATGGATACGCTGCGCGCCGCCGTGGATGCCATGGAGGAGATCGTGGCCGCCGACTACTGGCCGGTTCCGACCTACGACGACATCCTGTTCTACGTGTAACAGACGCGTTTGATTTTGCGTGCGAAGGGGTTTCGCCTGTGCGAGGCCCCTTCTTTTTTGTCGCCGGACCTTCTTTGAACATGCTGTCGAGTGAGCGTTTCGCGCGGGGCATCTTGAAAGTTGTAACCTATTTTGGGCATGCGGACGTTTCGGGCGTTTGTTCATAAAGGGGAGGATTATCCGATGAGGGTATTCGATATCGTGTTTAGTCCGACGGGTGGAACGGAAAAGGTATCTAACTACATTGCCAATGCGTTAGAAGGGGAAACCGTTGCCGTAGATCTGACAGATAGCGGGCTTGGTTTTCGTACGGTTGCGATGACAAAAGAGGATGTAGCCGTGATCGCGGTGCCCTCGTATGGTGGGCGAGTCCCGGCTGTGGTCGCGGAGCGTTTGGGTATGATGCGAGGAAATGGCGCACAGGCGGTTCTGGTTTGTGCTTATGGAAACCGCGCATATGAGGACACACTGGTCGAGCTTGAGGACGCGGCAAAGGGCGCAGGTTTTCGGGTGATCGCGGCGGTTTCTGCCATCGCCGAGCATTCTATTGTTCGCCAGATTGCCGCCGGCAGACCAGATGCGCAGGACGCGGCACAGCTCACTGGGTTTGCGAATCAGATTCAGCAAAAGATATCTGCAGGAGATGCTTCTGAGCCGGCTATTCCGGGCAATCGTCCCTATAAGAAGGCCGGGGGCACTGGTATGGTGCCTAAGGCCACAAAGGAGTGCACCGCCTGCGGGGCTTGCGCCACAGCGTGTCCCGTTGGCGCTATCGATAAAGACGATCCCAAACGGGTGGACAAAAAGGCCTGCATTTCCTGCATGCGCTGCGTTGCCGTGTGTCCGCGGGGCGCGCGTGGGCTAAGTCCTGTCATGCTCTCTGCGGCTACCAAGATGTTGAGCAAAGCTTGTTCTGAGAGAAAAGAATGCGAGCTTTTTGTCTAGCACAGGGGCCTGGAGCCCTCTTCATCTAATGTCAAAATAGAACGAAACCGTGCGATGGTAACTCGCACGGGTTCGTACATTTTTGAGTTGGTGCCCCCAGCGGGATTCGAACCCGCGATATCCACCTTGAAAGGGTGGCGTCCTTGGCCGCTAGACGATGGGGACAGCGGGAAAGAGTATAGCAGACTTTTTTGCCGGTGCGCATATCGTTGGCAAACTGGAAAACCACCACAAAGGAGTAGGCTTCTACTCCGATTTTCAAATATCTCAATCTGTAACATCTGGGCGGGCAAATCGGCTCTATCTGTTACAGATCGAGACAAAAGGCGGATGTCGGGACGAACATCTCATTCTGTAACAGCAAGACGACTTTTAACGGTCTAAATGTTACAGATTGAGACAAACCGCTGGGGCGGGTCAAAACCACCACAAAGGTGCCTGTCCCTTTGTGGTGGCGGGGCGTTAGGGGAGGAGCTTCATGGCGGCGTCGTGGGCGGCGCGCTCGTAGATGTCGTCGAGGGGCTTGAGCGGCAGCAGGGCTGTGGCCTGCGCATCGCCGCGGCGCTCGAGGGCGTGGGTAATGAGCCAGTCGGCGAGCTCGGGGTTCTTGGGTAGCGCTGGTCCGTGCAGGTACGTGCCGATGACACCCTTGTAGATGAGACCCTCAAGGCCATCGTCGCCGTTGTTGCCGGTGCCCGCGACGACGGACGTTCCGAGCGGCGTGGCCTCTGTATCGAGCAGGGTGCGGCCGCCGTGGTTCTCGAATCCCACAAAGGGCTCAGGCGCCAGGTCGGTCTTGACGGCGACGTTGCCGATCAGGCGGTCGGAGCCGCGCACAGTCTCGGCGGCAATGACGCCCAGGCCCTCAATGCGATCGTCGCCCATGTAGTACGAACGGCCGAGCAGCTGATAGCTACCACAGATGGCAAGCAGTGTGCCGCCATCCTCAACATAGGCCGCAACCTTGTCTTTTTGAGCGAGCAACTCGTGCGCCACAGCCAGCTGGTCGCGATCGGAGCCGCCGCCCATCATGACGATATCAGCATCATGCAGATCGAGCGTCTCGCCCATACGGACCTCGTCCACGTGCACGGGAATGCCACGCCAGGCGCAGCGGCGCTCGAGGGCGATGACATTGCCGCCGTCGCCGTAGAGGTTGAGGGCATCGGGATACAGGTAGACGATGCGCAGCGGGCGCGAGAGCTCGACCGGCGCGACGCCGACGGGGACGGCGCTGCCATCGGCGCACGTTGCGGCGTGGGCGGCAACCGTAGCCGCATCGGTGCCTTTGAGCCCGTCGAGCTCCTTGACTAGCGGCGGAAAGGCCGTGTAGTTGGCGACGGCATAGAAAGTGTCGCCGGCGGCTTCATCCGCAACGGCACCGATCGCCTGCTCGATATTCGAGATAATCGTGGCATCGATGCCGGCGTACTTGAGGCGTACCTGCATGTCGTGTGCGCGCGTGCCGCCGGCAAAGGCGACAAGCCCCGTTGTGTCGGCGATGCGCTCAAAGTCGACGTCGTAGATCCACGATACATCGTGGCCGTCGGCGTCATTGTCGTTGAGGAAGAAAGCGCAGAGTCTGCCGCCTGCCGTCTTGATGGACTGGATTTGTCGATCGAAGCCTACGGGATTCTTGGCCAGGTTTGCCTCGACGGTACGGCCGGCGATCTCCCAGCGGCCCATACGCCCGCCGGCGGGGACGTAGGCATCGAGCGTGGGCTGCAGATGCGCTGCGTCCACGCCCAGCTCGTGGGCGGCGAAGAAGGCTGCGGCTACGTTGTAGACCATGTACAGGCCGTTGTAGCGCGTGACGATGTGCGTTGCGGGTGCGTCGGTATCGGGTCCAAAGACCAGGTCAAAGCCGTAGCCGTCGCAGCCGAGCTCCACGCCCGTCACGCGACGGACCAGCCCAGGGCGGGCCCAGCCGCACGAGGGGCAATGGTATGCGCCAAGCTGGCCGTACTGCACATAGTCGTACTCCAACGGCGCATTGCACTGCGAGCAAAAACGCGAGTCGCTAATGCGATCGGACTCGGTGCCCGTGGCGCCGTCGATGCCAAAGGCGATGCTTGCATTGGGAACGCGCGCGGCGATTGCGGCACACAGCGGGTCGTCTGCGTTGTAGATGAGCGTTGTTGCCGGAGAGAGCTCCAATGCATGGGCGATGACGTCTTGGGTATGGTCGATCTCGCCGTAGCGGTCTAGCTGGTCGCGGAACAGGTTGAGCAGCACAAAGTACGTCGGCTTGAGCTTGGGCAGAACGCGTACGGTGTAGAGCTCGTCGCACTCAAAAACGCCCACGCGCTTGCTGCTGGCGGTTCGCTTAAGGTTGCCGCGCGCTTCGAGCAACGCGCCCACCACGCCCGGCTCCATGTTGTTGCCAGCGCGGTTGCATACCACGGTGGCGCCGCTGGCGGCAACGGCGTCGGCGATGAGGTTGGAGGTGGTGGTCTTACCGTTGGTGCCGGTGATTACCACGCTGCGGTCGACCAGGCTCGCGAGGTCGCTTAGCAGCTCGGGGTCGATCTTCATGGCGATGCGGCCGGGGAGTACGCCGCCCTGGCGTTTGAGGACAGAACGCAGTCCCCAGCGGGCGATATCGCTCGAGGTGCAGGCGAGAGATGAGCGGAGGTTCATGAAGCCGTTCCTAACATAGATGACATGGTCGGGGCGATCGCGTCGCTAAAAGCCGTAGCGGCGCGCAAATTCCTGGGCAAGCTGCGATACGTCTTCGCAGGCGTTGGCCCAGGGGGCAAAGTCGGGGGTGTCCGAGATAATGCCGTCGGCTTCCCAAACCGCCTGGTGCGAGAGGTCCCAGGGGTCGCGCGGCTCGGGTCGGCAGGGAAGATACGGCGTCTGGTACATGGGGTTCAGCAAGAAGAACGCGCCGCCCTCGCACCGGTTAGCGAACTCACGCAGCGCGCGCGTCGCCGGGCGCATCTTGTTTGTTTTGAACAGCAGAATCGTGCGGGCGAGCAGGTACCAGGGGGAGTTCTCGAGTGCGTCTGCCCCCATCTGTTCCTCGAGCTGATGTGCCAGGGCAAAAAAACCGTCCTGGTCTTCCAAGCGGGCGAGGGCAAGCAACACGGTGCCGGCGGCCCGGGTGGGATAACCCTCCGCCTTAAGGACACGGCGAGAATAGTTGGCGGCGGCGCGGTAACGAGCGCTCGCCATGCACAGCTGCGAGATGGCCTCGAGCGTGTGAAGCCAGCCGATAAGCGCCGGCTCGCTCACGGTAAGGTCTGCTGCGGTGACACCGTCGGCCAAAACATTATTGGCCCAGTAGTGCGGGGCCTCCATATCAAACCCGGGCACGCTCTGTTGCAGGTAGTCGGCCGTACTCGTCTCGAGCTTCATCAAGTCGCCCAGGCAGGCATCGACGGGCGTGTCCGCCAGGATGATGGCGAGCAGCTGGGCATCGAGGACATGCGCATCGACGCGAACAATCTTGAGCAGCTCATCGCGCATATCGTCGAACAGGCGGTTGCGCGTCTGCTCAAACTCCTCGTCGCTGCCCATGTCCTCGATGCGGCGAAGCTCGTCAAGCAAATGACGATGAACGCCGGCATAGGACAGCAGCGCTTGGGCATGCTCGGTCTGCGCATACTTGTGAGGGTTTGCGCTGATGTCGTTATGGACAAGCTCGCGTGCTGCATCGGTGAGTTCGGGGTGCGATGCCAGATAGGTACGCTCCAGATAGGCGGGGATGTAGACGCTCGGATCCATTAGAGGTCTCCTCCCTTAAATGGAAGCCCCTGCTCGGCTGCACGCAGGATGCGCTCGTCGATCTGGGAGCGCACGATGTCGTTAGTGGCGACCCAGGCGGCAAAGCTGGCGTTGTCGGGCGCGCCTAGGCCCTCCTGTAGCACCGGCGTCGCCTCGGACAGGGCAAGGACGAGCTCATCGGTGGAGCCCGGACCTACGTTGACGCGGGCATAGACGCCATCGGGAAACTCGGTTTGGAAGTAGAGTGCTTCGGCCGCGTGCGGGCACGAGCGTGCGAGGATGCGCAAGTAGTGCTCGGCGCCTTCGTAGTCCAGCTCGCGCCAGGCAGCGCTCATCAGCGCGATGAGCGTCCACGGGTCCAGGTCGCGCTCTGCGTCCTTGGGACGGCGGCGCAGCGGTGTGTTGGCAAGATAAGGCACGGAGTGGGCAGAACGAAAACGCTTGAGCTCCTCGGCAGGGTATTCGAGCTTTGCCATGGCAAGCATCGCAGTATGGCGGACGCCGGCGGGGTCGTTGGGCGCAAAGTCCAGGCTGCGATTCGCGGCATCCAGCGACATGCGGTAGCGGCCGCTAATGAGCGCGCGCGATGCCAAGGCGGCAAGCCAGCGCAGGTAGGGACGGCGGGTCAGGTCGCCTGCGGCCTCACGCTCGTAGGGGTCCTGCGCCGAGGCAATCTTGAGCGCCAGATCGTGCTCCACCTCGTCGCACTTGGACACCAGATACTGTACGTATTCCTCGTTGGATTCGGCGGTGAGGGCGCACAGCATGCGCTGGGCATCCCAGTTGGCCGGATCGAGCGCGGCTGCCTCGCGGAGCATGTTCTCGGCTGCGGTCTCTTCTTGCTCTGCTTGGGCGTCGTCGGGGATAAAGGGGATGCGGTAGTCGACAGCCTCGACGACCTTGGCAATCAGATGCCCAGCTCGGTCGCGGTCGTGCACGATGAGCGGCGCGGGGTTACGGGTGAATTGTTCCATCAGACGCTCTACGGCGGGGCCGTCGGTGAGCGGGATATTGTCGCGGCGCAAGGCCTCAAGAACGAGGCGATGGCAATCCTCTTGTATGGGGTCGAATGCCATGGAGCCTCCTTTGCTGCGGTTAGGGTTCAAATATCTCTATATAAGGTTCTAGTTTACCCGCATGTGGCACACCGGGGGTGCCGCACTTGGACATGCACCTTTGCACCACGAAGACGGATGTCGCACAAATGTCGGCACCCTGGACGACCGAGTGGTATCACGGTGCCGCAAACGGTCGATTTTTGGCGGCGAACGGGGCGCATTTTGGGGGGCACCGTCCTGTCCGGGATATGTGGTCAACCTTGATAAAACGTTTGCCCAGCTTGGGAGTATGAATGCCCCACAAGGGTCTTCAGGGATAGAAAAAACGTTTCATCATTGTTGGCTTTAGGTGAATAACTGACCAACCAGAACGGTAAAATAGTGTTTGTCTGAGCGTTGAGACGTTTAGACATCGCGCATTGTCGTCGCCGGCAACGCGCAAACGGTCCTAACGGAGCCAATCGGGTGCTCCGTTATATACGCAAGTCTAAGAGGGGCTTGTTTAGGAGGCACAGTATGGGACGTTTTACCAATCCTCGCGATCTGTACTTTGGTGAGGGCGCTCGCCACGAGGTGAAGAACCTCAAGGGCAAGAAGGCCATCATCGTTTCTGGCGGCAGCTCTATGCGCCGCGGCGGGTTCTTGCAGGACGTTGAGGCCGACCTTAAGGAAGGCGGTTTCGAGGTCAAGCTGTTCGAGGGCGTCGAGTCCGATCCGTCCATCGAGACGGTCATGAAGGGCGCCGAGGCCATGCGCGAGTTCGAGCCCGACTGGATTATCGCCATCGGCGGCGGCTCGCCCATCGATGCCGCTAAGGCCATGTGGGTCTTCTACGAGTATCCCGAGGAGTCCTTCGATAACATCATCCAGCCGTTCAGCTTCCCCGAGCTGCGTCAGAAGGCTCACTTCTGCGCCATTTCCTCCACCTCTGGTACCGCTACCGAGGTCACTGCCTTCTCCGTCATCACCGACTACGCCAAGGGCATCAAGTACCCGCTGGCCGACTTCAACATCACCCCTGATGTCGCCATCGTTGACCCCGAGCTCACCTACACCATGCCCGCCAAGCTGTGCGCTCACACCGGCATGGACGCTCTGACCCACTGCATGGAGGCTTACGTTTCCACTTGTGCTTCCATGTTCACCGACGCTAACGCTCTGCACGGCATCCGCGAGATCGTCGAGTGGCTGCCCAAGTCCTATGCTGGTGACCATGAGGCCCGTCAGCACATGCATGAGGCTCAGTGCATCGCCGGCATCGCCTTCTCCTCGGGCCTGCTGGGCATCGTTCACTCCATGGCTCACAAGACCGGTGCAGCCTTTGAGAACGGCCACATCATCCACGGTGCTGCTAACGCCATGTACCTGGGCAAGGTCATCCAGTGGAACTCCAAGGATCCGCGTGCTGCCGAGCGTTACGCTTACGTGGCCAAGGAGATCCTGCACCTTCCCGGCGAGACCAACGAGGAGCTCATCGCTGCGCTCGTCCAGAAGATTCGCGACCTCAACGACCAGCTCAACATTCCGCAGTCCATCAAGGATTACGCGAATGGTGGCGTGAAGGTCGACGCCGAGAACCCGCAGATGGTCTCCGAGGAGGAGTTCCTCGCCAAGCTCCCCGAGATCGCCGCGAACGCCGAGCAGGACGCCTGCACGCCCGAGAACCCGCGTGAGACCAAGGCTGCCGACTTCGAGAAGATTCTCAAGGCCTGCTACTACGACACCGACATCGATTTCTAATCGACTCTTGTTATCGTAACGAGGGGCTCCGCACGTATCTGTACGGAGCCCCTTTCTTTTTTCTTTTAGAGAATGGGATAGTTATGGCTGCAATTTTCAATAGCCCCAGCAAGTACATCCAGGGTCCGGACGAGCTCGCCAAGCTCGGCTCCTATGTCGAGCCGCTCGGCGCTAAGGCCCTCGTCATCGTGACGCCTTCGGGCAAGAAGCGCGTCGGTGCCAAGATCGAGGGCGGTTTTGCCGAGGCTAAGGCCGAGCTGCTGTTTGAGGACTTTAACGGCGAGTGCTCCAAGGGCGAGGTCGATCGCCTGGTTGCGCTCGCTCGCGACAACGGTTGCGACATCATCGTTGGCGTCGGTGGCGGCAAGATCCTCGATACCGCTAAGGCCGTCGCCTATTACCTGGAGTCCCCGGTTATCATTTGCCCCACCATCGCCTCGACCGATGCGCCGTGCTCGGCACTTTCGGTGCTCTACACCGATGACGGCCAGTTCGATAAATATCTCTTCCTTAAGGCAAACCCCAACATTGTCCTGATGGATACGACGGTTATCGCGGCGAGCCCGGTGCGCCTGACGGTTTCCGGTATGGGCGATGCGCTCGCAACCTACTTTGAGGCCCAAGCGACACATGATGCCGACGGTGGCACTTGCGCCGGCGGCAAGGGCGGAATGGCCGGCCTGGCGCTCGCCAAGCTCTGCTACGAGACGCTTATGGCCGATGGCGTCAAGGCCAAGGTCGCGCTGGAGAAGGGTGCGCTCACGCCTGCCGTCGAGCATATCATCGAGGCAAATACGCTGCTTTCGGGCATTGGCTTTGAGAGCTCGGGCCTTGCTGCTGCTCATGCCATCCACAATGGCCTGACGATGCTGCCCGAGTGCCACGGCATGTATCACGGCGAGAAGGTCGCCTTTGGCACCATCGTCCAGCTGGTACTCGAGGATGCTCCGACTGAGAAACTCGAGGAAGTTTTGGGCTTCTGCATTGAGCTGGGCCTGCCGGTCACGATGAAGGAACTTGGCGTTGCCGAGCTTACGCGCGAGCAGGCCATGATTGTTGCTGAGGCCGCCTGCGCGCCCGATGACACCATGTGCAACATGCCGTTTGAAGTGACGCCCGAGATGGTCGCAAACGCCATTCTGGGTGCCGACGCGCTGGGCCACTACTATCTCATGGATGAGTAAATCAAGCTAAGGAAGGGGCAAAGCCGGCAGATGGCTTTGCCCCTTTTTGCTATGGTGCAAAGTAACCTGTCCCCAATGCACAAGTTGGTGCAGGGGGCAGGTTACTTTGCACCAATCGTTGTTTGATGAAGGGCGGATTCTCGTATGGCGCTTCCCATGGTTTATGGCGGTCCCGGCCGGTATGTTCAGGGGCCGGGCGAGCTCTCGCGTCAGGGCAGGTATTTGTCATGGTTGGGCTGCGCCGCCTATGTCTTGTTTGACCAGGGCACCGAGGATCGACTGTGCAGGCAGATCGTCGATGGATTTCTGGATGAAGATCTAAGCGAGCCGTTCTTTAAGATTTACAACGGTCCGTGTACGGAAGATGCCGTTGTCGAAATGGCCAAGGAAGCCCGGGCCGTGTATTGCGACATGGTGGTGGGTATTGGCGGTGGCAAGATGCTCGATATCGCCAAGGCAGTAGCGTTTTATGCCGAGTTGCCGTTGTGCGTATGCCCCACGGCGGCTTCGATGGACGGTCCGTGCAGCGCGATTTCGGTTCTGTATCACGAGGATGGGTCGTTCGACCGCTACCTGATGCTCGAGAAGAATCCAGACCTTGTCGTGGTCGATACCAACGTGGTCGCGGCGGCCCCGCTGCGTATGACGGTCGCTGGCATGGGCGACGCACTGGCAACGTATTTCGAGGCGCGTTCGTGCGCCGCGGCGCACGGCGCCAACGAGCACGGTGGCACGCCGGGACACTTGGCCCTGGTCGCGGCACGTGCCTGCTACGATACGCTCATGGAGTGTGGTGTCGCTGCCAAGCGCGATCTCAAAAAGGGCCGTACATCGCCAGCGGTTGAGCGCCTGATCGAGTGCAATATTCTGCTCTCGGGCGTCGGCTTTGAGAGCGGTGGCTTGGCGTTGGCGCATGCTATCGCTAACGGGTTGACGATTCTGCCCGAGTGCAAGGCCATGCACGGCGAGGCCGTGGCGTTTGGCCTGGTGGTGCAGCTGCGCCTGGAGCGTGCGCCCGAGCTTGATCGGGTACTCGAGTTTTGCCAGCGCGTTGGCCTGCCGACGACGCTCGAGGAGCTGGGCCTTGGCGAGATTTCCGATGCCGATCTGCAGAGTGTTGCAAATGCGGTCTATAGAAACGAGCGTAATATGGCCAACGAGCAGGTCAAGGTGACCAAGCAAAAGCTCGTGCAGCTCATGTGCGAGGCATAGTTTGGCTTTTGATTGACCTTGTGCAATCGAGGTGGCGATAGGCCATGGGCTATTTGCCGGAAAGATGCTCCGCGTGTAATTTGCCCGAGGCGTGGGCCGATAGCGTATCATTATCTCTTGCTTGTTTGCACTGCTCAGGGAGGGGCCGCGCATGGCGCAGGAACACGATCTGTTTGATGACATTATCGAGATCAGCAAGGGTTTCGACTTTCTTAAAAACCCGCTTGGCGGCGTGACCGATGCGCTCGATCCGTCGGCGCCGCAGTGGAATCCTGCCGACTACAAGGAGCGTCCGCGCGGCAACACCATTCCGTGCCTGACCTGCAAAAACGAGAAGAGCGGCTGCACCGCGTGCATGGACGTGTGCCCGGTCAACGCTATCGAGGTCGAGGAAGACGCCATTGAAATCCTCGACTCCTGTCGCAAGTGCGGCCTGTGCGCCGCTGCCTGTCCGACCGAGGCGATCATCTCGCCGCGCCTGGCGCCCAAAAACCTTTACGACGACATTGTCTCGGCAGCTACGAGCCACGAGACCGCCTACGTTACCTGCACGCGCGCCCTTAAGCGCATGCCGCGCGAGAACGAGGTCGTCGTCGCCTGCGTGGGCGATATTACGGCCGAGACCTGGTTCTCGGTGCTGGCCGACTATCCCAACGTGAGCGTCTACCTGCCACTGGGCGTGTGCGATAAGTGCCGCAACACCGGTGGCGAGGATATTCTGGGTGAGGCGATTGCGAAGGCCGAGGAGTGGTCTGGCACGGGTATGGGCCTGGAGGTCGACCCCAAGAGCCTCAAGTGCCATAAGCTTCGCGAGTACGAGCGCAAGGAGTATATGGAAAAAATCGCCCGCACGACGGGCCTGACGGTGACCAAGCTCAACCCGGCGACGGCGGCGCTGGCCTCGGTGACACAGAAGCTCAAAGCCCATCGTCATCAGATCACCCAACTGGAGCGCACGCTCAACACCATGTGCGGCACCACGACGACCAAACGTCGCCGTTCGCTCACGCACGGGCGGCAGCTGGTGCTCTCGACGCTGCAAAACCACCCTGAGCTTGCCCAGAACATGCAGGTGAGCACGCCGGAATGCGATTTTGACAAGTGCACGTCGTGTGGCGAGTGCGTCAACGTGTGCCCCACGTTTGCCTGCGATCTGGTGGGAAGCGGCCGCTTTGCACTGGAATCCACGTATTGCCTGGGTTGTGGAGCCTGCGTCAAGGTGTGCCCCGAGCATGCACTCAAGCTTGTTGAGCACGACGCGTCTAACTTGGTCGTCGTCGACCCCGAGGCCGAGGAAAAGGCCGCTCAGAAGGCCAAGGCCCACGAAGAGGCCGAGAAGGTCAAGGCCGAGGCAAAGGAAAAGCTCAACAAGATGCTCGACCAGGTGGAAAAGCTCGCGGACTAGTCAGCGATCCCTATCTCTGCTTCATTCGTGCCGCTGCGGTGTCCGGATTCGCCCGGATGCTGCGGCGGCGCTATACTTATGCAGTTTGAAATACTTGTACCAAAAGGAGCTGTCGTGTCCCTTTCCATCGGTATCGTGGGCCTGCCCAACGTGGGCAAGTCGACGCTATTCACCGCGCTTACCAAAAAGACCGGCCTTGCCGCCAACTATCCGTTTGCCACGATCGACCCCAACGTGGGTATCGTCGACGTGCCCGATAGCCGCTTGCAAAAGCTCGCCGACATCGTCAACCCGGGCCGCATCGTGCCGGCAACGGTCGAGTTTGTCGACATCGCAGGTCTGGTGAAGGGCGCTAACGAGGGCGAGGGTCTGGGCAACCAGTTCTTGGCCAACATTCGCGAGACCGATGCCATCTGCGAAGTCGTGCGCTACTTTAAGGACCCCAACGTCATGCGTGAGGTGGGCCGCACCGGCGAGTTCGTCGATCCCGCCGGCGATGCCGACACCATCATGACCGAGCTCATCCTGGCCGACATGGGCACGCTCGAGAAGCAGCTGCCCAAGCTCGAGAAGGAGGCCAAGCGCGACAAGGAACTCATGCCCAAGTTTGAGGTCGCCAAGCGCCTACTCGCCTGGCTCAACGAGGGCAAGCGTGCCGCATCCATGGAGATGACCGACGAGGAGCGTGCCGCCGCCAAGGGCCTGTTCCTGCTCACTATGAAGCCCATCCTGTATGTGGCCAACGTGGACGAGGATATGCTCAACGAGGACCTGGCGCCCATCGACGGTGTCAAGCCGTTGCCCATCTGCGCCAAGATCGAGGCCGAGCTTTCCGAGCTCGATCCCGAGGACGCTGCCGACTACCTGGAGAGCCTGGGCCTGGAGCAGCCCGGCCTGGACGTGCTCGCGCAGGCAGCCTACAAGCTGCTCGGCCTGCAGTCGTTCTTTACGGCTGGCGAGATGGAGGTCAAGGCCTGGACGGTGCGTCAGGGCGCGACCGCCCCGCAGGCCGCCGGCGTGATCCACACCGACTTTGAGCGCGGCTTTATTAAGGCCGAGGTCATTGGCTACGACGACTACATCGAGCTCGGTGGCGAGCAGGGCGCCAAGGCTGCCGGCAAGCTGCGTATTGAGGGCAAGGACTATGTCATGGCCGATGGCGATGTCGTGCACTTCCGCTTTAACGTGTAAGGACGACGCATATGTTTAAATATGGCAAAAAAGCTGGCTACATGGGTATTGCACTGCTCGTACTTGCGGTGATTCCGCTGGTGGTCGCAGCGTGTGTTATCCCCAACATTGGTCCCGAGGTTGCAACAAAGTTTAACGCAGCCGGCGAGGTGACGCGCTGGGGCAAGAGCTACGAGCTGCTGGCACTGCCGGTGCTCAACCTGTTGCTGAGCGTGGCGACGTACTTTACGGCGGGACGCCAGGCTAAAAACAATGATGACTCCGCCGCCATGGCGCGCATCGTGTGCGAGCGCTACCTGCGAAACGGCTGCATCACGGGCGTGTTCCTCAACGTGATTAACGTTTACTTTATGTACTCGGCGATTACCGGAACGGGCTTTGGCTTTGGTTTCTAGCTTGTCCTTTTAGGCAACGAGCCTGCACGCATATTCAATGGCTGCTGCGAGGCCGCCGCTCGATCGTGGTTTAAAGACCATGTCGGCGGCGGCCTCGTTTTCGTATCCGGCGCCGCGAAGGGTGAGCGCGGTACCGGCTTCCAAGAGAAGTGGCAGGCCACGCTGGCTGGTTGCGATTACGGCAGCCTGATTGAGCGAGCAGCTGTGCGCTTGGCATTGAATGGCAAGTTCACCTTGCGCCGGGCAATGGACCAGAACGGCGGCGACGCGACTTGATAGCAATGCAAATGCTGTGCGCTCATCGGGCGAAAGGCATTCTGCTTCAACGACGACGAGCGTGGGTGGTGCGCTGTTTGTGCGAGGCGTGGCTCGGTACATGCGGACCGAAGAACCCGACATAGAAAACTCCTGTGTATTCGGCAAAACGTAAACTATAGTTTACGTTTATGTTCGGCTCCATTTCAAACTCGGCTGCATGGACGAACGTGCGAAACAGATTCTTGGCAGGCGGGTCGAAGAGACACGCAGGGACCTTGGTATCTCCAAGGTTGATTTTTGTGTGGCGACAGGAATCAGCCGACCCTACCTCGACCGAATCGAAGATGGGACGGCAAATTTCACGCTCAAGGTTCTATTTAAGATTGCGCCCGCACTCGGCATGACGGTGTCAGAACTTCTCGAGGGTATCGAATAGGGGATACCCGTCGACAACCGAATTACGCCATCGGGATGCGGTCGTGGTTGACTTGGCTGTAGAACAGGCGCTGGATCTCGGCGGCATCGCGTGACTGGCCGAGTGCCCACATGGTCTTGGCCACGAGTGTCTCGGTGGTCATGTCGTCGCCGCGCAGAATGCCCGGATAATCGGCGTAAGCACGGCCGACCTCATAAACGCCCAGATCGAGGCCCTCTTCGGGGACCTGCGTGGTCATAACGACGGTGCGGCCAGAATCGACCCAGCGGAAAATTGCCTCTTGGAACGACTCGCCCGACTCGCCAAACTCGGGAATGCCGCCAATGCCAAAGGTCTCAAGGATTGCAGCATCGTAGCTGTCGGCAAGGGCGTCCAGGATACCCGGGTTCACGCCGGGCGTTAGCTTAAGGACAAACACGCGCGGGTCGATGCTGTCGTAGAAACGCACCGGGTTTTCGCCCTGATGCGTGCCGTGAAGCCCGTTGCGCACGATGCGGTCGTTGCGGATATAGGCGATGGGCGGATAGTTGACGCTAATGAACGCGTTAAAGCTCATGGTACGCTGCTTGCGGGCGCGCGTGCCGGCAATGGCGACGCCGCCAAACACAATCGAGACATCGTGCGAGTGCTCGTCGAGCGCATAGAGCAGGCTCTGGTACAGATTGAGTTTGGCGTCAGTAAAGGGATTGCCCATGGGCTTTTGAGAGCCGGTGAGCACGATGGGCTTGGGGCTGTCCTGAATCAGGTAGGAAAGCGCTGCCGCGGTGTAGCTCATGGTGTCGGTGCCGTGCAGAATCACGAAGCCGTCGTGGTCGACATAACCCTCGACGATGACGTCGCGGATACGCATCCAGTCACTGGGGCGCATATTGGTGCTGTCGATGTTCATGGGCTGCACGACGTCGAGCTCGCAGAGGCCCGAGATCTCGGGGACGCTCTGGGCGAGTTCCTCACCGGTCAGGGCGGGGGAGAGGCCGTTGCCGTCCTCGGTCGATGCGATGGTGCCGCCCGTGGCGATGAGAAGGATGCGCTTCATTCTGGTATTCCTATCGTATTTGCCGCCGCAAGGGCGGAGCCGTTCGGCAGTATTGTGGCACAGGGCGTCCAATGTTCAAACGTATTACATCATCTGTAACGTTTGGTAACACTTCAATTGCTGTCAAATAGGAGCCCAGGTCGTGCGTTTGCCGTGCGCTGATGGCTGCGAGGGACGAGAAACCCCATATAACGTGTACACTATGAAGGCAATTTTCGTTCATTCGCGCGGGTGGGCATCGGCTCCCCGCCAACAAGAGGGGGAAACCATGGATCAAAAGGCTTCCGCAAAGGTCCTCGTACTCGACTTTGGTGCGCAGTACGGTCAGCTCATTGCCCGTCGCGTCCGCGACCTCAACGTGTATTCCGAGATCGTTCCCTGCGACATCTCGGCCGATGAGATTCGCGAGATGAACGCCTCTGCGCTCATCCTTTCTGGCGGCCCGGCCTCCGTGTACGCCGAGGACGCTCCGTCCATCGATCCCGCCATCTTTGATCTTGGCCTTCCCGTCCTGGGCTTTTGCTACGGCCATCAGATCACGGCCGTGACGCTCGGCGGCAAGGTCGGCCACTCCGAGGTGGGCGAGTACGGCCGCGCCACCATCACGCGCACGGCTGGCGCCAAGCTCTTTAACTCCACGCCTATGGAGCAGACCGTGTGGATGAGCCACCGCGACGCCGTGTCCGAGGTGCCCGAGGGCTTTACCATTACCGCCAGCACCGACGTGTGCCCGGTTGCCGCCATGGAGTGCGTCGAGCGCAAAATCTTCACCACGCAGTTCCACCCCGAGGTCAAGCACTCCGAGTACGGTCAGCAGCTGCTGAGCAACTTCCTGTTTGAGATCTGCGGCCTGGAGCCCAACTGGAGCATGGACAACCTGGTCGAGACCATGACGGCCGAGTTTCGCGAGAAGGTCGGCGACGACCGCGTGATTCTGGCCCTGTCCGGTGGCGTCGACTCCTCCGTCGTGGCTGCGCTGGGCGCCCGCGCCGTGGGCAAGCAGATGACCTGCGTGTTCATCAACCACGGCCTGCTGCGCAAGGGCGAGCCCGAGCAGGTGGAGGAGGTCTTCACCAAGCAGTTTGACGTCGACTTTATCCACGTCCACGCCGAGGACCGCTATGCCGAGCTTCTGGCCGGCGTGACCGAGCCCGAGGAGAAGCGCCGCATCATCGGTACGCAGTTCTGGAAAGAGTTCTTCGCCGTGGCGCAGCAGCTCGAGACCGATGGCAAGCCGGTCAAGTACCTGGCTCAGGGCACCATCTACCCCGACATCATCGAGTCCGGTGCTCGCAAGACGGGCGGCAAGACGGCCACCATCAAGAGCCACCACAACCTGATCCCGTTCCCCGAGGGCGTGCACTTCGACCTCATCGAGCCGCTCGACCACTTCTTTAAGGACGAGGTCCGCGCGCTTGGTCTGGCGCTGGGCCTGCCGGGTCATATCGTGTTCCGCCAGCCTTTCCCGGGTCCGGGTCTGGCCATCCGCATCATCGGTGCGGTCGACAAGGAGAAGCTCGAGATCCTCAAGAATGCCGACGCCATCGTGCGCGAGGAGCTCGATGCCTACAACCAGCGTCTGTTTGAGCAGACCGGCGAGCGCAACTCCGAGCACAGCTGCTGGCAGTACTTTGCGGTCCTGCCCGACATCAAGTCCGTCGGCGTTATGGGCGACGAGCGCACCTATCAGCGCCCGATCATCCTGCGCGCCGTCGAGTCCAGCGACGCCATGACCGCCGACTGGGCCAAGCTGCCCTACGACGTTCTGGCCCGCATCTCCGGCCGCATCGTGGCCGAGGTCCCCGGCGCCAACCGCGTGTGCTACGACATCACGTCCAAGCCGCCCGCGACCATCGAGTGGGAGTAGGCTGACAGGGTTCTGACCTGCACTTTTGGGTGCCGCACTGTGACGCTGAGTTTTGTTTCGTACGAGAGTCACGGCAAAGCCGCCAGCGACATTGGTGAGTAAATACGGTAACCGAGCCTCCGTTCCCAGGTTGGGACGGAGGCTTTTTCTTTGCCGTTTTACTCCCCTTCACCTGCGATTTCGCGATTTACTCCCCGTGTTTCAAGATGGAAGCGTTTGGTTGCGAGGCACGCCCCTGTGCGGGGCCTGAGTCGTCAGGCCCCGCACAGGGGGACCGCGATGGTGGCCACCGCGCCGCCCGAGGGGCTGTTGGCGAGCGAGACGGAGCCCCCGTGGGCGCT
>NZ_CAXVJM010000003.1:0-155021 GCF_964259375.1 Collinsella aerofaciens ATCC 25986
TGGAGGGCAATATTGCGGAAATACCGAAGCGGTGCCGATTCGCAATAACGGCAGTGCTAAAGCAGGCGATTACTCAGGCGATGGATATCTCAGCGATGTATCGCATGACGGCAGCATCCTGCTTGGAAAATACTCAGACGATAACAAGTCCTCAATGTGCCTAATTGATGCAAAAAATGGAGCTAAAAGCGAGTTTAACTCTCATTGGTGCGACCTTTCGTTCATGGACGAAGATCGAAAGATATTGGCAACTTATTTCGACGAGAATGACCCCACCACACTTCATGTGAACATCTACAAATCGAACGTCCCTCATTCGCTGCCTGAGGATGTTCTCTACTTTGTCCAGACTCACCTGCCGTTTGTTATTGGCGGTGGCGTGGCGATCGTCCTCATCATCGGTGGCGCGATCGTTATCCTTTGCATCCGCAAGAAGCGCACGAGGACAGCAAACGGCATGGCAGCCGCAACGCCTAAGCCCCAGCGCAAGCAGCGTCGTCGCCAAAAGCGCGCCCAGCAGAACGCCGTGGCACCCGCAGCACCTGCGATGCCGACGGCACCGGCAGCTCCGGCCGAGCCCGCCCGCTTCTGCCGTCACTGCGGAACCCCGCTCGTACCCGAAGCCCAGTTCTGCCCAACATGCGGACAAAAGGTAGACTAGCGAACAAAACCCAATAGACCCCAACCACCAAGGCCCCGTTCCGAAACACTCCAGAACGGGGCCTTTTTTAAGGCAAGAGGGTCAGGTTTATACAAAGTAGTCGTTGGGGACGTCGATGTTTTGGCAACGACAGCGAAAGCCCGCCAGAGCGAGCAAGGTGCCTTGAAACGAGGCGGCATTGACCTTCTGGTCATGCCGCCGAAGTTGAAAGGCAGATTGCCGCCCTGGCGGGCTTGCAGCGTCGAGCCGTTACGCGGTTTGGTAAAACCGCGTAACTAGTTAGCCTCCGAGGTAAGCCTTGCGGACGTTATCGTCGTGCAGGAGCTCTTGGCCCGTGCCGGTCATGGTAATCTTGCCGGTCTCGAGCACGTAGCCGCGCGTGGCGATCGAGAGCGCCATTTGCGCGTTCTGCTCGACCAGAAGCACCGTGGTGCCGGCCTTGTGCAGGTCCTCGACAATCTGGAAGATCTGCTCAATCAGAATCGGCGCCAGGCCCATGGAAGGCTCGTCGAGCATGAGCAGTTTGGGGTTACTCATAAGGGCGCGGCCCATAACGAGCATCTGCTGCTCGCCGCCCGAAAGGGTGCCGGCGACCTGGCGACGGCGCTCCTTCAGGCGCGGGAACTGCTCGTAGACGCGCTCAAGGCCCGGAGCAACCGTGGACTTGGGCTGCGTGTAGGCGCCCATCTCCAGGTTCTCCTCGACCGTCATCTGCAAAAAGGCGCGACGGCCCTCGGGCACCTGGGCCAGGCCCTTACCAACCAGCTTATCGGCGGGCGTATGGGTAATGTCCTCGCCCATAAACTTGATGGAGCCGGTCTTGGAGCGCAGCAGGCCCGAGACGGTCTTGAGCGTTGTGGACTTGCCGGCACCGTTCGCACCGATCAGAGCCACGATCTCGCCCTCGTTGACGTTAAAGGAGATGTCCTTGATGGCGTGGATGGCGCCGTACCAGACGTTGATGTTGTAGACGGAAAGCATCGGCTCTGCCATTTAGTTCTCCCCCTTATCCTGCTTGCCCAGATATGCCTCGATAACGGCGTCGTTGTTCTGGATTTCCTCTGCCGTGCCCTTGGCGATGACCTTACCAAAGTTGAGCACGCAGATACCCTCGCAAATATTCATGACGAGCGACATGTCGTGCTCGATAAGCATGATGGCAATGCCAAAGGTGTCGCGAATCTTAACGATGTTCTCCATGAGTTCCGCGGTCTCGGACGGGTTCATGCCGGCGGCAGGCTCGTCGAGCAGCAGCAGTTTGGGGTTGGTGGCAAGCGCGCGGACGATCTCCAGACGGCGCTGGGCGCCGTAAGGCAGCGAGCCAGCCTGCTCGTTTGCCAGGTGCTCCATATCAAAGATGGACAGCAGCTCCATGGCGCGCTCGTGGGCAGCCTTCTCGTGCTTCCAATACGTCGGCAGGCGCAGCACGCCCTCAAACCCGGAGTAGCGCTCCTGGTTATGCAGACCGACCTTAACGTTGTCCTCCACCGTCATGGTGTTGAACAGGCGAATGTTCTGGAAGGTACGGGCAATGCCCATGCGGTTGACCTGATAGACCGACTTGCCCGAGGTGTCTTCGCCATCGAGCAGGATGGTGCCATGCGTGGGCTGATACACCTTGGTGAGCAGGTTGAAGACCGTGGTCTTGCCGGCACCGTTGGGGCCGATGAGACCGGCAATCTCAGTCTTGCCGATAGTCAGGCTAAAGTCGTCGACTGCCTTAAGGCCACCGAACTCAATGCCCAGGTGGATGCACTCGAGTGCAGGGCGCTCGCCCAGGTCGCGGTCGGGAACGATGGCTCCAGAAGGATACGGGACCATCTTGCCCTTCTTGAACTCAAACTTACTGGGCATCGGCTGCCACCTCCTTCTTGGAAGCAAAGCGGTCCTTGACGCGACCGAAGAACGCCTTGAGCTGCGGGTTGTTGGTAAAGATCATGACCAGAATCAACACGATGGCGTAGATGAGCATGCGGTAGTCCGAGAACTGACGGAGCAGCTCGGGGAGCACCGTGAGCAGCGCCGCGGCGATAACGGAGCCGCGCATATTGCCCAGGCCGCCCAGGACCACGAACACCAGAATGAGAATGGAGGTATTGAAGTCGAACTTGGTGGCGGAGAGCTGCGAGAAGTTACCGCCGAAGAGAGCTCCGGCAGCACCGGCGAGGGCAGCGGAAACCACGAAGGCGATCATGCGGTACTCGGTGACGGAGATGCCTACGGACTCGGCTGCAATCTTGTTATCGCGCACGGCCATGATGGCACGGCCGGTACGGCTGCGAACCAGGTTGAGCACGATCACGAGTGCGACCATGACCAGGATGGCACCGGCGAGGAAGGTCGAGTACGTCGACACGCCCGAGGCGCCCTGGGCGCCCTTGATGATGGCGGTGCCGTCCTCGAGCAGATGCAGGTCGTCGATCGTAGAGTTGCCCGTGATGTTAAAGATCACGTGCAGGCCGCGGGAGTCGACGCCCACAATGAGGCAGGTGACGATCTCTTTGATGATCTCGCCAAAAGCCAGGGTCACGATAGCCAGATAGTCGCCGCTCAGGCGCAGGACCGGGATACCGATCAAGAAGCCCAGGATGGCGGCAGCGATAGCGCCGACCACGATGCTGATGATAAGGCGCACCGGATCGGAGGGAACGGCGCTCTCGAGGGCGACCGCGGTGACGATGCCCGTGTAGGCACCGACACTCATAAAGCCCGCATGGCCCAGCGACAGGTCGCCCGCGATGCCGACGACAAGGTTGAGGGAAATGGCCATGACGATGTAGGCCGTGATGGGAACCAGCTGACCGGCGATCATGCGCGGGATCATATGGTTGGACTGCATAAAGAACACGATGGCGAAGGCCACGATACACATGGCGTACGTGACAAAGTCGTGACGCGTCTGCTTATCTTTAAGAAACTTCATAACGCTCACCTACACCTTCTCGGGGACGTACTTGCCCAAGAGGCCGGCAGGCTTGACGAGCAGGACGATGATCAAAACACCAAAGACGATGGAGTTGGCAAGGCTCGTGGAAATGTAGGCCTGCGCCATCGCCTCGATGATGCCGATGAGAATGCCACCGACAAAGGCGCCGGGGATGGAGCCGATGCCACCGAAGACGGCGGCGTCGAAGGCCTTGATGCCAGGCATGGCGCCCGTCGTAGGCTGCAGCACCGGCGAGTAGGAGCACAGCAGCACGCCGGCGATGGCGGCAAGGGCAGAGCCGATGGCGAACGTCATCGAGATGGTGCGGTTGACGTTGATGCCCATGAGCTGAGCGGCGGCCTTGTCCTCGGACACGGCGCGCATGGCTTTGCCCATCTTGGTCTTACCCGTAAAGAACATCAGGCCGGCCATGATAACCAGGCAGGCGACGATGGTGACGAGCGAGACGGCGCTTACGTTGAACTTGGCCAAGAACTCCGGCACCTGGAAGGTGACGAGCGAAGTGAAGTTCTTGGGCGTGGCGCCCCACAGAAGCTGCGCGGCGTTCTGCAGGAAGTAGGACACGCCGATAGCCGTGATCAGAACGGCCAGCGGGCCTGCTTGGCGCAGCGGCTTATAGGCCAGACCCTCGATGAGAACGCCGAGAACCGTGCAGACCACACAAGAGAGAATTACAGATGCCCAGCCCGGGAGGCCGAGATACGACGTGGCGCAGAACGAGACATAGGCGCCGACCATGATAACGTCGCCGTGAGCGAAGTTCAGCATCTTGGCGATACCGTAGACCATGGTGTAGCCCAACGCGATGATGGCGTAGACGCTGCCCATGGACAGGCCGTTGACCAGGTATTGGATAAAGACCGTCATGTTCCACATCCCCCTTTCGAATAGGTTTCCAATTGATGTATGAAACAGGGGCGTTACATCGTCCCTAGATACCAAGCAAGCAGGGAAGGCCAAAACCTCCCCTGCTTGGGATCAAAACCGCTCTATGTAAGGCGGCCAATTAGGCCTGTACGTACTTGCCGTCGGTGATGACGTACGCCGTGGGCTCCTTCTGGACCTGGCCCTTATCGTTCCAGGTGAGCTTGCCGGTCAGACCGTCAACGGTAATCTTGAGCATAGCCTTGGACAGCTTCTCGGCGGCCTCGGTCGGATCGGCGTCGACACCAAGACCGGCCTCCTTGAGGGCCTCGGCCACCGCGTGCACGCCGTCGTAGGCGTCGGCGGCAAACTGGTCGGGGGTATCGCCGTACTTATCCTTGTAAGCGTTGACGAAGTCGGCGTTCTTCTCGTCGTCGGCAGAGAACGGGGTCATGAGCAGCAGACCCTCGGCAAGAGAGGTATCGAAGCCCTCAACGCCCAGGATGCCGTCCATGCCGTCGCAGCCCATCATCTTGACGTCGTAGCCCATGTCCTTGGCGTTCTTGAGCAGGACGGACGCCGGCGTGTAGTAGATCGGCGCAAAGATCATGGTGGCGCCGGCCTGCTTGGCCTTGGTCAGCTGGTTGGTAAAGCTCGTGGCGGAGTCGTCCTTAAAGGTCTCCTCGTCAACAATCTCGAGCTTGGATTCAGCGGCCTGGGCCTTAAAGGAATCTGCGATGCCCGAAGAATAAGCGTCGCCGGAGTTATAGAACAGCACGAACTTCTCGTCCGCATATTTCTCTGCCAGGAACTTGGCAGCGTTGACGCCCTGGTTGGGGTCGGTGAAGCAAACCTGGAAGACGCAATCCTTGCCGTCGGTGACGTCCTCGGAGGACGCGGACGGGGTGATCATGAACGTCTTGGGGTCGTTACCGCACTCTGCGGCAACGGCAACCGACGCACCCGTGGTGGTCGGACCGACGAGGGCCTGCATGCCCCAGTCGAGCAGGGTGTTGAAGGCGTTGACGGCCTTCTCGCCATCGGCCTGGTCATCCTCGGCCTTGCTGGCAAGCGGCAGCTCCTTGGTCGAGAAATCCTTGCAGCCGAGCTCGACACCCTGGGTAACGGACTTGCCGTAGGATGCGTTGGCGCCGGTCAGCGGGCCGATGGTGCCGATCTTAAACGAAGCGTCGCTCGAAGCGGAACCGCTGTCGCCGCCGTTGGAGGAGCAGCCAGCTAGAATGGACATCGCCCCCAGACCTGCTGCGCTCGCGATAACGCTCCTGCGATTCATAACAGGGTTCAATGACTTACCGGTGAGGCTCGACATGCGGCTCTCCTCTCAAATCTCGTCGGGTTTCAGTTACCCGACAGGCCATCCTTCGCCGTGTTCGGCGTTCGCAAAATAGTAGACGCTTTAGTTGAGAAAAGTGGCGATTATTTCAACTTTTCTTTTGTTTTGTCCATTTATCCATAGTTATGCGTATTTCTGTCGGTTTATGCAGTTTAGCCACTTTATTACGTGAAAGTAATGTTTCCATTCTGTTACAAGCGTCCCCGCCTTGATTAAAACAGCCTCACCGGTCGCGTTTTGTGCGCACCTAGGCGGCGATGTACTTGCCGTCCTGAATCACATAGGCTGTAGGTCGTATGTAGTGAGCATGTTTCCAATGTTTCCGCAGCGTTTCGGGGGTGCCGTTTTGTGCGACTCCTGTTGCCTGGCGAGCACGCGCCCTCGGTTCACGCTAGAATGCACTCAACCTTTAAGCGGTTAGTCCATCCATAAGATGCACGAAGGAGCTATCTATGAGCGAACCCCTGCGCACCGTGAACGTCGGTCTGATCGGTCTGGGAACCGTCGGCGGCGGCGTGGCCCGTCTGATCAAGAGCCACCACGATGAGTACCTGGCAGCCTACGGCATCGACCTTAAGCTGACCCGCGCCTGCGCGCTTGCTTGGGAGCAGGCCGAGGCGGCAGGCATTGAGCGCGAGGCCTTTACGAGCGACTGGCATGACGTCGTCACCGACCCCGCCGTCGATATCGTCGTCGAGCTGATCGGCGGCGAGCACCCCGCGACCGAGATCTTCACCACCGCCTTCGAGAACGGCAAGCACGTCGTCTCTGCCAACAAGGCCCTGCTGGGCCGTCATGTCGAGACGCTCGCCGAGAAGGCGCGCGCGTGCGGCGTGCAGATTAAGTGCGAGGCCAGCTGCGGCGGTGGCATCCCCATCGTGAGCACGCTTGAGCACGACCTGGTGGGCAACAAGATTCTGACCATCGCCGGCATTCTCAACGGTACCACCAACTACATCCTGTCGCGCATGGACGCCGAGGGCGCCGATTACGCCGACGTCCTTGCCGACGCGCAGGCCAAGGGCTATGCCGAGGCCGACCCGTCCGCCGACGTCGACGGCTTCGACGCCGCCAGCAAGACGGCGATCCTCGCCTCCATCGGCTTTGGCACCCGCGTTACCACCGACGATGTGTACCAGCAGGGTATTCGCACCATCGGCGCCGAGGACATCGCCCAGGCCCGCGAGCTCGGCTACACCATTAAGCTGCTCGGCATCGCCCGCAACACCGACGCCGGCGTCGACGTCCGCGTGCACCCCACGCTGATTCCCGCCGACCACATGCTTGCCAAGGTCAACGGTGCCATGAACGCCGTCTACGTGGTGGGTGACGCCGTGGGCGAGACCATGTTCTACGGCGCGGGCGCAGGCTCCTTCCCCACCGCGAGCGCCGTCGTAGGCGATATCCTGTCGCTCTCCGAGCAGATCAGCCGCGGCGTGGCTCCGCTGCCCGAGATTGAGCCCTATGGTCACAACCTCGCCTTTAAGCCCATGGACGAGCTCCAGACTAAGTACTATGTGCGCCTGAAGGTCGCCGACCGCGTGGGCGCCCTGTCCGAGACGGTCGATATCTTTGCCAAGCACAACATCTCGATCTCGCTCATCAACCAGGTCGAGGACGGCAAGTCGGGCGTCAACGATGCTTGCTCGGTCATCTTCCTGACGCACCGCGCGCTCGAGAAGGACGTCCAGGCTGCCGCCGCCGAGCTTGCCAGCGTCGACTGCGTGGCCGAGGTCGCCAACGTCCTGCGTATCGAGGACGTCGAGGCCTGGACCGAAGGCGTCATGGCCAACTAGTCCATCAATCGCCTAGCAATACGCGCTTTGAGGGCTCCCGTCCGATGTGGGACGGGAGCCCTTTTGTCTCCTGCCCTAAGCACAACGGCAGAGCACATTTGCGCGAGCCGCTCATCGGTAACGCGGGCTACCGTTCACCGATATGCAAACGCGGCCGATTCCGGCTACCGCTACGCTGTGCTGCGTACGTCCACCCCCGAAGAATGGAGGCACCATGTTGCTCGAGGGCAAGAAAGCAATCGTCACCGGAGGCACGCGCGGTATCGGCTATGCCATCGCCTGCCGTTTTATCGAGGAGGGTGCCGCCGTCACCGTCTTTGGCTCGCGCCAGGAGACTGCCGATGCAGCCGTTGAGAAGCTGACAGCTGTCTATCCCGACGCCAAGGTCTGGGGCCGTTCCTGCGATCTCACCTCGCTCGAGGCCGTGACCGAGGCCTTTACCCAGGCTGCAGCCGACATGGGCGGTCTCGATACGGTCGTCAACAACGCCGGCATCTCCCAGCGCTCGCCCCTTTTGGACTACACGGCCGAGGAGTTCGCAAAGGTCATGGACCTTAACGTCGTCGCTGTCTTTAATGGCCACCAGGCTGCCGCCAAGATCATGACCGAGGCCGGCCACGGCGGCACCATCACTACCACAAGCTCGATGGTCGCCAAGTACGGCCAGCCCTCCGGCGTCGGTTACCCCACGTCCAAGTTTGCCGTCAATGGCATGGTCCAGTCGCTCTCGCGCGAGCTCGCCCCCATGGGTATTCGCGTCAACGCCGTTGCCCCTGGCGTGACTAAGACCGACATGGTCGCTAACCTGCCCGAAGAGGTCATCAAGCCCATCATCGCCACTATTCCGCTCGGCCGCATGGGCGAGCCCGAGGACATCGCCAACGCCTTCGTTTTCCTAGCGAGCGACATGTCATCCTATGTCACGGGCGCCGTGCTCCCCGTCGACGGAGCCGCCCGCTCCTAAAGGTCGCAAGCCACGACTTCGAACCTCAACGGAGCTCAACGCAAATGGCGCGCTGTCTGCATCAACCGCAGGCAGCGCGCCTTCTTCTGTTTGAAGTGGAATCCGCGTCCCAGAATTCCGGCTCAGACCGGGACGTAGCTTCCCTCAGGGCCATGTTTCGGAAAGTGTGCCCCGTTTTGAACGCCGATTCTGGGACGCGCTTTCCGCAACGAGCCTCTCGCGGAAACTGCGCCCCGTTTCGGATCTTTAAAGTGGGACGCGCCTTCCCCTAGGGAAGCATCTCGTTATTTGCCATCGTCGTCCTGGGCTTCATCGCGCGCGTAGAGCTCCAGCATGCGGCGGCGGTATTCGTGCACGGCGAGCTTGGCGCGCTCCAGGCGGCGGCGCTCGCGCGGAGTCAGCTCGGACGGGTCAACCTCATCACCATAGGTCTTATCGGCAAGAAGATGCGCCGCGTCCACGATGCGGGCATCGATGTGGCCGCTCGCCGCCTCGGCGGAAAGACGCTCGGCAATCGTATCGAGCGTAGGCAGGCCCTCGAATACGCGACCATGCCCATGCGAGGTCAGCAGCTCGTGCTCGCGTGCGAGCAGGCTCGCCAAATCGTGATGGGCGCGCAGGATGTCAAGTGCATCGGATGGATGCTCGGCAACCTCTGCCACGGCTGCGACCGGTGCAGCGTCGACCACGCGGTAGAAGAGCTGCGCGAGCAATGGCATCAAGAACACCGTGATGGCACCGGCGGCAACCATGACCGACGCAATATCTTGCGACAGCGCGCCCGCGCTGACGGCCACGCTCGTTACGGCAACGATGATCGGCAGCGCCGTGGTGCAGTACAGGGCCACGGTAATGCGACCATACGCCGACACATCGCGCGTCGCAGGACAAATGCTCATAGAGATGAGAATAGGCACGGCGCGAATGATCAGCAACGCCACGATAAAGCCCGCGAGCAGCCCGGGGCGCGACGCCACGGCCGTCAGGTCGATCTTTGCGCCCGATACGGTGAAGAACACCGGAATCAAAAAGCCGTAGGCAAGGCCGTCGAGCTTGGTCTCGAGCGTATGGTTGCCCTCGGGGATGATATAGCGCAGGACAAAGCCGGCGGCAAAAGAACCCAACACGATATCGAGGTCAAAGACGGCGGAGAATGCCACGAGCGTGACCAGGATGAGCACCGTCAGGCGCACGAAGGTCTGCGACGTGGTATCGGCGCGCTCCTCGACAAACGCAAAGAAGCGGCTGCCGACGCGCTTGGAGCGGCTTGGGACCACGGCCAGCAGCACGCAGACTACAGCAAACAAGCCAAGGATTACGAGCGTTTGGATGCCGGTGCGGGCAGACAGCAGCACCGACATGGCGAGCACGGGACCGAGCTCGCCCCAGGTGCCATACGCGAGAATCGAGTCGCCCACGCGCGTGCCGGTGAGCGAGCGCTCACGCATGATGGGCACGAGCGTGCCGAGCGCCGTCGAAGTGAGGGCAAGCGTCACGGCGATACCGTCGAAATGGCTGACCGAGAACCACGGAGTAAAGCGCACGGCAAGCCAGGCGATACCAAACGTGACGACCCACGTCGCCAAGCCGTAGCGCCCCTCGACGCCCGTGATGCTCTTGGGGTCGATCTCAAAGCCGGCGAGCAGGAACAAAAAGGCCAGACCGAGCTCGGACACCAGCGAGACCTCGGCATCTACATGGATGACGCCGAGCATATGGGGTCCCAGCACCGCGCCGAACACGAGCAAAAAGACCGTTTCGGGAATGGGTTTTCCGGGAATCGCCGAGGCGATGAAGGGGCTTGCAAAGGCCACGAGCGCGATGATGGCGAGTGAAACGAATGCCATGTGATGCCTTTCTCTTGTTTGCGCTTCACTGTAGCACCCTCGCCGTCCTCAACGCGCCGCGAGCTGTCGTATCATAGTGAGGTTTACAAACATGTGGCTCAAGGCGACCGCAGGGCAGACCCCGCAAACCGACCGCTGCCGCATACCGTACCGTACGCCCAACCGATCAGGAAGGCAGGAACCAATGGTCTCTCGTATCTACGTGGAGAAGAAACCCGGGTTCGACGTCGAGGCTCAGCAGCTCAAGGGCGAGCTGACCGAGATTCTCGGCATCAAGGGCATCGAGGCCCTGAGGATCATCAACCGCTACGACGTCGAGGGCATCGACGAGGAGCTTTTCCGCTCCTGCGTGCCGACCGTCTTTAGCGAGCCCCAGGTCGATGTGACCTACGACGAGCTCCCCGCAAGCGATGGCGCCGTCTTTGCCGTCGAATTCCTGCCTGGCCAGTTTGACCAGCGCGCCGACTCCGCCAGCGAGTGCGTGCAGCTCATCAGCCAGGGCGAGCGCCCCGCCGTGCGCTCCGCCAAGGTCTATATGATCTCGGGCGCTCTGGACGAAGCCGCCATCGAGGCCATCAAGCACTACGTGGTAAACCCCGTCGAGGCGCGCATCGCCTCACTCGACCTGCCCGAGACGCTGTACATGGAGACTCCCGAGCCCCAGCCCGTCGAAGTGCTCGACGGCTTCCGCGAGCTCGATGAGGCAGGCCTTGCCGCCTTTATCTCCGAGCGCGGTCTTGCCATGGACGAGGCGGACATCGCCTTCTGCCAGCAGTACTTCCGCGATGAGGATCGCGACCCCACCATCACCGAGATCCGCGTGATCGACACCTACTGGTCCGATCACTGCCGCCACACCACCTTCGGCACCGTCCTGGACGACGTGACGATCGACGACGCCGTGGTGCAGCAGGCCTTCGACCGCTACATGGAGATGCGCCACGAGCTCGGTCGCGACGCCAAGCCCGTCTGCCTCATGGACATGGGCACCATCGGCGCCAAGTACCTTAAGAAGACCGGCGTCATGACCGATGTCGACGAGTCCGAGGAGATCAACGCCTGCACCGTCAAGGTGAAGGTCGATGTCGACGGCGAGGACCAGGACTGGCTGTTCCTGTTTAAGAACGAGACCCACAACCACCCGACCGAGATCGAGCCCTTCGGCGGTGCCGCCACCTGCGTAGGCGGCGCCATCCGCGACCCGCTCTCGGGCCGCAGCTACGTGTACCAGGCCATGCGTGTCACCGGCGCCGGCGACCCCACCGTCCCCGTGTCTGAGACGCTCGAGGGCAAGCTGCCGCAGCGCAAGCTCGTAACTACCGCTGCCGCCGGCTACTCCAGCTACGGCAACCAGATCGGCCTTGCCACCGGCCAGGTCAACGAGCTCTATCACCCCGGCTACGTGGCCAAGCGCATGGAGGTCGGCGCCGTCGTGGGCGCCACCCCGGCAAACCACGTGCGCCGCGAGTGCCCCGCCCCCACCGACAAGATCATCCTGCTGGGCGGCCGCACCGGCCGTGACGGCATCGGCGGCGCCACCGGCTCCTCCAAGACCCAGAACACCGAGTCCATCGAGACCTCGGGCGCCGAGGTCCAGAAGGGCAACGCCCCGGTCGAGCGCAAGCTGCAGCGCCTCTTCCGCCGCGGCGACGCCTGCCGCCTGATCAAGCGCTGCAACGACTTTGGCGCCGGCGGCGTCTCGGTCGCCGTGGGTGAGCTTGCCGACGGTCTGTACGTGGACCTGGACACCGTGACCAAGAAGTACGACGGCCTGGACGGCACCGAGCTCGCCATTTCCGAGTCCCAGGAGCGTATGGCCTGCGCCGTCGCCGACGGTGACGTTGAGGAGTTCATGGGGTACGCCGCCGAGGAGAACCTGGAGGCGACCGTTATCGCCGAGGTTACCGCCGAGCCGCGCATGCGCATGGCCTGGAACGGTGTCGCCATCGTCGACCTATCCCGCGAGTTCCTCAACTCTAACGGTGCGCCCAAGCACCAGGTCGCCCACGTGTGCGCCCGCAGCGTGTGGCAGCCCAGCTGGGCCGGCACCACGCTTGCCGAGCGCATGACCTCGCTTGTCACCGACCTCAACGTTGCCTCCAACAAGGGCCTTTCCGAGCGCTTCGACTCCACCATCGGTGCCGCAACCGTGCTTATGCCTTTTGGCGGCAAGACGCAGCTCACCCCGAGCTCGGCCATGGTCGCCAAGTTCCCCGTGGACGGCGAGACTACCACGGCAAGCGCCATGGCATGGGGCTTCAACCCCTACCTGATGGAAGCCGACCAGTTTGCTGGCGCCTACCTGTCCGTGGTCGAGTCCATCGCCAAGCTCGTGGCTGCCGGCTTTGAGCACAAGCGCGCCTATCTCTCCTTCCAGGAGTACTTCGAGCGCCTGCGCACCGAGGCCGAGCGCTGGGGCAAGCCCACGGCAGCCGTCCTGGGCGCCCTCATGGCCCAAGTCGACCTGGGTGCCGGCGCCATCGGTGGCAAGGATTCCATGAGCGGCTCGTTTGAGGACGAGGCCGGCGAGCTCAACGTTCCGCCGACTCTGATCAGCTTCGCTGTGGCCGTGGGCCGCGCGGCGCGCGCCGTCTCCCCTGAGTTCAAGGGCCTGACGCACCGCGTCGTCCGAATCGCCCCCGCCACCTACGGCGAGGACTACCGCCCCGACGCCCAGCAGCTGCTCGCCGCGTTTGACGCCGTCGAGGCGCTCACCGCCAACGGCGACGCCCTGGCCGTCTCCACGCCCGGCTACGGCTGCGGCGCCGAGAGCCTCTTTAAGATGTGTGTCGGCAACCAGATCGGCATCGAGCTTGCCGAGGACGTGGACGTGGAGAGCCTCTTCACCCCGCTCTACGGCAGCTTTATCGTCGAGCTCGCCGAGGACGCCGAGCTGCCCAAGGTCGCCGACGGCGTTGTCGTCGAGCCCCTGGGTACCACCGTCGAGGGCTATGTCATCGACACCGGCTCCGAGGTCATCGAGCTCGCCGAGCTCCAGGAGGCCTGGGAGAGCGGCATCGAGGGCGTCTTCGCCTACCGCAGCGCCGGCGAGACCCCCGAGGTCGAGGCCATCGACTTCCGCGCCAAGGATATCCACGTGTACGGCGGCGCCAAGATCGCCCGCCCACGCGTGATCATCCCCGTGTTCCCCGGCAACAACTGCGAGTACGACAGCGCCCGCGCCTTCCGTGCCGCCGGTGCCGAGGCCGACACCTTCGTGATCAACAACCTCACGCCCGAGGCCGTCGCCGAGAGCACCCACGAACTTGCCCGCCGCATCCGTGCAAGCCAGATCGTCATGATCCCCGGCGGCTTCTCGGGCGGCGACGAGCCCGACGGCTCCGCCAAGTTCATCACGGCGTTCTTCCGCGCTCCCGAGGTCACCGAGGCAGTCCGTGACCTGCTCAAGGCCCGCGATGGTCTGATGCTGGGCATCTGCAACGGCTTCCAGGCCCTGGTCAAGCTCGGCCTGGTGCCCTACGGCGACATCGTCGACGCCACGCCCGATGCGCCCACGCTGACGTTCAACACCATCGGTCGCCATCAGAGCCGCCTGGTGCGCACCCGTATCTCGTCCAACCTGTCCCCGTGGCTGTCGCAGTGCAGCCTCGACGACCCCTACACCGTCGCCATCAGCCACGGCGAGGGCCGCTTTGTCGCCAACGACGAGGTGCTCGCCCAGCTGATCGCCAACGGCCAGGTCGCCACGCAGTACGTGGGCGAGGACGGCAAACCCAGCATGGACCTATCCGTCAACCCCAACGGCTCCGCACTCGCCATCGAGG
Organism: Collinsella aerofaciens ATCC 25986; assembly: GCF_964259375.1. Taxonomy (GTDB): domain Bacteria; phylum Actinomycetota; class Coriobacteriia; order Coriobacteriales; family Coriobacteriaceae; genus Collinsella; species Collinsella aerofaciens_BO. The sequence continues at coordinate 14,219 of NZ_CAXVJM010000003.1, forward strand.
GCATCACGAGCCCCGACGGCCGTGTCCTGGGCAAGATGGGCCATGCCGAGCGTCGCGGCGACAATCTGTACCGCAACGTGCCCGAGCATGTCCCCGGCGATAAGTTCATGCCGATCTTTGAGAGCGGCGTAGCCTACTTCGCCTAAACCTTTCCCATCGGGTACAATCCCTTCGGGTAACATCACCCGCCACCGACACATCCGGTGGCGGGTTCTTTTTTGCTTCGCGCATGTAGGAAGGACATCATGGAAAGCCGCAAGCCGTATCTCGCCACCCTGCCCGGACTCATCCTGGGCTGTCTCGTTTGCTGCGCGCTCTGGGGATCGGCCTTTCCCTGCATCAAGATCGGCTACGGCCTCTTTGGCATCCCGGCGCACGACAGCGCCTCGCAGCTGCTCTTCGCCGGTCTGCGCTTCACCCTTGCCGGCATGTCGGTCATTATCGGCATGAGCGCAGCCCAGCGCCGACCGCTCGTCCCACAGGTACGCGATATCAAGCCCATATGCATCCTGTCGCTCTTCCAGACTATCGGGCAGTACTTCTTTTTCTACCTGGGACTCTCGCGCGCCAGTGCCATGTCGAGTTCCATCATCGAGGCCAGCGCCAACTTCCTAGCCATCCTCTTTGCCGCTCTGGCGTTTCGCACCGAGAAGCTCAATACGGCCAAGGTGCTCGGCTGCGTACTGGGCTTTGCCGGCGTCGCGCTCGTCAACCTTTCGGGCGCGGACGGCACCTTTGGCTTTACGCTCGACGGCGAGGGCTTCATCCTGGCCTCCACCGTCGCGGGTGCCCTTTCGACCTGCCTGATCGGCATCTTCTCGCGCGAGCACGACGGCGTCTTGCTTGCCGGGTGGCAGTTCTTGGTCGGCGGCCTGGTCCTCACCGCCATTGGCTTTTTGATGGGTGGTGCACTCTCCCCTACGGCGATTGCCCCCGCCATCGCGCTCATCATCTACATGGCGCTTATCTCCGCGGTCGCCTACTCGCTGTGGTCGCGCCTGCTTGCCGTCAACCCCGTCAGCCGCGTCTCGGTCTTTGGGTTTATGAACCCCGTCTTTGGTGTGCTGCTGAGCGCGCTGCTGCTCGGCGAGGGCGCTGGCACGAGCCCCATTACCGTCATCGTTGCCCTGCTGTTGGTCTGCAGCGGCATCATCATCGTCAACAAACCCAAAAAAGCTTAACGAACTGCCCTTATTTAGCAGAGGGGATTCATGTACTTTAGCTTAATGGAGTACATCGGTGAGCTGAGGGCCGCCACGCACGCAAGCGTGCGCCCCTTTTTTCTAGCGTATCTGGACGCCGGCTTTCTTTTTCTCGGCCTTGACGCGGTAGAGCTCCGCATCGGCAGCGCGAAGTAAGTCTTGCCAGGTATCGACGCCATCACCGACCCGCGCGTAACCGATGGACATCCGCAATGCATACGGCACCTCGGCACGAGCGAGCTCGTCGTTAATCGCCGAACACAGGTCCATGATGTCCTGTTCCGCCGCAGCCTTCTGGAGCACCACGAACTCATCGCCGCCATAACGTGCGATAAAACCACCAGACGCCGAGCAGACCTCTTTGAGCGTAGCAGATATGACCTGGAGAGCATGGTCGCCCTCCACATGTCCATAGCGATCGTTAATCAGCTTAAAGCCGTCGGCGTCCATCATAAGCAGATACACATCATCGGCCTGATCAGCACCCGAGAACAGCGACAGCATATAGGTCTCAAAACGGTTGCGATTGTTAAGGCCAGTCAACGGGTCGGTCGAGATCAGCTGCTCCTGGTAGATGATGTAGAGCAGCAGGATGCTCAGCGTTATACCGACACAAAGGCCCGGTACCGAAAACAAAACCTGGAAGGTACCGCCCACCAGAGCGGGAACCACAAAAAAGGCGAGGGTGCGATAAATGGCCTTCGTTTGCAGGCTTTCGACTTTTCGAGCCTGAATAAAGGCATGCAAGGACGTATATATGATGTAGCAGTAGCTAACGATAGGTTGAATCATATAAAGCGCTCCGCGACGATATACGCCCTGCGCATCGATATAGAACATAGTGTGCGTCCAGTAGCTGGCAAATGCCAGCACGACCACCAATACGGTTGGCAACGTCACGAGCGCCACCCTATAGCGCGCGGTCAAAAGGCGAGAGCCCTGCATCGTCTCGGAATAGAAAAACCAAATGAGGCACGCGATGGCGAACAGCGAAAACGAAACCGCGTTGGAAATCCAGTTGGCCGTGATGCCTACAGGAGTGCTCACGCCGTCTGAGAGCGTCCAGATCATATCGAAGAAAATGTAGGCAGCAGACGTGTAGCCGAGCATGCTAAACAAGAGCTGCTGGGTGCTCGAGAACAAGGAGCGGCGGCTTCGTGCGGCAAGCCCGATAAGAACAATCATGCATAGCAGGAATATCTCAATCTTGAGTGCCTTAACCACCAGACGCCATCCCTTCAATATCCAAGTGGTCAGAATCGCCCGATTCGTGTCTGGGCAATAAACACCCCTACTCCGCAGGGGTAAGGGGAATAATAGCAGAGCGCCCGAACGTCACTGCAAGACAGTTTTCGTTCGGGCGCTCAAACGGCGCGAATTGCACGCCAGCTTGATTGACTCGCGTCGACGATTACTCGCCATCGATGTCGGTCGCGACGGCCTCCTCGATGGCCTCGACACCGGCAGGCGACAGATCCTCTTTGCCGTGGCAGAACTTCTTATCGACCCAGCCGGTCAGAATCGGGGCCATGATTGCCGTGATGATGACGGCAGTGGCGATCTGCGCATACGCAGTGGGCGCAAGCTCGGCATAGCGCGGGGCGACCTCGGCGAGGGCGACCGGCGTGGTCATAGCCGTGCCGGCGATAGTGGAGCAGGCAACGGCCGCCTTGCCGTTACCACCGCACAGGCGCTCGAACGCAAAGGTAATGGGACCGACGATAAAGAGCGTGATGAGGCCCAGCAGGATGCCCGAAATACCGCCGGTGATAAAGCTCGAAAGGCTCATGGACGCACCGAGCTGAAAGCCGATAACGGCGATCGCGGGATTGGCGCCGGGGACCAGCAGGTTCTTGATAAACGAGAACAAGTTGCCCAGGACCATGCCGATAACAAGCGGCAGGATGGATCCGATGATGGTGCCGACGGGGATGTTGGCGAGACCCGAGACACCGAGGATGATCATCGTGACGGCGGGGCCGGCCGTAAAGAACAGGATACCGACAGCGCCCTGCTCGGACTCATCGCCGAACTCGCCCATGATGCCCGTATAGAGCGCCATGTTGCAAAACGTGATGCCGCCGATGATAGACACGGAGCTCAGGCCCAGGAAGTTGTCGTTAAAGAAATATGCCACACCCAAGCCAAGGGCAGCCGCAACAACAAGTTTGGGAATCAGAACGACGATACCGGTCTTGATGGCGCCCGGCGTGGACTTAAAGCTGATGCCGGCACCCACAAACAGCAGGATCGCGGCAACGATGGTGTTGGAACCACCGCGGCAGGCGGCGGTAAAGAAGCCGCCGATCTCAAAGACCTGCGGGCAGAAAGTGTTGAGCAAAAGGCCAACGATCATCGGATAGATCATGATGTCACCCGGGATGCGCGGTACCTTAAATTTCTTTTGCTCGTTGGCGGTCGCTTCCTGTGCCATGAAACCCCCATTTCCGCTGACGCAGAACAAAAGCCCACGTCACACTTTGCTACAGTAAAGTTTGACCATGGTACCAGAAGAAGCAGGCCGGCTCGGTGAGAAATTCGATTCGTTGGGTCAGGCAACGACATGGCAGAATCATCGCCCGGCAGCAACCGAGTTCACCTACAATTGCCACCGGATCGAAAGACACAGCTTTCTAGGAAGTCATTATGACAGCCATCGATCGGGGCCGGGCGACCGCGGCCTTCAAACGCTATACCGATGCTTACGATGCCGCCAATCCGCGCATCGCACTCAAGATCGAACACACCTATCACGTTGCCAAGGCATGCGATGCCGTGGCGCGCGAACAGGACTGGTCACCGCAGGACATTGACCTAGCTTGGCTTTGCGGCCTGCTGCACGATATGGGCCGCTTTGAGCAGCTGCGACGCTGGGACACGTTTAAGGACGCCGAGAGCATGAGCCATTCGGCGTTGGGCGTCGAGGTTCTCTTTGGCGAGAGCCCCGACGACGCGCCTGCCACAACAAGCATCCGAGATTTTATCGAGACCGACGAGCACGACGAGCTTATCCGCGCGAGCATCGCCTATCACAGCGACTTTCGCCTGCCGGCACAACTCGACGAGCGTACACGGTGCTTCTGCGATATCGTGCGCGATGGCGACAAGATCGACATTATGCGCACCATCGCCGACAGCACCGTCGACACCATCCTCAAAGTGGACGAGAAGACGTTTCTCGGCAGCCGCTTCTCGTCGCCAACACTTGCCGCCTTTGACGAGCACCGCTGCGTCGCACGCGATGAACGCGACGAGCCCGCAGACTACCTGGTGGGACTCATCTGCTTTATGTTTGAGCTCGTCTATCCAGCGAGCCGCGCGCTGGCACGCGAGCAGGGCGATATCTACCGCCTGCTCGACGCGCCCTTTGGCATTACGCGCCCCTTTACCGATCCCGCCACGCAGGCGACCTGGGAGCGCCTAAAGGACGAGATGCGCGACTGGCTGGCGCGCGCCTAGCGCTCAAGCTGGGCCAGCAGCTCCTCGACGACCTCGACGGCATCGCCGACAACCTTGTACTGGGCAGCACCAAAGATGGGGGCATCCGGGTCCTCGTTGATGGCGATAATGCACTCCGCCCCACCGATGCCGGCAAGATGCTGGATGGCGCCCGAAACACCGATACTCACGAGAAGCTTGGGCGAAACCGATACGCCCGTCTGGCCAATCTGATGGCGATACTCCAACCAGCCGGCCTCCACGACAGGTCGCGTGCAGCCAAGCTCGGCTCCCAGAGCCTCGGCGAGCTTTCGCATCAGCGGCAGGTTTTTCTTGGAGCCAATGCCGCGGCCCACCACGACCAGGCGCTCGGCATCGGCGATCGAAGCCTGCTGCCCCCACTCCTCGGCGGGAATCGAGATCTCGACACGAGCCTTAGCATCATCCGCAAGTGATATCTGGGTGATTGTGCCGGAGCGGCCGTAGTCAAAGTCGGGCGCCTTAAAGATGCCGGGACGCACCGTTGCCATCTGGGGACGATGATTAGGGCAGACGATGGTGGCCATCAGGTTGCCGCCAAACGCCGGGCGCGTCTGCTGCAGCAAGCCCGTCTCCGCATCCATCGAAAGTACGGTGCAGTCAGCCGTAAGGCCTGTCTGCAAACGCACGGCAACGCCGGGTGCCAGTTCGCGGCCAAAAGCGGTCGCACCGTACAGAATAGCCTCGGGCTTGCGCTCTGCCACCAAATCACAGATCAGCCGGGCGTAGACCTCCGCATCGTTCTGGCGCAGACGCTCGTCGCGACAGACCAGGACCTCGTCTGCACCGGCGCAAACCAGATGCTCCAGATTCCCGAGCGAGCCCTCGGGGCCCATGCCAACCAGCGCCACCAGGCGACATCCGCGTGCATCGGCAAGCTCGCGGCCCTTGCCCATGAGCTCATAGGCAACGGGAGTCACGGCGTCGTGCTCGTCAGTCTGCACGAAGACCCAAATGTCTCGATATGCGTCAAGGTCTGCCGCGCCGGCGGCCTCGTCGCGCTCGATCGAGATGGCATTGACGGGGCAGGCGTCGACGCACCCGCCGCATAGGATGCAGCCGTCGGTTACGCGGGCGCAACGGTTGGGCCGCTCGCCCTCCACTACGATGCCACCCGAGGCACAGGCGCGAACGCAGCGACCGCAGCCGATACAGGCTTCGCTATCGATAATCAGTCCGCTCATCTATGCCATCCCCTCGATAATCTTGGCAAGTTTTGCCGCCTGCTCGGACGCCGTTCCGTCAACGGCCTCGCACGTTTGGTCGCGGTCGGGCACAAACGATCGCACGACCTGTGTCGGCGAGCCGGCAAGGCCGCAGCGCGCGGGGTCGGCATGCACGTCGGCAGCGTTGACCACGCGCACATCCGCCTCCTCGGCCGCACGAATACCGGCAATGCTCGGCATACGCAGCTGGCCAATCTCCTTGGCAGTCGTCATCGCGCACGGCATCTCCAGATGCACCGTCTCCTCGCCGGCATCGCAGCCGTGAACAAGCACCGGTGAACCGCAGGTCGTAAAGCCCGCGCTCTGCACGCAGCTCACGTCGGTCACGCAGGGAATCTCAAAGGCACCGGCAAGCTCGGGACCAATCTGGGCCGTATCGCCGTCCACCGCCATCTTGCCGCAGATGAGCAGGTCGAAGTCCTCGTCGAGCGACTCGATGCCACACTTGAGGGCATAGGTGGTTGCCAGGGTATCGGCACCTGCAAAGGCGCGATCGGTTAGCAGCAGTGCGTCATCGGCGCCTCGGGCGATGCAGTCGCGCAATAGCGATTCAGTCGCGGGGATACCCATCGACACCACCGTTACGCGCACGTCCATGCCAAAGCCGATAAAGTCGTCCTTCAGCGCCAGCGCGCATTCCAAAGCGCTCGCGTCAAAGGGATTAATGACCACCTGCTTGCCATCGCGCACGATGGTATTGGTCTTGGGGTCCATCTTGACCTCGGTGCTGCCCGGCACCGCCTTGACGCACACCACCATATGGAAATCGCTCATCTTCACGCGCCCCCTTTCTGGACAAGCTCATCCAAGAGCTTCTCCGAAAACAGGTTTCCGCGACCCAGCTGCCCGGCAGGATCGAGCTGGAGCTTGAGCTGCGCCGACTCGACCATGGCCTCGCGACCGTACATCGTCTCCAAGAAGCCCGCCTTGATCTTGCCGACGCCGTGTTCGGCGGAGACGGCGCCGCCCATGGCCGTGACCTCGGAAGCCCACTGGGCAAAGAGTTCTCCGCCGCGGCGGTAATCCTGCGCATCGCGCGGCAGAATGTTCACATGCAGATGGTTGTTACCGATGTGCCCCCAGGCGGCAGATTCAAGCCCACTTTCGGCCAACGTGCGGCGATACAGGGCGATGACATCGGCCAAGCGTGCGTTGGGCACCGACATGTCCGAGCCCAGTTTGGTGATGGTGGGATCCGTGCGGCGGCGCTCGTCGATGAGCATGTTGACGCTCTCGGGTACCGCATGGCGGAAGAATCGCTGACACTCGCGATCCGCCTCGGTGCGCGCGACCCATGTCGCATCGTCGCTGCCGCCCGCAAGCTCCAGTACCCACCCCAAGTGATACAGCTCCTCAGTCGCCTGGGCTTCGTCGTCGCAGTCGAGCTCCACGTAGACGCAGACCTTGGCGTCTTTGTCGAGCGCCGGCAGCGAGGCGAACGCGGTCGACTGCTCACGCTGACGACGCAGGATATCCAGGGCGCCCGCATCGAAATATTCGATGGCAGCCGCGTGGGAAAGGACGGGACGCACAGAATCGGTGAAGGACACAGCCTTGTCTTCGCTGTCAAAGAAGCAGCTCACGCCCCAAACGACCGCAGGCGCCGCCTGCAGGGCAATCTCGAGCTCGGTGATGACGCCGAGTGTGCCACACGCACCGATAAACAGATCGATGGCATCCATATCGTCAGCAACGAAATAGCCCGAAGCATTTTTGGTCTTGGGCATGGTGTAGTCGGGAAGGTCGAACTCGAGCGTGCGGCCCTGCACCGTGACGAGCGAAAGGCGACGACCCTGTGCAAAAACCTCGCCACGGTGAAGCTCGAGCAGGTCGCCATCGGTCAGCGCGACATGAAGGCCCGTGACGTGAGGGCGCATGGGGCCGTAAGCGTAGCTACGGGCGCCGGAAGCGTTGCATGCCGCCATACCGCCCAAGCAGGCAGATGCCTCGGTGGGATCGGTAGGAAAGAATTGCTCGGGAGCTTCCTGGAACTCCTCGTAGGCCTCAAGCGATGCCTGGTCCCAGCCGGCAGTCGGCAGCACTTTCTTGCCCAGTTGCTTGCGCAGCTCAGACAGCACGACGCCGGGCGCCACGCGCAAAAGAAAGCGGCCCTGCTCATCGTGGCGAATGCCTAAGTAGCGATTCATGCGGGAAGTATTGAGAATGTGACCGCCATGAGGCACGGCGCCGGCGGCAAGACCGGTCCGGGCACCCTGAACCGTCACCGGGACACGCTCGGCATGGAGCTTTTTCAAAATGGCGCGGACCTCGTCCTCCGTTGTCGGAAACGAGATGCTCGAGGCCTCGCCCGATGTGCGAGACTCATCGCGGCCATACTCCTCGAACTCGTCGGTGAAGGGTTTGATGGTTGCAGACACGCGAACTCCCCCTTTAGCTAACTACAGTGTTTGCAGGGAGATGTTACCGCATCGTTTCGTCGACGTGTTCGAGACCGTCTCCATAATTGGCGATTTTAACGTTCGTGCAATTCGGCGAGCGGCAAGGTTTCCTCGGCAGACGATGCTTTTGACACATGTCGCTTTACCGCCAGCGACCACGCAATTGTCGCTCGAAATAAGTTGAAGTAATTTTTACCACCTTTTACCTGCGGAGATGTCAATCCGTCAAGCATTTGGTCAGAAATTGGTCAAGTAGTGACTGATACGGTCGGCATCAACAGCCAAAACCAATGGAAGTTTTGGCCCCAGAAGCAGGGAGGTTCCCATGGCATATTACTGGCCCCAGTACGGCGTCGCCATCGAGGTCGACGACGATCCCTATCTCCTGCCTTTCGACGAAGAGGCGTTCCCCGATACGGCGGTCTACCACGTTACCACCGATGTTATCTGCGACCCCGAGTCGTTCTCGGCGCTCGCCCACCACATCGCGCGTATCCACAACATCGAGCTCCCTCACGACTTCGACGAGCTCATCTACTCACGCCGCCTGATGCTTCATATGCTCTTTGGAGCGGACCCGTCCACGTTCGCACGTGTCTACACCACCAAGGACGCCGCATGAGTGCGAAGAAGCCGCCCCGCCTTGCAGGGCTGGGGCGTCGCAAGAAACTCGTCGTTGTCTGCCTGGCTATCGTCTGCGCCCTCATCGCCGTAGAGCTATACGCCTGGCAGTCGCAGCCCGTGCCCGAAGCGGGCGCCTCAGTCACGACGGCAGAGGGTAAATCGCGCCAAGAAATCCAGGATGAGCTCGACGCCATCGTCCGCGACAACATGATGACGATCTCGGTCGCGCCGGTCGCACAGTTGCAGGAAGGCGGCAAGTTGCGCGTCAACGTGCAAAACGTCCAAGACAACAAGTTTCCCCAGCGCTTCCGCGTGATTCAAAACGACGAGACCATCTATGAGTCCGGTGTGGTCGAAGCCGGCAAGACGGTTGAGACCTGCCCCGCCGGCGATATCCAAGAAGGCGAGGCATATATCGAGATTCAGGCACTCGATGCCAAGACCTACGACACCCACGGCAATCCGACGCGCGTCAAAGTGCGGGTGGCCCAGGCAGAAGGCTAGTGGCCGACGCGCTCGCAGGGGCAACACCCTGCCCCCATTCGTCCAACCATCACGGAAACAGTCCGTGACGAGCAGAAAGGATCGATTATGAACACATCCATGAACCTGAGCGGAGCCAGGGCACTCGCCGTGGGCGCAGGGCTTACGCTCGCACTTGCGATGGGCGCCGCGCCAACGGCGGCCATGGCAGATGTGCGCGTTGGAACCACCGATGTGACGGTGAAGGCCGACATTAGCAATGTTTCGTTTAAGGCGCCAACGGTCATCCCCTTTGCCGCCAATGCCGACGGAACGCTTGTAGGACCCTCCGGCAAGACGCTTACCATCGACAACCTCTCGGCATATGGCATCCACGTCACCAACATGAAGGTCACGGCCAAGAACGACTGGACAATTGTTGCAGACGCAAAGACGGGTTCGGCCCAGAACTCCATCGATTTTAAGGTTGGCCCCGATAAGGCAGAAAAGGATGCCAGCTCGGCGACTCAGACTACGGGCCTCGATCTTTCCAAAGACGTAAGCTTCGACATGAAGTACCAGGGCATTGCCGACGGAACGGACAAAATCAAGCTCAATGTGAGTGGCCACGTCGCCCGCGTCACGCGTGACATCTACCACGCCACCGGTACGGGAGATCAAGTGGCAAGCATCACCTGGACGGTCGAGCCCGGTGCGCACGCCACGTCCTAAGGCGATTGCACTGGCCGCCATCGTCGGCATCTTGGCGTCCGCACCCGCCATGACCTTTGCTCAACAAGAGCAAGCGCAGGCGGCCACAGAAGTGACCGTCGACCTTTCGGGCCTTAATCGCGACAGCCGTCACGAGCCGCTCGCTCAAACGAGCGACACCCGGCAACTCATTGCGGTAGGCGTCGCCACGGCGGGAGCAGGACTGACGTGCCTTGGCCTGCACATCAAACGCAACCAATAGCCAAGCACGACCGGAGCACGCGGAATAGATAGGAGAACCATGGCACCCAAAAACCTTTTGCCCGTCGCCGCGCTCTGCAGCGCACTGGCGAGCGGTACGCCTCTCGCCGCTTGGGCGACGCCCGCCACGGCAAACTCCTTACCGCAAGCTCTGAACCCCGTGGCGAATTCGTCGGGTATCGTCGCCTGCCAACGTTTTTCGCTCGCGCGCGCCACGGTCCGAACCTCGGGATGCCTTCACCGCAATACGGCCGACTCGATAGTCGTGGATATCAAGCGACCGGACAAGGAGAACGGCCCCCGGACAGGTTGTGCCATCTGCACATGGAAATCGGCCGCAGTCGACGCCGATGGCGACCCATGCGACCTAGAGCTGCGCATCGATATTGACTCGGTCGATGACTCGGCGAACGGGGCGAAGGTCGTCTTCGACAGCACGGCCTATGAAGAAGAAGGAGGGGGTGTATGCCTGGGCTGCGTTCCCTCGAATGTCGATGGCGCGCAGCCCATCATCTCCTTTACGGCATCGCTGCGACTGACCAAGGCGAACACCGAAGCCATCGCAACGGGAGATGCGCCTTTGCTGTTCTACGCTGGCGACGCGGACGACCAAGAAGCTCAAAGCACCAGACAGAAGGGCTCGCTTAACCTCACGCGCGGATCAGAACCCGCCCCCATCAATATCGATACCCAGGAGCCGGGCGTGCGGCGCATTCTCGCCGATCCGGCGCTGCTCCAAATGACATGGCACGGAGTGGGGTCCGTCGGGATTGCTGCTCCTATATCTAGCGATAATGACAAATCCCCCAAAGACGAGATCGCAGACGCACCGGTGCATGTTGACGATGCAGACGATGCATCATCAGAAGGCAACGCTGCGGCCCCTCTCGAGAAGCCAGGCGGTACCGCCACCGAACCAGGCAATCCCCAACCGAAAGACGGCCTGGAATTTGCCGCTCCCCCAGATGTCGACGAAGGCAACTGTTGCATGATGGTCGCGCTCGACCACACGGAAACCGTCGATGCCGCAAGCATTGAGCCAGTCGCTGCCAATGCGCCCCGCCGCAAAAATATCCTCATCGCGTTCCCCAATACCGTCGAGCTCGTCTTTTTGCCTTCGGGTGAAGTCGTCGCGCCCACGGCACTTACAGCAGTGGGAGCAAGGAGCGCATCGAACGACATCCAAGCTATCTCGGCACTTGATGCCACAACGACCGCCAAGTTGCACCTTTATTCCGTTGCAGCAGACGGAACGCGAACCGAAGAATTCGACGGAACCAAGCTTTTGGTTCCTCGTCGCATCGGTATCCAAGAAGACTTCCCCTATCAAATGGAACTTGAAGGGTTCGATCGTGCACGAGATGCCGACATCGTTGCCGCAGCCATCGAATCCCCGCAGCACCTCATGACGCTGCGCTTCGACTTTAGCCCCGTCCTATCCTAGACCGCTAACCGCCGCTTGGCTCGGATACTGAGCGCTCCCCTCCCCGTTCTGCTACGATTGCCGCGTTGGCATCAATTACAGGAGGGTTCATGCCGGGTTTAGGAACGATCATCAACGTCGCGCTTTTGATCGCGGGCGGTCTGCTGGGCCTCATGGGTGGGCGCTTCATTACGCCCCGCATCCAAGACACGCTCATGAAGGCGTCGGGGTTATGCGTTCTGTTTATCGGCCTGGGCGGCACCATGCAAAAGATGCTCATTATCGATGGAGAGGCGTTGGCGACCACCGGCACCACCATGCTTATCGTCTCATTTGCCCTTGGTTCGCTCATCGGCGAGGCCATCAACCTGGAGGCCGCCATCGAGAACCTCGGCGAATGGCTCAAGCGCAAAACCGGCAGCGAAGGCGACAACGAGTTCACCAACGCCTTTGTCTCGGCATCGCTCACCGTGTGTATCGGCGCCATGGCCATCGTAGGATCGATTCAGGACGGCCTGCTCGGCGACTGGTCCACGCTTGCCCTGAAGGGCGCGCTGGACTGCATCATCGTCTGCACCATGACGGCCTCGCTTGGCCGCGGCTGCATCTTCTCGGCCCTGCCCGTTGCCGTATTCCAGGGCACGATCACGCTTTTTGCCGGCACACTCTCCCCCATCATGACCACCGCAGCCCTCAACAGCCTTTCGCTTGTGGGCTCCATGCTCATCTTCTGTGTTGGCGTTAACCTTATTCGGCCTCAGACCTTCCGCACGGCCAACATGCTCCCCTCCGTCGTCGTGGCGGTCATCTACGCCCTCCTGTTCTAAACTATCTACATAGCGGTATCCCGAACACCTGTTTGATGCTGTGCTATGATATGAGATCACCGAAGCTGCGTTAGGAGAGGAGAGGCGGTGGCCGACCAGGACGTCAAGATGCTCATCGAGCGCATTATGGCCGAGGCCCGGACCCATCAGTCCGCCCGCTTCTCAAACGAAATCTATGCTGACGAGCCGATTCTCAAGACCGGTCGTCAGATGCAGAACTTCCTCCCCGACCAGTACCGCAAGATGCGCGAGATATCACGCTGGCAAGAGGATCCCAAAGGCGGCGCGGGACGTTGGCTATCGGAGGCGGAGCTCTTTTACCGCCAAGGCCTGCTGATGGCCGACTTCGAGGACGATTGCCCCTACAACGGCACCTTTAAGTCGTACTTTCCCACCTACAATGCCATGAGCGATCGACAGTTGCGCGGCTACTTTACCTGGCGTGCCCAAGTGCGCCGCGGCAATATCGAGGAGACATCGACCTCGTTTGCTTTTCTTTATCTTTACGAATTGATCTGCGGCATTGGCGTCGACAATCCGCGTGACGGCTATGACAAGATTAAGGCATTTTGGGATGCCTATCGCGCCTTTGAACCTGGCATCGACCGGTTCGCACGCGTGTGGCTGCAGGACTACGCCGTGTTCCATGAGCTCGACCCCAAGCTGCTTCGCGACTCTAAAACCGTCGCATTCGACAACGCCCTCATCGAGCTGCGCCGCGCAGCACGAGACCTTGTACCCGCGCCGGCGCCGTCGGACCTGCCGCCTGCGCGTCGCAAGACCTCCGAGCCCACGCTTCCCCTTCCGCCCGATGAGGCGCATGAGGAGCGGCTCATGGCTGCCATCGACGCACTCTCGACGTACAACCTGAATAACTCACGGCTCGACCGTTCTCACCATCGCGACCTGCGCCACGTGGCATGCGCCGTGTATGTCCGTATGGCGCGCTACTATGACACGCACCGAAAGACCGGCATCATAGCGAGCTTGTTTGGGGAGGAGACGGCCATGCCCTACACCATGTTTGCCTCGGCCGTGTTCTTTGCGCCCGAGCGCCACGAGGACTGCGAATATCGCCTGGACCCCATTCACATCTACCGCTGCCAAAATGGCTTTTGGGAATGTATGCGCATCCACGGCAGCAGACAAAAAAGTAGCAAGCTCGGTGAGATAATGCGCGCTTGTGATCAGCGTCTGCGCTTGGCACTGGATCCCGGCCATCCCCTTAAGGAAGAGAAGGTCCCCAAATATCTGGCCAAGATTATCGATGACGAGATCACAGCATGGCTTTCATGGGATGCCGCGCATCAGCCCGTCAAGATCGATATCGACCTGAGCCAGCTGGGGCACATTCGGAGCGCCGCCGCGCAAACGCGCGAGGCGCTTTTGATCGACGAGGAGCGCGAGGACGGCACGTTTGCGGATGCCGAGACGGCAGTTGTCGAACGACGGGAAGCCAAGCCCGTGGCCGACACGATCGCCGAACCAGTCGCGACGACCATGCAGCGGGACGAGGCTGGCGAGCCGACCATCTCCACCGAGCAGTTTGGCGTCGTAGCCCCGCTCCTCGCACCAGCGCCCACGCCCGCCGACACCGCGTCCGCACTCGATCCCACCGCAGACGCCTATCTTCGAGCACTACTCGAGCAAAATGCAGCGCAGACGGCATCGGCGGCGGCACAGTCGGGCAAGAGTGAGGATATGCTCGTCGATAGCATCAACGAGGCGCTCTTTGACCTGGTGGGTGACACCGTAATTGAATTTGGCGCGGCAGGACCGCACATTATCGAGGACTACAAAGCAGACGTGAGAGGATACCTAGACCATGAGTGATACCGCATCCGCAGCGCCTCGCGTACCCAAACGCGTCGCCGCCGTCATTCTCAACTCGCTCAAGGGCGGCGTGGTCCCGCGCATCGGCCTTCCCTATATCACCGTGGGTCGCGAGGTCGAGATTCGCGCCCTGCTCACCGATTTGAGTCTCATCGCCGATGGCGGCGCGAGCTTCCGCTTCTTAGTCGGTCGCTACGGCGCCGGCAAGAGCTTCTTGCTTCAGACCATCCGAACGCATGCCATGGGCGAGGGATTCGTCGTCGCTGATGCCGACCTTTCCCCTGAGCGCCGCCTGCAGGGCGGTCAGGGACAGGGCCTTGCCACCTACCGCGAGCTCATCCGCAACATATCGACCAAGACGCGCCCTGAGGGCGGTGCGCTCAACCTTATTCTGGATCGCTGGGTCGCCTCGTGCGCCGACGTCGACGAGTCGGTCGTCAATGCCCAACTCGCTCCACTCGAGGAGATGGTCCACGGCTTCGACTTCACCCGCATGCTCCGCCGCTATCGCATGGCCGTATCCGAGGGCGATGAAGAGGCTATGAGCCGCGTGACCAAATGGATCCGCGGCGAATACCGCACCAAGAGCGAGGCTCGCGCCGAACTGGGGTCCTCAACCATCATCAGCGATGACGACTGGTACGACTACGTCAAACTCATCGCGCGTTTTTTGGTTTGCAGCGGCTACAAGGGCATGCTGGTGCTCATCGACGAGCTCGTGAATCTATACAAGATTCCCAACGCTATCACGCGCCAGTACAACTACGAGAAAATCCTGACCATGTACAACGACACACTCCAGGGCAAGGCACAGTACCTGGGCATGATCATGGGCGGCACGCCAACCTCCATCGAAGACCGCCGCCGCGGCGTGTTCTCCTACGAAGCTCTGCGCAGCCGACTCGCTCAGGGTCGCTTTGCGCGAGATGATCTCAAAGACATGCTCGCGCCCATCATCCGCCTGCAGCCGCTCACCTACGAGGAGCTGCTGGTGCTCATCGAAAAGCTCATGCAGATCCATGCCGGCTACTTTGGCTGGACGCCCACGCTTACCGAGAACGACTTGGTGAACTTTCTCAAGATTGAGTTTGGCCGCGTGGGAGCCGATACGCACCTGACGCCCCGTGAGGTCATTCGTGACTTTATCGAGCTGCTCGATATCCTGTGTCAGAACCCCGATGCAAATGTGGCCGAGTTGCTGCAAAGCGTCGGCGGCGACGCGCTGGCGCCGGCAGCCGCAACAGGCGACGCCGGCACCGCAGGCGGCGACCGCAACTTCGCCGAATTCACCATCTAACCCGCCAAAAAGGGACAGGTTTATTTTGGCAGGCTTTATCTGGGCAAACGTCGAGGCAGTGATGCGGCAAGCCACTGCTCACCGCGTTAAGAGGTTCGTATTTGAGAGGAGGCCCCGTGAACGCCTTTGACCGCTACGCCCCGTTTATCCAAGACTTCATCTACTCCCACGATTGGGAGAGCTTGCGCTCTATCCAGGTTGCGGCAGCTGATGCCATCTTTAACACGCAAGATAATGTGCTCCTGACGGCATCCACGGCTTCCGGCAAAACCGAGGCAGCCTTCTTTCCCATCCTGACCGAGTTTTGGGAGAACCCGCCCGCAAGCGTAGGCGCCCTCTACATTGGCCCCCTCAAGGCGCTCATCAATGACCAATTCGTCCGCCTCAACGATCTGTGCGAAGAAGCCGATATCCCTGTCTGGCACTGGCATGGCGATGTCTCGCAGTCGCACAAGGCTGAGCTCATCAAAAAACCGAGCGGCATCTTGCAGATTACGCCCGAGTCACTCGAGGCGCTCCTGATCCATAAGCACATGGCGATCCCTCGTATGTTCTGCGACCTGCGCTATGTGGTTATCGACGAAGTCCATTCGCTCATGCGCGGCGACCGCGGCGGGCAGACGCTCTGCCTTATCGAGCGGCTCTCGCGCATGGCAGGCGTGCAGCCCCGCCGCATCGGTCTGTCGGCAACCATCGGCGACCCCGAGCGCACGGGCGCCTTCCTGTCGCAGGGGACGGGACGCAACTGCGTCATCCCCCGTTTTGAGGAGCCGCGCCGCGTGTGGCGCATCTCCATGGAGCACTTCTACAACTCGGGTCCCCAGGCGCAGCAGCGAGGATTCGAGAGCATGGGTCCTCAAGAGGCCGAAGTGCTTGCGTGCGAGCGCATTGAGGCAGTGACACCCGCGGCGCTGCCCGCATCCGGACAAGACATGCGCCACAGCGGACAGCTCACACAGGCGGAACGTCGTCAACGTCGCGAGCAGGCGCGGGGCAAGGACGCTCCCAAAGACCGTCGCACTTCCTCGGCCCCCGAGGGCGAAGTCGACATCCCACGAGCGACCGAGCAGGCGCTTCTCAGCCCCACCGACACAGCGCCAGACAACGCCGACCCCGGCATGGGCTATATCTTCGAACACACCCGCGGCCGCAAGTGCTTGGTCTTTGCCAACTCGCGCGAGGAGGCAGAGGCTGTGTGCTCCATGTTGCGCAGCTACTGTGAAAGCCGGCACGAGCCAGACCGCTTCCTTATCCATCATGGCAACCTCTCGGCATCGCTGCGCGAGACGGCCGAGGAGCTCATGCGCGACGAGGAACAGGCACAGACAACCGTCACCACCTCCACGTTGGAGCTCGGCATTGATATCGGTCGCCTGGAGCGCGCGTTCCAGATCGATGCACCGTTTACCGTCAGCTCCTTTTTGCAGCGCATGGGGCGCACAGGCCGCCGCGATCTTCCGCCCGAGATGTGGTTTGTCATGCGCGAGGAGGAGCCCGAGCCGCGCACGATGATGCCCGAAACGATACCCTGGAAGCTCCTGCAAGGCATCGCGCTCGTACAACTCTATCGCGAGGAAAAGTGGGTCGAGCCGCCCGAGCTCGATCGACTCCCCTACAGCCTGCTCTATCACCAGACCATGTCGACCCTCGCCAGCGCCGGCGAACTCACACCGGCCGAGCTTGCTCAGCGTGTGCTCACGCTGAGCTATTTCCACCGCGTCTCGGCCGATGACTATCGCGTACTGCTGCGCCACCTCATCAAGATCGACCACATCCAGGTCACCGAGAGCGGTGGGCTCATCGTGGGCCTCGCGGGCGAGCGCGTCATCAACAACTTTAAGTTCTACGCTGTGTTCCAGGAAAACGAGGAGTTTACCGTTCGCAGCGAATCGGCCGAGCTGGGCACGATCGTCAATCCCCCACCGCCCGGTGAGCGCATCGCTATCGCCGGACACTGCTGGATTGTCGAGGAAGTGGACTGGAAGCGCCATACCGTCTTTGCCACGCAGGTCAAGGGCCGTGTGCCGGCCTACTTTGGCGACTGCCCCGGAGATATCAATACGCATGTACTCGAGCGCATGCGCAAGGCGCTCAACGAGCACGCGGCATATCCGTACCTCATGGGTAACGCGCGGGCACGCCTCGCACAGGCTCGTCATACCGCCGAGATTTCGGGCGCGGGAACCAAGCCGCTCATTAACCTGGGCGGCGACACCTGGGTGCTCTTCCCCTGGTTGGGAAGCTACGCCTTCCTAGCACTCGAGCGCATGCTTAAAATCAAATGCGCCGCTGAGCTGGGACTTCGCGGACTCGACCCGTCACGCCCGTACTTTATGCAGTTTAAGATGAAGGCCGACGAGGAGACGTTCTTTGAGGTGCTCGCCGCCGAGGTCGAAAAGGACTTCGACCCCATCGAGCTCGTCTATCCCGGCGAGGTGCCTTATTTTGATCGCTACGACGAGTACGTTCCCGAGGAGCTTGTGCGCAAAGGCTTCGCCGAAGGCGTGCTCGACATCGAGGGCATGAAGCAGCGCGTCCTCAGCTGGCGCGACCACACATAAGACGGGACTGACTATTCCCAATAGGCTAGTCGTGGAGAGCAGTGCCGAGGAAGTCGGCATCGAAGGGCACGGCTTCGGCAAAGGCGTAGTCGCCGTCGCTGGCGATGAGCAGGTAGTTTTCCTCGCCGCCAAACTCCGCATCGCCACATGGCACCACCCAGGCGTGGTCGAACACCTCGAGTGCCGTGTCAGCGCAGTCGCGCAGGAACGACACATCGCTCCCCTCGCTTGCGCTCACGATATTGGCCACGTAGATACCCCCGGGGTTCAGGCTGCCTCGCACCAAACGCAACGCCTCAACCGTCGCCAGCTCGCGCACGGGCTCGTCACCGCCAAAGCAATCGCTCACGACCACGTCGTAGCGACGATGGCCCACGCTCGTCACGCCCAGGTACGAGCGAGCCTCAGCGGTAATCACTCGCAGGCGATCGCCCACCGTGCGCTCCAGCTCGTCCAGGTAGAACCAACGGCGCGCCAGTCGCGTAATCTCGGCATCGTACTCAATGACGTCCATGCGCAAGCTCTCGTGCGACATCAGCGCAAACTTGGGATAGGCAAACCCGCCGCCGCCCAGCATGAGCATACGGTCGATACCATGCCCGTAAGCATCACGCATTGCGTCCTCGGCCTCAAACACATCGTCAAATGCACGATAGTACGCAAAGACTGGCTCCGCCCAACGATCGCCAACATAGCTCGCGCTTTGGTAGACGCCGCCCTGTACGAGCACGCGGACCTCGTCACCGCTCTCGTCGTGCACACGCTTCACACGTGCCAACCCGTTGCGGGTACGTGCGACCTGCAAACAGGCAGCACGAACAGCGACGGCGGCCGCACCAAGCGCCGCGGCTCCCAGGGCGACGCCGGCAACAACGCCAGCGGAAACACTCGGCTTGTTCATCTAGAGCTCCTTTTGCAGATAGAGACCATGGTCGCAAAAACCCAGGTGGCGATAGTACTCGCGCGTACCGATCGCGCTGATCACGTTGATGTGCGTATACCCCGCATCCCGAGCAATCTGGCACGCACGCTCTACGAGCAGACGCCCCAGGCCGTGATGCTGAGCCGCCTGGCCCTGATCGCCCACACGTGCCGCCATACCATAAACGTGCACCTCGCGAATCATCGCCTCCTCCGGCCCCGTCGGCAGCTCGTCCGCGTGCGCGGCAACAAACGAACGGTCGGGCAGCGACAGGCGCAAAAAGCCGGCGATCTTGCCTTCGGGCGTCACCCACTGCAAAAAGCGTTCGCGCGTCACTGGCGTCTCGTACGCCACCTCCTCGTCAAGGATCAGCTCATCCAAGTCGGCACCCGCCGTGCTGATCTCGCGATAGCGAATCTCACGCACCGTCGCGCCTTCTCCACGAGCCGACAAGCGGTTCTCGACGAGCTGACGTAGGTTGGGCTTCTTGTTGCCCACCATAATGTCGTCGGAGCTAAAGTCGCGAATCATGCGACTGATGCGGCAGAACGCCGGCGTCACCACGATGTCGTCGGCCAACACATCGAGCAGCTCGTCCTCGGTATAGGGGCGCCACTCGCCACGCTCGTAACAGCCCACCAGACGCGAGCCCTCGATGAGCGCACACGGGTAGACCTTGACCTCGTCGGGCATAAAGGCGCCCTCGGTCATAAAGCGCTCGTAGTCACGCTTGTCCCCCTCGGGCGTGGCGCCCAGCAAGTTGAGCATAAAATGCGCATGGATCTTAAAGCCAAACAGGCGCGCAAGCGAAAACGCCCGCTCAATCTGCGCCACCGAAATGCGACGCTCGTTGATATCGAGTAGATGCTGGTCAAGGCTTTGGATGCCCATCTGTATCTTGGTGCAGCCCAGGCGGCGGATGAGCGTAAGCGCCTGCGGCGTTACGGTATCGGGGCGCGTCTCGATAACGAGTCCCACCACGCGATGCTTCGCCGTCTCGTTGATGCGCTGCTGACGCTCGAGCTCCTCCATCGTTGCCGTCTGCCACTCGGTGACCTCGCCCCACGGCGTACCGGGGCCGTACAGACGACGCACCGCGCGGTTATAGCCGCCCACGGCAGCATCCACACGCTCCTGCTCGTCGGCAACGCCGGCAGCGAGCTTGGCCTCGTCTGTCGCAATGCCGGCAGCCCGATAGCACTCGCGGCGCTCTGTTACCACCGGCGGCAGGGCATCGGCGGGAGCGTCATCGAGCAGGCGCCCCGCCTCAGCACGGCTGATGCCCGGACGCGCCAACATGGGGTTTGCCGCCACGCCGGCGACGGCATCGTCATTGAGCGCACGGAAAAGCTCGGACATAAACCACGTCTGATACCCTTGCGGATAGTCGCTCCAGGTGCCACCGAGCACGATAAGCTCGATCTTGTCGATCGCATGCCCCATCTGCGAAAGTGCGGTCAGGCGAGCGCTCACCTGCAAATACGGGTCAAAGCAATTTTGTTCCGCACGGGCGCACGCCGGCTCGGCGTGCAGATAGCTTTTGGGCATGCGCAGATCGTTGGGGCAAAACAGACAATCGCCCGAGCACGGCCACGGCTTGGTGATGACGGTAATGGTCGCCACGCCCGAAGCCGTGCGGCGCGGCTTCATGCGCAGCACCTGCAGCAGCTGACGCTCCAGCTCGGCATCGACATTCCATCCAGCCCAACGAGCCGGCTTCTCACGTTTAACCCGCTGGTAGAACGGCAGCAGACGGCGCTTGGCCAGATCTCGTTTGTCGGCACCCTCACGGCGCGCCTCGGCATGTATCAGTTTGACGAGCGCCTTGTCGTCCACGGTCTCACCGCGACGCAGAGCCTCGAGTATGTTCAAAATAATCTGTTCCATGCCCCCATTGTAAAGGCAAAGGCGCCGGAGCCAGTCACGGCCCCGACGCCTCCATCAAAGAGCATGCCTATATGCACCGATCTCCGAAAACCGCATGTCACACCGATTCGAACGACATGTCGCCCGAACCGACCTTAAAACGATACGTTGCAGACTTGTCACCGTTGTCGAATTCAGCATTCAATATGGTCTCACCATCGTAGCCAAGCGGAAGGAAATCGCTCTCAAAGTCACCGCTGTCCACGGTGAGGCTCGCCTTAAAACCCGTAGAGTTCGGAACCGTTATCTCCACATCACCCGAGCCCACGCTTACGTCCATCGACTTCGCGGGGGCCTGGTAGAGCTCGAACGCCACATCGCCCGAACCGACCTCGGCATCCAAGGTGTCGGTTACGGTGCCCGCAAACTCAACGTCTCCCGAGTCCAAAGTCAGGTTGAGGTCATGACACGCAATGTCCGTGACCGTTAGATCGCCCGATCCTACATTCGCTGTAATGCCCACCATGTTATCGGCAACATCCCGCGGCAGCTCGATGGTGACCGAACGATCGATAGCGCGCTCGTCATCGCAGTCGAACTGGCTAATCGTGAGTGTAGAACCCTTGACCTCGGCCAGATTCTGAGTGGCAGCATCGTAGGTAGCTACCCCCTTTGCAACACGACCGCTCTCGATGACACGCACCTGCCCGCCGGAAACGCACTTGATCTCAACCTCACCCGATGTCACATCCAGGTCAAGGGACTGGAATGAGTCGGCATCAAACGTTTCGCTCGAAAGCTGCCGAGACTGAGCGGAATAGTTACCGCCATCCAAAGAATCGTCCCCGTCAACCACATCGTCCATACCGGACAAACCGGATGCAATATCGCCGAGATCCCACGGGCCATCAAAATGAAACAATATCCGCGAAATGCCAAAGACAAGCCCAATGATGAGTACAAACGCCCCGATACCAACGCCCAAGCGTACCTTGGATTCATGCGAAAGCTTCATCATTCATCACCCTCTTTGGCAATCGGCTCAGCGGTGGTCGCGGTAGCCACGTCAGCATCAACCGAAGCGGAAACATTCTGAGCCCTAGTTGTCACCGGCGCCGGACCAACCTGGATATTCCCACGCGCCCAATCGCCATCGAGCGCACGCGCCACCCAGTGATAAATGGGAATCGTAAAGAAGATCAGCGCGGCCAAGGGGCCGGCACCAAACGGGAACATCAGCAAAAAGAACAGCAGCCAACACACGGCCCAATACGGGAACGACTGGAACGGGCCCTTCACCGGAGTCGAGCCAACTGCGCCGCCACTCGTCGCCTGCGCCGTAGCAGCATTGGCGGCCTGCGCACTCCAGCTTGCCGCTTGTGCCGCCTTGGCCGCAGCATCACTCGCCTGTGTTGCCGCCTCGGTGGCACGTGCCGCCGCCTCATGGGTGCGTGCGCGCTCTGCCGCCTCGGCCTCGCGCTGGCGGGCGCGGTCCTCGTTCTCAAACTCGATATCGTCCTCGATCTCATCGCTCGGATTGAGCAGCTCGTCCAGGCTCACGCCATAGAGCTTGGCGAGCGAGATCAGGTTCTCGGTATCGGGCGAGCTCTCCGCGCGCTCCCATTTGCTGACCGCTTGGCGCGACAGTCCCAGCTTTCGTGCCAGCCCTTCTTGACTAAAGCCTTTGCTGCGGCGAAGGTCGGCGAGCCGCTGCGCAGTTTCTACATTCATGGTTCCTCCTATGTGATGCCAGCCGTGCCGCCGGACCGTTTTTGTTCTTAAGGCGCCTTGCACAGTTAAAAATCTATCCGCCACCGCCAAAAGCACGCCACCTATTCTAGTGAGATTTTTGACAACCGGCGGTTGCGAGTGCATATGAGCTGCGGAAATGTGTCCAAACAAAGCAATGACCCGTAGCTTGGTTGTCCCCGTTGCGGCGTTAACGGTAGTATGGTCGTACTGTTTATTCCGCACCGCCAACGGAGGGAGTTCCGCGCCGTGAACCGCGATTTCGCTTCATCGCTCATCCAGCTCAACAATACGTTCTATCGCGAGCACTCCGCCTCCTTTTCCGATACGCGCCAGGCCCCGTGGCCCGGCTGGGTGCGCACCATGGACATCGCGCTCGAACAGCTCGACGTCGCCACGATCGAGCATCCCGTCCGCGTCTTCGATCTCGCCTGCGGCAATATGCGATTCGAGAACTTTGCCGCCGGCGGCGCACTTGCCGCCAAGGGCGTCGATGGCGCAAACCCCTCGGCAGATGCCAGCTGCCCGTTTGAGTTCTACGGCGTCGACTCATGCCAAGACCTGGCCATCGATGCACATGGTCACGCCCTGCGCATTCCCAACCTGCACTTCCAGGAACTCGACGCGCTCGATGCCCTCATGAAGCTCAACCCCGCCGAGACACCCGACGTGCTTTTCGACGCCCCGCTCGCCGACATCTCGGTCTGTTTTGGCTTTATGCACCACGTGCCGTCATGCGAGTACCGCGTACGCGTGCTCGACGCCCTGGTGCGCCAGACGCGCCCGGGCGGCATCATCGCCATCAGCTTTTGGGAGTTTATGAACGACGAGCGCATGGCGCGCAAGGCCGTTCGCGCCGAGGCCCGCGCCGAGCTCACCCCGCCGTTTGAGGGTTACGATTCCGCGCAGTTTGAAGCCGGTGACCACCTCATTGGCTGGCAAAACGACCGCCACGCCTACCGCTATTGTCATCACTTTGACGATCAGCAGATCACCGACCTGGTGCGCGGCGTCCGTACGTTCTACAAGAGCGGCGAGGTCCCCGTGCGCGAGCTCGAGCGCTTCCATGCCGACGGTCGCAGCGGCGAGCTCAACCGCTACGTGATCCTTAAGCGCCTGTAGGTATCGGCGACTCGCTGCCGAGCCGCATCGCATCTTTCGGGCAAGCTATGCCCACCCTTTTTCAACCCATTGACGGAACGCGCAGCTATGCGTTCCACACTTATGACCAAGGAGCCTCATGGGAGCCGTCCACGTTCGCACGCCTAAGAACTTTGTGCTCGAGGAGCGCCTGGAGCGCTACGCCGATGCGATTGAGACGAACCCCGAGGCCTATGCTGGAGATTGGCGCGAGGCCTGTGCGCCAGTTGGCAACAAGCCCTTCGAACACCTTCACCTGGATCTTGGCTGTGGCAAAGGAACCTATCTGGTCGAGCGCGCCCACCGCGAGCCCGACACACTCTTTATCGGCATGGACCAGGAGCCCATCTGCATCGCCTATGCCGCACAGAAAATCTGCGAGCAGGAACTGACCAACGCACTCGTTCTGCCCCGAGGCGCCGCATCGCTGCCGCAGCTATTTGCCGCAGGCGAGCTCGATGCCATCACCATTAACTTTCCCACGCCGCAGCCCAAGGCCAAGTACGCCAAAAAACGACTCGTCCATGTCGACCATCTGATGCTCTACCGCCCGCTCTTTGCAGCCGGCACCACCGTCACGCTGCGAACCGACAGCAAGCCATTGCGCGACTACGCCCTGGGGCAGTTTGCCGCGGCAGGCTACGACACACTTTGGGTAAGCGACGACGTCCGCCGCGACCATCCCGAGCACCCCGAGACCGAATATGAATGCCGCACGCGCGAGATGGGCGCCGCTGTATATGGTATTTGCGCCACACCCGGCGCGCAGCCCAGCGATGAACAGCTCGCGGCGGGCCGCGCGCAGGAGCAAAGCCTTGCCTGCTACCTGCCCGAAAACCTCGATGAGCTCACCTACGTGCCTCTCGGCATGGAAGAGGCCGTCGAGAACTTTAAAAACCGCGCCCGCAAGGGTAAGAAGCGCCTGCCTCAGGAACGCTAGTACCACGCGCCCATTTCCTGCATTTTCTCGCGCGCTGGCACCCCGCGCTGCCGCTACGCCATAATAGTTGACGGACAAACGCGAGAGAAAGTTAGCCGTATGACGCAAAGCACAACAGATACCGCCGCCAGCACCGTCTCCGGCGCCGGCGCCGCCAGCTCATTCTCGGGCGGCACGGGAACCGAGGCCGAGTTCGGCTCGCTCGGCGCACTCTCCCCCACCTGGTGGGAGCCCGAGGACGGCAGCGAGCCCGAACCGTGGCTCACGCCCGACCAGGCTTTCGAGCGCTTCTTTGAATGGACGAGCGAACGCGGCATTGAGCTGTGGGATCACCAAGAAGAGGCCCTCATGGACCTGGCCGCCGGCGATCACGTCATATTGGGCACACCGACCGGATCGGGCAAATCACTCGTCGCGCTGGGCATGCTCTTTATGGGCATGGCGCAGGGCAAGCGCTGCTATTACACAGCCCCCATCAAGGCCCTGGTCAGCGAAAAGTTCTTCGACCTGGTGCAGGTGCTCGGCCGCGATAACGTCGGCATGATCACCGGCGACACGCATATCAACACTAAGGCGCCCGTCATCTGCTGCACGGCGGAAATCCTTGCCAACGATGCGCTGCGCGAAGGCGAGGATGCCGACGTGGGCTGCGTAGCCATGGACGAGTTCCACTACTTTGCCGACCCCGACCGCGGCTGGGCATGGCAGGTGCCGCTGCTCACCCTGCCCCATACGCAGTTTATGCTCATGAGCGCCACGCTCGGCGATGTCACCGCGATCGCCGCCTCACTCGAGGAACACACCGGCGCTACCTGCGACTTGGTCGTCGATGCCCCACGCCCCGTGCCGCTGAGCTACGACTACGTGACGACCTCGCTCGAGGGCACGGTCGAGCTCGCGATGCGTCGCGGCGAGGCCCCGCTCTACATCGTGCACTTTAGCCAGGATGCCGCCCTTGCGACGGCGCAATCCCTCGCCAATTTTGGCATCGCCAGCAAGGAGCAACGCGAAGCCATCAAAGACGCGGCAAAGGGGACGAGCTTCTCGACGGCCTTTGGCAAGATTCTCAAGCGTCTACTTGGATGCGGCGTCGGCGTGCACCATGCTGGCATGTTGCCGCGCTATCGCCTGCTGGTCGAGCGCTTGGCGCAACAGGGTCTGCTACCCGTCATCTGCGGTACCGATACACTCGGCGTCGGCATCAACGTACCCATCCACACCGTGGTCCTCACCGCGCTCACCAAGTTCGACGGCTACAAGATGCGTCGCCTGCGCGCCCGTGAGTTCCATCAGATCGCTGGTCGCGCCGGCCGCTCGGGCTTCGATACCGAGGGCATGGTCATTGCCGAGGCCCCGGAGCACGAGATCGAGAACGCCAAGCTCATGGCCAAGGCGGGCGACGACCCCAAGAAGCTCCGCAAGATTAAAAAGAAAAAGGCCCCCGAGGGCTTTGTCACCTGGAACAAGCAGACCTTTGAGCGCCTGATCGAGACGCAGCCCGAAACGCTCAAGCCGCGCCTGCGCATCACGCACTCCATGGTGATTAGTGTGGTCGAGCAGGGCGGCGACGCCCGTGCCCGCGTACACGATCTCATCGAGACAAGCCTGCAGACCCCCGAGGAAAAGGCCAAGCTCGAGGTTCGCGCCGACGAGATCTTCGCCACGCTCATCGATTCCGGCGTCGTCGTTCGCACCGAGGTGCCGCCCGCACCCGACGCCCCGACTGGCGCCGCGCCGGACATCGACTATGCACTGACGGTCGATCTGCCCGAGGACTTTGCGCTCGACCAGCCACTCTCGCCGTTTTTGCTTGCCGCGCTGGAGCTGCTCGACCCCGAGAGTGAGACCTATACCATGGACCTCATCTCGATGGTCGAGGCTACGCTCGAGGACCCCAAGCAGGTGCTGCGTGCACAGGAGCGCGCCGCGCGCGACCGCGCGATGGCCGAAATGAAGGCTGACGGCGTCGAATATGAGGAACGCCTGGAGCGCATCCAGGATGTCACCTACAAAAAGCCGCTCGAGGATTTGCTCGATGCCGCTTTTGACAAGTACTGCCAGGAAGTACCCTGGGCCAACGACTATCAGCTCTCGCCCAAGAGCGTCCTGCGCGACATGTTGGAGAGCGCGAGCGACTTTAAGGGCTATATCCAAAAGCTCGGCATCGCCCGCTCCGAGGGCATTCTGCTGCGCTACCTAGCCGAGGCCTACCGTTCGCTCGACCGCACCGTACCCATCGAGAAACGCGATGAGCGCTTGCGTGACATCATTTCGTGGCTCGGCTTTGTGGTGCGCTCGGTCGACTCGAGCCTGGTGGACGAGTGGGAGAACGCCGGCAACCCCGCTGCACTCGACGCCGCACCGCCGCAGGGCATCGACGAGGTCGTTGCGGACCGTCGCGGCTGCACACTGTTGGTGCGCAACGCGCTCTTCCGCCGCGTAACCCTTGCCGCCCGCGGACACGTGCGCGACCTGGGCGAGCTCGACGAGGACTGGGGCATGAGCGAGGTCCGCTGGCAAAAGGCGCTCGATGCCTACCATGAGCAGCACGAGGAAATCCTCACCGACGGAGACGCCCGCAGCGCCGCGATGTTTTCCATCGACGAGAGCGACGAGAAGACCGATCACGTGTGGCACGTGCACCAGATCTTTGCCGACGAGGATGGCGACCACGACTTTGGCATCATGGGCGATGTCGATCTGGACGCCACGCAAGACGGCGGCGAGGTCATCTTCAAAAACTACCGCGTCGGCTTTATCGAGGACCTGCTCGAGGACTAGCCGGGCGCAATGGAACGAAACGAAGCGGGGGCGCTGGCAACATCGCCAGCGCCCCCGCTTTTGCACCATATGCTATGCCTTACTCGGCATCCTCGACCTCATACGAATCCGCCTCAGCTGGCTCATCGTTTGTCTCCGTCGCAGCCCCGCGCGCCTCGTCAAACGCCGCCTTCATGGTCTTGTTGCCCCAGGTGAGCTTGCGAATGGTAAGATCGTCGGCCTTCTTGTTGGCCAGGCGCAGATTGTTCTCGGAGGACAGCAACGCCTCCTTGGTTTTCTGCAGATGGCTAATCGTCTTGTCAATCTCATCGATCGCCGTTTGGAACTTGCGGCTCGCGATCTCGTAGTTGCGACCGAAATCATTCTTGAACTTTTCCATCTTGGCTTCGAAGTTCGTGACGTCGATATTCTGCTGTTTGTACTCCGCCAGCTCCTGCTTATAGCGCAGCGAACCCATGGCGGCGTTGCGCAGCAGCGTGATCATGGGAATAAAGAACTGCGGACGGATCACGTACATCTTCTCGTAGCGATAGCTCACGTCCACGATGCCGGCATTGTAAAGCTCGCTCTCGGGCTCGAGCAGCGTGCAGAGCACTGCATACTCACAGCCCTTCTGGCGACGATCGTGGTCGAGCTTCTTAAAGAAGTCCTCGTTCTTGTGCTTGGTCGCAGTCTCGTCGTTCTCGTTTTTCATCTCGAACATAATCGAAATGACCTCGTTGCCGCTCGCGTCGCACTCGCGGAAGATAAAGTCGCCCTTGGTGCCCTCGGACGCATCGTTATCTTTCTCAAAGTACGCGTTAGGAAACGCCGTCATGCGTAGGCGGTTAAACTCGGTCTCGCAGTGCTGCTCGAGCGACTCGCCCACCATCTTGGTGGACAGGCGGATCTTCATTTCCTTAAGGCGCTCAATCTCTTCGTCCTTGTAGCGGATCAACTCGTCGCTCACGCGCTTGGCCTGCGCGAGCTCAAGCTCGTGGGCTGCCTTGGCCTGTTCCTCACGCGAATCGCGCACCGCCAGCTCACTCGTCAGCTTGGCACGTGCCTCATCGCGCTCTCGCTCCGCCGCGGCGACCGCCTCCGATAGGTTCATTTTGGCCGTCAGCTCCTGCTCGCGCAGCTGCGCGCGCAGGCCCTCGGCCTCCTGCTCAGACTGAGCCCTTGCGGCGGAAAACTTCTCTTGTACCTTCGCGCGGTAGTCAGCAAGCGCGCGCTCGGCCTCGCCGCGAGCGGCATCAAGCTCACGCTGTGACTCGGCCGCAGCAGCGGCAAGCGCCATCTCCCTGGCCTTGTCCGCAGCGGAGAGCTTTGCCTGTAGCTCAGCAATCTGAGCGTCGCGGGCGGACAGATCGTTTTGAGCAGCATTGCGCGCCGCCGCCTCGGCAAGTTTGGCTTCGTCATCCTTGCGTCCCAGCTGCGCGCGCAGGTTGTCAATCTCACGCTGGAGCTCTGCGTTTTCCTTCTGCGCATCCGCACGGGCCTCAACCGCCGCGCGCTGGCTTGCGCTCTCGCGCTCCGTGGCAGCGCCCTCGAGCTTGGCGCGCAGCTCGGCAAGCTCGGCATCGCGCTTGGCAACCTCTTGTGCCAGCTGCTGAGCTGCAGCATTCTTCTGCTCGACAAGCTGAGCATTGCGCTGAGACTCTGCCTTTTGCAAGGCAGCCGTCGAACGAGAGCGCTCAAGTTCCAGCGCCTGCTCGCCCTCGCGCTGGACTGCCTTCACACGCTCATCCAGGTCGCGCGAAAACTCGGCATCGCGCACTTGCTTGACGATATCCGCATAGCCGGACGCATCGACCTTAAACACTTCGCCGCAATGCGGGCACCTGATCTCGTTCATAGCAGCTCCTCGATGGACGCAAATTTCAATCGCCTACACTCTACCGCGCCGCGCGGACAAAAAAGACGCCGCCGCCATAATGGCAACGGCGCCAGCACCACCACAAAGGTGCCTGTCCCCCCCTTGTCGCGGTTTGTGCGGTGGTTCGAGCATTACAGTCCAAAGAAGCCCAGGATTTGATCCCGGCTTACGGGCTTGTACTCGTTGGCATCGAGACCGACATCGTAGCGAAAGATAGGGCGCTCGCGGTCGCGGTTGCGCGCGTTGGTGCGGTCTCCCCTGCTGTGGATATGCCCATGCAGCATGATGGCGCCACGCGCCTTACCGTTCCAGCTGAGCATGGGGTAGTGGCTCATAACCAGACGATGGCCCTTGGCATAGCCGGGAGCAATCTCCAGGTAATCACGCACGTCTTCCCAAATCTGCGGTGCGTCGGGATCTTCCCAGTCGCCGTCATGGTTACCGCGGATGAGCGTCACATTCTTGCATTCGATACGCTCGCGCAGGTGCACGGCATCCGCTAGGGGCAAACGATAGGTAAAGTCTCCCAGGATGTAGAGACGGTCATCCGCAGCCACGCACTCATTGATGGCATCGATGGCCTTGCGGTTCATCTCCTCGACCGAGCCAAACGGCCGGTCCATGTCGTGCAAGATATTCGTATCGCCCAGGTGCAGATCGGCGGTAAACCACATCATCGTCTATGCCCTCATTTCGCAACGTGTCTAACACGTGCCTAGTATACAGACGCTTTGGCGCGTCGGTTAGCCAAAGAGCCCGCCGAACAGACCTCGGCGGCGTTTGTCTTTCTTTTTCGACGCGTCACCCTGGGCGTTCTTGTCCTGCCGCTTCTTACGATCCTGCTCCAGCTCATCATCGTCGAGCAGCATATCCCACTCAAACGGATCATCTGTCAAATCGAACAGGTCATCGTCATCAAACATGGCAGCCCCCCTTACCGACTAGCGGGCATCCACCACATAGAGGCCAACGCGCACCTGGTGCCACGGGCTACGCTCGGGGGCAACCTGCTGCACGCGCGCCTCAAATACGTCCTCGTGGCCGTAATACATCATCAAGGACAGCGGGCCGACCTCGTTTCCCGGAACATAACCGAGCTTGGTGTTGCCGTAGTAGATCGCAACTGCCTCGGGGTCATGGGGATTATCGCGCTCGGCACACAGCGTCAGCTTATCGCCCGCTTTAATATCGCCTAGGACCAAAGCGCCGTCGGCATATTGAAATCCTGCAATATGAAACGACAGAAGCACACGTGAAGGCTCGTACATGGCAGCTCCTCTAACGGCCGGATAAACCGACGCTTAACCTTATTGAGAAGTCTACGAGCCCGTACGGACACAGATTCACCCGCCCGCACCTTTCAACCATTTGCCGCAACGCTTGCGAGACAGAGCGCTTGCAGATAAGATAGAGGCACGGATGGCACCCGTTGCAGCGGGTCTTGCCAACTCCGATACACGTTTTCATCGTGAGAAGTGGCCGTCTTCGCTTACGCGGGGGCGGCTATTTCATTCGGCCGATAAACAGGCCGAGTTCGATAGCCGCGATTAACAACGCCAGTAACGAAATAACATCGCTTACGTTCATACCAATTCCCTTCTAAAGGGAGTTGGCCCATCCGTACCCCATAGCAGTAGTCTAACGTAAATGGCGGGTAATAGGAACACTTGTTCGTATTACCCGCCATTTCCTAATGCACAAACATGCGCACGAATTTGTGCTTCCAGCTTGCGTAGGGCGCATACCGAAACGGCACGTCGAGCCAGGTTGCCTTGTTCACGATGCTCTTCTTGTGGCTAAACGTATCGAAGCTCTCCCGGCCATGGTACTGCCCCATACCGCTCGCGCCCATGCCGCCAAAGCCCATATGGCTCGTAGCCAGATGCATGATGGTGTCGTTGACGCAGCCGCCGCCAAAGGACACGTAGCGCACAAAGCGCTGCTGAACCGCGCGATCCTGGCTAAAGATATACAGGGCCAACGGCGTCGGGCGATCCGTAATAAACGTCTCGACCTCGTCTAGGCTCTCAAACGTCAGTACCGGCAAAATGGGGCCGAAAATCTCCTCCTGCATCACGGCGTCATCGGGGGCCACGCCGTCCAAAATCGTCGGCTCAATCTTGAGCGAAGCCTCGCGCGCGGCACCTCCAAGCACGACTTTGTCGGGATCGATCAGCCCACGCACGCGCGCAAAATGCTTGGCGTTGACGATATGGCCGTAATCCTCGTTGTCGAGCGGATGCTCGCCAAACATACGACGGGCCTCCTCCTTGATGAGGCCCAGCAGCTCGTCGTGCACGCGCGCATCGACCAACAGGTAGTCGGGCGCCACGCAGGTCTGCCCCACGTTGAGCCATTTACCAAAGGCAATGCGCCGAGCCGCGACCCTCAGGTTTGCCGTCGCATCCACGATACAGGGGCTCTTTCCGCCCAGCTCAAGCGTCACGGGCGTAAGGTTTTTGCTTGCGCGCTCCATGACGAGCTTGCCGACCGGAACGCTACCGGTAAAGAAGATCTTGTCCCAGCACTCATCGAGCAGTGCCTCGTTCTCGGCGCGGCCGCCCTCGACAACCGTCACTAGGCGCGGATCAAATGCCTCTTCGCAGATTTGCTTGAGCACCGCGCTCGATGCCGGAGCATAGGCGCTCGGTTTGATGACCACGGTATTGCCCGCGGCAAGGGCACCAGCGAGCGGCTCGAGCGTCAGCAAAAACGGATAGTTCCAGGGAGCCATGATGAGCGTGACGCCATAGGGCACGGCCTGCGTCTTGCACACGCTCACGGCGTTGGCGAGGTCACACGGGCGCAGGCGCGGACGGCTCCATCGAGCCACATGCGCAATCTGATGACGAATCTCGGAAAGCGACGTGCCGATCTCGCACATATAGGCCTCGTCGTGTGACTTGCCCAAATCGGTCTTGAGCGCATGGGCAATATCGGCCTCATGCGCCCGCACCGCATCACGCAAGCTCACAAGCGCGCGACGTCGAACATCGACATCAAACGTAGCGTGCGTCTTAAAGTAGGCGCGCTGATCGCCGACGATGCGCGCAATTTCCTCGGTGTTCATGAGCCCTCCTAGTTCTCGTCCTCAAACATACCACCCGCGACGAGCTCGTACATATGCTCGAGCTCCAAACGGTCCATTAAAAGCGGAACGGGGTACAGCGGATTGGCCTCGGCATCGGCATGCGCCGCCATTTCGGGAATGTCGCAGCGGCGAATGCCCGTCACATATTTAGGGATCCCCAGGGCTTCGTTCATGCGGTCGGCCCAATCGATAAAGGCCTCGGCCGCCAAGTTGTCCTGTGCGTTAGCCGGCGCGATACCGGCCATGCGGGCAAGATCGGCGAGCTTGGGAGCAGCAACTTCGCCATAGGCGCGAAGCATGTGCGGCAGGATGATAGCGTTGGCCAGGCCGTGGGGAATCCCGTAACGCCCGCCCAGGCTGTGCGCGATGGCATGAACGTAGCCAACATAGGAGCGCGTAAAGGCAACGCCCGCTTTATACGCCGCCGAAAGCATATTGCGGCGCGCACGCATGTTGTCGCCATGCTCATAGGCCTCGAGCAAATTGTCGTGGATGAGCTGCACCGCCTGACGCGCCGCCTTACGCGTGTAGGCCGTGGTGCTGCGTCCGATAAAGGCCTCGACGGCATGCGTCAGGGCGTCCATGCCCGTCTGGCCCGTAATGGAAGCGGGCAGGCCGCGCGTAAACTCGGGGTCGTGCACCGCAAAGCGCGGTATGAGAACAAAGTCGTTAATGGGGTACTTGTAGTGCGTCTTATCATCGGTGATGACCGCCGCAAGCGTGACCTCGCTTCCCGTGCCAGCCGTAGTGGGAACGGCGATGAGCAACGGCAGGCGACGATGAATGCGCAGCAGGCCGCGCATCTTATTGATGGGCTTGTTTGGCTGTGCGATGCGCGCGCCCACGCCCTTGGCACAGTCCATGGCCGAGCCGCCGCCAAAGCCGATAATGGCCTGACAAGCATGCTCCCGATACAGGGCCGCCGCTTCCTCCACATTCGAGACCGTGGGATTCGCAGAAGTTTTGGCGTAGATCGCGACGTCGATTCCCTTGGACGCGAACGCCGTCTCGAGCGGTGCCGTGAGCCCCAGACGGGCAATACCGGGATCCGTCACGATGAGAACACGCTGTATCGAGCGTTTTTGAAGCACCGCGGGAACATCCTCAGCGTGCTCCAGAATATGCGGCTCGGTATAGGGCAAAACCGGCAATGCGATGCGAAAAACCGTTTGATACGTTCGACACCAGGCACGACGGGCTAGATGCATAAAGGAAACTCCCTCATTTGTTGATTGGTCAACATTTGCTCGACCGATTGTACTCATCGACGCCCGCACGAGGTCTGGTATTCGTTAATCAATTAACATCTTCACATGCTCAAAATTGTTTTATTAAAAATCATTCCTAATAGGCTTCACATTCGGTCGCATTTATGGATAATAGAACTCGTCAAGACGCACGTCCGGAGAGGGCCCTTACGGGACCGGACGAGCGCTCCATCGCCATCGATCGAAAGGATCGAATCATGAAGTTTGTTTGCCCCGTTTGCGGTTATGTGGAAGAGTTCGACGGCGACCAGCTGCCCGAGGATTTTAAGTGCCCCCAGTGCGGCGTCCCCGGCTCTCGTTTCCTGAAGCAGGAGGAGGGCCAGCTCGAGTGGGCTGCCGAGCACGTCGTGGGCGTTGCCAAGATGGAGGGCGTCTCCGAGGACATCGTTGCCGACCTGCGCGCCAACTTTGAGGGCGAGTGCTCCGAGGTCGGTATGTACCTGGCCATGGCTCGCGTCGCTCATCGCGAGGGCTATCCCGAGATCGGCCTGTACTGGGAGAAGGCTGCCTACGAGGAGGCCGAGCATGCCGCCAAGTTCGCCGAGCTCCTGGGCGAGGTCGTGACCGACTCCACCAAGAAGAACCTCGAGATGCGCGTTGAGGCCGAGAACGGCGCCACCGCCGGCAAGACCGATCTTGCCAAGCGCGCCAAGGCCGCTGGTCTCGATGCCATCCACGACACCGTGCACGAGATGGCTCGCGACGAGGCTCGCCACGGCAAGGCTTTCGCTGGCCTGCTCAAGCGCTACTTCGGCTAAGCCAACCGCCTGAGAGACAACCTCTAGCTCGAAAAGGCCCGAACCGCAACGGTTCGGGCCTTTTTCGTTGCCTCGCGAACTTGCTGACGACCCGAAAAGAGACCGACCACGGCATCGGCTCCCCGTCAAAAACTAAGTGAGTAGGCTTTTTGGAACATTCCAAGCAGACCAATCATCTTGCTGCATAAAACCGCAAGTAGATAGCTTGTTACAAAACAGTCTGGTCACCATCACGCCAAAAGCCTACTCACTTAGATTTGCAACCGTCCACGATCGGGCCTTTTTGTATCTAACGGGTCTCTTTTTGTCGATTTCTCCCAGTTTTGACCAGTCAATGAAGAGCTCAGACCGCAGTAACGCCTCGGCCTTTTGCTCTTCCGGGCTTTTATCTCGATATTCAACGTCGAGCATTCTGCATACGGTCTTAACGATCGCGCGGAATCTGTCCACATCAGAAATCTGTCCGTGCGTCAGGAGAAACACATCGTAGCCCATGGCCTGAAGTGCCGTCATGCGGTCGGCGTCACGCAAACCGTCCCCCGCGCGCCCGTGCGAAGCCTTTCCCTGGCATTCGATGGCCACCTGCCGCATGCCGTCCGGCGAAGACAAAAGCAGGTCAATGTATACGCGGGACTTTCCGACAATTCCTCGAGCACTTGCGCTTAACGTCACTTCGACATTGAGTTCAATGCCGCAAAATCCTTCGCCTCCCAGGGCTCGCGGCAGCCCAAGCAACAAATACGCCTCGACTTCAAAAGGCGACGCGGCACCCTGTGGAACAAAACGCGATACCGCTGCGAATCGCTTGCCGTACCGCATCCCGCAAACATCCGAACAAAAACGGTCGAGATCTACACCCAAAACCAAAGCGTCGCGACGCCACAAATCCGAAGCGGCATCGTCCTCGGACGGACAGCGCGCCCAACCAAAGTCTGCCGGAATCGCACCCGAATCAATCGCGCGCGAAAGCTCCGACTCAAGCACCGCCGGTAGGGCGCACACCGCAAACGAGCCGCACAGCTCCGCTAATACCAAAAGAAGCTGGAGATCCGTCAGATGCCGTGACATGACGAATGCCGTCAGCAGGGGCGACGTAACCAAAAACCCATGCTCCGTTTCCAGCACGGATTCCCTGGGGAGCTCGCCCAGGAACAGCCGCTGCCTCATGCTGGCAGGGCAAGTCCGCCCACTTCTCGTCCGGACCAATGTATACAACGGAAAACCAAGCACAACCGCAGCCGTCGGGTTATGGGCGAGGTCATGTCGCAACCGGTCTTCTTCCGGTCGCGGAAGCGGCGGACACAAAGCGCGAACCTGAGGGGGCAAACGCCAATACTTAAAAGCCGATATGTCACAAAGTAAGTCCTTCATAGGCACAGGAAAGCACGGATTGCAACCCGGGCGCTTTCGCATTGGCGCGAACGCAACAAAAAGGGCGCCGAACGGACTGCCGAGTTTTCAACAGACGCCTCCAACTGACCAAAAGCTTGCCAAAAACTTGACGGAGCCTGTTGAAAACCCCAATTCCCTCTCACGTGGCGACCTTACGCGGGCAAGTGAGTAGGCTATCTGAAACATCCCGAGCAGACCGGTCATCTTGCTTCGTAAAACCGCAGGTAGACAGCTTGCTGCAAAACGGTCTGGTCATCATCACGCCAAAAGCCTACTCACTTAGGTTGCAGGCCTCCTCCATGAGCTGTGATTCCAAGGTATTTAGCACTGTTGGACTCAAATCGTCATACTGAACAAGAATTCGAACCGAGCTTTCAGGGACGGACGCGCCATCGTCGCACCATAAACAGTCACTGATATCGATAAAAGGGATACCCGAGCGCGTGAGGGCACGCGTAAAAGAACTTCCGCCCGTGCCATGTTCCACAACCACGACGCAGTAAAGGCCCGCGTCTGCGTGTTCGATCGAGACCTCCCCCGCTGGAAACGCCTTTCGCACGAGCGCCGCCAAGCCATCACGCGCCTCGCGAGCACGAACGCGCACGCGGTTCACATGCCGCTCGTAATCACCCGATTCCAGCAAACGAGCCAAAGCGACCTGGTCGACAGAACTCACCGACGAGGCATAGAAACCAAGGTTGCACCTAAACCGCTCCATCAGCTCATCGGGCAGCACCATGTACGCTAGACGCAACGCCGATGAAAGGCTCTTCGAAAACGTGTTGGTGTAGATAACCGACTGGGCGGCATCAATCGACGCGAGCGCGGGAATCGGCTTCCCGGCAAGGCGAAACTCACAATCAAAGTCATCTTCGATGAGATACCGACCTGGTCGCTCAGCGGCCCAGCTCAGAAGCGCATAGCGACGCGCAATGCTCGTCACAAGACCGGTCGGATACTGATGGGACGGCATCAGGTGAAGGACATCGGTCCCGCTTTTCTGCAGAGTGCTCAAGTCCACGCCCTCATCATCCAACGGGATATGTCGAACTTTGCAGCCCATAGCCTGATAGATACGCGTCAGACGCAAATAGCCCGGATCCTCAACCGCATACACCTTGTCCGCGCCAAGCAACTGAACCAACATGGTATCGAGCAGCTGGGCGCCCGCACCGATAACGATGTTGTTGGGGTCGACATTCATACCCCTTGTCCCGTGCAGATGGTGAGCAATTGCGCGTCGCAGCCGAGCAGTGCCCTGCGCCGGTGCGGGCGAAAAGATTTCGCGCTCGTCTTCGGATGCCAGCGTCGCCCGTAGCGCGCTTTGCCAAAGCCGCGCCGCCTCCAAAGCAGAAGGAGAAAGCGCATCGAATCGCTCGACCTGTCCGTTGACATCATGCACGCTGGGGCCCACAGAGACGGCATCTCGGTCGATGCCCTCCGCAGCCGAAGCCAAAACCGGTGCATCCGGAAGCTCGCAAGCGTAGTAGCCACGACGTGGTATTGAGCAAATATAGCCCTCAGCGAGTAACTGGCTATATGCATTCTCGATGGTAATAACACTGATTCCCAGATGACTGGCAAAGGCGCGCTTAGACGGCAAATGCTCCCCCGCCACAATGCGTCCAGCTACGATATCATCTCGAATTTGCTGGTAAACATACTCATAGAGCGATGCTTCGCCGCGTTTTTCCAAATTGTAGTCAAGCATGAGCCTATCACCTGACCTTATTAAGTCATTCAATCTGGTATTAGTCTGACCTTGTAATTATCTCGAAAACTGAGTATTTTGTCATACCCAGCTCCCCGATAGGATGTTCCGTCAAGCAATGCACATGCCAACCAAGGGAGCAACCATGGCAGAACAGAACAGCAAGGCCGACCGCGTCAAACTCAATCGCGAGCTCGCGCAGATGCTCAAGGGCGGCGTCATCATGGACGTTACCACGCCCGAGCAGGCACGCATCGCCGAGGAGGCAGGCGCCTGCGCCGTCATGGCCCTCGAGCGCATCCCGGCCGACATCCGTGCCGCAGGCGGCGTCTCGCGCATGAGCGACCCCAAGATGATCAAGGGCATCCAGGAGGCCGTCTCCATCCCCGTCATGGCCAAGTGCCGCATCGGTCACATCGTCGAGGCGCAGGTCCTGCAGGCCATCGAGATCGACTACATCGATGAGTCCGAGGTTCTCTCCCCTGCCGATGACGTCTATCACATCGACAAGACCCAGTTTGACGTGCCGTTTGTCTGCGGCGCCCGTGATCTGGGCGAGGCGCTGCGCCGTGTTGCCGAAGGCGCCACGATGATTCGCACCAAGGGTGAGCCGGGTACGGGCGACGTCGTTCAGGCCGTGCGTCACATGCGCAAGATCCAAAAGCAGATCCGTGACGTTGTTGCCCTGCGCAACGACGAGCTCTTTGAGGCAGCCAAGCAACTGCAGGTTCCGGTCGAGCTGGTGCGCGAGGTCCATGCCACGGGTAAGCTTCCCGTCGTGAACTTTGCCGCCGGCGGCGTAGCGACCCCCGCCGACGCCGCGCTGATGATGCAGCTGGGCGCCGAAGGCGTGTTTGTCGGCTCGGGCATCTTTAAGAGCGGCGACCCCGCCAAGCGCGCAGCCGCCATCGTCAAGGCCGTGGCAAATTTCACCGATGCCAAGCTCATTGCCGAGCTTTCAGAGGACCTGGGCGAGGCCATGGTGGGCATCAACGCCGACGAGATCGAGATTATCATGGAAGAGCGCGGGCGCTAGTCCAGCAGAAAGGATCGCACATGAGCGATTATGCAGACCAAACGGTCGCCGTGCTGGCGGTCCAAGGCGCATTTGCCGAGCACGAGGCAAGACTATCCGAGCTGGGCGCGCGCTGTATTGAGCTGAGGCAGGCGGCTGATTTAAAGCAGGACTTTGACCGTCTGGTACTTCCCGGCGGCGAGTCTACCGTTCAAGGGAAGCTGCTAGATGAGTTGGGCATGCTCGAGGAGCTTCGCACCCGCATTGTTGAAGGCATGCCCGTCCTGGGCACCTGCGCCGGCCTGATTCTGCTGGCTCATGACCTTGCCGCCCATGACGATAAGGGCACGCCGCGCCTGGCAACCATGGATGTGCTCGTTGAGCGCAATGCCTACGGCAGGCAGCTCGGCAGTTTTCGAACCAAGGGGCAGGTAGCTGGCATCGACGGTGAAGTGCCGCTGACGTTTATCCGCGCGCCCCGCATCGTCGAGGTCCACGGCGACGCAAAGGCCTTAGCGAAAGTCGACGGCCGTATCGTCGCCGCGCGCCAGGGCAACCAGC
Organism: Collinsella aerofaciens ATCC 25986; assembly: GCF_964259375.1. Taxonomy (GTDB): domain Bacteria; phylum Actinomycetota; class Coriobacteriia; order Coriobacteriales; family Coriobacteriaceae; genus Collinsella; species Collinsella aerofaciens_BO. Next base: position 53,574 of record NZ_CAXVJM010000003.1, read on the forward strand.
TCGGCGTAACCTTCCACCCCGAACTCGACGAAGACACCCGCCTCCACGAACTGTTCCTACAAATGTAGGCAGAACAGAAACGAGAGTGGATAATCTCCCACTTTGAGCCTGAATGCGAGCCCAAACTGGGAGATTATCCACTCTCATGCTATGTAGTCGTTGGGGACGTTCTTGAATGACTAGTCAAACAAGAACGTCCCCAACGACTAGTCATTTAAGAACGTCCCCAATGACTACAAGGAGTGTCCCAAACTGCCGGCAGAAAAGGAACGTCCCTAACTGCCGCATCCGGAGCAAGACAGCGCCGCAGGTAGAGGACGGACAGCGAGCGGGTCGCATTTGAGGCAAGGTGACGTGAAACGAGAGGGCGCTGACCTTCTGGTCGCGCCCTTGAAGTTGAACGTCAGATTGTCCAAATGCGGCCCGCGTAGCGTCGGCCCGTTACGGCGTTTGGTAAAACGCCGTAACTAAAAACGGTTACCGCGGAAGCCGCCACCGTTGCGGCCGCCACGGTCGCCACCGCGACCGTGGCGGTCGTTACCACGGTTGCCGCCGAAGCCGCCACGGTTGCCGCCGCGGTCGCCATAGCCACCACGGTTGCCACCAAAGCCGCCGCGACCGCCACGGTCGCCGCCACGGTCACCAAAGCCGCCACGGCCGCCACGGTCGCCACCGCGACCGCCGCGGTCGCCACCACGGCCACCACGATCGCCAAAGCCGCCGCGGCCGCCACGGTCGCCGCCACGGCCACCACGGTCGTCACGGCCGCCGCGAGGACCGCGATCCTCGTCCAGGCCCATGGCGACGAGCGGAGCGATAACCTTATCGAGAGCGGCCATCAGCTCGGTGGCCTCCTCGTAAGAAAGCTCGGGCAGGAGCTTCTCCTTCTTGTTGGAAAGCTCGACCAGGCCCTCAGCGGCATCCTCGGCAGCGAAGACGACGATCTTGCGCATATCGCCCTCGGCGTCGTCGATGCGGCCGACCAGGTCGGCAGCCTCGGCCTCGGCCATCAGGCCATCGAGCTCACGAAGGCGCATGCCCAGCAGGTCGGACATCTCCTTCTGCTCCATCTTGGGCTTGAGGTCAAGAAGCTTGATGGCGCGCTCGATGTTCGCCATGCGCTCGGCCTTGGCCTCCTCCTCCTTGGAAATAGCAAAGCGACGGCTGCGCAGCAGGCGGGCGGCCTTCTGCATCTTGTCCATCAGCTCTTCGTCATCGTAATCAACGGCGGCCTCGACAACCTCGGCCTCCTCCTCGGCGGAAACCTCGTCAGCAGCCTCAACCTCGGCAGCTTCGGTCTCCACGGTCTCGACTGCCTCAACCTCGGCAGCCATGGTCTCGCTCTCGGTCTCGTTCATGATCTCTTCGTTCTCGGACATGAGACTCCTTCTTGGCCCTCTCGGGCATCATCGCCCCATTCGCGGGGCCCGTCGCGCACTCTTTGCGCTTAAACATTCATGCCTCTCGGCAAAACGTCCATTAGTTTATGGTGTCGTCACCCAATCTAACTGCAGAATCTATGTGTACACATTAATGCGACATGTGCGACTCGCGGCGAGCGTACACCAGCGACGCGACGAACCCGATCACGGCAATCACGGCCGCCACACGCACGGCAGCTGCAAATCCAATCGCCTGGGCAACGTCCGTCGCAACGCCAGCGGCGCCGGCAGCTGCCGCAGAGCTCGAGAGCAGACCGATAAACAGCGACGGGCCAAACGACCCGGCAATCATATTCCACGTGTTGAGCAATGCCGTTCCGTGAGGATGCTCAGCGGCAGGCAGCGTCTCCAAGCCGACCGTCTGCGAGGGGCTCAGCACCAAACCGACGCCGGCATACACCACAACGGTCAGCGCCACAACAACGCCGACGTTCATGCTTGCAGCGGTCATCGAGATCGCAATCTGCCCCACGGCGATCAGGGCAAAGCCGACCGGCAGCAGCGGCCATGCGCCGTGGGCGTCCATCACGCGTCCACCCGCAATCGAGGTCACGGCGTTGAAGGCAATGGCCGGCAAAATGAGCAGGCCCGCAACAAGCGCGGTCACGCCGTATGCGCCCTCAAAATAGAGCGGCAGCAAAACGCTCATCGAGAAGGTCGTCATCATCGACACCACGACAAGCAGGCACGCAGGCCAAAAGCGAATGCTTGCCATGGGACGCACGTTGAGCACCGGATGCTCGAGTTTAAGCTGGCGGGCAGCAAACAGGCCAAGCAGCACAAAGGCGACAACAAGTGCCACGATGCCGTTTGTCACATTGGCAGAGAACTCACCGACGGAATATACAAACGCCGCGATGCCGGCGGCCAGCAAAACAACCGAAAGGACATCGAGCGAAACATTCGAGCGCTTGCCGACGTTTTGCACGAACTTTGCGCCCACGGCGGCGACCACGATACCGCCCACCAACGGGACGATAAACACCGCCCTCCAGCCAAATAGAGTGCACATAAGACCGCTGACCACGGGGCCAAACGCCGGCCCCAACGTGATGCAGGCGCCGCCCAAGCTCAGATATAAGCCGATCTTTTCACGCGGGGCGCAAGACAGCACCACGTTCATCATGAGCGGGAACAAGATGCCCGAGCCCGCGGCCTGCAGGATACGGCTCGGCAGCAGCACGGCAAACGACGGCGCCAACAGGCACAGAATCTCACCGGCGACCATGCAGCCGCATGCAAAGAACAGCAGCTTACGCGTCGAAAAGCGCCCAGACAGAAAGGCCATAATGGCCGTGAAGATCGACGTCACGATCATGTAGCCCGAAACGAGCCATTGCGCCGTGGTCGCACTCACCGAAAACGCCGCCATGATATCGTGCAGTGCCACGTTAATGATGTTCTCGTTAAACGCGGCGACAAAGGCGGCAACATACATCACGGTAAGAAACGTCGAGGTCGTCGATGATGATTGAGTTTGCTTCCGGGTTTTGGTCCCCATACAATTCCTTCCTCTTAGAACGACAAACGCATCGCCCCAGAGGAACGGTCTAGGGCGAAGATGAGCCCTAGATTTACATCGGATAGCACGAACGGCGTATCCGACAACATGGTTCAATAACGCAGCATTGTAACGCGCGCACGCAGCTTTGTCTCCGCGTTATTATTGAAAGTCCACGAAAGCACGAGACATGAGGAGCCCGCCATGATCAAGCCCATCATGAAGTCCGAGTTCTTTTTACGCCTGCCCTCCGAAGATGCCGGCCCCGAAGACGTTGCGACCGGACAGGACCTTCTGGACACGCTCCGCGAGCATGAGCACGAGTGCGTGGGCCTCGCCGCCAACATGATCGGCGTGCGCAAGCGCATCATCTGCGTAAAGGACGGTAGCAGGGCGCTGCTCATGTACAACCCTCAGATTCTTGAGCAGGTCAATGCCTATCAGACGAGCGAAGGATGCCTCTCTCTGATCGGCGAGCGCCCCTGCACCCGCTACCGCCGCATTAAGGTGGAGTATCTAGACGAGAACTTCGTCCACCGCATCAAAAACTTCTCGGGCTACACCGCCGAAATCATCCAACACGAAATCGATCACTGCAACGGGGTCGTTGTTTAGTTCCGCCGTTCGGTAGAACGGCGGAACCATATTAGTTCTGGCGGTAATGATCGAAGAAGTCAGCCAAGTCGTCGAGCGACTCTTTGAGCACTTCCATGCGCGGCAGGTACACGATGCGGAAGTGGTCGGGCTCAGCCCAGTTAAAGCCGCCGCCGCGCGTGATCAGGATCTTCTTCTCGTGCAGCAGGTCGAGGGCAAACTGCTCGTCATCGGTGATATTGAACTTTTTAACATCCATCTTGGGGAAGATATAGAACGCCGCGCGCGGCTTAACCACCGAGATGCCGTCGATCTTGTTGAGCGCCTCATACACAAAGTTGCGCTGCTCGTAGACACGACCGCCGGGGCGGATGTAATCGTTGACGGACTGGTGTCCGCCGAGCGCCGTCTGAACGATCGACTGAGCCGGCACGTTGGAGCACAGGCGCATGTTGGAGAGCATATTGATGCCCATGATAAAGTCGCTCATGCAGCGCTGGTTGCCCGAAAGCACCATCCAGCCAATGCGATAGCCCGCAATCATGTGCGACTTGGACAGACCGCTAAAGGTAACGCAGGGCAGATCGGGGGCGAGCGAGGCAATCGAGACGTGCTCGTAGCCGTCCATGCACAGGCGGTCGTAGATCTCATCGGCAAAGATCATGAGCTGGTGCCTGCGCGCAACCTCGACGATGCCCTCGAGCACCTCGCGCGGATAGACAGAGCCCGTGGGGTTGTTGGGGTTGATGATGACGAGGGCCTTGGTCGCGCTCGTGATCTTGGACTCCATATCCTCCAGGTCGGGATACCAATCCGCCTGCTCATCGCATAGATAGTGCACGGGATGTCCACCGGCAAGGGTTGCGCACGCCGTCCACAGCGGGTAGTCGGGGCTGGGGATCAGAATCTCGTCGCCGTTGTCGAGCAGCGCGTTCATCGAAAGCTGAATGAGCTCGGACACGCCGTTGCCCGTGTAGATGTGCTCCATCTGAACATTGGGCAGGCCCTTGATCTGCGAATACTGCATGATCGCCTTGCGCGCGGAGAACAAGCCACGCGAGTTGGAATAGCCTTCGCAGTCGGGCAGCTGCTGGCGCATGTCCTTGATGACCTCATCGGGCGTGCGGAAACCGAAGGGCGCCGGGTTGCCGATATTGAGCTTGAGGATGCGCTCGCCCTCATCCTCCATACGGGCAGCCTCGTCGACGACGGGACCGCGCACGTCATACAGGACGTTATCGAGTTTGGTGGATTTAGAAAAAGTACGCATGGTGGCGCTCCTTGGAATTTGAGCCGTGGGGCTAGGTTCGGATTTGGCAACGTTATGGGACGAGGACGTCTCGCCTTGATCGGCGCCACCGGCAAGCAGCCAGGTAACATCGACCTCCAAAATGCGGGCGAGCAGCTCTGCCACATCGCGCCGCGGGATCGTCTTGCCGCTCACATATTGGCTCATCTGACTCTTGCCGAGTTTTTTGCCGAGCATCTCCGATGCGCGGATTACGTCCGACTGGCGAACGTCGCGATCGGACATAGCCTGTCGCAGGCGATCGCTAAACGTCTCTTGGGCCACTAGAACCTCCTTGCTGGCAAAGTTCAATTTATAGAACACGAATTGAACCAAGGTTCAATTTAGCAAGCAGTATAGCGCGGCGCATTATCCGGAAGTTCAATTTCACAAGAAAATGTACCGAGCCCCGAGAATTGTCCAAAAGTGGACAACAGGTACGCGCTTTTAGAGGTATTCAAGGAATCGAGCGGCGGCAAGCGAAACGTCAGCCGTGCGATATATCGCGTTGATCTGCCGATGGGGATGCCCCTCGAGCGGGCGCACGGCAACATCGAACTGGCAGCGCCGCAAGATGAGCGCCGGAAGAATGCTCACGCCCAGACCGTCCTCGACCATGGCCATAATCGCATAATCATCCCAGGTCGACAGCTTAGAGCGCACCGCCAGGCCCGCGCGGCGAAACAGCGGCGTAATCTCGTCGTCGCTACCGCGTTCCAGCAGAATAAACTGCTCGTTGGCCAAATCGGCAAGGGAAACGACCTCCGCGGTGGCAAGCGAGGAGTCCGCTGGCACCACGGCCATCAGCTCGTCTTGCACCAACGGCCGCGACGCCATGCCGGCGCCGCGTGGCTCGCGCGGAATAAAGCCCAGGTCGCAGCGACCTTCCGCCACCCATTGCTCAATCTCGGAGTAATCACCCATCAGAAGCTCGTAATCGACATCCGGGTGATCAGCGCGAAACCGCGCGATCACCGACGGCAGTACATGGGTCGCCACACTCGAAAACGTACCGATACAGATCTTGCCGCGCATGAGCCCCCGCATTTCGTCCACGCATCGCTGCAAGCGGCCAAACTCTTCGCATAACGCCTCGACTGCCGGCATGACCTGCCGCCCGTCGGCAGAAAGCACCACGCCCTCGCGGCTGCGATCAAGCACCTTGAAACCCCAGTCTGCCTCAAGGTCGCCTACCATGCGACTCACGCCCGACTGCGAATAGCTCAGCCGCTCTGCAGCACGCGTAAAGCTGCCGGCACGCACCGTCTCGAGCAGCACCTGCATCTTTTGGATATTGGTCTCCACGGCACGTCCCCACCTTTGCATGAGTATTTGTCATGTCATCCATGAATTATATTCGCTTTTCTTCTATAGCCCGCTACCCCATAGTGAATTTGCACGGATACAGAAGGGGCGGCAGTGCATGAACAACAATGGATTGGTTACATACTTAGCAGCATTACTGTTGTTTGGCTCTAACGGCATCATCGCCGCAGCTATCGCACTGCCGAGCTCCGACATTGTGCTCCTGCGTACGTTTTTGGGCGCCCTCTCGCTTGTCACCATCCTCACCATCACCCAACGCCATAAGTTGCAGGCGCTATCTCGTCCCCGCGAAGCCGCAGCCCTCCTTCTCTCGGGAGCCGCGCTGGGCGCCAGCTGGATTTTTCTGTTCCGCGCCTACCAGACGATCGGCGTCGGCGTATCCTCGCTGCTGTACTACTGCGGCCCCATCATTGTCATGGCACTCTCCCCGCTCATCTTTGGCGAAAAGCTAACCGGCGGCAAAATCGCCGGCTTTATCGCCGTTGCTTGCGGCGCCTTCCTCATCGCGGCCCAAGGCCTCGGCGGCAATATGCCCATTGCAGGTATCGCTTGCGGAATCGCCTCGGCATTTTGCTATGCGCTGATGGTCATCGCTAGCAAGGGTGCGCCACACATCGAAGGCCTCGAGAACTCCACGCTCCAGGTGAGCGCCGCCTTTGGGACCGCGCTGGTCCTTACGCTCATCACGCAGGGCGCTCCCTCATTCCTGTCCGCCGGCGTCGCCGCCAGTATTGATTGGCGCGCCGTCGTCATGCTCGGCGTCGTCAACACCGGCATCGGTTGCCTGCTCTACTTTAGTGCCGTCGCCAAGCTGCCCGTCCAGACCGTCGCGGTCGTCGGCTACCTTGAGCCGCTTTCGGCCGTCGTGTTCTCCGTTGCCCTTTTGGGCGAGACCATGACGCTCATCCGCCTCATGGGCGCCGCGTTGATCATCGGCGGCGCGATCTTTTGCGAAGTCGCCGGCAAACGCGCAGACACCAAAGCAAGCATCGCCCAGGCAGCACGTGCTTAAAAGCCCCTCTTCAGTTTCAAAGCAGGGGCGCGTCCGCGGTTATCACATTGCAGCAAGCCATTCAGCGGATATGCCCCGGCTTTGAAATGCTACCTGCGTACGTGAATAATCCCCAGATGGGGATTATTGTCTAAAACACCCCGATGTGCCAAACTGCTCTTATATGTATAAAGATGGCATAAAGGTTATCTGCCCTAGACAGATAACCGGATGTCTAAGGGAGTCCACGTGGCACACAACAAACTGGAGGCAAACCTCCAAGACCAGCATGGACAGGGCGGGCATGGAGCCATTCCCCTCTCCGCTGGCATGCTGCTCGTAACGCTCGGCGTCGTCTACGGCGACATCGGCACGAGCCCCATGTACACCATGAAATCAATCGTCGCCAACAACGGCGGCATCGGTACCGTCAGCGAGGACATGATCCTGGGCGCGCTTTCGCTCGTCATCTGGACCATGACGCTCGTGACCACGGTCAAGTATGTACTGATCGCCATGAAGGCCGACAACCACAACGAGGGCGGCATCTTCGCCCTGTTCAGCCTCGTACGCAAGGTGGCGCCGTGGCTGATTCTTCCCGCCATGATCGGCGGCGCGGCGCTGCTCGCCGACGGCATCCTCACCCCCGCGGTCACGGTCACCACGGCCATCGAGGGTTTGCGCACCATCGAGTGGGGCCATGCGCTTTTGGGTGACGGCCAGACCAACGTCATCATCATCACCATTATCATTATTTGCGGGCTGTTTGCCATGCAGCGCGCCGGTACCTCGTCAATCGGCAAGCTCTTCGGCCCGCTCATGACACTATGGTTCCTGTTCTTGGCAGGCGCCGGCCTGTTTAACATGCTCGGCAATCTGTCCATCCTACGCGCGCTCAACCCCATCCGCGGCATCATGTTCCTGTTCTCGCCCATCAACCACTCGGGCATCATGGTGCTCGGCTTTGTCTTCCTGTCGACGACCGGCGCCGAGGCGCTCTACTCGGACATGGGCCACGTGGGCAAGGCCAACATCTATGCATCCTGGCCGTTCGTAAAGGCCGCACTTATCCTTAACTATCTGGGTCAGGGCGCTTGGCTGCTCGCCAACAACTCCAATCCCCAGATGCTCGCAATGGACATCGTCAACCCGTTCTACATGATGCTTCCCGAGCCCCTGCGCCCCTTTGCCATCGTACTTTCGGCCGTGGCGGCCATCATTGCCTCGCAGGCGCTCATTACCGGCTCATTCTCGCTGGTATCCGAGGCAACGCGCCTCAACCTTATGCCGCACCTTCGCATCCACTACCCCAGCGACACCAAGGGCCAGCTCTATATTCCGCTCGTCAACAACATCATGTGGGTCGGCTGCATCTTCATCGTGCTGCTGTTCCAAAACTCCGAGCGCATGGAGAGCGCCTACGGCCTCGCCATTACCGTGACCATGCTCATGACCACGACGCTTTTGACGAGCTACATCGCCGGCATCCTCAAGCACAAGCTGGTTGCCTGCGTCTTCGCCCTGCTCTTTGGTGCCATTGAGCTGTGCTTCTTCGCTTCGTGCCTCACCATGTTCTTTGACGGCGGCTACGTCATGATCTTCCTGGCGGCACTGTTGTTCGGCCTTATGTATGTATGGCGTCGCGGCACTGCCATCGAGCGCACGCAGACGATTCTGCTGCCCGTCTCCAAGTACATCGACCAGCTCAATCGCCTGCGCAATGACGAGACCTATCCCGTGCTCGCCGACAATCTGGTGTTCCTCACCAACAGCCCCGACCCGCTCACGCTCGACCGCGACGTGCTCTATTCCATCCTGGACAAGCACCCCAAGCGCGCCAAGGCATATTGGTTCATCAACGTGCACGTTACCGACGAGCCCTATACGCACGAGTATTCCGTCGAGACCTTTGGCACGGACTTTTTGTTCCGCGTGCGCCTGGACCTGGGCTTTAAGGTCAACCAGCGCATCAACGCCTATCTGCGTCAGATCGTTGGCGACTTGATGACATCGGGTGAGCTGCCACCGCAGCATCACACCTACTCCATCTACGAGACACGCGGCAACGTGGGCGACTTCCGTTTTTGCATGCTGCGCAAGATGCTTGCCCCCGAAACGGACATCAACCGCAACGACCACCGCGTGATGGCCATCAAGTACGCCGTCCGCCGCGCCTGCGGAAGCCCGGCACGCTGGTACGGTCTTGAGAACTCGGCGATCATCATCGAGTACGTGCCTCTCTTTGCCCGCATGCGTCCGGCGGTCAAACTCGTACGCACCCATGTGCCGCTCGAGGTCCAGATCGAAGAAGCCGAGGAAATGGAAGTCGATATCTTCTCGGACGACCTGGTCAACGGCAACGAGGCCGGTAGGGACATGAACGTCGATCCCACCGAATTGCTCGAGAGCGTCGCCGATACGCCCGAACAGCAACTGCTCGACGGCCTCGAGAGCGCCCAGCTCAACGACGCCAACTTCTAGCGACGTCGCGCATCAACGACAGCGCCCCTGCACCTCACAGGAGATGCAGGGGCGCTTTGCATTTCAGTAAAGCCGTCGGCTACGAACGACGCGGCTCGGGAACCACGAGCCTATCGGGGCTCGCGCCCTCGGCATCCATCAGGCTCACGTAGCGAATCGACGGATCCCCATACATCGCGTAGTAATAATTGCCCGTGCGCGCGCTAAAGCATCCGGTGTAGATAGTCTTCTCGAACTTGCCATCGCCCATCCTGGACGCCCCCTCGATCATCACCACGCCCTCGAGCGAGCGGAACATGCGGACGACGTTTTCGGTCTCGCTCTCCTTTTGCGGGTAATTGGCATTGAGGTACGCCGCCTTTACAAAACGGCTCGGCGAATAGCAGTCACCCGGAATACCGCGCATGCCGGCACCGGCTCCATAGGGCTTAAGCTCGGCGCCACGCCACTTCGCCGTCTGCGGAAAATCGCTTGTGGCGGTGATATAGGTGCGCAGGTTTTCCATGTGCCACGGGAAGGTGGGCTGATTGGCAAGGGTGTCGACCGGATCGTCGTATACATGCAGGCCGTCAGCCATCATCTCGACCACGATGCTGCGCTGGCTGTCGCCGATAATCCAATGGAGCAGCGACACGCCCAGCCCCTCTCCGGCAGATTTGGCGACAATCACCGTATCGCGCAGCGCGGCCTCGACCTCATCGACCGTCGAGAACGTCGCTGCCACCCACAGGGGAAACTCATAGGCCGCGATGTTGGTCTTTCCATCAACCGGGCCCTCGGCATACTCGGCATAGCCGGGAAAGTTGAGCCCCGCCACAGCCAGACCCGCATCGTTACCGCAATCGAAAAACATGGGATAGTTCTTGTAATCGATGCACATGCCGATTACCGCGTGTGCCGCCGACGCATCGTCGATAAACGAATACGGAATGTGGAACCCGCGCGGCATCACGCGAACCTGTTGGCCGTAGTCAAAGCTCCAGTCGAGGTTGCGGCCCAGATACATGTGACCAGAATTATCGGTAAATCGAATACTCGTACACATAGCGCCTCCTAGCTTTACGTTCCTGCTAAGTTCATTGTCTCCAAACAAAAAGGCGCTAAACACAAAAGCCCGGACATGACAACAATGTCACGCCCGGACTATTCAAGCTGGATAAACTCAACCAAGTTAACCCCGCAGGTCGTCTAAGGGGTCAAAGTGCCACAGATTGCCACGAAAGAGGAGCGCCGCGTACTAACGGTACGCAAGCGACGATTGAGCGGCAAGGTGCGGTGCTTTGATCCCCTTAGACCAACTTGCCGAGACAGTGGTCGATCATATGCTGAATCATCTGTGCCTCGAAGCCCACAAAGTCCTGCTTGCGCTCGCGCATCTTGCCGTCGACGATCTGGTCAAAGGCAACCTTGCACTTGATGTAGCGCGTGGACTTGGTGACCTCCTCGTGCGTCAGGCAGCTCTCCTCCATCTTGCTGGCGCCCAGACCAAACACCAGACGGGGGTTGTAGAGCACATGGGGCTCGCCGGCATCGTCCAGGTAGACGCAGACCTTCTTGGTGACGCCGATCTGGTTGGCGGCAAGGCAGCCGGCATCGTCGAGCGACTTGATGGTATCGATCAGGTCCTGTGCCACCGACTCGTCCTCGACGGTCGCGACCTCGCAACGCTGGGACAGAATAGCCTCGTCGTGGCAGAGCTCTTTAATCATACGTTCCTCCATAGGGGTCGTTGTAACTGCTTAAGTATACGGTACCCACACATTTTCATACGGAAAATACCGCCCGTCCGCTACAAAGCGCCGAACATCAACATGTGAGGAACAGCAAGGTTGTAAAGGCGATATAGTGAGTGAGTTCGTGTCAATCGGCCTAAACTCGGGGCCGAACAAGGAAAGGGTATACATGGACGAACTATTTCACGTCAGCGAGCGCAAGTCCACAATCGGGACTGAACTTCGCGCTGGACTGACAACGTTCCTGGCGATGGCCTACATCATTGCCGTCAACCCCGCGGTGCTCTCGGGCGCCGGCATCGATGCGGGAGCGCTCGCCTGCGCCACTTGCCTGGGCGCCGGCATCATGACCATCTGCATGGGCGTCTTCGCCAACCGCCCGCTCGCCTGCGCGTCGGGCCTGGGCATCAACGCCATGATCGCGGGCATCGCCACCACCATGTGTGGCGGTGACTGGCACGTAGCCATGAGCGTTATCTTCCTCGAGGGTATCGTCATCTTGCTGCTCGTCCTTTGCGGCCTGCGCGAGGCCATCATGGATGCCATCCCTGTGGTCCTGCGCCACGCCATCTCGGTTGGCTTGGGTCTGTTCATCGCCATGATCGGCCTGTGCGACGCCGGCATCATCACCGCTGGCGCCGGGACGCTCGTCGGCCTGGGCGACATCGCCACCCCCACCTTTATCGTCGGCATCATCTCCATCGTCGTGACGGTTGCCCTGGCTTCCCGCAACGTGCCGGGCTCGCTGCTCATCGGCATCATCGTCGCCGTTATCGCCGGTATCCCGCTGGGCGTCACCCATGCGCCCGAGGGCCTCATCGCACCGCTCGACTTCTCGACCTTTGGCGCCCCGTTTGCCAGCACCGCCGACGGCAACATGGCCATCGTGAAGGTTCTGACCGACCCGATGCTGCTCGTCGTTGCCTTCTCGCTGCTCATGAGCGACTTCTTCGACACCATGGGCACCGCGATGGCCGTCGCCAAGCAGGGCGAGTTCTTGACCGAGGACGGCAATGTCGAGGACATCCGTCCCATCCTGGTCGTCGACTCCGTGGCCGCTGCTGCCGGTGGCTTTATGGGCGTCTCCTCCATCACCACCTTCGTCGAGTCCACCTCTGGCGCTGCCGACGGTGGCCGCACGGGCCTTACCTCCGTCACCACCGGCGTGCTGTTCATTCTCGCCGCGTTCTTCTCCCCCATCGTCACCATCGTTTCCAGCGCCGCCACCTGCGGTGCTCTGGTCTACGTCGGCTACCTCATGATGAGCGAAGCCTCCGAGATCGACTGGTCCGACGTGTCGCAGGGTTTCCCGGCGTTCATGATCGTCGCCGGCGTGCCCTTCACCTACTCCATCTCTGCCGGCATTGGCCTAGGCTTTATCGCCTACGTGATCGTCGCGCTCTTTAAGGGCGAGGCCTCCAAGATCAAGCCGCTCATGTGGATCGCAGCCCTTGCCTTCCTCGTCTACTTCTTCGTGGCGTAACGGCACAGTCTGCCAAAGCAGAACACAAAAGCGCGGAGTCGCATCGAGCGGCTCCGCGCTTTTCTTTTAAAGCCAGGCAACGCACGGACGCGCGATGTATTGTTTCCCAAGTTTTGGACATTTTGCCCTCCAAACGGCACTACCGCCGACTACATCCTGCAGATATGCTGGGCGTAATCGCATAGGCCCTATGAGGATGGGAGTAACCATGGCCGCCTTGTTCACGACCCCCAAGCGCAATGACAAAACCTCAGGAGCCCATTTTATCGAGCCCGACGTGCGCCGTCGCACGCTGCTCGCACGCGGCAGCTGGCGCCGCGTGACGCGCCGCATCGTCTGCGGCCTGGCCTGCGCGCTCACGGTGAGCTCGCTGCTCATGCCGAGCGTCTCGCTCGCGGCCGAGTGGGTGGACGTCGGCGGCAGCCGGTATGACGCTGGCACCGCGGCGGGTGACGAGGCTGGCACCTGGTCATGGGATGGCGCCGATGACATGAAGCTCAACGGCTATGACGGCGGTGCGATCGAGGCCGAGGGCAAGCTCAACATTGCCTACGAGGGCAAGAACACCGTGAAAACCGAGCCCGATTACACCGGAGCCGCCATCAAAGCGCAGGATGGCACTAGCCAGAAAGCAGAGTTGAACATAACGAGCTCGAATAGCACGGATGAGCTCAATGTGACAGCCGAGACCGATGCAATTAAATCCACAGGCGACCTCTCCATTTCTGGCCCAGGCACTGTGAACACCACAAGCGCTACTGCCGACGGAATTGAGGCAAAGGGCAATCTTTCTATCACGGGCTCGGGCACCGTGAATGCTACGGGCGGCACCGAAGGCATCCAATCCAAGGGCAAGACCACCATCGATTCCTCTGGCACAGTGATCGCTAAAGGAAACGAAAGTTACGGCATCTCCGCGGGCAGTGACCTCATCATCAAAGGCGGTGGCAAGGTAGAAGCAAGCTCGATAGAAGAAGCGGCGATTTGGGCTGACGGCAACATCGACATCTTGGGCGGCAGCCAGGTTAAGGCAAACTCCGAGGAGGATCTTGCCGTCGACACTGAGGGCAGTCTCACGGTCACCAACGCATCCCTTAACGCAAGCGGTGTTGAGTATGGCGTCTATGGCCGCAAGGGCATCACGCTCGACCACGCGACCGTGACGGTCCGTGCAAGCACGGGCGGCGGTTGGCAAACTATCGCTCTCATCACTGACGAGGACGACATCGTCATCAAGAATGGTTCCATCGTGGACGCGCTCGCGGAAGGCGGGTTCTCGGCTGCTATCGCCAGCAGAAACTACAACCCTGGCGAGTCAGGCGGCCACATCTACATCAGCGACTCCGCTGTCAAGGCTATAGCCCGCTATATCGAGACCGGTGGCGGCGGCCCCGATCACTACAGCGGAGACCAGAACGACGAAATCATCCCTGAGTCCGAGGGCCTGAACATCGGCATCTTCGCGCAGACCAGCGAGGGCATCACGCCCGCGACCATCTCGATTATCCGCAGCAAGGTCACGGCCGAGGGAGACACGGCAGCAATCTTCGCCCTTGCCATGAGCGAGGACGGCAAGGCGATCGGCACCATCGAGATCGAGGGCGCTCCCATTCAGAGGCCCGCAGGCGGCAAGGTCATTGACTATCGCTACGAGCAAGAGTACAGCCGCAGCATTATCTATGAGGCAGGGCAAACCATCGGCACGGGCGACGCCACGATCGACTCCCCCTATGACGCCGCTGTCGCCAAGAGCACGGTCATCGTGCCTCCCGAGGAGATCAAACCCGAGGAAAAGCCCGGCGAGACCAAGCCCGAGGGTTCCAAGTCCGAGGGCACGAAGACAACCAAGACCGTTGCAGTTGCAGCCACGGGAGCCAAGACCACCGGCAAGCTCGCGGCAACCGGCGACGCCTCGAGTGCCTTCATCGTGGCATCCGCCCTTGCGGGAACAGCCGCCATCGCCGCAGGCGCCGTGGTGAGCCGCAAGCGCTCATAGACGCCCTTCATACACGAACCGACACTTTTAAAGCCGCCTAGTCCGCGCACCGTTTAGCAACGCCACCGCCGAGCTCCCCTCCAGCGGTGGCGTTTTCTGTTTGCACTCGTATGGCACACACGCGAGCGGAGTCGCAACAAGCGGCTCCGCGCTTTGTGATTAATGCCCGACAACGCGTAGGTGCGCAGCTTATTCCTCTTCCGGATTTTGGACATTTTGCCCTCCAAACGGCACTACCGCCGGCAACATCCAGCAGATACGCTGAATCTAGTCGTATAGGCCCTATGAGAACGGGAGCAACCATGGCAGCCTTGTTCACGACCCCCAAACGCAATGACACTACCGCCGGAACCCATGTTGCCGAACCCGACGTTCGCCGTCGCATAGGACTCGCGCACGGCAGCTGGCGCCGCGTGACGCGCCGCATCGTCGCGGGCGCCGTGTGCGCGCTCACGGTGAGCTCGCTGCTCATGCCGAGCGTCTCGCTCGCAGCGGAATGGGTCAAGGTCGGCGGCAACAAGTACAACACCGCGGCGAGCGACGAGGCCGGTACCTGGTCGTGGGACGGCGCCGACGACTTGAAGCTCAACAACTATAACGGCGGCGAGATCCAGGCCGCAGGCAAGCTCAACGTGAATTACTCGGGAACCAACATCGTCACTGCCGAATGGATCGAAAGCATCAACGTTTCTCATGGCACTAACGAGAATGCCGAGCTCAATATCCAAGGCGACGAGGGCGGCACGCTCAGCGTGACATCTACTGAGGACGCTATCCTCTCCACGGGTAATATCAACATCGACGGAGCCGGATCCGTCAACGCCACGAGCACTGGGTTTGATGCCATCAATGCCGGAGGTGATCTCGCTATCAAAGGTTCGGGCAACGTCAACGCCACGGGTGCATCGGATGGCATCAGGGCAAACGGCAATATCACGATTGACGACAGCGGAGCCGTCACCGCCAGGGCTACCAAGGACAAGGGTATTGGAGCCGACAAGAACCTCACCATCAAGGGTGGCGGGACGGTCGAGGCAAGCTCAGCCGATGGTGAGGCCCTTTGGAGCGGCGGCAATATCAACATCTCGGACGGCAGCCAGGTCAAGGCAAGCTCCGAGAAAGACGCTGCCGTCGAGGCCAAGGGCAGCCTCGCAGCCACAAACGCCTCCCTCAACGTAAACGGTGTTGAATATGGCGTCTATGCCCACAAGGGCATCACCCTCGATCATGCAAACGTGACGGTCCGTGCAAGTAAAGGCAGATACGGTGGCGCCAACGCCCTCTTCACCTACCAGGACGACATCGTCGTCAAGAACGGCTCCACCGTGGACGCGTTTGCGGAAGGCGAGGTTTCGGCTGCATTCTCCACCAGAAACGATCGACCCAACGAGAAGGGCGGCCACATCTACATCAGCGACTCCGTTGTCAAGGCCATAGCCCGCTATGTCGAGAACGGCGACGGCCCCATCCCCTACAGCGAAAACCAAGATGGCGAGACGAGGCGCGAACCCCAAGGCGAGAACATCGGCATCATCGCCCAGACCAGCGAGGGCGTCACACCCGCAGTCATCTCGATCATCCGCAGCAAGGTAACGGCCGAAGGAGATACAGCGGCAATCTTTGCCCGTGCCATGAGCGCTGACGGCAAGACAATCGGCACCATCAAGATTGAGAACGCCGCCATCCAGACGCCCGAAGGCGGCAAGGTCATTGACTATCGCAAGCTCCGTGACGGCATCTACGAGGCAGGCCAAGCCATCGGCACGGGCGACGCCACGGTCGACTCCCTCTATATCAAAGCAGTCGCCAAAAGTACGACCATCGCACCTCCCGAGGTAGCCAAGCCGGAAGACCCCAAGCCCGACGAGACCAAGCCCGCAGAAAGCAAGCCCGCGGAGTCCAAGCAGAACCCCAAGCCTGAGGGCTCAAAGCCGACCAAGGCCGTTGCGGCTTCAACCACGAAAGCCAAGACTACCGGCGTGCTCGCGGCAACCGGCGACACCTCGGGTGCGGCCATCGTGGCAACCGTCCTTGCGGGAACAGCCGCTATCGCCGCAGGCACCATGGCGAGCCGTAAGCGTTCTTAGACGCCTCTGCGCACATGGCAGCTCCCGCGAAGGCCCCGAGCCCCAGCACCGTTTAGCAACGCCACCGCCGAGCTCCCCTCCGGCGGTGGCGTTTTCTGTTTGCGCCCGCACGACGCACGCGAATGTTCTTGATGCTGTCCAACCGGTATACGCTGGCGTGCGACAATTGGGACTGCCGATATCACAACACTGAGAGAAGCCTGCCTTGGAAGCACAAAAGCAGATAACCGTACATTCGGAGCATACGGAAGGCGCGCCCGTCATCTACCTCCCCGTGGTCATGGGCAACGGCAGCGAGGTTTATAAGTGTTGCCGAGAGCTCGACTGTCCGCCATTCACCCTCGTCGCCATTGGCGGGCTCGATTGGAATCGCGAGCTGAGTCCCTGGGAATGCGACGGGACCGTACGCGATGCCGAGCCTTTCGGCGGCCAAGCTGCCGGTTTTCTTGATGAGCTGCTGAATCAGATAATCCCCCAGGTGGAGTCGTCGCTTCCTCAGCCGCCCACCTGGCGCGGCATTGCCGGCTACTCGCTCGCGGGCCTCTTTTCGCTTTGGGCCCTCTGGCAAACCGATGTCTTTGGCCGCGCGGCGAGCGCATCGGGGTCGCTATGGTTTCCCGACTTTGTCGATTGCGCCAGCACGGCGCCATTTGCCGGCAGCCCGCAAGCCGTCTACCTGTCACTCGGCAAAAAGGAAACCAAGACGCCCAACCGCATGATGCGGCATGTACTCGACGACACACGCGCGATGGAAGCGTTGCTCGTCGAGCGCGGCATTCCAACAACGCTGGAGCTCAACCCCGGCAATCACTTTGCCCAAACCGACTTACGCATGGCCCGCGGCATCCACTGGATACTGACACATTAAAAATGGTGCCCACACGCATATACGCATGGGCACCATATCTTGTTTTAGCTGAACGCAGCTGCTACTCAGCAGCCTCCTCAAGCTCGGAGACATCAAACTCAAAGTCGTTACCCGGCAGGATGGCGTTGAGCACAATGCCCACCAGTGAGCCCACGGCAATGCCGGACAGCGAAATGGTCACGCCGCCCAGCTCCAACACGATGGCGCCGGCGGTGCTGTACGCGATGCCGAGCGAAAGCACGAGCACCAGCGCGGCAACCAGCACGTTGCGGTTGTTCTGGAAATCGACCTGGTTCTCGATGAGGTTGCGCACGCCTACGGCACTGATCATGCCGTAGAGCACAAGCGACACGCCGCCGATTACACACGCCGGCATGGCGGCAATCACGGCAGCGAACTTGGGGCAGAACGAAAGCACGATAGCGCAGCACGCGGCAATGCGAATCACGCGCGGGTCAAACACACGCGTCAGGGCAAGCACGCCGGTGTTCTCACCATACGTAGTGTTGGCCGGAGCGCCAAAGAGCGAAGCCAGGATCGTGGCAAGACCATCGCCGAGCAGCGTGCGATGCAGGCCGGGATCGGCAATGTAGTTGCGCTCGCAAGTCGAACCGATAGCAGAGATATCGCCGATATGCTCGATCATGGTCGCAAAGGCCAGCGGCATGATGGTGATGATGGCCGTCGTGGCAAGACCGCTATCGAACTGCGGCCCAAAGAGCGCAAACACGGTGTTGTCCCACACGATGGGCAGACCGACCCACGAAGCGGCGGCAACGCCCGAGAAATCAACCTCGCCGAGCGCAGCCGCAACGGCATAGCTCACCACAACGCCCAGCAAGATCGGCACGATCTTAACCATGCCACGGCCCCAGATGTTGCAGATGACGATCACTGCCACGGCGACAACGGCAACAAGCCAGTTGGTCTGGCAGTTGGCAATAGCGGAGCTTGCCAGGATCAGACCGATCGAAATGACGATGGGGCCAGTCACCACCGGCGGGAAGAAGCGCATGACGCGCTTGGCGCCAAACGCGCGGAAGAGTGCCGCAAGCACCGGATAGAGCAGGCCGGCACAAGCTACGCCCAGGCAGGCGTAGGGCAAAAGCTCGGTCTCGCCGTTGGGCGCGATGGCGGCATAGCCGGCAATAAAGGCAAACGAGGATCCCAAGAATGCGGGGACCTTACCGCGCGACAGGAAGTGGAACAGGAGCGTGCCCAAGCCGGCAAACAAAAGCGTCGCCGAAACCGAGAGACCGGTGAGCACGGGCACCAGCACGGTAGCGCCAAACATGGCAAACAGGTGTTGCAGACCGAGCAGGAACATGCGCGGGCGGCCGAGCGACGATGCGTCGTAGATGGCATCGCTGGCGGCGGGCGTCGAAGACTGGGGCATGGATGTCCTTTCGAATGGAAGGGCGATCGGGCATATCGGATAACCTGCCCGAACGATACGATCCGAACCATTGTACGCGATGCGCCATGCCTCGCACGCGCCGCCACCTGCAAACGCTAGCGCTATTTCCAAACGCGCTCGGCAATGCGCTTGACCAGCGCGATCTTTGCCCATTGCTCGTCCTCGGTCAGCTTGTTGCCAATCTCGCAGCTGGCAAAGCCACACTGCGGAGACAGATACAGGTTCTCGAGCGGAACATACTTTGCAGCCTCGTGAATACGCTCGACGATGGCATCCTCGTCCTCAAGCTCAGCGGCCTTGGTGGTCACCAGGCCCAACACGACCTTCTTGCCAGGGGTAACGTACCTCAGCGGCTCAAAACCGCCGGCGCGCGGCGTATCGAACTCCAGGTAAAATGCGTCGACATCCTCGTTTGCGAACAGGTACGGCGCGATGGGGTCATAGCCGCCCTCGAAGGCATAGGTAGAGTGGTAGTTACCACGGCACACGTGCGTGTTAATGACCAGGTCGTCGGGCTTGCCCTCGATGGCGGCGTTGTTGAGCGCCACGCCCAGCTCGCTTACCTTTTGCAGGTCGACCGGGCTCATGCCGGTTTTGGCGACAAAATCGGTATCGCAGTAGATGCCCCAGGTGCAGTCATCAAACTGGATGTTGCGGCAGCCTGCTGCGTACAGGTCGGCGATCACGGTGCGATAAGCGGCTGCAATAGCGTCGGCAAGTTCCTCATCGGTCTTATAGACGGCACGCAGACTCTCCTGCTGGCCGTCGCAGCGGTCGAGCGTAACTTCGGAGAATGTCTGGATCGGCGCCGGAATGGTCTGCCGCGCGACCTGGCCCTCCCCCTCGAGCGCCTTGACAAACTTAAAGTGCTCGACGAAGGGGTGGTTCTCGCCGCTGATGGGGCCGGTCACCACGGCGGTATCGGCCGTGGTCTCCTCGTCGTGGAACATATAGCCCGTACGCGAGGTACGGCGTTCAATGCCGTTGAGCCCCCACATAAAGTCGAGGTGCCAGTAACTGCGGCGGAACTCGCCATCGGTAATCACCTGCAGGCCAGCGGCCTTTTGCTTGTCCACCAAGTCGCGAATAGCCTCATCCTCGACGGCCTTAAGGCCGTCGTCATCGAGCGTACCCGCGGCGTAGGCGGCACGGGCGTCCTTTACGGCCTGCGGACGAAGAAAGCTGCCGACGATATCGGCGCGAAACGGCGCGTTCAGCGTGGTTAAAACACTCATAGATGTCTCCCTTGCAATTGATTGCTTTATCGAGAGAGAGTATGAGCGCTCTTACCGGCATCGCAAAATATGCGTTTGTATTGGTTTGATATAGGAAACTTCTATATGCACGCCAACGGACCGCCGAGCCAAACTATCCCATATCCACCAGTGCAAATAGCCATTTTCGTGCCCATATGGCACTAGCAGCTCTGCCCTATCGCGCATACGCTTAGTGGTGACCGCCAAGGCCACGCGAGAGATTGGAGCGACCATGACCACGTTTACGACCCCCACGCGCCACACCGATCGTGCTGCAGGGCTTCATTACGCCGAGACCCCCGTGCGCCAGCGCGCCGTTCTCACCTGTGGCAGCTGGCGCCGCGTGACCCGCCGCATCGTCTGCGGCCTGACCTGCGCACTTACCGTGAGCTCGCTGCTCATGCCGAGCATCTCGTTTGCGGCAGAGTGGGTCGAGGTCGACGGCAACACCTATACCGCCGGCGCCACAGCTGGCGACGGCAGCACGTGGGCCTGGGACGGCGCCGACAACATGACACTCAATGGTTATAACGGCGGAGGCATCGCTGCCTACGGCAAGCTCAACGTGAGCTACGAGGGCAACAATACGGTTGCCAATGACGAAGGCGACGGCATTTCCGTTGTGGACGGTGCCAATGAGGGCGCCGAGCTCAACATCTCCGGAACGGGCACCCTGACGGCAACAGCAGAAGGCAACGCCTTGTATTCCGAGGGCGATATGACGATCAGCGGAACAGGAACTGTCACCGCCAAGGGCGCGGGCGCCGAGGGCATCCTTGCCGACGGCGACATAACCATAACCGGTGGCGGCACCGTCGACGCACGCTCCGAGCAGGACTGCGGCATCGTCGCCGAAGAAACCCTCACGGTATCCAACAGCACGCTAACCGCCCAGGGATTCGGCAGCGGCATATATGCCTTCGATGGCCTGACCATTGATGCGGCGACCGTACGAGCGTATGCATACCCAGCGCGCGAAGACAGCCCCACCGCCATCTTCACCGACGAAGGCGACATCACCATTAAAAACGGCTCATTCGTTCACGCCTATGCCGAGGGTGAAAACGCCTCAGGAATCTACTCGTACAATTACGACACCGGCAGCCCCGGCGGGCGCATCTTTATCAGCGACTCGACCGTCGAGGCCATTGCCCACTACATCAACCACGATGGAGGCAACCAGCCCCTACCGCCCATCGGCAATGGCGATATTGTCGTAGTTGACCCAGACGTGAACGCTCGTACGTATGGCATCTTCGCTCTCACCGAGGATGGCCTAACGCCCGCGACCATCTCCATCACACGCAGCCGCGTAACAGCAGAGGGCGACACCGCCGCCATCTTAGCCGTGGTGAATAGTGCAGACGGCAGCATTGCCGGAACGATCAATATCGTCGATAGCATTATCGAAACACCCAATGGTGGACGCATTTGCGACGTGCGCTTCGTTGACACCGAACCCGCCGATGCCCCCTACCAGCGTGGACAGACCATCGGCACCGCCAGCGACGTGATTACAGACCTGTACAGCGACGCCATCGCCAAGCGCGCCGTCATCGTTCCGGTGGATACGCCCCCGGCAAAGCCCGAGTCGAAGCCTAAGGTAACGACCGCCGCCGCGACCATCAAGCATGTCGACACCAAGGGCACGCTCGCGGCCACGGGTGACGCTTCCGCTATGGGCGCCGTCGCCGCTGTCATTACGGGCATGGCAGCCGTCGTCGCTGGCATCTTTACCAGTCGCAAGCGCTCGTAACTCCAAGCCTCGTGACGCTCGATCAATTCGGGCGCGCACCGTCCCATGGTAAGCGGCCGCCGGACCTCCCACCGGCGGCCGCGCCTCGTTTGAACGACCCCGATTCAATTATTCGTCCAAAACAGGCGCACCCGCCCAGTCGCCTACAGCAATACAAACTGTTTCAGCGCGGCGCGACTCGTTATGCCCAGCTTGGCGTAGGTGTTCGACAGACGATTCTTAACCGTGCCACGCGAGATACCCATGTGAGCGGCAATCTCATCGTTGGTCCAGCCGCGACAGGCCAGCATAGCGATGGCGAACTCCGTCGTAGTCAGGCTCTCGGCAACGGTGGCGCCCGCCCCCGGATTGTGCACACGACGCCAACCGCGGCTAAACCGCTCGGTAACTTTGATGATCTCCGCGAACTCCTGCGGATGGCTCTTCTTCAGACATGACTCCAACACGCCTTGCAAAAGCCCGTGATGCTCGCCGACGATTTCAATCAGGCCATCGGGCTGCGCAATCTGCCAGGCACGCATAAAATGAGCGTTCGCGCGGTCAGCTTCGCGCTGGTTAATCCACCCAACGGCGGCAATCAGGTGCAAGAAGACCTCAGGGACGGGATAGCTCTCCTGCTTCATCGACAAGGCGTTCTCCGCCATACCCACGCAGCGTCCGTAATCGCCGTCGAGGTAGGCACGGTGCGCCAGCGCATAGGTTGCAAACAGGCGCAGCCCCTCGGGCAGCAGCGATGCATATAAATCGAATTCGCCGCGCGACACCGGCGAGGGAAAATGCAGCAGCACACAGGCGCTCGCCGCAAGCAGCATATATGAAGCCTGGACGCGTGGATCCTTTGTCGTCCTTTGACCCTTCCCTGTTTCCTTGAGATACGCAAGGCAGCGGCGCGCCGCCAATGCGCGATTCAGCGATAGATTTGCATAGGCGCACAACAGGCATGCCGAAAGACGGAGCGAAAGGTCATCCGATAGTAAGTACGGCTCTGCTAGGCGCTGTGTCTCATCGGGGCAACCGCGATAGTAGTGCGCCTCGGCACGCGCGATAACGCCATAGTCATCTTTGAGCATCACGTCGAGGGTTTTGTCGAGCGTTCCGGGCTCAAACGCCGCGCACATAAGCGGCATGGGGAAACGCCAGCTGTCGGTATATATCCGATCCACGGCGACCTCCCCTCGCATAGCGGCTCACTTTGATGGTAATGCGAGGGGGCAACGGTTAATGGGACATGTGGCTCGAAATACAGCCTCATCCTGGGACGTTCGCGGTAAATCGAACGGCGCCAAGTTTAAATACGGCGCCGCTCAAAAGGCTAAATATGCTGGCGGATCGCGTCGATATAGGCTTGGCCATAGCGCGTGAGCGTCGTGTTCTTGCGCGTGATGATGCCGATCTCCATGTACTCGTCTACATCGAGCGGAATGGAGATAATGCCGGGGCCGTTAAGTTCATGGCTGATCACGCCTGAGCATACCGTGTAGCCGTTGAGGCCCATGACCAGGTTGAACAGCGTCGCACGGTCGCGCACGCGGATATTCTTGCGGCGCTCAAACGTCGAGGTCAGCTCCTCGGAATAATAAAACGAGTTGTAGCTGCCCTGCTCGTAGGATAAAAACGGATAGTCCTCGAGATCTTCGAGCGTCACGCTGGCGTGGTCCGCCAGTGGATGGTCGGCGCATACAAAGACATGCGGCGTGGCGCAGAAAAGCCCCTCGAATACGAGCTCGTTGGCGGCGAGCATGCGCTCGATAACCTCGCGGTTATGCTCGGATAAGTACAGGATGCCCAGTTCGCTTTTCATATGCGCGACGTCCTCGATAATCTCGTGAGTCTGTTCCTCGCGCAGGGTAAAGTCGTAGCGCGCGGCATCGAACTCGCGGATCACATCGACAAACGCATTAACGGCAAAGGAATAATGCTGGCAGCTCACACTAAAGTGCGGCACCTGCTCGGACGCGCCCTTGTACTTGCCCTCGAGCAGATCGGCCTGGTCGAGTACCTGGCGCGCGTAGCCCAAGAAGGTCTCGCCTTCCTCGGACACAACGACGCCCTTGTTGGTGCGCTCAAAGATGTGCACGCCCATCTCGTTTTCGAGATCGCGAATCGATGCGGTAATCGAAGGCTGCGACACAAAGAGCCGGCGCGAGGCCTCGGTAATGCTGCCGCATTCGGCAACTTTGACGACATATCTGAGCTGCTGGAGCTTCATGCTGTCTCCTTAGCTGTTCGTGATGCCAAGGCCCGCCGCATCCATCTGACGCATAAACGGCGGCATCTCCCCCGTCGCGGCGCAGGCGGCAATCTGATGCAGAGCCCCGGCGACCGCATCATCTGCCACAGCACCAATATGCCAGCGCGCGGCAGCCGTGACGGCCTCGTTGGCATTGGCGACTGCAACGGAGTTGGGAACGGCATCGATCATGGGCAGGTCGTTATCGGAATCGCCAAATACGGCCACCTCGTCGGGCGTCAGGCCCAAAGCGCGCGCCAGCTCCAGCGCAGCGCAACCCTTGTCCCAACCGGCCGGAAGGATGTCAAACAGGCGCACGCGGTTGTTGGGAAACACAAGCGAGAGCTCCGGCACCTCGGCGGCAATGCGGTCGCGCAGCTCAGCGAGCTCTTCGCGCGAGCGGGCGCTCCAGATATTCGCCTTGTATACCGGGGCATCATCGACAACAGGACGGCACGGGGCCTCTTCGCCCTTGAGCCACGCGTTGCCGCCCGACTCCATGGCGCGGCGCACGCGCTCGGGGTCGCTCGTCACGCAGTAGGCATCGTTATTCCAAAAGTCATCACCCAGGCTGTAGACCTTTAGATAGGTATCGTCGGTCTCCTGCTCGAGGTAATCGGCCAGACGCGTCAGGGCATCGTTGTCGGTCGCGCGCGAAGCGACCACCTGACCGTCGACAAACATCACCTGGCCGTTACAGAACGCGCCAGTCGAGAAGCACTCGGCGCGATTGCGAAACATCCAGCCCATCGCGGACGGCTGGCGACCCGAAACCGGGCCAAAGTGCAGACCCGCCGTCTGCATGGCATGAATGCCCTCGATGGCGTAGTCGCTGGCGCCGTCATTCCCGGCTGGAATCAGCGTATCGTCCATATCGGTCAGCACAAGTTTAATCATAAGGCCCCCATTCGTATCGGTCCTACCTATTGTAACGACCTGCCAAAATAAACCTGTCCCTTTTTGGCAGGTGCGCTAGTATAGGGAACAACAGATTCGATGCGGGAGTGCCGGCGGTGCAAACCACAAGGCTGAGAGGGCATGGGGCCCAATCCTTTGAACCTGTCAGTTAATGCTGGCGTAGGGAGCATGCCGCCTTTTTAGGGGCGCTGTCTATGCACAGCGCCCCTTTTCTATGCCAAGGAGGCATGTGCAGTGATCGATTCGGAACAGCTTAAGCAAAACGTGGTCAAGGCCGTGGAGGAGATTCGTGCCACCAACCCGATGGCCGGCTCCATCACCAATACGGTGACGATTGACTTTGTCGCCAACGCGCAGCTCGCCGTGGGCGGCTCTGCCGCTATGGTCTACCTGCCCGACGAGGGCGAGGCACTCGTTGCCGGCGGCGGCGCCATCTATCTGAACATGGGCACGCTCTTCCCCATCTACGAGCAGACGATTCCCCGCGCGGCCAAGGCGGCATACGATGCCGGTAAGCCCTGGGTACTCGACCCGGTGGGTCTGGGCATCGGCAGCCTGCGCACCCAACTGGTAAACGAACTCAAGCAGTACAAGCCCGCCATCGTGCGCGGCAACGCCTCCGAGATTATCGCGCTCGCCGGCCTGTGGGGCCTTGAGGGCGAGGCAGCGGACTTGAGCCGCGTGCGCGGTGTCGATACCACCGATACGGTCGATGCCGCCCGCGATGCCGCCGTGGCACTCGCCCGCTACACGGGCGGCGCCGTCGTGGTTTCGGGCGAAGTCGACCTGATCACCGATGGCGAAACCGTGGCCAAATCCCACGGCGGCAGCCCGCTCATGTCCAAGATTACCGGCTGCGGTTGCTCGCAGGGCGGCGTCCTGGCCGTGTACGCCTGCGCTGCCGATCCGTTTACGGCGGCCATCTGCGGCACCGCTGTCTACAACGTTGCCGGCACGCGCGCCGCCGCTGTCGCCGATGCCCCGGCAAGCTTTAAGGTCGCCTTTATCGACGAGCTCTACCGCGCAACCGCCCAGGACATTGCCGATAACCAACTCGAGCTCGAGGAGGCATAGGCCATGTCCGAGCCCACAACCAATGCCGGCATGAACACGCTCGTCGCCGTGGCCATCGCCCCGTGCGGCACCGGCGATGAGCTCTCCGCCGAGGTCGCCGAGGTCGTGCGCGTCATACGCGAGAGCGGCCTTCCCAACCGCACCACCTCGATGTTTACCGAGATCGAAGGCGACTGGGACGAGGTCATGCAGGTCGTGCGCGACGCGACCTTTGTTCTGGCAAACAAGGGCATCCGCACCGAAGTCGTGCTCAAAGCCGATATTCGTCCCGGATTTACCGACACCATGACCGGCAAGCTCGAGCGCATGGAAGCACAGATCAAGAAGCAGGAGGAAGCACGATGAGCATCCGCGACAACCTTGATATCTCGGCCTATCTAGTACTCGGCCCCGAAAACACGCTGGGACGCCCCGTGGGCGATGTGGTGGCCCAGGCGCTCGACGCAGGCTTTACCTGCATCCAGGTGCGCTCCAAGGTGGCAAGCGCCCGCGAGATCATCGCACTGACCGGCGACGCCGCGCAGGCAATCGCACAGGCTGGCAAGACCGGTCAGGTCGCCCTGTTAATCGACGACCGCCTGGACTGCGTACTCGCCGCGCGCGAGCAGGGTATTGCTGTCGATGGCGTGCATGTAGGCCAGAGCGATATTCCCGTCGAGGTCTGCCGCAAACTTTTGGGCCCCGATGCCATCGTGGGCCTTTCGGCCCGTTGCGAGGAGATGCTCGAGTACGTCAAGACCGCCGACATGAGCCTAGTCGACTACCTGGGCATCGGCCCACTCCACGAGACCGAGACCAAGCGCGACTGCGGACGCGCGGCCGACGGCTCTATCATCACCAAGAGCTTTGAGGACCTGGCCGCCCTCCACGCGGCAAGCCACGTGCCCATCGTGGTGGGCGGCGGCGTCAAGACGGCCGACCTGCCACAGCTCAAGGCCACCGGCGTCGACGGCTTTTTCGTGGTGAGCGCCGTCTGCAGCGCCGATGACCCCTACGCCGCGGCCAAGGAGCTCGTCGACACCTGGCAGCAGGCGTAAGTCTAGGCCGAGCAGCTGATTCGCAGCCTCATATCTTCAATAGCGGAAAGCGCATCCCAGTTTGGACGCCCATTCTGGGATGCGCTTTCCGTATAGAGAGCCAGTGGGAAACTGCGTCCCAGTTTGAACACTGATTCCGGGATGCGCTTTCCGGCGTAGTCCCTACCCCGCCAGATACGCTTCCAGCGCGGGCAAGGTCGTCTCCGCATCACGACGGCCGATCTGGTAGATGCGCTCGAGCTCATCCGGTTCGCGACACAGCGACGGCACCTTCACCGATTCGCTCGGCCGCACCACAAAGATCTCGCCGGCAGCCTCGCGACGTGCCAGGTCATCGAGCGTGGCATTGTAGACCTCATGCCGATGCTCAAGCGCTGCAACAAACTCCGGGTAGTGACGGAACACGCGCCGCAGCATGGGCATCACGCTATTGGGCTGCTTTACAAAGCCCGCCGGCTGCGTCAGCACCACCACGTTGCGGTCATAGCCCTGCGCAAACAGCCAGGCGCTGGGAATGGAATCGGCAACGCCGCCGTCCAGATACTTATGCCCCTCAATGGCGACAGGACGCGTTGCCACGGGAATCGCCGATGACGCCCGGATCCACTCGATATCGTGCTCATCACCGTAAGGCAGGTCATGGTAGACGGCCCGCCCCGTCTCGATATCGGTGCACACGCAGGTGAACCGCATGGGGCAGGCACGATAAGCCTTAAGGTCGATGGGATCGCGCTCGATGGGCACCTCGTGATAGGCAAACTCGGCATTGAACATGTCACCGGTTCGCAGCCAGCTCGTCACGCTCGCATAGCGCTTGTCAGCGCAATAGGCCTTGTTGTAGCGAATGGCACGGCCGATTTGGCGCGATTTAAAGTTGTAGCCAAACGCCGCGCCCGCCGAGACGCCCACCATATGGTCGCAGGTCAAACCGTGCTCCATCCAAACGTCGAGCACGCCCGCCGTATACATACCGCGGTAGCCGCCCCCCTCGAGCGCGAGCCCCACCGTGCGCGTCGTATTCGGCTGTGCCATGCGACCATCTCCGTTCCTGCGTTTTAAAACGGGACAAGTATACCCGTCAACATATATCGTCTCAGTCGCATTTTTATCGAACATCGCATCGCCGCGCTACCGCTTGTCGAATAATAGCCGCCCACAGCATGTGCACCCATATATAATTGTGCGCTGTTGTTTATACTACGCAGCAGTTATCAACAACGAACATTAGCCGGCAAAGTAACCCAACAACGCAGCAAGGCGGGGGCCTGGATACACGCAAAACGTTGAGCAACGACGCGTGTACACAACGAGCTCGCCCGACGCAATCCGCCCCGACCTCAGAAAGCCGCTTAGAACATGGATACCATCAGCAATTACACCGAAACGCTCGAAAGGACCGTTCGCGACCTTCTCGAGCGTCAGGATGATCTGATTAGGACCGCCTTTACCGACCAGCTTACCGGACTTGGCAACCGCGGCGGCTTTGCCCGTTCCCTCGAGGAGCTCTGGGAGCAGGAACTGCCCGTGACCATGGCTTTTATCGATATTGACAACCTCAAGCACTGCAACGACGTCTTTGGACATGACGAGGGCAACCGCTACATCTTGCAGGTAAGCTTTTATCTCAAGCTGTATATGAAGGTGGACGAGGCGGCGTTTCGCATCGGCGGCGACGAGTTTGCCATCCTATCTACGATTGCAACCGAGGACGACCTCGCCGAACGTCTGGAACACTGTCGAACGATCCTGCTCAAAAACAACGATTCCGAGATGCCTCACTCGTTTAGCTACGGAGTGGCACACGCCGACCCCGCCCTGGGCGAAGCCTCCAATCGTATGACACTCG
The DNA here is from genome assembly GCF_964259375.1 of Collinsella aerofaciens ATCC 25986. Classification (GTDB taxonomy): domain Bacteria; phylum Actinomycetota; class Coriobacteriia; order Coriobacteriales; family Coriobacteriaceae; genus Collinsella; species Collinsella aerofaciens_BO. The sequence continues at coordinate 82,898 of NZ_CAXVJM010000003.1, forward strand.
ATGCCGACCATCGCATGTACGACTACAAGCTACGCCATGCCATACACCTTGATCGACGCAATATCACACAAGTCCACGCCGACGACTTCGAAATAAGCGACCGCGTTTTCGATGCCTTTTCGATGCTCAACGAAGGCCGTTATTGCTTTATCGAGAACTTGGACAAGCATCGCACCCTTTGGTCACAAGGCGCCTTGCGCGATCTCGGTCTTCCTTCCGAGCATATAGACAACTGCCACGATTACTGGAAAACGCGCGTCCATCCCGATGACCTTGAGGCCTATACCAACGATATCGACCAAATCTACAACGGCTCCAAACACCGCCGCGTCATGCAGTACCGTATGCGCAATGCCGCGGGCGACTACGTCCTTTGCCGCGCTCGCGGGTTTCGTATCGACGGCGACGGAAATACCCCCTCGCTCTATGTCGGCGAGCTCGTCAACCACTCGCTTGCCGAAACCGTCGACGCCGCTACGGGCCTCGGAACGCAGCGTATGCTGATCAACGCTATCGATGCCTGCCGTCGCGACCGTTGCGAGACGGGGCTTATAGCGGTCCGCGTTCGCGGCACGGCAAAGCTCAACGAGCTCTATGGGGCCGAGGCTGTCGACAACATGCTTGCCGAATACGCAGGCCGCATGTTGTCGATCACCCGCGGCAGGAGTCGCGTCTTCCGCTCACGAAACGCCCAGTTCGTCGTACTCAGTAACGATTTGGGCCACGAGGCATTCGAGCAACTGACCCATCATCTTAAAGAAGCCGTTTTCGCTCCTGTTCGAATCGCGGACGACACCATTACCCCCGTCTGTCTTGTCGTCCCGGCCTTTTACGAGCACTTAATCAATCAAGCGACCGCTGTTTTAGGCGAACTCGACCGTCGTCTTCGCGCCGCCGGCGGGCTTGTCCCCAACGACAGCCTCCCCATACCCGAGATTGAGCGCAAAAGCGCCGTCGCCGAACGCATCGATACGCTCACGGGCCTCTATCGACCCAGTGAGTTTATGCGGCGCGCTAACGCATTTCTCGAGGCAAGGCGCGACGGCACCTGGTGCATCGCCACCGTCGACATGGGGCACATGCGGCTGTTCAACGAATGGCACGGACAGGCCGAGGGCGACCGCATGCTCGCCGATGTGGGCACGGTTCTCAAGGACATCGAGAATGCCGACATGGGCGTCGCAGGGTACTGGGGCCAAGATGACTTTTGCGTACTCATCCCCTTTAAGCACATCACCGTCCATCAAATCTACAGCCGCGTTCGCGAGGCAGTAGCCAGGCATGATGACGGCGTAGGTTTCTGGCCGTCCATGGGCGTTTACCCCATCGACTCCAATGAGGAAATCACCATCGATGCGCAGGCAAAGGCCATGTTTACCAATCGGCGCGCGAAAACCGACTTTAAGGATCGCATCGCCGTCTTTCGCCCCGAGGAATACAAGCGCGAGGTGGCGTTTCACCGCACCCTCACCGAGTTCCAGTATGCACTCTCAAACGACCGCATCACCTACTACCTGCAGCCCCAGGTTGATATGGAAACCGGCGAGATCATTGGCGCCGAGGCGCTCACGCGCTGGATTGACAAAGATGGATCATTGATTCCACCTGCGTCCTTTATCCCCGCACTCGAGGAAAGCGGCTTTGTGGTGACGCTCGACAAGTACATTTGGCAGGGTGTCGCCTCGTGGCTGCGCGGGCGCATCGATCGAGGACTTCGCGTGGTTCCAGTCTCGCTTAATGTGTCGCGCGTGGATATCCTTGCCTGCGACGTTGCCGAACATATGGGGGCGCTCGCCGCCCAATACAACCTACCGCCCGAGCTCATGCGTATCGAGATCACCGAGACGGCTTATACGGGGGAGTCCGAGGCCGTGGACAAACTGACAGCCGACCTGCACACCCGCGGCTTCTCGACCTATATGGACGATTTTGGCACCGGCCAGTCCACGCTCGCGATGCTCAAGAACGTCAACGTCGACGTCATCAAGCTCGACCGCACCTTTGTGCCCACCGACCGCGATCAAGGCCGCAGCGCGCAGATCGTGTCATCGATGCTCGAGATGGCGCAGTCGCTCCATCTGCCCGTTGTGGTCGAAGGCGTCGAGACAAATGAGCAGGCGAACATGCTACGACAGATGGGCGCCCGCTACGCTCAGGGCTTCCTCTACTACCGCCCCATGCCGGCGAAGGATTTTGAGGCATTGTTCGATGGTGGCAAAAACAACTGATACGCTCGCGCGCAAAACACCACCGTCTAGGGGAGCATTTGTCCCCATTGGCTAACTCATATCCCCAATTCAAACCGAATTGGGGATATGATACGGAGCATCCTGTCACCCAAGGAGGTTATCCATCATGAACGAGTCGTATCGCCTGGGCGAGCAATCAATCATTGCCCATCTTCAGCGACTCGCGAACGGGGCCTCAACCGCCGAGCTCGATGTCGCGGCGCTGCCCACGGAGTTGCGCGCCGTCGGCGAGCAACTGCAGAAAACGCTCGCCGTCTTGCAACAAGAACGCCAGCTGCTTGAGCGCAGCGCCTATATCGATTCGCTCACCAATCTTGGCAACCGTGGTGGACTCGACCACCATGTCGATCAGCTCTGGCTCAAAGGCACTCCCTTCACCTGCGCCTATATTGACATCGATCACCTTAAGCACTGCAACGATAAGTTTGGCCACGCCGAAGGCAACCGCTACATTCTGGGCATCTGCCGCGCGCTCACCGAGGCAATGGAGCACGATGAAATGCTGTTCCGTATCGGTGGAGACGAATTTGTACTCGTGTCCCCCACGACAGGCGAAGCCGAGCTCGAGCAGCGCTTGGAGCGGACACGCACCGATCTTGTCGAGGCAACATCGGACGGCAAGGCGCCCATGATCGCCAGTTTTAGTTTTGGTTGCTCGCATGTCGACCCGCTTGCAGGCGATACGCGTCGCCAGATGACGATGGATGCCGATCGCAAAATGTATCGCTACAAGCTCATGCACCGCGTGCAGCAACCGAAAGAAGACAACGCGCCGATGCGGCCGATCGCCGATCAACTTCCCTGCAACGACCGCGTGTTCCAGGCGATCTCCATGAGCTCCGAGACACGCTATCCGTTTATCCTCAACCTCGATACCGGCGAATCGCAATGGTCGGTTAATGCCGTACGCGATTTTGGCCTGCCCTCCCAGCACCCTTACAACTCGCTCGACATGTGGCTTGCCCGCGTTCACCCCGAAGATCGCGATAACGTACACGCCGAGCTCGATATGGTGATAAACGGCACGTGGCACTTCCACTACATGCAGTATCGCGTGATGGATGCTACCGGAGCGTACGTGCTTTGCGACTGCACGGGCTACCGTTTGGACGGCACCGATACCGAGCCCAACATGTACGTGGGCATTATCATCAACCGAAGCCTAGCAGATACGACCGACTCGGTAACGGGCCTGGGCGATGTCCACGCCCTGGTCAACGCCATTGGAGAGATGCGCCGCGTGCCGCGCGAGGCAGGCTTTATTGCCATTAAGGTCGACGATATCGCCGAGGTCAATGCCCGCTTTGGATTCGATGCAGGCGACCGCGTGCTCGCCGAAAGCGCCGCCTGCCTCATGGATTGTTCGCGCGGCAAGGGTCGTCTGTTCCGTTCGACGGGACCGATGTTCGTGGCGCTTTTCGACGAATTCGATCCCGAAGAGACCGACGCGATCGCAGACGAAATTGAACGGTTCCTGGGTTCTCCCGTGCTCATCGGCTCGCTTGAATATCAGCCGCCCATTCGTGTGGCCACGCTCCATCTGGACGCTGTCGATCGACAGCCCGTTTCCATTTTGAACGAGCTCAAAGCGCTACTCGAAGAAGCGCCGCAGGTACCGGGCACCAAACTGGACTAGCGTCGTGGGGAGCGATGTGAAACACAAGCCGTTTCGCATCGCGCCCCACGCCATCTGCTCTCTCGTGCGATAATCCTCCGCAGAAGTCACCGACAGCAGAGGGAGTTTGTGATGAAGGTTCTTTTGGTCAATGGCAGCCCCAAGGCAAACGGCAACACCGCCCGCGCACTCGCCGAGGTCGCCGAGCAGCTCAATGCCGAAGGCATTGATACCGAGGTGTTTCAGCTGGGCGCCAAGCCCATTCGCGATTGCATCGGTTGCGGCCAGTGCGGCAAACTTGGCGGTCGCTGCACCTTTGACGATGACGTGGTGAACGAGCTCATCGCTGCCGCCGAGCAAGCAGATGGTTTTGTCTTTGGCTCACCCGTCTACTATGCGCACCCCAGCGGACGCATCCTTTCGGCCCTCGATCGCGCCTTCTATGCAGGCGGGCATGCCTTTGAGCACAAACCCGGCGCCGCGGTCGCCGTCGCCCGTCGCGGCGGCACGTCAACCACGTTCGATGTGCTCAACAAGTACTTCACCATTAAGCAAATGCCCGTAGTTGCTTCCACCTACTGGAACAACGTGTTTGGCCGCGTGCCCGGCGACGCCGATGGGGACGCCGAAGGCCTTGCCACCATGCGAAATATCGGCAAAAACATGGCGTGGCTCCTGCGCTGCATCGAGGCAGGACAGGCCGCCGGCATCAACGCACCCGAGGCAGATCACGCAACGACCAACTTCATTCGATAGAGCGGCGGAACCATGAATATTCAAATCTTCGGGACTAAGAAGTCGTTCGACACCAAAAAGGCCCAACGCTATTTTAAGGAGCGCCGCATTAAGGTGCAGTTTATTGACCTTAAGGAAAAGGAGATGAGCAAGGGCGAGCTCACGAGCGTGATGCAGGCGGTCGGCGGCATCGACAAGCTACTCAACCCCAAGGCCAAGGACGAGGAGACGCTCGCGCTCATCCAGCACCTCACCCCCAGCCAGCGCTTTGACAAGCTGCTCGAGAACCAGCAGGTTCTCGCCGAACCCATCGTGCGCAACGGCAAAAAGGCCACCGTCGGTTATTGCCCCGATGTATGGGGAGCCTGGGAGTAGCTTGTGTTATTTGCCGGCTCGTGGGTATAAGAGCAGGCGTTTGGCATAAGATTCAACTGTAAGCCATGTCTAACAAAGGAGGGCACATGCCCAACAAACCCGTGAAGATCATCATGCTTACCGGATACCTCGGTGCCGGCAAGACCACGCTGCTCAACCACATCCTCGCTAACGACGGCGGCATCCGCGCCGCCGTGATCGTCAACGATATCGGCGAGATCAACGTCGACGCCAGCCTTATCGCCGACGGCGGCCTTTCCGAGACCGATGACCTCATCCCGCTCACCAACGGCTGCATCTGCTGCACGCTTTCGGATGACCTGGCCAACCAGCTGCAGGGCATCGCCGATTCGGGCAACTTCGACTACATCATCATCGAGGCATCGGGCATTTGCGAGCCTATCCCCATCGCCTACACCATCTCGAGCTTCTGCGACGAGGCCAAGGTGGGCGGCGAGCCCAAGCTCGCGCTCGACAACATCGTGGCCGTGGTCGACTGCGCCCGCATGTACGACGAGTTCAACGGCGGTCGCGACCTGCTGGCCGAGGATATCGACGAGGACGACATCGAAAGCCTGCTCATCCAGCAGATCGAATTCTGCTCCACGCTGATCCTCAACAAGACCGATACCGTGACGCCCGAGCAGATCGCCGAGCTCAAGGCCATCGTGCGCAGCCTGCAGAAGGACGCCGTGATTGTCGAGGCCCAAAACGGCGAGGTCCCCATGGAGGAGCTGCTCGACACCGACCGCTTCGACTTTATGCGCGCCTACAACTCCGCCGCCTGGATCGAGACCATGGAGCATCCCGAGGAGCACGACGACCCCGAGGTGCTCGAGTACGACATCGAGACCTTTGTGTACTCGCGCCGCAAGCCGTTTGACCTGCAGAAGTTCACCAATTTTGTTGAGCAGGAGTGGCCCGACGAGGTCATCCGCGTCAAGGGTCCGCTGTGGCAGACCGGCGATCCGGACATGTGCTACATGTTTGAGCAGGCCGGCCACCAGATGCGCCTGATGGAGAACGGCCTGTTTGTCGACTCGGCGCCCGAGGGCGAGAAGCAGAAGATCATCGACGAGAACCCCGAGATCATGCAGATTTGGGACGACGAGACGGGCGACCGCATGACGAGCCTGTGCATCATCGGCCGTCACATGGACAAGGACGCGCTCATCGCCTCCCTCGATGCCTGCCTGACCGACTGGCACCGCGCCTAGGTTTATCCAAGCGGACATTTTTCCGCTACGTAACCGCCAAACCACCACGAAGGTGCCTGTCCCCTTCGTGGTGGTTTTTCGTTCTGAGCCAAGGAGATTCATGTTCAACATTGTGCTGTATGCGCCCGAGATTCCGGCCAATACGGGCAATATCGGCCGCACCTGCGTGGTTACCGGCGCCCGCCTGCATCTAGTGGAGCCGCTGGGGTTTTCGCTCGACGACAAGACGGTGCGTCGCGCCGGCCTGGGCTACTGGCAAAACTCGGACGTGACCACCTATGCCGGCTGGGAGGATTTCCTTACGCGCAATGGTCTCTCCCCTGCCGACGAACACCTGCACTTGCTGACCAAAAAGGCACGCCGCACCTATGCGCAGAGCACCTACCGCGACGGCGACTACTTGGTCTTTGGCAGCGAGAGCTCGGGCATTCCCGAGCCACTGCTTGCCGCGGCGCCCGAGCGTTGCGAGCGCATCCCGATGCTGCGCGATTGCGACTCACTCGATAACGCCGAGGCTTGGGAAGCTCACGAGGAATCGCTGGGGCATACCGAGGACAGCCACGAGGCCATCCTGCAGCAGGACATCTGCGGTAACTTCGTCAATCCCGACGACTACCGCATCAGCGCACTCAACCTCTCCAACAGCGCCGCCATCGTCCTCTACGAGGCCCTACGCCAGACAGGCTTTGCGGGAATGTGACAAAGGGACAGTCCCTTTGTCACATTCAAGCGCCACGCCGATGGCACACATGCCTAATTGATGCTCTAGATAAAGAGCCCTCACTTTTAATCAGAATTAACTAAAGTAAAATGAAGTTAAACGGCGGTGTGAAAGGAGAGCCTTGTGGAATATCTCGAGAACCCGTTTACCCCCAGTTTTGGCGAGGTTCCTGCCCATCTCGCTGGCAGACAACAGATTATTCGGGATCTGGACCGTGCCTTCTTGAGCCAGCGCAGGCGCCCAGAATTGACCTCGATCTTCTCAGGCGCGCGTGGAACCGGTAAAACCGCTCTCATGTCGTCGCTTGCGACGAGGGCCGAATCCCATGGCTGGGTTGCCGTAAAGACAACCGCGCTTCCAGGAATGCTTGAGGAAATCGAGCTCGGGGCGAAACGTGCTGCCGGCCATCTTATCGACCCGTCTAAGAACTTCGAAGTCACCGGCCTCGGAATTGCACCGCTCGGCAGCATCGAGGTCAATCGCGTTCACGATGCCTCAACCTGGCGTTATCGCATGAGCGACATCATCGACCAGCTCAACGAGGCAGGCACCGGTCTGCTCGTCACGGTTGACGAGGTGGACCCGACACTCGACGAAATGATTCAGCTCGCAGCGACGTATCAGCACTTTGTGACCGATGGAAAACGCGTCTCGCTGCTCATGGCGGGACTTCCCAACAACGTCTCGACGTTGCTGAACCACAAGACGGTCTCGTTCCTTCGCCGCGCCCAACAATATCATCTGGGTCGCATTGCCGACTATGACGTACGCGAGGCCTTGATTCGCACAATCCAGGAAAACGATCGCCTGGCAGATGCTGAGGGAATCGATAGAGCCGTTCGCTCGATCTCTGGTTTTCCCTTCCTATTGCAACTCGTAGGCTACCGTGCCTGGGATCTCACAAGCGATTCGAAGGAAATCTCGTCACGCGACTTTGACCTGGGAATCAAAATCGCGCGCGACGAGATGGACGACCGAATCCTCGCGGCAACCTATCGGGAACTCACTGCAGAGGACAAGCGATTCCTCATCGCCATGCTCGATGACGAAGAAGAATCCACCACCGCTGACCTTGTCGAGCGCCTTAAGCGTTCGCCGCAGCAGGTCTCCCGCTACCGACGCCGCATGATAGATGCCGGCATCATCGGGGAACGAGGACGAGGGCTCGTCGCATTTGAATTGCCATTCTTCCGCGACTATCTCGCGGCTCAATGCGTGAAATAAAAGTCAATGTGACAAAAAGGCGGTCCCTTTGTCACATTGCCTATAGGTAGCGACCGGTAATGCTCTTGGAGCAGACCGCAATGTCGCCCGGCGTGCCGGCGCAGACGATTTGCCCGCCCGCATCGCCACCGCCTGGGCCCATGTCGATCACGTAATCGGCGTTGCGGATAAGGTCGAGATCGTGTTCAATCACGATAACCGTGGCGCCTTTGGCAACGAGGCCGTCAAACACACCCAGCAACACCTGAACATCGAGCGGATGTAGGCCGATCGTAGGCTCGTCAAATACGAATACGGCATCATCCTGCACGCGGCCCATCTCGCTCGCGAGCTTAAGGCGCTGTGCCTCACCGCCCGAAAGCGCCGGTGTGGGCTCGCCAAGCGTGAGATAACCCAGGCCCAGGTCGTGCAAGGTCTGCAAGCGCGTCTGAACCTTCTTGAGTCCCAGTGTGGCGTCGATGGCCTCGTCCACACTCATGTCCATGAGCTGCGGCAACGTAAGCAGACTCCCGTCCTTGCCCTCGCGATGGATACGCGAAGCCGCGTCTGCATAACGCGAACCGCGACATGCCGGGCAGACGATCTCGACATCGGGCAAAAACTGCACGTCGAGCGATATCGATCCCGTGCCATCGCACGTAGGGCAGCGCAAGGCGCCAGTATTGTAGCTAAAGGCACCCGCCTTGTAGCCGGCTGCCTTGGCCTCGGGCGTACGGGCGAAGGCGCGGCGCAGCTCATCATGGATGTCGGCATAGGTTGCCACCGTCGAGCGAACATTGGCGCCGATGGGCGTGGCGTCAATCAGGTTGGCACGCGCAATGCCCTCGGCATCGACCCAACGCACGTGCCCCGGCAGGCGCTCGCCAGCTGCCTGCGCCTTGAGTGCCGGGATGAGCGTCTCAAGCACCAACGTCGTCTTACCCGAACCCGAAACACCCGTCACCGCGACCAAGCGGCCGCGCGGGATATCGACTTCGAGCGGCTTGACGGTATGGATGGCATCGGTCGCCATGCGGATATGGCCCTGGTCGAACATTTCGTCGTCAGTCACCTGCGGACGCAAGCGCTTGGGCTCGACGCGCAAAAACGGCGCGATACGGCTGCCCTGCGATTGTTCGACCTCGTCCACCGTACCAGCGGCAATCACATTACCGCCGCCCGCTCCGGCAACGGGGCCCATCTCGACCAGATAATCAGCCTCCGCCAGCACGCGCGTATCGTGGTCGACAACGACCACGGTGTTGCCGTCGCCCACCAGATCGCGCATCACGCCTACCAAACCGTCGACATTGGCAGGATGCAAGCCGATTGAGGGCTCGTCCAGCACATAGAGCACGCCTGTCGATCGGTTGCGCACCACGCGGGCAAGCTGCACGCGCTGGCGCTCACCCGTGGAGAGCGTGGCGCCGGCGCGGTCGAGTGAAAGGTAATCGAGACCCAGGTCGACCAGACGACGGGCCGTGCTCAAAAATGAATCGCAGATATCCGCTACCATGGGCTGCATCTCGGCCGGCAAGGACATAGGCACCCCACGCACCCACTCAATCGCCTCGCCCAGCGTCATAGCCGCCGCCTGTGCCAGATTGATATCGCGCACCTGGGGCTGGCGCGCAGCCTCGGAAAGACGCGTGCCACCACAGTCACGGCATGGCCCCTCGCGCAAAAAGCGTGCAACGCGTTTGAGGCCCTTATCGTCCTTGACCTTGGCGAGCGCATTCTCAACGGTATAGACGGCGTTGTAATAGGTAAAGTCGAGCGGCGTGGCACCCTCGCCGTTTTTGGGAACGTAGAGAATATGCTTCTTAACCGCCGGACCGTGGAACACGATGTCGCGCTCTTGAGGTGTGAGCTGGTTAAACGGCACATCGGTACGCACGCCCATCTCGCCGGCCACCTGCTTCATCAGGTCCCACATGAGCGTGCCCCAGGGAAGCACCGCGCCTTCGTTGATGGTCTTTGACTCGTCGGGCACCAGGCTCGCCTCGTCCACCTCGCGCATGACACCGGTGCCGCCGCAGGTGGGACACGCACCGCCGCTGTTAAAGGCAAGGTCCTCGGCACTCGGCGCGTAGAACTCGCGGCCGCATGCGGGGCACGTGAGCGACAGGCCCGCAGCCACGTTAAGGCTCGGCTCCACACGCGCCTCGCAATGTGGGCACACGTGATGGGCGCAACGGCTAAAGAGCAGGCGCAAGCTGTTGTTGAGCTCGGTCATGGTGCCAAAGGTCGAGCGTACGCCTGGCACACTGGGACGCTGATGCAACGCGAGCGCCGCCGGCACGTGCAGCACCTCGTCCACCTGGGCGTGTTCGGCCTGCGTCAGGCGACGTCGAGTATAGGTGCTGAGTGCTTCCAAGTAGCGACGCGAGCCCTCGGCATAAAGAACCCCCAGCGCCAGCGAACTCTTGCCCGAACCCGACACGCCGGCAATGCCCACGAGCCTTCCCAGCGGAATATCGATATCGATGTCCTTGAGGTTATGGACGCGCGCACCGCGCACCTCGATAGCCTGCGGGCCCATCTTCTGTTCCGTCACCTTTATCACCCTACTCATGCCATAAAACTCGATCGCGAATGTACGCGCCCAGCATGGGCACGGTAAACCGGACGAGGCCGTATCCGGCAGCCTCGATGATGCGCTCGCGAATCAGGCTTGCGCGATATTTACTCGCCCAGCTCTGGGTACGCTCGCAACGCTCAATGATGTCCGCCATGCGCGTCGGCTTGCCCCCGTCAGCCGCCATGGCCTCGATAAATAGGCGCTGCGGACTGCGCAACCCGTAATACAAGGGAGCGTCAACTGCTTCATAGAACTCGGAGACGGCATCCGCATGGCCATCCTCGACATCGCACCTTTCAATGACCTGCGAGTTACGTCGGACAGCAGAGCGCCACATGTAATAGCCCACCAGCTGGACCATATAGGGATGCCCCATGCTCCTGCGCGCCGCAAGGTCCGCCGTCTCCGCATCAATGTAAAGACCAGCGTCTTTGACCGTCTGGACATATGAATCGCGCACCTTGGGCAAAGAGATCGCCCCCAGCGTACGCTGCTGGGCACGGCGCAAAAACGTCACGCTCGGCTCTTCGAGCAAGTCATCAACCATACTGGGCAATCCAGCGAACACCAGCGCAAGACCGCGCTGGTCGCTATCGGGCAATCCCGTAGCATCCTGATCTCCGAGCACCTGCTGATAGAGAACGGCAAGAGCCGCCAGCTCCTCGATAGACGCAGACTGCGCCTCGTCAATCGCAAACAGTATGCCCTTGCCTGGACCGAGCTTCTTGAGGCGCTCGTTGACCAGCCCTCGTAACGTCTCGCCCTTTGCTCGCGCCGCCTCGACCGACATCCGGCCAAACGACGGCCCGAACCCCAACGACGTCACAACGGGTTTATTCGAGCGAAGCGCGTCGACTAAGCGGTCGCATAAGCCAAGCGAAGCGGAATCGGAGATAACCGCCCATCCGCACTCATTGGCTAGACGTTGCAGCTCCCGCAGGAGAACCGTTTTGCCGCAGCCACGGTTTCCCGTAATGAGCATGAGCCTACCCGGCGCTCCGGCGCCGTTGTCGAGTCCTTCCTCAAAATCTTCGATGACCGACTCGCGGCCGATGAGTATCGGAGGCCGCTTGCCGGCAGTGGGCTTAAAGGGATTTGGATTCATGTCGGACTCCTCGGATTGGCAAACCCTGCCTATAGTTATACCAACTTATACCGAGTTATACCAACAGCAGGTGACAAAGGTGCCGCCCTTCTATCACCTATGGCCGAAAAACTCGGCGTCCGCCGCTCGCCAGGGGCGGAAGGTGGCGGGATCGACCTTTACGTGAGCTGCGGCGGGCACGTCGTACCATTTGACCGTGTAGCCGGCGCCGTGAGAGCAAAAGACCGAGTCGGGCGTGTTGGGCAGATCGGCCTCGGGCTCATAGGCGGCCGCCTCGATGACGCGCTCGGCATCATGGCAAGCCGCATAGCCGGCGAACTCTAGGTACAGATGTCCGCGACCACTCGTGTAGGCAGCCACCTCCAGCGCGTAATCCTGCACCTCAGATGCCGGCACGCAACCCACAAGCTTCGCCCGGTCTCCCGCCATCGTCGGCGGCTCGTACTCGGCACCCATGCGCGTGGCATCCGAGAGCGCCCGACCCACGCACTCCCCCGGCACCTCGAGCTCAAAGCGATACCACGGCTCCAACAGCACCGCCGCGCCGGCGTCGCGCGCCTGCATGAGCCCCTGGCGAATCGCGCGGTACGTGGCCTGGCGAAAATCGCCGCCCTCGGTGTGTTTGGCATGCGCGCGGCCACCTGTGAGCGTAATGCGCACATCGGTGATGGGCGAGCCGGTCAGCACGCCCAGGTGATCGCGCTCCATGGCGTTGGTGAGTGCCAAACGCTGCCAGTTAAGATCGAGCTCGTCGGTCGAGGTCACGGTGCCAAACTGTACGCCCAAACCCGCTGCCAACGGCTCCAGGCACAGATGCACCTCGGCATAGTGGCGCAGTGGCTCAAAGTGGCCCACGCCCTCGACCGGCTGCGAAATAGTCTCCTTATAGAGAATGCCGCCGGGCTCAAACTCGACCGCAAGGCCAAAACGATCGGCAAGCACGCGCTGCACGACTTCGAGCTGCACCGCTCCCATGAGCTGCAGATGTATTTGCTCGAGATGCGTATTCCAGCTTACGCCGAGCATAGGATCCTCGTCGGCCAGCTCAGTCAACGCTTTGAACACCGCATGGACATCGTGTTCGCCCGGAAGCACCGTATAGGTGAGGACCGGCGCAATGACGGGTGCATCGCACGCGGATTCCGCGCCCAAGGCGTCCCCTGGGCGAACGTGCGCAAGGCCCGTCACGGCACAAATGCCGCCAGCAGCAACTTCTTGGACAAGCTCATACTTTTCGCCGTTATAGATGCGCACCTGATCGACCTTCTGCTCCCATGCCTCGGCGCCGGAACGTCCGTTAATCAGCTGTTTGGCATGCAGCGTGCCGCCGGTCACTTTAACCCATGCCAAGCGCTCGCCGCGATCCCCGCGGCTCACACGGTAGACGCGCGCGGCAAACTCCGGGTGCCATGCCCTTTCACGCATCAGCGCGCACATGCCATCCAGCAGCTCGTCCACGCCTTGGTCCTTGAGCGCCGAGCCGGCAAAGCAGGGAAAAAGCTTGCGCTCGACTACCATGCGCGACAGCGTCGCGGAGGAAAGCTCACCCGCCTCAAGAAACTCCTCGAGCGCCGCCTCGTCCAACGCAGCAGCGTCCTCCTGAACGGCGCCGCCCGTCAGCAGTTCGTTGGCATCCAGGCAGCCCTCGGAAAGACGTTGCCCAAGCTGCGCCAGCAAAACATCGCGGCCGGGATTCTCCAAATCAATTTTGTTGATAAAGATGAACGTCGGGATGTCATAGCGCGCAAGCAGGCGCCACAGGGTTTCAGTATGCCCCTGCACGCCATCGTTGGCGCCCACAACCAAAATCGCATAGTCGAGTGCGCGCAGCGTGCGCTCCGCCTCGGCAGAAAAATCGACATGCCCCGGCGCATCCACGAGCATGACGTGGGTATCGCCATGGTCGAGCACGGCCTGCGACGAGAAAATCGTGATGCCACGCTCGCGCTCGATCGCGTCAGTGTCCAGGTGCGAATCGCCATCGTCAACGCGGCCGCGCTTGCGAATACGACCCGCGTTGAACAGCATGGCCTCGGCCAGCGTGGTCTTGCCGGCATCGACATGCGCCAAGATTCCAACGACCGCTTGCTTCGACATGGCTCTCCTCTTATATACAAGCCCATCACACGCGGCAACGGGCACTCACGCTCCACACTGGATGATACAATTTACGGGCCGGCGGGCGAAGCGGGCCCTATCCCCCGACCGAGCTCATCGCCCTGCGTTGCCGCGCGGCGATTTTCGTAGGTTCGCGCCTTGCGAAAGCCGGCTTGCAAAACAGCGCAGCGAACGAAAATGGCCCCACCCGGAGCCATTTTCGTTCGCGCGAATTGTTGATACGCGCCCTCGATCTTATGCCTCGCGCAGCCAATCAAACGCGACGCGCGGCGTACCGTCCGACACATATACGATACCGGCGCGCTTAAACCCGGCCTTGGCAATGGCTCCCTGCATGGGCAGGTTGTCCTGATGCGTGTCGATACGCAGGTGATCGGCACGCTCTTTGGCAAAGGCAAACATCGCAGCCGCGATACCGTGTACGGCGCCATCGGATGCCACGCGGTGCAGCACGGCGTACGGAGTGTCGCTGCGCCATTGACCGTCCTCAATTACGTCATAGCACTCGTCCGGGCCGGGCAAAAAGGCAAACGTCGCCACCACTCGGCCGTCGACTTCGCACACATAGCTGCCACCGGCGGCGATATCGGCAGCCAGCTGCTCGGCCGAGGGCGTGCCTACCGGCCACTGCGTGGCGTTGCCATGCGCGCGCATAAAAGCGCGGGCCGCGTCATAGATGGCCATAACGGCGGGAATGTCGGTATCGAGGGTTTTTCTGATCATCACGCGACGACCTCACGTTTATTGGTATCACTTTGATTGAGCAATGATACCAGCGTTTGGAGAGGGCGCGAAGCAGATGAGTAGCAAAAAGCGAGCCGCCTGGTCAAAAGCCAAAAGCGAGTTTTTGGGCGCTGCCACGGGCGGCGATATGAGCGACCTGTTTGCACGCGAAGACGAGCGCCGCGACGCCCTGGACGCCGAGCGCGATGAAGCCTGGCGCTACAAGTCGTGCGAACGCAAAAACCGTTACGACACGCGCGCCGAGGCCGAGGCAGTTATGGCCGACTGCGAAAACCGCGGGCGGCGCGGCCTTGCCTGCTACAAATGCGAATACTGCGGCGGATGGCATCTGACGTCGCACCCCTGGAAATAGGCCCCGCATCGGCACGGCGCTGACGGAGCGCCAGCCATCGCACGCAAGCTACGGGCGCGGCGGCACCAAAACATCGTAACGAACGGCCTTGCCCGCGAGCTGATAGCTCGGCTTTACGCCGGCGAGCAACGGGCCCTTCACCGGCCGCTTGATAACGACCTTGCGCGGATACACCGCAAGTGCTGCCTGGACCAGCGTCTCCTCGTCGGCGCACGGCTGCTCCAGATGATGCAAGAGTTGGAACTTCTTTTTCACCGCCGCGCTCTTGGTGCGCCCGGGAAACATGGGGTCCAGATATACCACGTCAGGAGCGGTGAGCTCGCCCTGCCCGATCAGCTCAGCTACATGGCGAAGGCCGGCAATGCTGTCCTCGCCCGCATGTAAGCGCATGCGCGCCACGGCAGCTGCAAGCGCCGGATCATCTGCCGCGCGATCCAAGGCATCCTTGAGGAGCGCCGCGATCACGCAATCCTGTTCATACAGATCGATGGTAAAGCCCGCGGCCGCCAGCAGCAGCGAATCCTCGCCAAAGCCCGCCGTGGCGTCAATCGCCCATGGGCGCTCGATGCCTTTTGCGCGCGCAGCCTTTACCAGCAACTCTTGCTGCAGACGGCCCTGCTTGAGCCGTGGAAGCATGCGGCCAAAATCGGCGCGCAGCTCCATCGTGCCGCCGGTGAGCGTGAGGCCCTCGGACTTCCCGATCAACTCAAGCCCCGCGGCCCGAGCAACAGAAAAGGGATCGACGACACCCATGGACACTCCTTAACAAGCAAAACGAATGCGTGAGCGCCGTTCATGACGACACCCAACCGTCCGCTATTGTCCCACATGCGACATGGTCCACAGCATCCCAATGCAAAGCACCGCCATCAATCCCGTGCACACGGCAGCGATCACAGAATCACCCATGCGCCTTCCCAACGACCGCGGCTCACGCACTTGCCCTGCTCCGTACATCATGGCTCCTCCTTGAGACCAGCCCCTTGTTACGGCCTCATCATCGCAGCGCCGCACATGAGCTGCCATCGATTTGGCTTACGTCCAGCTTTCCTTTTTGAAAGGTTGGACCGTACAGGCAAGAGACGCTTTCAGGCGCATGCATCGCCCCGTTGAACTACAATGTGCTTCACGATATGTGCCGCAACCTGGGTGCGACAGATTCTCCGCGCCCGCATCGAAAGGACCAGCTATGAGCGCCGCTCGCAAGACACTCAAAATCCTTGCCCTGATTTATTTTGTTCTGGGCATCGCCAGTCTCGTCATTGGAATCGCCGGCATCGCGACCGGCAAGCTCGATTCCACGTACGGGTCGAACGCCATGCTCGCCGCGGTCGTGCTTGTCGCCAAGGGCATTGTTGATCTTGCTGCAGGTGTTGCAGGCATCAAGGGCGCCAACAAGCCTTCGCAGGTGGATTGCGCGTTTAAGCTCGGTATCGTTGCCGCGGTCGTTACGCTCGTCCAAGCCGTGCTTACCCTTCCCGCGCTCGGCGGCAGCTCCGTCAACATCGTCGCCTTTGTCATCGTGGTCTACGATCTGTTCTTTATTCAGCAGGCGCACGCCGTTAAGGCCGAGAACAAGGACCGCCTGTAGTCACCTGTCCCCACAGTTCCCTGCAGCCGAGCAAACGTAAAGGGCCGATCGCGCATCTCCGCGGTCGGCCCTTTGCATTTGCCCAGATAAAACCTGCCAAAATAAACCTGTCCCTTTTTGGCAGGTTGTTAGCTGTGGCGGTACTTGGCGATGATGAAGTCGATATCGGTCTGGAGCGTGTCCAAGTTTGCCAGGCGCTCTTTGTCGGCAGGGCGCGTGCGATAGTAGTACGGCGTCATCTGGAACACCGCCTCGATGTCAGCCTGGGTCTGGAGCGTAATGTTCGCAGACACCCGCTGCGTTCCGACCAACTCGAGCTCGGTGGTCTTCGGCAGCTTCTCATCGTTAAGGTACGGTGTGTCGTAGAGCACCTCTTTAAGCCCAAAGAGATGACGGGCACCCGGCACCACGGTGTAGAGCGAGCCCTCTGGCGCCAGCACGCGGGCAAACTCACGCTCGTTAAAGGGAGCGAAAAGCTCGGTCACCATATCGAAGGCGCCATCGGCCACGGGGATGTCCTTCATGTTGGCCACGAAGTAGGTCGCATCGCCGCGCTTGGCGGCCAGGCGCACCATCTCTTTACCCAGGTCAAAGCCGTAAGCATCCACGCCCGAAACCGCGCCCATGGCACTGGTGTAGTAGCCCTCGCCGCAGCAAATATCGAGCAACGTCATGGGGCAGTTCGTTGACGCGGCACGTCCAGACACCCGCTCGTGCACCAGCTCGACCATCGCATCGCGCAACGGCGCGTAGTATCCACGGTTCAGAAAGTCACGACGGCTGCGCGCCTGCGACTTAGGATCACCCATGGAGTCACCGCTCTTGGACGAACGCAGCAGATATAGATAGCCCTCGCGCGCTCGGTCGAACCGGTGTCCGCCCGTGCACGCAGCACCGCGCTCGTCGTCCACCAACGGCTCATGGCAAACGGGACACAACAACATGGCAACTCCTTAGCGCGAACAACACAACGCACACCATTGTCGCACGCCTTCCCCGCCTAGTCATTGGGGACGTTCTTGAATGACTAGTCGTTTAAGAACGTCCCCAACGACTAGTCGATAAGGAGTATCATCATCTGCGCAAATAAGCACGAAAGAGCATGTTAGAGATTGAGAGCGTATGGCTGACACCGTATCTAAGCACATTGACATGACCACCGGCTCGCTGTGGCGCAATATTCCCCTGTTCGCCTTCCCCGTGGCCGCCACGAGCATCTTGGAGCAGCTGTCGAACCTCATCGCCACGGTCATCATCGGTAACTTCTCGGGCGACCAGGGAACCCTCGCCATGGCGGCGGTCGGCTCCAATGTTCCGCTTACCAGTCTTATGCTCAACCTGTTTATCGGCATGTCGCTTGGCTCCAACGTGGTCATCGCCAACGCTATCGGCCGCAACGACCAAAACATGGTCAAACGCGCCGTCCATACCTCGATTTTAATGGCGCTCGTGGGCTTTGTCGTCATCGCCCTGGGCGAGATCTTTGCCGAGCCCATGCTCGCCGCCCTCAACGTTCCCGCCGAAACCATGCCGCTCGCTTCGCTCTACCTGCGCGTCTTTTTGCTCAGCCTGCCCTCGATCTTGCTCTACAACTTTGAAGCCGCGATCTTCCGCTCCGTCGGCATCACCCGCATGCCGCTACAGGCGCTTGCCGTGTCCACCGTCCTCAACATTGGCCTAGACCTCATCTTTGTCCCCGTACTCCACTGGGGCGTCGCGGGCGTCGCCATCGCCACCGCCATCGCCTACACCGTCAGCGCCGCCACGCTCTTTATCCGCCTGCTCAAGACCGACTCCGTCGTCCGTGTCACCCTACGCGACTTAGGCTTAGACCCCGTCGCCCTCAAGCGCATCGTCAAGATCGGCCTGCCCGCCGGCATCCAAAGCGCCGTCTTTGCCGTCGCCAACATCATCATCCAGTCTGCCATCAACAGCCTGGGCACCGAGGTCATGGCCGCCTCGAGCGCCGCTATGAGCTTGGAGTACGTATGCTACAACCTGCTCAACAGCTTTAGCCAGGCTTGCACCACCTTTGTGGGACAAAATCACGGCGCCCGCCAGATCGATCGCTGCACCAAGACGCTCAAGGTCTGCCTGGTCGAAGGCGGTATCGTTGCACTCACCACGATCATCGTTATTGTCGGCCTGGGGCGCGAGATCTTGTCGCTCTTTAACAGCGATCCCAACATCGTCTCGATAGGCTATATCCGCGTGTGCTCGATCTTTCCGGCGTACGCCTTTAGCATGTTCTACGAAAACATGTCAGGCTACCTGCGCGGCTTTGGTATCTCGCTCACGCCCGCCCTCATCACCATGATCTGCGTCTGCGGCATCCGCTTCTATTGGGTGTTCTGTGTGTTCCCGCACTTCCGCACCTTTGCGAACATCATGATGGTCTACCCCATCAGCCTGGGCACCACGGCGTTCTTTATGGTCGTGGCGGTACTACTTTGCCACCCGGCACGCACCTATCGCGCCACCCAAGCCAAAGCGACAGCCCGCTAAACACCGCATTCAACGCCACGCCAGTCATTAATTGACAATATGAGAGCTCATATAGTCGATAAAGCGCCTCGTGGCGATGGGCATGGTGTCCCAGCTGCGCCAGGCGGCCACCACGTCGCGCGAGGGGGCATGCACGATGGGCCGCACACGAATATCGGCTCGCATGCCCTCCACAGTACGACGGTAGAGCATGCTCACGCCTAGGCCCTCCTCCACCATCGCCATGATGGTGTAGTCGTCGGTCACCTCGCTCATCACGTGCGGCGACAGCCCATGCGCCGCAAATGCATCGAGCACCAGGCTCTGTTCGCCCTCATCCAGCAGCACAAACGGCTCGGACGCCAAATCGGCGAGCGTCACCTTTTCCTTTGCCGTCAGCGGATGCGCTGTCGGCAACAATGCCACCAACTCGTCGTGATAGACCACACGCTTCTCGAGCCCTGCGGTAAACCCGCGCGCCGTAAAGCAAAAGTCAACCACGCCATCGTGCACCCATTGAGCGTTGCGCGTGTAATCGCCCTGCTTGAGGGTAAAGCGTACGCCCGGGTGCAGCGCACCAAAGTCGCGAATCACGCGCGGCAATACGGTGCGGCTCACGTTGGTAAACGTCGCGATACGAATATCGGTCGACGAAAGCCCCAGCAGCTCCTGGCGCTTGCCCTCGAGCTCAGCCTCGGCAGTCACAATCTGTCGCAGATACGGCAGGTACTGCTTGCCGTCGCGCGTAAGCGAAACGCCCTGCTTACCGCGCTCGATAAGCGTTGTACCCAGCTCGCGCTCGAGTGCCTTGACGGCCTGGCTCACCGCGCTTTGTGTATAGCCCAGCTCGTCCGCCGCGCCCTTAAGACTGCCGCGATCGACCACCATACAAACAATCTGATACCGCGATGCCATCGTGCCTCCACCTCGATATAGCTGTAAAACGTTTTGCCAGGGCTTTTTCTGCCAGCATTAGTATTTCTTAATCATACTGAAGATACATTCGCTTTACTACATCCACATCTGAGAGCAGAATCCTTTTTGCGAAACCGTTCTGTAACAAAAGGAGTCCCATGGATCGCAAAAAAGCAATCGCGCTCTCATTTTCCGTTCCCGTCGCATGGGGCTTTTCGTATCCCCTCATGAAGATCGGCATGGACAGCATGAACGCCACGAGCATCGTCGCGCTACGCTGCATCATCGCCTTTGTGGTCTGCCTGCTGCTCTTCCACAAGCACGCGTTGCGCATCAACCGCGATCTTATGGTCCGTGCCGCCATCATCGGCGCCATTATGGCAACCGAGCTCACCTGCATGTGCCTGGGCTCCAGCCTTACCTCTGCCTCCACTGCCGGCTTTTTGCAGAGCCTGACGGTCGTGATCGTACCGTTTGCCAACGCCGCCCTGCTGCGTCGCGCCCCCGAGCGCAAAGTGCTCGTCGGCACCGCCATCGTCACCTGCGGCATGCTGCTGCTCTCGGGCGCCGACTTTACCAGCCTGAACCCGGGCGCGATCATCATGCTGCTCTCGGCCTTTATCTATGCCAGCCACATCATCGTGGCCAAGCGCTTTGTCGAAGAAGTCGATCCGCTTGCTCTGGGCGTTTGGCAGCTGGGCTTCGGCGGCTTGTTCTCGGGCATCGCTGCATTCACCTTTGGCGGCTTCACGCTTCCCGGCACGCCCAGCGAGATCGTCGTTGTCGTCGCGCTCGCACTCATCTGCTCCGCCTACGGCTTTATCACTCAGACACTCGTGCAGCCCCACGTGCCCGCCGAGACCACCGGCTTCGCCTTCTCGCTCGAGCCGGTCTGCTCCGCCGTCTTCTCGTTCTTCCTGGTTGGCGAGGTCCTAAGCCCCATCGCCTTCTTTGGCGCCGCCCTCATCCTCACCGGCGTCATGGTGGCAACCGTGCAGCTTCCGCGACTTCATGCGCATGCTCACGACCATACCCGCATGGCAGGAGCGCCCGAGCGAGCCTCGTAAAGCGCCTCACCTTTTATAGCCGCGGCATAAAGGCAACCGGTGCGCCTTTACAATAGATGCCAACACAGCATCTGCCATAAAGGAGCCCCATGAACACCGCAACCCGCGACCGCAACATAGCAACTTGGTTGGGCGATGCGCCGCAGCCGGTACGTGACACGACGAACCAGCTGCTCGAGCGCATCGCCCTTTTGCGTGCCGTGCAGACTATCTACCCGGCACAAGACGACATCCTCAATGCCCTCGCTTACACGCCTGCCGATCAGGTCAAGGTTGTCATCTTGGGTCAAGACCCTTATCACGGGCCCAACCAGGCCATGGGGCTGTCGTTCTCGGTTCCCGCGACGCAAACCAAACTGCCGCCGAGCCTGCGCAACATCTATAAGGAACTCAACGCCGACCTAGGCTGCCCCATCCCCGCCACGGGAGACCTAACCCCCTGGGCACAACAGGGCGTCCTGCTCCTCAACACCACGCTCACCGTGCGTGAGCATGCCGCCAATTCGCACGCCAAGCTGGGCTGGAGCACGCTGACCGACTACGTTATCGAGCGCTGCTGCCAGCTGCCCCAGCCGGTAGTCTTTTTGGCATGGGGCCGCTTTGCCCAGCAGATGGTCGAGGGCAAGCTCGCCGCGACCGGCGCGGGAAAGGCAACCGGCAAGTTCTGTCTGGCCTCTACGCACCCCTCGCCGCTTTCGGCCAACCGTGCCACGGCAGAGCTCCCCGCCTTTATGGGATCGCGCCCCTTCTCGGCAGCTGATCGGCTACTCGAACAGCACGGCTCGACCCCCGTCAACTGGACTTGCCTCGGCTAAAAATCGATACATCAAAAACGCGCCCGACGGCAATCTTGCCATCGGGCGCGTTTTACTATTCGGGCCAAATAAATTGTGTGCGGCCGGCCTCGCCGCCATCAATCAGCAGGCTCTGCCCGGTCATAAACCGGTTGGTCACGCCCACAAAGTAGATCCACTCAGCGATCTCCTGGGCGGTAGCCCAGCGCTTAAGCGGCGTGAGCTCCATAATCTGGTTCCACAGGTGCTCGTCTTCCATCACGCAACGGTTGAGCGGCGTGATAACGCCGCCCGGGTCCACACTGTTGGCGATGGCCTGCGGCGCCAGGCGGTTTGCAAGGTTCTTGGTGTAGGCGATGACGCCGCCCTTGCTGGCGGCATAGGCGGGAAACTCCGATCCCGTATGTCCGCTCGCCGACCCCACATTGACCACGGATTGGATAGCAGGCGCCGGCTTGGCGGCAAGCCCCTCCCCCACAAAGGCATAGTGCTCGGTCACGTTGATGGTGCCACGCAGGTTGGAGGCGATGTCGTCGGCCGAATCCTGCGTTCCGGCAACATTCACGATTACCTGAGGCTCAAGGTCGCCTGGAAACGAGTTAGGCTCGCGGACATCAACGATCAGATGGCGATAGCGTTCGTGATCGATCGCCGCCGGTAGCAGATCAAAGCCCACGACCTCGTGGCCCTCGTCCAAAAAGCGCTGCACGCACGCGGCTCCGATACCGCCCGAAGCGCCCGTGATCAAAACCCGCATACTTGCTCCTTAGGCGGTTGCGTGGCGCTCGAGGTACTCGGCGCCCACGTTCTCGCGCTCCCAGCCACGCACGACCTTGTAGCCCACGGGGCTCAGGAAGACCTCGCACAGCAGCTCGGCAACAGCGCCGGTCAGCGAGCACATAAGGACCTGTACCCACGTCCAGCCAAAGAACGTGTGGCTTACCACAATGGCAAAGACCAGGTTGTCGATAAACTGGCCAACACCCGTGGACACATAGGAGCGGAAGGCAAAGCTCGCAAAGTTATTCTTTTTGAGCATACGACCGAGCGACTGGTTGAGCGTGGAGTTAACCACGGCAGAAACGAGCATTGCCAGCGAAGAGCCCAGCACCACGTACCAGGTGCCGCCGATGGTGGCGTTAAGGGCGGTGTTGACCTCGATCATACCCGTGTCGTAGTAGGCGCCCCACATGCCGGGCGTGAGCGAGCATGCCCAAAAGCACAGGCTCACGGCCAGGTTGACCAGCAGCGCGAGGATAGAGATTTTGATGGATGCCTTGGCGCCAAAGCGCTTACAGATCATGTCCTGGCACAAAAACGAAACCCAGCTCACCACAAAGCCGCAATCGAGTGCCAGATACGGCAGGCTGATGAGCTCTTTGTTGGCCAGCAGGTTCATCATGATGACGCTCACAAAAAACAGCGAAACCGTTGCCGCGGGAATGCTCCGCAACAGGACCTTGTAGTCCTCCATGACCTTCTTGATCATTATGTACTCCTTTGGTTTTAGGTTTAACGAGCAGGATATCGGACCCGAACTGCTCGGACGTCACGGTCTTGAGACGACGGTGGGTATAATAGCCGCTCACACGGCATCAGGCAAGCAAACGACGCGGCAGCCCCGCAGGGCCACCGCGCCGATGCATTAAAAGGCTACGTTGCCAAACTCCGACAGGATAAGGTCGGGGTTGTGGTCGGTAGCCCAATCCACGTTCCACGGGCTCGTGAACAGCAACAGCTTACCGCCGCGCATGTCCTCGACGCGCAGCGTGTCGCGCGTGAGCGAAAGGCCCGGGATATCGATGGTGTCGGGGTCGTTCTGGATCCAGCGGATGTCCGTATAGGGCAGTGGCTGGCGACGAACCTCAACACGGTACTCGGCCTTGAGGCGGCGCTCGAGTACCTCAAACTGCAGCACACCGACCACGCCCACGATGACGCTCTCCATGCCGGCACCCAGCTCGCGGAAGATCTGGATGGCACCCTCCTGGGCAAGCTCCTCCATACCCTTGACGAACTGCTTGCGCTTGAGCGTGTCGACCTGCGTAATACGAGCGAACATCTCGGGGGCAAACGTCGGGATCTGCGGATACTGCACGTGGCGCTTGCCGGAGCACACGGTGTCACCGATGCTAAAGATACCCGGGTCGAACAGGCCCACGATATCGCCCGCGTACGCCTCGTCCACGATGGCGCGGTCATCGGCCATCATCGAGGTGCCCGTGGCAAGCTTAAGTTTGCGGTTGCCCTGCACGTGGAAGGCATCCATGCCGCGCTCGAACTTGCCCGAGCAAATGCGTACAAAGGCGATGCGGTCACGGTGGTTCTTGTCCATGTTGGCCTGGATCTTAAACACAAAGCCGCTAAAGTCGTCGCAGCAGGGATCGACCGGTTCACCGGTGAGCGTATCGGTATAGGCGCGCGGCGTCGGGGCCAGACGCAGGAACTCCTTGAGGAAGGGCTCCACGCCAAAGTTGGTGAGCGCCGAGCCAAAGAACGCCGGGCTCAGCTTGCCGCAGGCCACGGCATCCAAGTCGAGTTCGTCGCCGGCACCATCGAGCAGCTCGATGTCGTCCATCAGGTTCTTATGGTTCTCCTCGCCGATGAGCTCGTCCATGGCGGGATCGCCCAGCTCAGCCTCGACCTCGGCGACCTTCTTGGTGGCGTTGGCGTGGCCGTCGCCCTCAAAGGCGATAACGCGACGGGTCTGGCGGTCGAACACGCCGCGGAAGTTGCGGCCGCTGCCAATCGGCCAGTTCATGGGATACGTATTGATACCCAGGACGTTCTCGATCTCTTCCATGAGCTCAAACGGATCGCGAGCCTCGTGGTCGAGCTTATTCACAAAGGTGAAGATGGGAATATGGCGCAGCGTACAGACCTTAAAGAGCTTTTTGGTCTGGGCCTCGACGCCCTTGGCGCCGTCGATGACCATAACCGCGGCGTCGGCGGCCATAAGGGTACGGTAGGTATCCTCCGAGAAGTCCTGGTGGCCAGGGGTATCGAGGATGTTGACGCAGGCGCCGTTGTAGGTGAACTGCAGAACCGAGGAAGTAACGGAGATACCGCGCTCCTTCTCGATGTCCATCCAGTCCGAGACGGCATGCTTGGCCGAGCTCTTGCCCTTGACCGAGCCGGCAGTCTGGATGCTGCCGGTATAGAGCAGCAGCTTCTCGGTAAGCGTGGTCTTACCGGCGTCCGGGTGGCTGATGATCGCGAATGTGCGACGCGACGAGATTTCATCCGACAGGCTTGCCATGCGGATCCTTTCTTGCATTGAGTGCATTACGTCGTTGTAACCGCACTATTGTAGCCGCGAAATTCCGCTCTAGGGCACCTATCAGGACAAATTCATCAGTTGGGGCATGGAGTAGCAGTCGATGGCGGCACTCCGCAGCAGTTTGTCTCGATCTGTAACATCTAGACGGTTTTTGAACCTATACCTGTTACAGATTGAGACAACCAGGTGGGCGTCCCAGAAAGATCTCAATCTGTAACATCTAGCCACTCAAAACGGGTCCATCTGTTACAGATTGAGATATAAGGATAGACGGGTGGCCAATGTCTCGATCTGTAACATCTAGCAGCCAAAATCTTCTCCAGTTGTTACAGATTGAGACAACCAGGTGGGGCCCGCCAGCAAAATCTCAATCTGTAACAGGTAACCGTCCAAATCGGTTCCAGATGTTACAGATTGAGATGAATGAACGAGCGGACAATCCGTATTTAGCTCTTGCATAACTGTGCATAGTGTATATATACTGTGCTTACCGGTTATATACACATGTAGCCCAACAGCTAAGGAGCCGCTGTGGACATCATCCTATCCAATTCGAGCGACAAGCCCATCTACGAGCAGATAACCTCTCAGGTCAAAGCTCAGATCCTTTCGGGTACGCTCGCTGCGGGAGCCAAACTCCCCAGCATCCGTGCGCTCGCGAGCGATCTTGGCGTGAGCGTCATCACCACCAAGCGCGCCTACGCCGACTTGGAGCAGTTCGGGTTTATCTGCACCGTGCAGGGCAAGGGCTGTTTTGTCACCGAGGGCAACCAGGAGCTCTTGCGTGAAAACCAGCTCTGCCATATCGAAGAGCTGCTTGCGAAAGCGGCAAGCCAAGCCGAAGCCTTGGGCGTCACGCGCGACAAGCTGCACGAGATGCTCGACCTGGTAGCCCCCGAAACCATGCAGTAGCCATCTGCAAGAAAGGCTATACCATGCAAAACCTTTTAGAACTCAAAGGCATCTCACGCCGTGTGAGCGACCGTTTTTCGCTGCGTGATGTCACGCTCGCTGTGGAGCCCGGCCAGATCGTCGGCTTTGTGGGCGCAAATGGCGCCGGCAAGACGACGACCATTCGAGCTGCTCTCGGGCTTATAAAGCTCGATGCCGGCGAGGTGCACCTGTTTGGGCAGCGCTGTGGCACCGGCGCGCCCGATGAAGCGCAGTGCTGCTTGCGCACTCGTGTCGGCCTCGTGCTGGACACATGCCCCTTCCCTTCCACACTCAAGGTGACCGAAGTTGAGGCACTCGTAAGCCCGGCGTACCCCACCTGGAGCCACGACACCTTCTCCAGCCTCATCGACCGATTTGGCCTCGATCCCAAGACAAAGGTCAAGGACCTCTCCCGCGGCATGGGCATGAAGTTGCAGCTTGCCTGCGCACTCAGCCACAATGCCAAGCTGCTCGTTTTGGACGAAGCCACTGCAGGCCTTGATCCCATGGCGCGCGAGGAACTGCTCGACGAGCTGCTTGCCTTTGTCGCCGACGGCCAGCACAGCGTGCTGCTCTCGAGCCACATTACGTCCGACCTCGATCGCACCGCTGATCGCGTCATCTGCATCGATAATGGCTCGATCATTTTTGACCTGCCGCGCGAGGACATTACCGACCGCGCCGGCATCGCCCACTGCACTCAGGCACAGGCCACCGAGCTTATGGCTTGCGTCGAAGGTGCCCGTGCCGCCCGCCACGCCTACAGCGTGGACGTACTCGTGCCCAACCGTCGCGAAACGCTCGAGGCCTTCCCAGAGATTCCCTGCGATCGGGCAACCATTGATGACTACCTGCGCCTCATGCTGAAAGGGGCTTCGAAATGAAACGCGCCTTTATGTCCGAGCTCGCCATCGTTCGCACGCTTATCCCGAGCATCGCGGGCGTCAGCCTGTTCATCTTCGTTGTGTTGACCCTCGTCAACGCGTCGGATGGCGATTCCGGCATGAGCGCTGGCGCCTGCGCGGTCAGTGCCATGTCGCCCATCATGGTCATGAACTCGCTGGCCGGCTTCGACAATCAAAATGGCTGGGAGCGTTATCGGGCAACGCTGCCCTTCTCGCGCAAAGACATTATTTGCGCACGCTACCTGAGCGTTATTGTCTTCTCGGCTGTCATGGCGTGCGCCGCCGCGCTTCTGAGCATCGTCTCCATCCCGCTATTCAACAGCGTGGGCATCCCCTCGACGGGACAGACGGTCTTTGAGACCGCTATAGCCTCGGCAGCATCGATGCTCATCTCCCTCATGATGGTGTTTTTGGCACAGCCGCTGTTCTTCCGATTTGGACACATGGAGGCGCTGCGCCTATCCGTCGGCCTGTTTGCCCTGCTCTGGTGCCTTGCCATTGCCACGTTGAGCTCCTCCAACCCCATCAGCAACTGGCTCATGTCGATTGCCGGAGCGAATCCCGATCCCGCCGTCCTTGGCTGTCTGTGTGCAGGCATCGCCGCACTTGCCCTCGCGCTATGTGCAATCAGCTACACCGTCAGCACCAAGGTTTATCGAGCACGCGACCTGTAATCGACAGCTAAAAAAGCTTAGGTGGTACCCCGCTTATTTTTTCAATGAAACAAGGCGGCATGGCGTCACCACCGCCCCTCACAGCAGGCCGTCTAGTTCTTGGCAACCAAAAAGACACCGTCAGCATATCGAAGGTGAATACTTTTCCGAGAAGTGAACGAGTAAAAACAGTGCCCTGTAGCATCGACATTTTTAAGGACTCAATTCCTGCGGTTTTTGTCTAAGAATCCTGCAGTTTTGTTCGAAAAAAGCGTGCATGTTCCAGGGGTCCAGATTTACTCGTTCACTTCGCGGAAAACCATTCACCTTCGATTCGAGCCTTAACCAAATGCCCTCTCGAACTATGGCCCCTGTCTCACCACAGCAATATCAAAGCTTCATGGCGGGACGGTATCATCGGACGAGCGCCGTAAATCTGGCGCGGTCGTTCTTTGGGGAGGCATTTCACCCGTGTCGTGGGTCGCAGCAGCATTTGTGTCGGCTTTCTTTGCCGGCATCACATCTATCCTGGCCAAATGCGGCATCAAGCAGACCGACTCCGATGTCGCGACGGCCATTCGCACCTGCGTGGTGTTCGTTTTCGCCTGGGCAATGGCGGGCATTTCTGGATCCATTGGAACCATCGGCAGCATCGAACCCAGATCCTGGCTCTTTCTCGTCCTCTCGGGACTCGCTACCGGTGCTTCGTGGATCTGTTACTTTAAGGCGTTGGGCATCGGAGACGTCAATAAGGTCGTACCGGTCGACAAGATGAGCACCGTACTCGCCGCACTGATCGCCATCGTACTTTTTGGCGAGACGAGCAACCTTGCGGTTAAGCTCGTGGGAACCGCTGTCATCACCCTCGGCACGTTTTTAATGATCGAGAAGAAGCAGTCTGCCGGACCCGAGCAGCAGCAAGACCGGACCTGGCTCGCTTACGCCCTCGGCGCCGCCGTGTTCGCGGCGCTCACGTCCATCCTTGCCAAGGTTGGCATCGAAGGCGTTGAGTCAAACCTGGCCACGGCAATCCGCACCTGCGTGGTACTGGTTATGGCATGGGCGATCGTGGCAGCCAAGGGAAAACTGGATCAGGTCGCGCACGCTGACCGGCGCGAACTCACATTTCTCGCAACATCGGGCATCGCGACCGGAGCATCGTGGCTGCTCTATTACTACGCCATCGCCACAGGCCAGGTGAGCGTCGTGGTGCAGATCGACAAACTATCGATTGTCGTATCAGTACTATTTGCGCGCCTGGCATTCAACGAAAAAGTCTCGCGACGCAGCGCTATCGGTCTCGCCCTCATCGTACTGGGCACCGCCGCGCTCGCGGTTTGGAAATAGCGCCGATTCCGAGCGAGATCTAGGCGCTCGCAAATCCATGACACAGCGCCACACCGGGCCTAGGGTGCTTGTATCGACCGTGCGTCACCGCACTACTTGCGCAGCGGCTTGGGCAGCGGAATACCAGCAGCGATGACGGCGGCGATGATCATACAGACGATGCCTTTGAGCGGGAAGCACATGAGCAGCAGGCCCACGACCATGACCGGCTGACGCATGACGGCGCCCATCGTCGATGCCGTGCAGACGGCGACGCAAAAGACCGGATCTGCGCCGGTGAGGATAGCAAGGCCATAGCCTAGGCTTACGCCCGAGAAGATAACCGGGAAGAAGTGGCCGCCGCGCCAACCAAGGTTGATGAGGGCGGGGGTCAGCATGGCCTTGACCAGACCGGTCGCGATAAGCACGCCGGCGGGAATGGTCAAGTAGGTTTCCATGAGCACGTCGGCCTGGGTCTCGCCGGCAAACATGGTGTAGGGCAGGACCGTGCCGCAGATGGCGAGCGCCAGACCGGCTAGCATGGCCTTGACGACAGGACGCTCCCCTATTGCATGGGCAAGCGCTTCGCTCGCGTGCTCAGAGACAAAGTACAGCCAGCCGCAGATTGTTCCGATCAACGACAGAGGGACGAGCCAGGTAAGCTCTAGGTTGCCCACCTCGGCGGACTCGAACCTGGGCATGCCCATGCCGCCGCCCACAAGCTGGCCAAGCAGCAGGTAGGTACCCAGACCGCCGGCAATCGCAATACCGTAGACCACCGTCTTTTGCGCCTTGGGCAGCTTGATGGTGATCTCGCCGGACGCGGAGCCCTCGTCGCCGTCGGCACTACCGGCAAGCGGCGCCACAAAGCCAAAGACGGGCGCGGTAAAGAGCGCCGTCAGGGCAGCCTGGGTGCCCAGCAGCGTGAGCTCCCTAAATTCGGCGCCAAAGCGGCGCATACGGTCACCGACCCAGCTGCACAGACCCGCGATAACGCCGGTCAGGCCGGCCTCCGGTCCAATGCTTCCGCCAAACAGCAGCGGCAGTAATGCCGCGAGCGAAAGCTTGCCCAGGTTGTCGTACGGGTAGCGCCCGTCTTGCTTAACCTTAGCCATCACCTGGTTGAGGCCATCAGTCTTGGTGCCTGTCATCTTTTCGTACAGACCGATTAACAGGCCGCCCAGCAGGCAGACAAAAAACGGGTACGGCAAAAAGCCAAACGGGCCACTGGCAAGCTCGGGCGAAGCGACGCCCAGCGCGTGCGGAATCTCGGTCCATAGATAGTCGATACCGTGCTCCATCGCGAAAAAGAACAGCCAGACCGCGGCACCTGCGAACGCACCGGTCACGGCAACGCTAACTAAAAACAGCGCGCGGTTTGTGGGTTTGGCAAGGTTATCCATCGGGTCCTCCCGCGGTCAAAGTCGACATAGTTACGTTTTATTGTAGAGCGAGCGTTGCCCGAACGAGCCAACCGTCTGCGCCGCAAACGGCACCATTGGGAGCCATAGTGGGGCAGGCTCAAGGCTTATCCGTTGATAATCGAGGCAATCTCGCGCAAATCGTCGGCAAAGTAGATGCCGTGCTGGCGCCGCGGGCTCGATAGGCCCTTATCAATCATGTGCTCGAGCAGCGCCTTGAGGTCGTTGTAGTAACCGTCCAGGTTATACAGGATGCATGGAGCACTCAGGTGCCCCAACGACACCGCGGACATGACCTCGGCAATCTCCTCGAGCGTGCCCGTCCCACCGGGAAAGGCGATGAACGCATCGCCGAGCTCAATCATCTTGGCCTTGCGCTCCGCCATATCACTCGTCACGATAAGGTCGTCGATACCGTCATGTTGAAACTCAGCCTCGATAAAAAAGCTCGGCTCAACACCCGTCACACGTCCGCCAGCATCGAGCACGCTATCGGCGAGCGCGCCCATCAGGCCCGATTTGGACCCGCCGTATACCAGCGCGTGTCCGTTGGCGCCAATCCAGTTGCCCAGCTCCTGCACCGCGGGCAGAAACGCTGGGTCATTGCCAGTGTTGGCACCCAGGTACACGGTGATGTTCATATTTGGCCCCCCTGTTGTGGCGCACGACGTTCGTCTTAGCGCTGGCGTCGACGATACTCGCGCACGCGACGCGAAAGATCGGCAAGCTCGTCGTGATTGAGCTCTTCCAAATGCTCCAGATCATCCATAAAGCGTGTCATGGTGTCCTTTTGACGCATCTTGATAAGCGTATTGCAGTAGTTCACCGCCACGCCCGTGAGCATGGCGATGTAGAAGATGCTGATGACGCTCAGAATGACGGTAATGGCGCGGGCAACCGGTGTCTCGGCCGGAATGTCACCAAAGCCGATGGTCGAGACCGTCTCAAAGCTAAACCACAGGCCATCGCCAAACGTAAGGGTCGTGGGCTCGGACAGCCAAACGGCCGTCGAGCACAGCAGATAGAAGACGAGGAACAGCTCCGTAATGCGCACGAAGCCTGCCTGGCGCAACACGTCAGCAAGCGTCTTGAGCTTTTTCATCGCGACCCCTTCCACGGACAACCAATCACGTTCGCTCGGTATTGTCCCACGCCTCCCCCGCAAACGAAACTAGTCATTGGGGACGTTCTTAAATGACTAGTCAAACAAGAACGTCCCCAATGACTAGTCGTTTAAGAACGTCCCCAATGACTGCCGGGCGGGAGCGTTTAGCGGTGCAGCTGCCGACTAGTCAGGCTGAGCTGGTATCCTTGTGCGGTAATATCTCGATTCGTTAGGATTGCATGTGAGAGCTGCCACTGTCCTTCGTTCAGTTATATATCGCGCTCTGGCCATTGTGCTTGCCGCGCTTGCCGTACTAAGTTCTATCGCGCCTGTCCAGGCTTTTGCCGATGACTCTAGTCAGCAAGTCAAAACGGTCCGCGTCGGCTGGCTCGTCAACAACGAGGGCTTCCAGGATGGCATCCCCGGCGAGCGTCTCTCGGGATGGGGTTACGAGTACCTCCAGACCCTGTCGTACTACACGCCCGGCTGGCGGTACGAATACGTCTCCGGCACCTTCACCGAGCTTATGGACATGCTCGAGGCAGGCGAAATCGACCTCATGCCCAACATCTCCTACTCCGAGGAACGCGCCCAAAAGCTGCTCTTTTCCTCGAACCCCGAGGGCACCGAGCGCTACTTCATCTACGCCAAGCCCGATCGCGACGACCTGGCCAAGGGTGACCCCCAAGCGCTCCAGGGCCTTACCATCGGCTGCAACCCCGGCGTTATGCAAACCGCCGTCGGCCAACAATGGCTCGCCAACGAAGGCATCACCTGCACATACAGGGAGTATGACGGGGGCTCCATGCTCTTTGACGCGCTCGCAAACGACGAAGTCGATGCCGTCATCATGAACGACACCATTTCGTCGCCCGATGCCTCGCCCATGTTCTACGTTGGCTCGAGTGACTACTATTTTGCTGTCCCCAAAAGCCGCCCTGACCTGATGGACGACATCAATGCCGCCATGACGGCAATCGCCCGCGTCAACCCACGCTATATCGACGAAGTCAAATCTAACTACTCGGCCCAAAACAGCGGTTCATCATCGTTCAACGGCCCCGAACGTTCCTGGCTCAAAGCAAATGACAACACCATCACGCTCGGCTACATTACGGGCAAACTCCCCTACTGTAACGAAGACGAAGACGGAGAAATGGAAGGTTCGCTCGCATCGCTTGCGACGACGCTGCACGATAAATTTGGCATTACGGTCAAAACCGTCGCCTTTGATAGCTACAAGATGATGTCAAAGGCCCTGTCAAAGGGAAGCATAGACGTTGCGCTGCCGGTATACCGAGATTACTGGCTTGCCGAGCAAACAGGCGTTGTGCAGTCGGTATCGTTGGGAACCATGTCCCTCACCGCCATCCACACCGGCAGCAACCTGAACAAAGACCTTCAGAACATCGCCTGTACCAAATCATCGTTTATCAACAAAAATGCACTTGAAAGTCTGTTCCCCACAGCGACCGTAACCGAATACCAATCCGACGATGAAGTGTTCGACGCCCTCAGGAAGGGAACGGCGCACTGCATCGTCGCTCCCAGTTCACGCGTAAAAACCATCGGCGACCGTCATGATCTCGAGGGCTACGAGACGGTCGAGCTCCCTGGCACCTGTGAGCTCTCGTGCTGGATTTCGCGCGGAAAGCCCGAGCTGCTGGGAATCATCAACAAGGGCATCATCAATGCCGGAGAATCGCTCTCCGCAAGCAACTACTCCTCCACGTCGTACACAGCCCAGGAATCCGACACGCTTCGATTCCTTTATCGCAACCGCACCGCCATTGCCGCTATCCTCATCGGTATGTTGTCGGTCGGCATCGTCCTGCTCATCTGGGCGCTCGTGCGCGCTCGAACCGAGCGCGAAAAAGCCGATGCCGCCAACGCCGCTAAGACAGCATTCCTCACGCGCATGAGTCACGACATCCGCACGCCGCTCAACGGCATCCTGGGTCTTATCGAAATTGAGGAATTGAAAGACGGCGATATGCAAGTCGCCCGCGAAAGCCGCGCCAAGGCGCGTGTTGCCGCCAATCACCTGCTCTCGCTGATCAACGATATCCTCGAGATGGGCAAAATCGAAGACCGCAAGCTAACACTGGAACATGCTCCTTTTAACCTCAAAGAGCTCTGTGACGATGCGCTGGTGCTGTGCAAGCTCCGCGCGTCCGGTAACGGCATCACAATGCAGGACAATAGCCTGCCGTACGCCACGGGGCCATACATGATCGGCAGTCCCACCCATATCCGACGGATCATAATCAACCTGCTAGACAACAGCATTAAGTACAACAAGCGCGGCGGCTCCGTCACTTTTAGCTCACAGACCAAGCCACTCGATGATGGGCGCGCGCTCTTTTGCTTTAGCGTTTCGGATACCGGCATTGGCATGGCTCCCGAGTTTTTAAAGCATATCTATGAGCCGTTTGCCCAGGAAGGTGACGATGCGCGCAGCAAGTTCCAGGGAACCGGCATGGGCATGCCAATCGTCAAGTCACTTATTGACCTGATGGGCGGCACGATTGAGATTTCGAGTGAGGTTGGCGCGGGGAGTACGTTCGACGTCCAGATTCCGCTCGATATCGACAAGACCCCTCAGGCAAGAGAACGTGCGAACGGCCAGGCAAACAGCTGCTCGCTTGCCGGCATGAACGTCCTCTTGGCAGAAGATAACGAGCTCAATGCCGAGATTGCCCAGGCTCTGCTCGAAAGCGAGGGCATCGTCGTAACTCGCACCGCCGACGGCAACGAAACGGTCAACCTATACGTTGGCCGTCCCGCGGGTAGCTTCGATGCGATTCTAATGGACATCATGATGCCGGGCATGGACGGCTACGAGGCAACCCGCGCGATTCGTCTGAGCGGGAAGGCCGATGCGGCCGATATCCCCATCATCGCGCTCACCGCCAACGCCTTTGCCGAGGATGCCCAGGCGGCACACGATGCCGGCATGAACGCTCACCTGCCCAAGCCGCTCGACTTTAACAAGCTCAAAAACATGCTCGCCCGCATCAAGAAAAACGGAGCTGTTTCGCTATAGTTTGTGCTCAACCACCGCACACAGCCAGAAAGGATGCCAATAATGTTTAGGCCCTTACGTCGAAAGAAACGCGCCATCACTGACGAGGAAGCGCGCGAACTGCTCGCTACCTGCAAGCGCGGCGTCTTTGCCGTCAACGGCGACGATGGCTACCCGTACGCCATTCCCGTCAACTACTTCTTTGACGCCGAGCACGATAAGATTTATTTCCATGGCGCCAAAGCCGGCCACAAGGTCGACGCACTCAAGCGCGATGACAAAGTCTGCTTTACCGTTTACGGCAACGAGTGGTACAAGGACGATGACTGGGCTCCCTACGTTATGAGTACCGTGGTCTTTGGCCGTTGTCGCCTGGTAGATGACACCCCTGCATTTATCGAGGACAAAGTCCGCCAGCTCGCGCTTAAGTACTACCCTTCCGCCGAAGAAGTCGAGGAGGAAATCGCCAAAGACATCAAGGGCGTCCAACTCTACGAGATTACGATTGAGCATCTCTGCGGTAAGCAGATTCATGAAAAGTAAGCCCCTCAGCAAGCCTCATCAATAGCAATATGGCCCGGTTCCAACCCACCTTGGAACCGGGCCATATGCTTATGAAGCGTCGGCGGCTATGTGCGCAAGCGCCTCAACGAGCTCCTGCGAACTCACTGGTTTACTCAGGTGCGCGTTCATGCCCGCCTCACGCGAAAGCCTGCGATCGTCGGCAAAGGCGTTGGCGCTCACGGCGATAATCGGTGTGGTCGCGGCATCATCGCGATCGAGTGCTCGAATCCGACGCGTGGCCTCAAGGCCATCGATGCCCGGCATCATGATGTCCATCAACACCACGTCGTACTCGCGCGGCGCGCTCGCGGCAAACATCTCGACGGCAGACTCACCATCCTTGGCATGCGTCACGACGGCACCGGCGCGGGCGAGCGTAAACTGCGCGATCTCGGCATTCAGGTCGTTATCCTCTACGAGCAAAACGCGCAAGCCCTGGAGCGCATCGCCGTCCCCCGCGTCCACGCGCACTGCCTGAGGGATCTCGGAGCGCGTGCACTTCTCAAACGGCAGACGGATGGTAAACGTCGTCCCCTGCCCCAAGATGCTCGAAAAGCTCATGGTTCCGCCCATAAGCTCGACCAACTGTTTAGCAATAGGCGCACCCAGGCCAGTTCCCGATGAAGCGCCTTCCACCTGCTGCTCCTCGCGACAAAACGGCTCATAGAGGTGCTGCTGGAACTCCTCGCTCATGCCAATACCGTTATCGGCAATCGTGTACTCATAGACGGGGACGCCATCCACCGGCTCCACCTCGCGGCACTCCACGCGAACATAGCCGCCCCGGCGGCTGTACTTTACGGCATTACCGGCAATATTGACCAACAAGCGCTTGAGGTGCGTCACGCTCACCCGGGCATAGGGATGATCGAGCGTCTGCTGGTCGCAGATAATCGTCACCAGACGCTCCTCGGCCTGGCGCTCCAGAATATCGCGCACTTCGCGGTTGAGGACCGCCAGATCTGTGGGCACGAGGTCCAGGTCGACCTGTCCGCTCTCCAGACGGCTCATATCGAGCGCCTCGTTCGCAAGGTCGAGCAGCAGCCCCGATGCCGTCCAGATCTTTGAGCGGCACTCGGTCTGCTTTTGCAAGTTGTCTGCGTTGGCATTGCCCACCTCGACCATACCGCGAATGCCGTTGATAGGCGTGCGCAGGTCGTGGCTCATACGGCGCAGAAACTCCGTCTTTGCAGAGTTAGCGGACGAGGCCTCACGCGCCGCTTTTGCCAGCCTGTCGACATAGTCGCGCTCCTGTACCAACAGGTCGGCCAAGCGTTGGCGCTCGGCACGACGGCGCGCCATCACAACAGCGGCTATAGAACCGCCGTAGAGCACCAGCACGGCGGCAACAACAGTGGCGACGACCTCGAAGCAACGCTGCGCGGAGGCATAGGTATACACGTAGAATTTGCGCGCTTTACCATAGGTGCCCAGATACCACTTGCCATCGGCGTTGACCAATCTGACCTTACCGGCCACGCAACGCTCCTTAATGCCGTTGATAACGATGGCATCCGTCGCGGGCAAATCGAACGCGCCCGATATGGTGGGCTCAACGGCATTGGTCGCAACGACCTTGCCATCGTTTTCGATCACGATATTGCCGCTATCGATGGTCTCATAGCCATCGAGCAAGCTCTGCAGCTTAAGCGTATTGCTCGCGACCGCTTTGGCGCTCTGGTGCCTCACGGCGACAACGATGCCCTCGTCATCGCGCCGGGTCGCACAGCCAATGTCTGCGACCGAACCATCCGCAAGCGTAATGCGAGCGGTATAGGACTTAAGCGGATGGGCCGCCACCTCCAGCACAGGCACTTCTTTGAGATACGCGGCGAGCGACTCGTAGTCCACCTCATCCGTCGAGGACTCGGACACCACGTTGCCCGATGCGTCCGTCACGATGAGCGCTGTTACATTGAACTGGTCGGCATATTGCTCCAGCGTTGCGTTATCCACCGATCCATCGCGCTTTATATCGCGCGCCGCCTCCCCGGCAATCTCCATGACGCGCGTCAGGTTTTTGGTCGCATAGGCGCTG
Organism: Collinsella aerofaciens ATCC 25986; assembly: GCF_964259375.1. Classification (GTDB taxonomy): domain Bacteria; phylum Actinomycetota; class Coriobacteriia; order Coriobacteriales; family Coriobacteriaceae; genus Collinsella; species Collinsella aerofaciens_BO. The sequence continues at coordinate 120,014 of NZ_CAXVJM010000003.1, forward strand.
TTGAACGCATCGTAGGAAAGGCTCTGCGTCGCCACGTAGTCGACAACGTCGCCAAAGCGCTGCTCGGCCTGGGCTGTCGCGTAGCCGTAGCTCAACATGCCGGCAGCAACCGAGAGTGCTATCCCCAACAAGGCGGCAAGAAGCCATAGACGAGTCGAACGATCGTCCCGCTCCTCTGCGGTATGGTCGGGTGCATTAATCACGACAGGCCCTCCATATTCAAAAATGGCGAAGGGTCATCAAAGTACTTTGACACCAGGCGCTCCATGGTGCCAGCGGCAAGCATTTCCTGGTAGGCCTGAGTGAGCTTAATGTCGATGCCGCGCGTATCGTTGATATCGAAAGCGGTGCCCAAACCAACCTCTAGCAGCGGCTCGTTCAGAATGCGGTACGTCACGCCATAGTCTTTTTCGTAGGTGAGCAGCGATGACTCGTGCGCGGCGATGGCGTCGACCAGGCCCTCGACGAGCGCCGGGTTCAGGTACGAGCGATCCGAGAAGCTGTAGAGCTCCTTGATCTGCGGAACGTTTTCATTGGTGCGATTGAGCAGAATCGACTCGGGCTTGGTGGTGGACTGGACCGCCACGACCTTATCCTCAAGATCGGCAAGCGTGTAGATATCGCTCTCGGGGTCGACGGCGACCACCTGTCGGCTCGCAAGGTACGGGCCGGCCCAACGGTATTCGCTTTCGCGGCCCGTCATAGTAAAGCTGCCCATAACGCAATCGAGCTCGCCGCTCGCCAGCAGCTCTTTCTTCTTTTCCCAGTCGATCAGCTGGTATTTTGGCTTGTAGCCAATACGAGCCAAAGCCTCGGTCAAAATCTCGACATCTAGGCCAACGATATTGCCGTACTCGTCGCTATACACAAACGGCGGATAGAGGTCGCTGCCGACGTTGAGCGTCTTAAGGCCGTCGTCGTTGACCTGCGAGGTGGCCGTGCCTTCTGATGCGGACGTCGGGGCTCCGCCATTCGACCCGGAACAGCCGGCTATCGCCACGACAAAGGCACTCACCACTGCAAGCGCAACAAACATCGATATGGCAACCGAGCGGCGGGGTCTTTTCATCGAGCTCCAGACGGTCCTGTTTACTGACTGAAACGACAAAATGATAACAAACAGAACAATGTTTGCATCCATTGATTACAGACGCGCTACCTTGCGGGGCCTTCCAGCCGGACCGGCAGAAAAGCCCCGCATGCAGCGCTCACTTATTGCGCATTAAAAACGTAGCGGTCCAAGCGCTCGCACGCTTCCTTTACGCGAGAAAGCGGCAGCGCCAGGTTCACGCGAATATGGCAGGGCCCGTGGAACGGACGGCCGTCCTGATACCCCACGCCCACGCGTGCCCCCTCGTCGAGCAGCCACTGGATATCGTGGCCATGCTCGCGGCACCACTCGGTGCAGTCCAGGAACACCATATAGGTGCCCTGCGGGCGCGCATAGGACACGCCCTCAAAATGCTCGTCCACGTAATCGCAGAAGTAATCGATGTTGCCCTCGAGAACCTCGTTGAGCTCATCGACCCACGCGTAGCCCTGCGGCTGGTAGGCGCCAATGAGCGCGTGCATGGAAAGGACATTCATCTCGTTGTAATGCGTCTTGTCGGACACGGCGCACACGCGGTCGCGCAGCGTCTCGTTGTAGATGATGTGGTAGCTGCCGACCAGACCCGCCAGGTTAAACGTCTTGCTCGGCGCATAGAGGGCTACCGTGCGCATACGGGCATCCTTGCTCACCGACTGCGTCGGGATATGCTTGTGGCCGGGCAGGATGATGTCGGACCAGATCTCGTCAGAGATCACCACGCAATCGTGCTGGCGATAGATGTCCATGGCGCGCTCGATCTCGTCGCGCTCCCACACGCGGCCGCAAGGATTGTGCGGCGAGCAGAATACCGCGGCATGAATGTGGTTTTGGGTGAGCTTGCGCTCCATGTCCTCAAAGTCCATGCGCCACACGCCTTGGTCGTCGCGCTTAAGCGGGCTGTGGACGATGCGATAGCCCGCGGCCTCGATGGACTTGGTAAAGCCGATGTAGGTGGGGCTGTGGACCAGCACCGCGTCGCCCGGCTGGACATAGGCGCGCAGCGTCGACACGACGCCGCCCAGCACGCCGTTTTCGTAGCCGATATGCTCAGGGAGCAGGCCCTCGACGCCATTACGGCGGCTCTGCCATTCGATGATGCGGTCGAAGTACTCGTCGCGCGGATGGAAATAGCCAAACATGGGATGCTGAGCGCGCGCAATGATGTGCTCCTGGACCGTGGGCACCGTGGCAAAGTTCATGTCTGCCACCCACATGGGGATGCGGTCGAAGCCCTCGTCGGGCGCATTCGGAGCCATGCCGGGGATCTCGCCCCAGGAGTCAACGGCGATGGCGTCCATGTCGTGGCGGTCGATAAGCGAAGTAAAGTCGTATTTCATGCTAAGCTCCCGTGCAAAGTGGATTGTTTTGGTAGGCGTTATTGTCCACCAGCGCAGGCGGTTTTGGCATGGGGTTTGGCGTTGAATTTGGCGGTGCGAGCGGATGGGCGGCTAGGCCTGCGCGTCGTTGACAGCTGCGGACGAATGGGCGGCTAATCCTGCGCGTCATTGACGGCGGTTACCGTCAACCTGGTTCCGTCGACCGTAAACGATATGTCGAGCCCGGCGTAGGCCAAGTGATAAACGCGAGCGGGCTCGTGTTTGCTACCCGCGCGGCGCGGATCTTGGCGGAGCACCTCGACCAGGCCGGCGAGCTTTGCGGGCGGGACCATTTCCTGCAGTGCCTGCGGAAACTCGACGTCGAGCTCTTGCCACGGGGCGTCCTCAATCCAGCCGCCACTCGCATCCGGGTGACAGTCCGCAAACGGAATGTAGGGCTTGATGTCATAGATGGGCGTGCCGTCGCGCAGGTCGGCCCCCAGCACATGGATGATGGGGCCGTCGTCGGTAAGCTCGACACGATCGAGCTTGACGCAGGTAAGGCCGATGGGATTGGGGCGAAACGGGCTGCGTGTGGCAAACACGCCCACGCGCTCGGCTCCACCAAGACGCGGTGGGCGCACGGTCTTCGACCACTTGCCGTTGGTGCCGGCTTTGTCCCGCGTCCTGGCATCGATGGCGATGTCGCCTGCCGTGCCGCCGGGCGTTCCGTTTTCAAAGCGCCAAAGCAGCCACAGGTGAGAGAAGGAGTCCAGGCCCTCAACTGCTGCGTTAGAGGCAAATTCCGGCTCAAAGACGATGCGCCCCTCAAGATGGGGCGCCAAAAAGCTGTTGCGCGGAATGCCGAACTTCTGCGGCAGGTCGGTGTGTATGTGTGCAATAGGTTCCATGCCGGTCATTGTACGGCACAAGGACACGGGCGCCGCGCACAATCCCCCACCGCGGCGGCCCCGTTTGCAACCAACGGTTGCTTGGAAGGGCGTCGGCCGCCGCGTATGCTTAAGCCAACAAGCAGCAGAAAGGAGCCATCATGGCCTTTGCAGAAAAACTCATCGCCGTCCGTCGCGCCAACAATCTCACCCAAGAGCAACTCGCCGCTAAGCTCTATGTCACGCGCCAAGCCGTGAGCCGCTGGGAGCGTGGCGAAGTCACGCCGGGCATCGACATGATGAAGCTTATCGCCGCCGTGACCGGGGAGCCGCTGTCCCACCTGCTCGAAATGCCCGAGCGCTATTGCCAGAGCTGCGGCATGATCCTCACGCCCGACGACTGCGGCACCGATGCCACAGGCGCCACGACCGACCATTACTGCAAGTGGTGCTACGACCACGGCAAGTACAGCTACGACACCACCATGGAGGCAATGATCGAGGATTGTGCCCCGCGCCTGGCACAAAACACCGGTATGTCGCTCGACGAAGCCGTCTCACTCATGGGCGCCGTCCTGCCGCAACTGGAGCGCTGGCGCACCGTGCAGGAAAACGAGGAGCGCTACGGCGCCGAAGCGCGGGCGCGCTATGGCGATGAAGCTATTGATGCAGCAAATGAAGCGCTGCTGGACATGGACCCTCAGACATGGAACGACATGAAGGAACTTGAACGCGCTATTTTGGGCCAGCTCTCGATTGCCATGGGCATTGGCGACCCAGAGAGCAACGAAGCCCAAAAACTGGTTACAATGCACCGTCGATGGATTGCTCTCAACTGGGGATGCGAGCCCCAAGACGAGGCGTACCTGGGCCTCGCCCACGGCTATCTTGCCGACCAGCGCTTTGTTGACTACTACGACAAGCCCTGCGGCACCGGAGCCACGGCGTTTCTGGTCCAGGCCATCGAGTCGTCGTTGACGTGCGCATAGACCGCGGCGGCTTTGGGTATTTCAATCAAAACCGCAACCGATTGGAGACCTATGACTACTGATCACGAGCTCGTGTTCTACGTTATGACCGGCTGCCCGTATTGCATAAAGGTCAAGCGCTTTCTGGCCGATAACGGCGTGACCATTCCCGAGCGCAACATCTCAACCGACTCCGATGCCGAACAGACACTCATCGCCGTCGGCGGAAAGCGCCAGGTTCCCTGCCTGTTCATCGACGGCAAGCCACTCTACGAATCGAGCGACATCATCACCTGGGCACAGAAGAACCTGCTCTAGCGTGTTATTGCGGTCGGCCCGCCCCAACGCACAAACCCATACGGCACAAACATGTACGTCAGCATCCAAAGTCGACATTTTCCGACATCTTTGGATGCTGGCGTACAGCTTTTTGCGTGGGCCCTCACAGCTACTCATTGGGGACGCACTTAAATGAGTAGGTAGGGATTCAGTTTCTCAAATTTATAGAACATATGTTTGCTCACTGTGTTATACTCATCCCAAGGCATGAGACTGGTCGAGAGCTCCTGTGGAGGTCCCCAATGACACGCCGGAGCGAGCTCAGTAAGTAAGATCGGTGGTTACTGCACTCGTCCATCTCAGACAGGCTGCGCTCCTGTTCGCCGTCGCCATCAAAGAACGGCACTCACAACCAAACGTTTCCGTTATCCGTGAGTCACACAGGAGTGCATCGCTATGGCTAAAAAGATTCCAACCCTTTCACCCGACATTATTTCAAACACCTGCTCAGATATCAGCAGGATTGTCGAGGCCAAACACCTTGGCCAGAAAGGTATCAACCATGAGACCTCTTCGGAAGGGGCTCTGCTCATCGGGCGCCGTCTCGAGCAAGAGATTGCCGGATACCCCATCTCCAATCTCAATGGCTTGCTCTCGCCCATCGCTTGCCACCTCAAGCAGCACTTTAGCCCAAGCCTAGGCCCGACTTATCTCAAGCGTTGCATAAAGCTCGCACGAATTGTTCCGGAAGACATGGGTTTTCGACCGGAGCTTGATCTAGAACACTATCAGTCGCTCGCTCACATCGCCGACAAAGATCTGCGCTTAGATCTGATGAACGTTGCCGCGGATAACCATTGGAGCGCGTTGCGCATCGATTGTCACGCCCGCTATCGAAGCCCGCAGGACGTTTTGGATGCTTGGGAGCGCCGTACGCTTGAATCAAATCAAGAAGTGCGACGCTTCGCCCGCGCCTACACAGATGCCTGCGGGATCATTTCGCTCGATGAACTTATTGGGCTCTACAACTCCTGTGCCCCCAATCCAGTCTCGAGATTTGAGATAAATGAGACTATTTGGCAAATCAGGAACGAATCGGGGCAAATCGACAATCCCTGCATCATATCCAGAGATAGAAAACTCTATCTCATAGCGCCTGAGCTCGATGATGCTGTCGATGAAGCCCCTTATTACTATGATGACTACGGATACTCCTATCGAAAATATGAACAGCGCAGCGAATACACCGGTGAGATGCGTGCGCTGCGCGAACGGCGCGTTGGCATCAGAGCAGCAGCCATCTTCGCCGGTCACGAACGTCTTCCAATCAAAAGGCTCAGCTATGACGAAGTCATCTGCGGGCATATAAAGTGCAGTCGATCTGCCGAACGACTCAAGCAGTACGTCCTGAGAGACCCTGAGCTCAAGGCATCTGATCTCCATGCAAGAGAAGATGAGTTCGATTTCATCATGACAAAGCTTTTGCGTTCCGTTGGACTCAACGGTATGCCGACAGCACAGCAAATTACCGAAGACGCAGCTTTCTTATTGATTATCGTACGGCCCGAGTTTTACGAACGCAATAAAACAGCCGAGGTCTCCAAGCTCCTCTCGATAATCTATGAAGACGCTCCCCTCTGGGAGTTCAACGGACGCTCACATTCCGAGCTGAGAAGCGAAGAAGTGCTGGAGCCTCCGGTGCCAATTTCACATCGAGAAGTCCAATCAAAACAGGCCGCTTAACCCTATTAACTGCTTGCATTTTTGTCTACAAAACTGTATACAAAAAGAGAGGCCCTTATGGAGCTCATCGCAATCCACCCCCATGCCCTCAAGCACGGGCTGACGGAGACGGATATTACATGCGCCTGGAACTCCGCTTTCGCATGGTTCAGGCGTGATCTTGAAAATGGAGGTATCGATTACGTTCTCGTTGGACTTGATGGAAGAAGCCGTCTCATGGAACTCATCGCTCGATATTGCCCCGATCGAGATGGCTACATCATTTACCACGCCCTTGTCCCTCCTACGCGCAAGGTGCTCAGGGAAATCGGGGTCGATCGATAGGAGGCGCTATGGACGCTAAGCAGCTCGAGAAGATGATGGGGTTTGCTCCCGGAGAGCTGGAAAAGGCAGCAGAGGCATACGAAAAAGATGAGTGGCCAAAGGGCCGCACCATCAAGTTAGGGAGGCCGCCGATCTCCGATGAGCCGAGCGTTGTTTTGTCGGCACGCGTGGGTGAATCGGTTCTTGAGGCGTTTGACGCAAAGGCAAAGCGTCATGGGCAGACACGCACAGAGCGGATCAGGGAGCTCATTACGCTCGATGCAATGATTGCCTAGTCCCCCGCCGAACCCAAACGTGTACGCCAGCATCCAAAGTCGACATTTTTCGACATCTTTGGATGCTAACGTACAGCTTTTTTGCGTGGGTCCCTCACAACCGCTCATTGGGGACGCACTTAAATGAGTAGTCGGTTAAGAACGTCCCCAACGACTACCCGATGACACGGCGATCCTATTCCTCGATCTCTTTCCAGCACTGAGGATCGGCTTCGTACATATCGCCTGTGTAACCATACGTCACAGCGGGGCAGCCGCGGCACCAGCCAAAAAGTTCGCATTTGGAGCACTTCTTGAACTTTTTAAAGTCGCGCTTTGCTTCCATCTGCGGCGAAAAGAACAGCTCCTCGAGCGAGTTCTCGGCAACGTTGCCCACCTTGCTCTCCATGCGACGGCACGCATAGACGTCGCCCGTAGGCAGCACCGTCATATGGCCCGTACCGCAATGGCAGCCGTCGTAGATCATGCCGGGCTTGGCGCTCTTGGGGATGGTGAATTTGCCCTGCTCCCACAAAAGAAGCGTCCACAGGTGATCTTTGAGCTGGAAGAACGTTTTGCAGCCCGCAGCCTGGTGAAACTCCATACGCTCTTGCGCGGCCAGCAGCACGTCGCGAAATTCCAGCGGCTCCAGATGGAACTCATCACGCTTTTGGCCCGAGGTGGGGCAGTATCGTCCAAAAGCGAACACGTCGACTTCAAGGCTTGCCACAAGGTCAATGAGCTGCGGCAGCTCGGCGGCATTCATACTCGAAACCGTGTTCATAACGGCAACCCAGATACCCGCGCGCTTAAGGCACCCAATCGCACGCAAGGTCTCGACAAACGAGCCGGGCTTACGGAAGTAATCGTGCGTTTTCTCGAGTCCATCGAGCGAGAGCTGGTATTTGCGGCACCCCAACTCTTTCATGCGGGCGCAGACCTCGTCGGTCAGGTGGAACGGATTGCCCATCACGCACCACATAAAACCCCGCTCATGCAAAAGCTCGGCAAGGCGCCAAAAATCGGGATGGAGAATGGGGTCACCGCCCGTAACGTAAAAGTACGGCTGACGACCGATGCGCTCGCAGAGGGCCTGGGCCTGATCGACGACCTCGACCATCTGCTCCCACGGCATGCGCTTAAAACCAGCGCAGGCACCGTTGGCGAAGATATAGCAATGTTTGCAACGCTGATCGCATTCATCCGTAATATGCCACTGGAAGGCAAACGCAGGCTTTTGCATCGTGGGACTCCCTTGGTCGATGTTCAAATTGATGACGGTATTGGGCTACAGGCGCTCAACGGCGCCGACGGGGCAATTCTCTTCACAGGCTCCACAGTGCAAGCAGTGCCCAGGCTCTATGCGATACGAGTCACCCGGCTCGATGCACTTCTGCGGACAGTGCTCAAGACAGGTACCGCAACCGATACACGCATCGGAATCAATACGAAAACCCTTAACGGGCGCGGACGCCATGTCCTCGTCTAGGGTAAAGACAGCGCGCTCAATAGGACGAACCCCCAGGTTAAAGTAGTCGAGCACGATGTTTTCGACCTTAAAGATAATGTTGATATCACGCGTATCACCGGGATAAACGTTAGCAAGATACGGCTGCTCGGCATAAATAACGTCACGCCAGTAAACTTGCTCGGAATCCAAGGCGGGAGTGGCAACGCCGGACATGCGGATCATTTCGTTAAACCGCGTGTGGACGAGCGTTTGGACGCGCCCATCGGTCATAAGCTGGCGGGCCATCTCCTTGCCGCGCGCCGTGAGGAAGTAGATGGCGCGGGACTCGTAATGTACAGCGCTCACGCAGCGAATTTGCGGCGCGCCATTTTCGTCCACAGTTGCCAGCGAGAGCGTCCCGGCAAGCTGCATCTTCTTGAGACAAGTCTGAGCATCCATTACGAGTCCCCTCCTAGCGATTGCTTACTGAGCGTCCGCAGCGCCGCAAGCGGTGCCGCAGGCCGGAGCAGCCTTGGGATCGGCGGAGCCGCAAGCAGGGGTGGCCGCGGGGTCGGCAGAGCCGCAAGCGGTGCCGCAGGCAGGCGCGGCCTTGGGATCGGCGGAGCCGCAGGCAGGGGCGGGATCGGCGGTACCGCAAGAAGCGAAGGCGGCAACGTTCTCGAGATTCTCGGACATGGCAATTCCTTTCGATTGGGGGCGGCTGGGCGAAGCCGCCCGGACGTAGACGCTTTTGCGCCTAAGCACATCATGCGAGGAATGCACCCCACCCAAAAGAAGGCACTAATCTATTAGCCAGTTACCAAAAAGTAAGTTGTAGCCGCGGGCGCCAGCAGCTGCGATAATGCAAGCAACCTACCCGATTGCGAGGTTACCATGCTCACCAAAGAAGAACTGCCTCCCTGCCCCGTCGCTACGTGTTTTCAGCTCTTTGGCAACAAGTGGAAAATCTATATCATCCAGCAGCTCATTGAGCAGCCCCTAGGCTTCAACGCGCTACATCGCTCTATTCCCGGCATCAGTCAAAAGGTGCTCTCGTCAAACCTAAAGGAAATGGATGCCGCGGGACTTATCACGCGCACCGTCATTCCCGAAACGCCCATCCGTACCGAATACGCGCTGAGCGAGCTGGGTCAAAGCCTTATGCCTATCATCGATTCTCTTGTGGAATGGGGCACCGACTACCAGCAGCTTGTGCGAAGCTCCTAGCAGCTACGGGCTTTTGCAAATTGAGCGCCGTGGGGCATACCGCTCCACGGCGCTTACCTTTTTGTGCCTTCTTTTGAAGAAGCGGTCCGGGTTGCACACTGCTGTCAAACACGCCCAACTCAATTGGACAGGAGGTCAGCCATGAATCAAGCCGAGCGTCGTATTTGGCTTATCGACGCATTGCTCGACGCGCGACCGGACGGGCGCGGTGTTGATGTTCCCGCCGGAGCCAGCGAGCAGCGCGATTTGCTCAGGGCCCTCATGAACGTGCGGTCGCCCGAAGCGCTCGCGACAGAGGTGCTCGATATCCAGGATGCCTACTTGCAGCAGCGGCTTGTTGAGCGCGGCGGCGCAACCGATGCCGGCACGCTTCCCTACTGCAATCGCATTGCCGTCTGGCGTGGCGACATCACGCTGCTTAAGGCCGACGCCATCGTCAACGCCGCCAACAGCCAAATGCTCGGCTGTTTTGTGCCGGGACACCACTGCATCGACAATGCCATCCACACATACGCCGGCATGCAGCTGCGCCTGACGTGCGCCAGCCTCATGTGTAAACAGGGGCATGAGGAACCGACCGCATGCGTCAAGGTCACGCCAGCCTTTAACCTGCCCAGCAGCCATATCTTCCACACCGTCGGTCCCATCGTGCCCAACCATAAGCCTGGCCCGCGCGAGGAACTGCTACTGCGCCGTTGCTACACCAGCTGCCTGGAAGAAGCGACGAGCCGAAAGCTCGACACGCTTGCCTTCTGCTGCATTTCGACGGGCGTCTTTGGTTATCCCCAACAAGCTGCCGCGTGCGTTGCCATCGATGCCGTTCGTCATCATCTAGACCATAACGACCCCAACCTTAAGGTGATCTTCAATGTTTTTCTCGCGTCTGACGAGTCAATCTACCGCGACCTTCTCCAAGCAGATCGCTAAACTCCGAGCCGCACTCGATGCATCCGACGCCGTGATAATCGGCGCCGGCGCGGGTCTTTCCACCGCGGCTGGCTACGCCTACGCGGGAGAGCGCTTCGAGAAGCTCTTTGGCAACTTCGCCGCACGCTACGGCTTTACCGACATGTACTCCGGCGGTTTCTACCCCTATGACTCCCTCGAGGAATACTGGGCATTTTGGAGCCGCTATATCATGTGCAACCGATATGACCCCATACCCAAGCCCATCTACGAACAGCTTTTGGGCCTGCTGCGCGACCGAGATTACTTTGTGCTGACCACAAACGTAGACCATTGCTTCCAACGCGCCGGTTTCGATAAACAGCGACTCTTTTACACGCAGGGCGACTATGGTCTATTCCAGTGCAGCAAGCCCTGCTGTCAGGAAACTTGGGACAACGAAGAGCTCGTACATAACATGGTCGCCGCCCAAGAAGACCTGCGCATTCCTTCTACGCTAGTGCCCCGTTGCCCCCATTGCGGCTCCCCGCTCACGATGAACCTGCGCGCCGACGATACGTTTGTGCAGGATAAGGGCTGGTATGCCGCGGCCGACCGTTACCAAGATTTCCTGCGCCGCCACAACAATATGCGCATCCTGTTCTTGGAGCTTGGCGTAGGCGGCAACACGCCCGTCATCATCAAATACCCGTTTTGGCAGATGACCGCCAAAAACGAGCGCGCTACATACGCGTGCGTCAATTTTGGCGAGGCAGTCGCCCCTGCAGAAATCGCCGATCGCAGCATCCTGATTGACGCCGACGCAGGGCGCGTGCTGGACGCACTTGCCGTCCAAGCCGTCAGATGACGAATCCGATGCTCAACATAGTCATTGGGAACGTTCTTAAATGACTAGTCGTTAAAGAACGTCCCCAACGACTACATTTAGCCGCAAAAGCGGGCTATGGGCGCGAGCGGTTGTTCGCGAAAGACGCGCTCGACGGCGGCGCGGTATTCGTCGACCTTTTTGGTCTTGCGCACGATCTTGTGAACGGTAGCGGGATCGGCGAAGGCGCACTTGGCGTAGAGCCACCACTCCTTCATGCGGAAGACCGCGTTGCCGCCAATCTCTTCTGCATACGCCGCAAACAGCGTGTCGTGGAAGCGTTGCAGTTCAGCTGCCGTGGCAGTAGGGCCGCCCTTAACCATGCGAGCCAGCGCGGGGTTCGCAAGCAAGCCGCGTCCCAACATTACGTGACGCGTCCCGGGATAGGCCTCCACCAGCGCATCCATGTCCTCAAGATCAAAGATGTCGCCGTTGTAGGCCACCGGGAACGGCGCCCGCTCCAGCGTCTCGCCGTAAAACTCTTTGCGCGGCGAACCCGCATAGCGGTCCTTTTGCACGCGCGGATGCACGATCAGCTCCGCCAGCGGCATGCGGCAATAGAGGTCGAGTACGCGCTCGTATTCGTCGTCGCTTTCCAACCCCAGCCTGGTCTTGACCGACACCGGCAATGGCGAGCGCTCGCACACGTCACTCAAGAACACCTCGAGCTCGTCCAGATTGCGCAGAAAGCCCGAACCCTTCCCCTTGGCGACAACCGTGCCCGAGGGGCAGCCAAGGTTGAGATTGACCTCGCGGTAACCCATGTCGGCGAGCACCTGCGCCGCCCACACAAACTCGTCCGCGTTCTTGGACATCAACTGAGGCACCACGTTGAGCCCCTGGTTATTGGCGGGATCCACCTCTTTAAACGCCTTACCGCCAAAGCGGTTGCCCACCCGTGGCGGCGGCAAAAACGGCGTGTAATAACAATCGAGCGCACCGAAACACTCCGCATGCACGCGACGGAACACATGCCCGGTAATCCCCTCCATAGGGGCCAGCGATAAATACATCAACATCCATTCTCACATCAATGTGACAAAGGGACTGTCCCTTTGTCACATTTGCAAATCATCATTCGGCTGTTTATTTTGGCACACATACGTATCGGGCGGCATCATCGCGTGGGCACAGGAGCAGCCGCTCTAAACCAGGGCTGTCGTGGCACTTTTGCCGTATGACCTGCGCTCACCGATGGCGGGATTCTCTATACTGAGTCACATATGACGGCATCGCGCCACAACGACCGCCACGACACCAAGGACCAGCCATGGCAGCACTCTCCGAACAAGAACGTAAGCGCATCCAGCGATACTGCATCTGCCCCAAGGTTGCCGGAGCGGCGCTTGCCATGGCATTCGTGCTGCCCTTATCGATCATTCCCTTCGAAATGATCGACGACATCGTCTTCCATCACGAAGGCTTTCAAGAGACGGGCATGATGACCGCCTTGGTGCTCACCGCCATCGAGCTCGTCATATTCTGCTATTGCGCTCTCGCCCCGCGCTTTGGCATGCGTGGCAAGCAATGGAAGGAAATGCAGCACCGGCTCGCCGTCGAGCAGAACGAGAAAGACCGCTCGGCACAAATCGCAGGCGTTGTTGGCACGCAGGCCGCCGCACGCCTGCTCAAGAACAGCGACAACGAGGCTGCACGCAACCTGGGCGGCGCGGCAGAAGTCGCCGCTGCCGTAGGCGCCGTCGCCACCGCGGCAGACGTGCTTGCCGAAAGCTTTGCCAACGCGAAGGCCATGGCAGAGGCCTGTGGCGTACCTATCCCCCATGCAAAAAAGTGGATCGTCGCGCTTGTGGCGCTGCCCCTCGCAATCGTGTGCGGCGCCTATATCCCACAGCTGGCGCAGGGAAACATCGAGATGCAAGAAAACGCCGCGGCCGCGGCCGAGCAGATCGCCATCGCTCGCAAGGCGCTCGAGCCCTCATGCGAGTACGTGTCCGCCGATGACCCCTACGAGCGATATCAAGACTACGGTTATCACGTCCGCGGCTATCTGCACGACGGCGACTCCAATGCCCAGAAGACCTATACGTACCTGGATTTTGACAACAAGGGGACGCTCGCGGAAGTGAGCTACGCGGCAGAGGTCGACCCCGATGCGAGCCTCGAGGACAACCTCGCCCGCATCGAGCTCGATCTTGACGAGCTTTCCTCTGTCGTCCAAACCATAGACGTCAAAACCGCAAGTCCCGAGCTCCTAGCACCGCAGAAGCTCCCCGAAGAGTTTAGGCAGGCTTTTTTGAGCGGCTCACTCTACGAGCGAATCTCTATCAGAACGAGCGACGACCCCATCAAAGCGTATTACTCGTTTGATACGGATCCCAAGGACGAGTTTGACGAGTACACCCATCCAACCATCCGCATCACGCTGATGGGCAAAACAAGCTAGGCGCAGGAGAGAAATGTGACAAAGGGGCTGTCCCTTTGTCACATTATTCGGAGCGTAGGGCCTCCACGGGGTCTTTCTTGGATGCGCTGCGGGCCGGCAGCAGGCCGGCAACGACCGTCAGCAGCACCGAAATCGCGATGAGCACCAGCGCATCCTGCACGGGCAGGCTCATCAGATTGGGGACCTGTTTGGCCGCAAGTGCCCAGGCATTAACCGGAAAGCTCACGACTACCACGACAGCAACGGCAAAGACGCCGGCAATGAGGCCTTCAATAAAGGTCTCGGCATTGAATACGTTGGCCACGTTGCGCTTTGACGTGCCGATCGCGCGCAGGATGCCAATCTCCTTTTTTCGCTCCAGCACGCTGATGTAGGTGATGATACCGATCATGATGGAGCTCACCACCAGACTGATACTCACGAACGCGATGAGCACCAAACTGATGGTGTTTACGATGTCGGTTACCGAGCCCATGATGATGCCCATGTAGTCGGTGTACGAGATTGCCTGTTCATCGTGGCCGGCGGCTTTGACCTGCTTGTTGTACGCGTCGATGTGATCGAGCACGCGCTCCTTGGCCTCAAAGTCGCGCGGGAAAATCTTGACCGAGATGGGGTCTGCCTCGTCCGCATAGCCCAACGTGGTCAGATTGTTGTCGTAGGTGAGCTTCGACGCCTTGGCATAGCTCATCATGAGCGAACTCAGGTCCTCGGCGTCCATGTTGAAGTGGATAGCATGAGCAAAAGCACTCGCATCCACGTGCATGGCGCTCGCCAGGTTGGCAAAACTCGAAGACATCTGCGTCGCCATCTGGTCCATGAGCCCTGCCGCGCCCGTCTTGAGCTGGGACGATACCGTCGACGCTATCTGCTCGCTGATTGCCTTCATCACCTGATCCATAGCCTGCTGCAGATACGGAGCCAGCTGCTTTTGCACATAGTCGGTCATCGCCTGTTGCAGGCGCTCGGCCAGGGCATCGCCGCCGAGCGCTTTGAGCTGGACCAGGATTTGCTGGGCCGTGGCATCACTCTCAAGATACGTCGAGAATGCGGCAGCGAGCTTCGATGCGTCCTTAAGATCTTCGGGCGACAGCGCCTTAAACTGATCAGACTGCAAAAAGCCCTCAAACAGTTGGTTGGCAAGCGTTCCCACCTGCTGCATTTGCTCGGGCGTGAGCTCCAGGCCGTCAAAGATGCCCGAAAAATCTGGGGCCGGCGCTTTGGCCATGATGTCGTTGAAGTCGATGTCCTTCCCAACGCCCGAAAGGTCAATGTCCAGCCCGGACAAGTCGATACCAGAAAGGTCCATACCGCCGGCAGCGCCCGAGAGCGCAGACGTATCGAACGAGAACGCGCTCTTGAGCGCCGCCTCGTCCACACTGAACATGCTGCCCAGATCCACTCCTTGTTTGGCCTCGCCTTGCAGTTCGTCGAAAGTTTTGCCCGTAAAGACATCCGTCTCGGGATGAGCAAGTTGCTCCTGAACAATCTGCGAATTGGCAGCGCGTTCCATAAGCTGGCGAGTCAGCGCATGCGTATAGGCAATGCCCGGGGACAACGCGCTCGCGTTGGCCGTCTCGTTCGGTCGCACCACGCCCACAATACGCACGTCAATACCGTCGGCAACCTTGGCCGTCATAAAGTCGGCGTCGCCAGACATGTCAGTCCACATGCCGGTCTCTTCGTTTTTGCGATACGCATCGGCCGGCGACAGCACCTTAAACGTCGTGGACAGCGCATCGTCGTAGGTAAAGTCGGTACCGGTCTCGGGCGCTTCGACGCCACCGTCAGCCGTCATAGCGCTGTTAACCAGGTCGTTGAGCTCATTGATATCCAGCGCACCGATGCTGTAGAGCGTGTAGTCGCCCACCGTACCGCGACTCGAAAGCACCATCACGGCTTCGTTGGCAGACATGGGCCAATGCCCCGCCACGACATCGTACTGGCTGTCGAGTAAGCTCTGGTCGTCAATCATCTCGTTAAAGACCGAGGTTCCCATGGATTCCATGCTCACCGTTGCCGCCGAGCTCGCGCCCCCGCTCATGGTCTCGGTCATGGCGTTGGGCACCAGCCGGACAGGCTTCTCATCGCCCTTCCCGGCACGATAGACAACCGGCGATACACCGTAGCCGTACTGAATGGCGTTGACCTCTTTATCGATACCGTCGCCACCGGCATCGAGCCATGCCTTAAAGCTCGTCATGTCGTTGGACTTAACGCTCGCGAACATATCCTTTACGGCCGTGACCACGGGGATTTTATCGGTTCCCTTAGCCTTGCCGCCGACACTGTCGTCGGACGAATCCACGCTTTCAGGCGAGTCATCATCCGCAGCCCCCTGCCCGCCCATCATGGACGACAGGTCGTAGTCCTGCTTGGAGATGGTAAGCGGGTAGCTCGAGAGCGTGTCCTCCTCGACCTTTTTGATGTAACCGTTTACGCCGTTGGAAAGCGCCAGAATCGCCGCGATGCCGATGATGCCGATGGACCCCGCAAAGGCCGTCATGGCCGTACGGCCCTTCTTGGTCATGAGGTTTCGGGCGGAAAGCCCTAGCGCCGTCACAAAGCTCATCGAGGTTTTGCGCGTGGGCCTGGCTTCGCGGCGCGTGGCTTTGGCAACATCGAAGGGATCGGAATCGGCGGTGATCTTGCCGTCCGCCAGGTTGACGATGCGCGTGGCGTACTGGTACGCCAGCTCGGGATTGTGCGTGACCATAATAACCAGACGGTCGCGCGCCACGTCTTTGAGCAAATCCATGACCTGCACGGATGTCGTTGAGTCCAAGGCGCCGGTCGGCTCGTCGGCCAGCACGATCTCGGGATCGTTGATCAGGGCGCGGGCGATGGCCACGCGCTGCATCTGTCCACCCGATAGCTGGCTCGGGCGCTTGTTCATGTGCTCGCCCAGGCCGACTTTCTCCAACGCCTCGCGCGCACGCTGGCGGCGCTCGGCATGCCCCACGCCCGTGAGCGTAAGCGCCAGCTCCACGTTTTCCAAAATGGTCTGATGCGGAATGAGGTTATAGCTCTGGAACACAAAACCGATGCGGTTATTGCGATAGGCATCCCAATCGCGATCGCGAAAGTCCTTGGTCGAGATACCGTCGATCAGCAGGTCGCCGGAATCGAAATGATCGAGTCCGCCGATAACATTGAGCATCGTAGTTTTACCCGAGCCCGAAGGGCCCAAAATGGCAACGAACTCGTTATCGCGAAAAGACAGGCTTACGTTGTCGAGCGCCACCTGCGTAAACGACTGCGTAACGTACCTTTTGCAAATATCTTTGAGATCCAGCATGGACGGCAACCTCTCCCACGCGGGCGCGCTCGCCCGCTCTCCCCCGCCGTTCGTATTCGACGCGTTTGTCCTACTCTATCCCCATTTTTCACCGACACCAGTGAGGAATGTAGGGAACCGCGCCAAAAAACGAACGGAACGGCGCCCAAAAAAGAGGCCCCAAGTGGGGCCTCTATATGGTGGAGATTATCTTGAAAGGCAGCGGACTACTCCGCACAGCGACACACGATCCTCGCGATGCTTTACGTGTTTTTTACTGCTCGCTATTCGCAATCGCCTGGTCGATAAGTTTGTTGAGTGCAGCGCGCTGCTCGGCGGAGCTGATGGCTCCCACGATGGGCTCCCCTACGATGTTGCCATTCTGATCGATGACATACGTTGTCGGGAACGAGAACAAATTTGACGTGAACTTACCGGCCTCGCTATCCGACTTGAACCAGATGTTCTTATACGTCACGCCCTTCTTGCTCAGCACGTCCTTGGCATCTGCAATCTCGCCCTTGTTGCCATCGAGCGTAAAGGAATTGACGCCCACGACCTGGCCGCCCTTCTTGGCAAGCTCCTGATTCAGTTTCTCAAGATCGCCCAGCTCGCCCACGCACGGCTTGCAAGTAGTGAACCAGAAGTTCATGACGGTGACCTTGTTCTTAGAGAACAGCTCGTCGCTGTTCACGTCGTTGCCATCCAGGTCCTTGCCCGTAAAGCTGGGGAACTTCGTCGCCTCGTTCGAAGCATTGGCACCAGCCGTCATGCCAGCGGTCGAAGCGTCGACGCTCTCGCCTGCACTCGGCGTGCTTCCACAGCCGGGGAACTCCTTCTCCAGGCTCTCGAGCTTGTCCTCGATCTCCTTGATCTGCTGTGCACCGGCCTTGAGCGTCTTGAGCTCATCCGCCGTGAACTCATCCTTGGCGCCGTCGATGGTCTTGAGCAGGAAATCGCCGTAATTGCTGCCGTCCTCAATCATTGCCGAGTCTTTATTTGCCGCATTGAATACCTTTTCCCACAGCGCGTTATCACTCGAAAAGATCTCGTTCTCCTTCTGCATGAGCTTCGCATACAGCTCGGCGGCCTCGTCGGCATTGGCCGGCTTCTGCGCAGTGAGTTCTGCGATCTTAGGATCGGAGCTCGCAGATTCGCTCGCATTGCCGCCAGGTGCCGAGCACGCCACAAGACACAAGGCCAGCACCGGCACCATAAACAGGGCCGCAATCTTAGAAAGCTTCATAGTCGTTCCTCCGTTTTGTCGAAGCTTGTTTACTTTTTATCGGCGGTCAAGGGGAGCTTTTCCGCCGACACATCCAGGCCATAGCGATAGCTAATGGCATCGACGGGACAGGCCCCGATGCACTTTCCGCACCGGATGCATTCGGCATGATTGGGTGCGCGGACCACATCAACGTCCATCTGACAAACCTTTGAGCACTTGCCGCACGAGACACATTTGCATGCGTCAACCCGAATCCCCAGTAGGGACACCCTATTCATGAGCGCATAGAATGCGCCGAGCGGGCAAATCCATTTGCAGAAGGGGCGATAGAACAAAACGCTCAGCACTACCACGGCAATGAGAACGACAAGTTTCCAAGTAAAGAGCTGTCCCAACGCAGATCGAATGCCGGCATTGGCAATGGCCAGCGGAATGGCGCCCTCGAGCACACCCTGCGGACAGATGTACTTACAAAAGAACGGGTCGCCCATGCCCACGTCGTTAACCACCAAGACGGGTAGCAGCACCACGGCAAACAGCAACACGACGTACTTGATATACGTAAGCGCCTTGAGCCTTTTTGTCGAAAGCTTTTTGCCGGGAATCTTGTGCAGCAGCTCTTGCAGCCAGCCAAACGGGCACAGAAAGCCGCATACAAAGCGTCCCAGCAGCACGCCGAGCAAAATGAGCGTACCGGTGACGTAGTAAGAAAAGTTGAACTTGGATGAACCTACCACCGACTGGAACGACCCGATGGGGCACGCACCCGATGCCGCGGGGCACGAATAGCAATTAAGTCCAGGTACGCAGACTGTTTTTCCCGCGCCCTGATAGATGCCGCCTTTGGCAAAGTTTGGCAGGTGAATGTTGGTAATAAGTGTTGCCGCCGCCTGAATGAATCCGCGAAATCGGGCCAAAACATGCGACGCAGTGTTTTCTCTTTTATCCAATTCCGATACACTCCAAGCACAGCCTAATCGCTTTGGCCAGCACGGCATCCGCCTCGCCACGCATAACGCCAAAGCACACCATGGCAATTCCGACGATCAACAAAGCGACCTGTACCACGGGTTTTACCGCTTTGAACAACCTGACCACTCCTTTCGTTACGCGACCATTGGACCATATCGGCTATAAAATCCGTGTTAAGCGCGATTTGGAATGTGCAAGGAGACCGTTATGCGTATTTTGATCGTCGAGGACGAGCAGGCGCTGTGTGACGCAATCGCGCGCAGCTTGCGAAACTTGGCGTACAGCGTCGACTGCTGCCACGACGGGCAGGAGGCGCTCGACCTGCTGGGCGTCGAAGTCTTTGACCTCGTGGTACTCGACCTCAACCTTCCCCGTATCGACGGCATGACCGTACTCAGGGAACTTAGGAAAACTGACTGCGAGACTAAGGTACTGATTCTGTCCGCACGTGGCGAAGTATCCGATAAAGTCGCTGGACTCGATGCCGGCGCCAACGATTACCTCACCAAGCCGTTTCATCTGGACGAGCTTGCGGCAAGGATCCGCAGCCTTACCCTCAGACGCTTTACACAAAGCGACATAGTTTTAACCTGCGGAGAGCTCCGCTTTGACACCAAGGCGCGCATCGCCTCCGTGAACAGCGAGGCTCTATCTCTTACGCGCAAGGAAACGGGAATCTTGGAATACCTGATGCTTAATCAGGGGCGTCCGGTAAGTCAGGAGGAGCTTATCGAGCACGTTTGGGATAGCAGCGTAAACAGCTTTAGCAACGCAACCCGCGTTCACATCTCGTCACTCCGCAAAAAGCTACGCAGCACTTTGGGATACGACCCGATTCGCAATCGGATTGGAGAGGGCTACGTTATGGAGGATAGCGAATGAAAAGGCTTTCCCTGCAATGGCGCTTAACGATTATGACGGCACTGCTCACGTGTGCGGCATGCGTGCTGACGAACTGCCTGGTCGGCTATACGGGCATGCGCTACATGGATGCCATCGGCAGTAACATCTCGGCCTTTAACGCAACCGGCGAAGATTCGCCCCAGGCGTTCGACCCAACGAAAGCGACCCCCGATGACAAGATCACGATCGTCGTAAACGACGCACAGGAGTCTTTTGGCACGACAACCTGGTGCATCACGGCTGGAGTCACACTCCTTGGCGGCGTGCTGGCATACTTTGTGAGCGGCCGTGCGCTCAAACCGCTACGAGCTTTTGCCGCCCAGGTTGAGCGTGTGCAGCCTGACAACCTAAGCGAAATCAGACTCAGTGAAGATGTGCCCACCGAGCTACAACGATGCAGTGCCTCTTTCAACGACATGATCGCCCGTCTTGGCGAAGGGTTCTCTGCACAGCGTCAGTTTACCGGCAACGCCGCACACGAGCTGCGCACCCCGCTCGCCCTTATGCAAGCACAGATTGAACTATTCATCTCCGAGCACTCCGGTTTGCAATCCGAAACAGCCGAGCTGCTCGGCCTGCTACAAGAACAAACCGAGCGCATGTCTCGAATGACCAAGGTATTGCTCGAGATGAGTGAGCTCCGCAGCGTTCCTTGCGAGGACGATGTTGAACTTGGCCCCTTGTCCGAAGAGGTCCTCGCCGACCTTGCGCCACTTGCCGAGAATAAGGACGTAACCCTCGATTGCGCCGGAGACGCTTTAGTAATCGGGAACGATGCGCTCCTCTATCGGCTGGTGTTCAACCTGGTCGAAAACGCCATCCGTTACAGCCGCTCCGGCTCGACTGTCAACGTCTCCATCAGCGGCAGCGACAGCCACGTGCTCCTGCGAGTCAAAGATGAGGGCCCGGGAATACCCAAGCAGTACCGAGAGAGCATCTTCCAGCCGTTCTTTCGTCTAGACAAATCCCGCAGCAGGGCATATGGCGGCGCAGGACTCGGGCTAGCGCTTGTTTGGGAGATTGCAGCGCTTCACGGTGGCACGGTAGGGGTCGAAGCAAGTTCCGAGAACGGGACCACCATGCTCGTAAGCCTTCCAAAACGATCCGCAGCGTTAACCGAACAGTAAAACGAAAGGGGTCCCGAGCAACAGAGGTACAATTGCTGCATTGTTGCCACCCGATGGGAGATGGAAGATGGACTGCGATGGCTACCCGCGCATTCCCATGCCGTTGATGTGCACCGCCTTTGTGCCGGGGCAGATTGACGCTGCGGTTACAAGCATTTCCGACCCCGATTCACGCACCATCGCCACGGCAGAAGCGCTGTACTTTCGCGGACAAGCCATGCTCGCCGCCGAGGCAGCACGCCCCTATCTTGACGCCACCGACCCCGCACTGCGCTATTCCGCATGCCTTATCTGCGGATACGCCAGTCTGTCACTCAACCGTATCGCCGATGCTCGCCGTTGCCTTGTGGGCGGCCTCGATACGCCAGCCGACAAGGAATCGCCCGCCATCCACGCCACGCACATCCTGTTCGCCTCGGCCGCGAGCGTCCTGCTGCACTTGCCTTCCCCGCATTCCGCCGAAGAGTTTTATCCGCTTGCGGCGCATCTGCCCGAAGGCCTGCGCCTGTTCGCCAGCTACGTGATGGCGCATGCCCTGTACCTGCGCGGCGAATATGGCCGCAGTCTGGGCATGGCGGAAAACGCCCTGATCATGAAACAAGGGAGCTATCCGATCTCGGAACTGTTCCTGCACCTGGCAGCTTCCATGGCATGCATGAGCCTCAAGGACATCGACACCGCAAAGGCACACTTCGGAGCCGCTTGGGACGTTGCGCGTCCCGACGGCCTTATCGAACTCATCGGCGAACACCACGGCCTTTTGCAGGGGCTTATCGAGGCGTGTCTAAAAACGCGATACCCTGACGACTTCGCGCGCATCATCGAGATTACGTATCGATTCAGCTACGGTTGGCGGCGCATCCACAACCCCGATTCGGGCGAGGACGTGGCCGACGATCTAACGACCACGGAATTCACCATGGCCATGCTCGCCTGTCGTGGGTGGACCAACGCCGAAATCGCACGCCATATGGGAGTATCGCCGGGTACCGTCAAAAACCGCCTATCAGGAGTGTATGCCAAGCTTGGTATCGGAACTCGCGCCGAGCTGGTCGCGCATATGTTGCGTTAGCGGCCAGACTACCTGGCATATCGAAAGCGTCCCGGGGGCCCGACGCTTTCGCACGCTCAAATTGGACATTTTGGCCATCGAACGGCACTACCGCCACGTGGCGCCTTCTCGCAAAATTGGATTATTTCCACCGATACCTGCGGGATGGGAGCCAAAGATGCTTGATCGCCGTTCGTTACTTGTTGCCGGAGCGTCCTCGCTGGCGAGCGTTATGTTACCGCGCGTGCCGGGAAGCGCAAACGCCTTCATGTTGCCGTTCGCGCCCACCGCGGCCTATGCCGACGAAGAAGACCCCTTCAAGGTCCTGGTGCTCTCGCGCACCATGTTTGGTGTGGTTGTGATCGACGTCGCCAACAAGAATATGCCCATCAAGGGAGCCCAGGTCACGCTCGCGTCGCGTTATGCCGCGGGCAAGCAGCTCTCCGCCACTACCGACGACGAGGGCACGGCCATCTTTGAGGTCGCGCCTCTTTCGGAAGGCTACGTGGACGAGGCAACGCTTCTCGACGCGTACGACTTTAACGGCGGCATCTCCATTAGCATGGCGGGCTACCGTGATGTCGAGATTCCCCTTGCGCGTATCCAGGGCGGCACCGCCATAACCGCGCCCACGCGTCCGCTTTCCGACGGCGAGCCGTACTTCCGCCAGCTCACATTCGACGAATGGGACATCCAGTACGCTGAAGCCACGTTCATGACATTGCCGAAGGACGACACGGCAAACGAGCAGCCCGATACGCACGCCTTTACCGTGCAGGCACATCTGCCACAGGGTGGACAGGCAACGCTGCGCATCAACAAAGTGGCGCCTGCCGCGGGCAGCTCACCCGAAACCTTCACGCAGATTGGCCAAGTCAAGGCCAGCGCATCGGGTGCGGATAATCTGGCAACGTTCACGCTTGAAGACACGTTCCTCGATGCAGCTTCGGGCCTTCTGGAAGAAGGGTGCAAGCTGCGCTTTGTCCTCGACTACCAGGGCAAAACCTACACGCTCTCATCCCCTATGGCCGTTGTTACCGCGCCGGCGGCAAAGGCGGAATCCGGATCGACCACTATCGTCCCCACTACCATGGACCAAGAGATCACTCCGTTTGATTTCCCGGCGGCGTTTCCCGGCATCGGCGGCAATAAGTTCACGTGCTGGATGCCCTCATTCCCCATTCTGTTCGATTTCTCTTTTGCCGGGTACGTGCTGTTTGGCGGAGGATACAAACCGGTCGGCTACATGAACGATTCAGGCAATCCGGATCCGGAGTACTGGAAGAAATCGCCGCGCGAGTCGGGCGCCAAGCAGGCAAACCGCTACCTCGACGAGATGGAGGGGAAGTGGAATCAGTACAAGAGTATGAGTGCCGGTTCGGGAACCGATCCAAGAAACACTAGGCTCCTTCGCCACCATTGCACGCTGCTGTTCACGATGGATATCGCCACACAGCTGTACGGCTCGCTCGCCTACGATTGGGTGGGCAAAACCTGGGGCAACAACAACGACCCCGCATACGGCAATATTAAGGCGCTCTTTCAAGTAAGAACCGACCTCAATTGGACCGAGCAGTTTACCCTAGGACCGGTGCCGTTTTTCCTAAACGTCAACCCCTGGGTGCTGGCGAAGCTGGCGCTCGCCGTGGGTGCCCACACGCACGGCAGCGGCGCGGCGTTTTTTAAAAACATTTCGCTCGACTTTTCAAACACCTCGGGCTCATTCACCATCCAGATCGGGCTTGCCGTCACCTTTGGCGCCGGCGTTGCAGGCGTCGCTTCGTCTGCCGTGCGCGGCGCCGCATCCCTCACGCTGTTCATTGGGTACGAGAAGGCAGATGGACACCAGCTTCCGCGACTGCGCGTAGGTGCAGACGTCGATGTCGATGTGATACTCCAGTTTGTCATGTTCAAGTGGACCACCAAGGCTTGGTCGGGGTCGTGGCCCACACTCCTCGATTCGTGGAATATGTCGGTGAACAATGGCAACCAGTATGTGCTCCAGCGCTCTGAGCTCGCATTGGGTGGAGATACGCCCTATACGCTGGATGCCCGCTTTGGCGCGCCCAGCAACATCGAGGCGGGCGGCGTGCCGCAATTCATCGCATCGGCCACCATCGTCACCAACGCTGAGCTGCTCGCACGCGCCGAGGTTAAGGCCACTGCCGTAAACGTCGCGCCTATCGTGCGCGATTGGGACCGGTCGGTCACGCGCATTGAGCTCGAGGCGGATGCAGAAAGCGACGACACGGGGCAGATCGAGCATTTCGTCCACGCACTGATAGAGAACGGCGAAAACGCCGCGTCGATGTATGAGTACACCTATAACGGGCAGGCGACGAACGCCGTTGCGGACCCCAACGCCAATTCTGCTGGTGTATCGGAGGACGAGCGTGGCGGCATCAAGCCCTCGAGCGACAACGTGCTGTTTACTGGCGTGCTCAGCGAAGCTCACATGAAGCTGGCAATGATTGCCGGCGTAGAATGCCTGTTCCGTATCGCCTCGGTGCGCTACGGCGACAATGGCCGCTCGCGCCTAGTGGTGCACACAAAGGCAAACGGCACGTGGTCCGCTCCCACGCCCGTGGATTTTCCCCTTGGGTTTGGCGAGAACGACGTGGAGCGCGACGGCATATACGATTACGACTTCGACGTGGTGGAATATACGGACGGAAGAGGAAACCAGGACGCCTACGTGCTGTTGGTCTCGGGCGAGCGCCCCGACGGCGACAACACCCTTTTCGATACGGCAAGCACAGCCGGCATACTGTCCGTTGTGCGTCTGCGCATAAGCAACGACGGAATTCGCGTGATGTCGCACACGTCGTGGCGCAGCATCTCGCGCGGCCGCCTTCAGGAGGATGGCCACCATTGTCTGCAGTGCCCACGCATCACGGTGGGCAAGGCGCTGGTCGACGGACGTCTGTCGGGCGCTTACCTCCACCGCCGCGGGACCACCGCAGAAAAGGCGCTCGGCAGCGAGGCCGAGGTTGCGCTGGAGTGCTTTACCCTATGGTCGGACGTTTCGGGCGACAGTCTGACGTTCCGCCAAGTTCTCCGCTTTCCACAAGCACCGTCGAGTATCGAGCTGGGCGAGCCCGAAAAAATCAACGGCAAAATGGTGGTGCCCGTTGCGTACGAGACTGCAGACGGTTGCGGCTGCGCATCATACGCCGTAATCGGCCAGTCCATTGCGGGCTGGGGCGTTATGCCACCAGACGCCACGGTACCCCGTGCGGCGCCGTGGCCACAGCATTCGGGCTTTTTGGCAACCGTCAACGAACAGCTGCAGCATATTACTTGGACGCGAGGCGCATCGGCATTTGCAACGCAGCCCGTGGGTGCCGCAGGCTGTGGCCCGGCATCGTTTAGCGTAAGCAACAATGGCAGGTGCGTGCTCTATGTAGAGAACACCGATGGCAAGGTGGGACAAACCTACGACGAAGAAGGCAACCCAGTAGCAGTGATGGGCAAGCACTTCCGCATCTTCGCCAGCACCTTGGCAGGTGATCTGTTCACGGAGCCGTTCGTGATGTGCGAGCTGGACCATCCCGTCGATCAGATAACGACATTTTTGACGTCGGGAGGCATGCTCTCCGCACTCGCCACGCACATTGTGAGCGCGGAGAAGAGCGAGGCAGAGCTGCACGGCATCGAAGTGCCCTTGGTGGCGTGTGCCACTCCGACGGGCGCGGTCGCCACCTCGGGCGCGGTGGTGCCCGGAGCAGCAGGCGAATCCTTCATGGTCACGGTGCGAAACGACGGCAACACCTTGCTGACCGCCGGCACGATCGATCTGTACCGAGAGGGCTCCAGCCAGCCGTTCTCCAGCGCTTCCATCGGATTCGGACTGAACGCACGCATGGCTTCAATCTACGATCCAGAGCTTGCCGAGGACGCTTCGGCCAACGACATGGCACACGTGAAGTACGCGCTCGAGACGCTGGGCGCACGTTTTGCAACGCACCCGCTGGTAGCCGACAACGGCAACGCCGTGCTGGCACCGGGTTGCACGGCACAGTTCCGCATGAGCTTCGCCATCCCCGAGAGCTGGAGCGACGAAGTGGGCAAACGCGTAACGCTGTATGCGAAGGCGCGTAATCTGGTGGCGCTCGATCCCGTAACGCTCGAGGAAATTCGACCGGGCGCGAACTCGGCGCTGGGTGCCGTACTGCACGAGCTTCATGTGCCCGACGCGTCATGCGAACGCTCAGAAGTTCAGGTCGGCGTATGCGACAGCGCGGACGCCACAGGGCTTCACGACGCCCCGATGACGGCGGACGGCGATGGTGGCACGAGTGGAGGTGGCTCCGGCGAAAGCAGCTCCGGAGGCGGCAGTGGATCTGGCAGCGGCAAGAATCACGGCAATAAAAAGCGCTCCGGAAAAGCGGGCGCGCTTGCGGGCACGGGCGATGTCAACGCTCCCCTCATGGCAGCCGCTGCAGCACTCGCCGCAGCTGGTGCCGGCCTTGTCGCCTACAGCGCCCGCCGCACGGCGCTCGAAACCGACACTGCCAATGAGGTCAATTCGGATAGGCCTCGCTAGCTCCTAGTTACCTTTGTGAGAGACGCCGACTCGGCTCATCGAACATCAAAATGGGCTGGTTCTGGATACCCAGAGCCAGCCCATTACGCATTAGATGTCGTCAGAGGAGTCGAGTTCTGCCTCGAGCTTGGCACGGCGTCTTTTCGCCAACAATCCGCACGACACGTCTTCGACAACGTATCCAACCGCAAACGCAGCAAGACACATTCGGCCGTCTTCAAACTTACTCGGACAAAACCGACTCGGTTTTGTGCGAGTGAGCTCTTTTCAGCCTAAGTTCGAACGATTGTTCGATGGATTTCGTGTTGGTTGGAATCGTCTGTGGGCTGGGCTATGCTACCTTGACTATCTATATGACTTAAACGCAGCAAAGGAGCACCGAGAGAGCGAGTATGGCAAAAAACACCGCAAACTATGGTAACGACAGTATCCGCCAGCTCAAGGACGAGGAGCGCGTACGCCTGCGCCCCGCCGTCATCTTTGGCTCGGACGGACTCGATGGCTGCGCGCATGCTGCCTTCGAGATCCTGTCCAACGCCGTTGACGAGGCGCGCCAGGGCTACGGCAAGCTCATCACCCTTACCGCCTTTCGCGATGGCTCTATCCAGGTAGAGGACAACGGCCGTGGCTGCCCGCTCGACTGGAACCCTTCCGAGAAGCGCTTTAACTGGGAGCTCGTCTTCTGCGAGCTCTATGCCGGCGGCAAATACAACAACAACCAGGGCGGCGACTACGATTTCTCGCTCGGCACCAACGGCCTGGGCTCGTGCGCGACCCAGTACGCCTCCGAGTACATGGACGTCACGGTTTGGCGCGACGGCAACAAGTACTCCCTGCACTTTAAGAAGGGCAAGGTTGTCGGCGCCAAGAAGAAGGCACTCGAGATTGAGCCCAGCGACGAGAACCGCACCGGCACCACTATCAAGTGGCGCCCCGATCTTGAGGTCTTTACCTCGATCAGCATTCCCCACGATTGGTATCGCGAGACCATGCGCCGCCAGGCCGTGGTCAACGCCAACGTGACCTTCCGCCTGCGTATCGAGGGCGACGATGGCGAGTTTTCCGAAGAGGACTTTTGCTACCCCAAGGGCATCGAGGACTATGTGCTCGAGAAGGTCGGTACCGACTACCTTACCGAGCCTTTCTTTATCGAGGCCGACCGCCGCGGTCGCGACCGCGAGGACCTGCCCGACTACAATGTAAAGATCACCGCGTGCATGTGCTTCTCGCGCACCTTCACGATGCAGGAGTACTACCACAACTCCTCCTGGCTCGAGAACGGCGGCTCGCCCGAGAAGGCTGCCCGCAGCGCCCTCACTAGCGCCATCGATGCTTACATTAAGCAACAAGGCAAGTACAACAAAAACGAGAGCGGCATTAAGTGGCAAGACGTCCAGGACTGCCTGGTGCTAGTGACCAACTGCTTCTCCACCCAGACGTCCTATGAAAACCAGACTAAGAAGGCCATCAACAACCGCTTTATCCAGCAGGCCATGACGGCATTCTTTAAGGAGCGCCTCTCGACCTACTTGATTGAGAACAAAGATGCCGCCAACAAGATCATGGAGCAGGTGCTCATCAACAAGCGCTCGCGTGAGAATGCCGAGAAGACGCGTCAGAGCATCAAGACCAACCTGCAGCAGAAGACCGACATGGCCAACCGCGTGCAGAAATTCATCGACTGCCGCTCCAAGGACAAGAGCCGTCGCGAGATCTACATCGTAGAGGGCGACTCGGCAGCGGGCGCCATTCGCACCTCGCGCGATGCCGAGTTCCAGGGCGTTATGCCCGTCCGCGGCAAGATTCTCAACTGCCTGAAGGAGGACTATCCGCGCATCTTTAAGTCCGACATCATCATGGACCTTATGCGCGTGCTGGGCTGCGGTGTGGAGATCAAGGACAAGCGCATCAAGAACCTGGGCGCCTTTGACCTGGACAACCTCAACTGGAACAAGGTCATCATCTGTACGGACGCCGACGTCGACGGTTATCACATCCGCACGCTCGTGCTCACCATGCTCTACCGCCTGGTGCCCACACTTATCGACGAGGGTTACGTGTATATCGCCGAGTCGCCGCTCTACGAGATCAACTGCAAAGAGAAGACCTACTTTGCCTACACCGAGCTCGAGAAAAACGGCATCCTCAAGGAAATCGGCGACCAGAAGTGCTCCATCAACCGCTCCAAGGGTCTTGGTGAGAACGACCCGGACATGATGTGGCTCACCACCATGAACCCCGAGACGCGCCGCCTGATCAAGGTGGAGCCCGAGGACGTCACCAAGATGGAAACCATGTTCAACCTTTTGCTGGGCAACGACGAGGCGGGCCGCAAGCGCCATATCTCCGAGCATGGCAAGGAATACCTGGACCAGCTGGACCTGCAGTAGCGGAAAAATCGATAACGACGGCCCATAAGAAGTTCAAGAGGAAATCGTGGCAAAGAAGAAGACGAAGAACCAGCCAAAGAAAAAGCAGGTCAACGCCGAGAACGTGATCGGCCTGCACTCCGAGGTCACCGACCAGCCGATCACGCAGACGCTTGAGGTCAACTACATGCCCTACGCCATGAGCGTCAACGTCTCGCGTGCGTTCCCCGAGATTGACGGCTTTAAGCCCTCTCACCGCAAGCTGCTCTACACCATGTACAAGATGGGCCTGCTCAAGGGCGAGCGCCAGAAGAGCGCCAACATTGTGGGCCAGACCATGAAGCTCAACCCACACGGCGACGCCGCGATCTACGAGACGATGGTGCGTCTAGCCACCGGTAACGAGGCGTTGCTCGCCCCCTTCGTGGAGTCGAAGGGCAACTTTGGCAAGTACTATTCGGGCGACCTGAGCTACGCCGCCTCACGTTATACCGAGGCCAAGCTCTCCCCCATCAGCGCCGAGATCTTCAAGGACATCGACAAGGACCCGGTCGACTTTGTCGACAGCTACGACGGCGCCATGAAGGAGCCGCGCCTGCTGCCCACCACGTTCCCCAACATCCTCGTCTCGGCCAACAAGGGCATCGGCGTCGCCATGGCGTCTGACATCTGCGGCTTCAACCTCAACGAGGTCTGCACCGCCACGATGCACTACCTGCAGGACCCCGACTGCGACCTGCTCGAGTACATGCCCATGCCCGACTTCTCGACCGGCGGCGAGATCATCTACCGCCGCGAGGAGATGGAGAAGATCATCGAGACCGGCCTGGGCAGCTTCCAGATTCGCTCCCGCTGGCGCTGGATTCCCGAAGAGCGCATCATCGAGGTCTACGAGATTCCCTACACCACCAAGACCGATGTCATCATCGAGCGCATCGTCAAGCTCTCCAAGGAGGGCAAGGTCAAAGAGATCGCCGACATCCGCGACGAGACCGACCTTTCGGGTCTGCGCATCGCCATCGACCTTAAGCGCGGCGTCGACCCCGACAAGCTCATGGCCAAGCTCTACCGCTCGACTACGCTGCAGGACTCGTTCTCGTGCAACTTCAACGTGCTCGTCGACGGCTATCCCCGTGTTATGGGCGTGCGCCAGATTCTGCACGAGTGGGTCGCATGGCGCATTCAGTCCACGCGTCGCCGCATCAACTTTGACCTGGGCAAAAAGTCCGAGCGCCTGCACCTGCTGCACGGCCTCGAGGCGATTTTGCTCGACATCGACAAGGCCATCGCCATCATCCGCGGCACCAAGCTCGAGGCCGAGGTCGTGCCCAACCTTATGCGCGGCTTTGATATCGACGAGACCCAGGCCGAGTTTGTTGCCGAGCTTAAGCTCCGCAACATCAACGAGGAGTACATCCTCAACCGCACCAAGGACATCGCCAAGCTTGAGGGCGAGATTGCCGAGCTTGAGGAGATTCTCTCGAGCGAAGACAACATCAAGAAGGTCATCAGCGACGAGCTGGCCGCGGTCAACAAGAAGTACGTGATGCCGCGCCGCACGGGCAGGATCGAGCCCCATGAGGTTATCGAGGTAAGCTTGGAGCCCGAGGTCGAGGAGTACCCGGTGACCATCATGCTCTCGCGCGATGGCTACCTTAAAAAGATGACGGACCGCGTGCTTAAGAAGGCCGCCACGCTCAAGTACAAGGACGGCGACAAGCCCTTTATCGAGTTCCCGTCCGCCAATACGCACGAGCTGCTGGTCTTTACCAACAAGAGCCGGGTGTACAAGTGCAAGGTTGCGGCGTTTGAGGACACCAAATCGGCCCAGCTGGGCTCGTACCTGCCGACCGATCTTGAGATGGAACCCGACGAGAGCGTAATCTGGGTCATCGACCCCGAGGACTACAAGGCCGACGTGCTCTTTGTCTTTGAGAACGGCCGCGTGGTGCGCGTCGCGCTTGCCGGATACATCACCAAGACCAACCGCAAGCGCCTTAAGAACGCCATCTACGGCGGCAGCAAGCTGCTGTATGCACAGGTGCTCAAGGAGGACCGCGACCTCGCGCTGGTCTCGAGCGACTACCGCCTAATGAACTTCAACACGTCGCTGCTCAAGACCAAGACGACCACCAACACGCAGGGCGTCCAGGCCTTTACGGCCAAGAAGGGCCGCTCGGTCACCACCGTCGGCACGACCGAGGAGATCCTTGGCGCCGGCGTCTCGGCCGAGAAGTTCACCGCGCAGAGCCTACCCTCCGCCGGCGCCCTCATGAAGGAAAACGACATGCCGAGTCTGTTTGACTAGGTACCACGGCAACGAGACCGTTAGATACTTCGCAAAGCGACGAGGCCCGGAGCGCAACGGCATTGCGCCCGGGACTCGTCGTTTTTCTTCTCAACTATTTCTTAACGCAGATTAATTGATTTCTGCTTATTTTTCTGCGTTAAAAAATGTCAGCGTCACTGCTTCGATGCCCTTTGGTCGGTCGTTAGCAAAACTTGCAAAAATTAGCAAAACTTGCAAAGGAGACACCATGGAGTACAGCAAATGGCTCCGCCATGCCAGGCATGCTCGAAGATATTATCGAGCGAACCAAAGAAGCGGCAGATAGCTACCTTTCACAGTCTCACGCGCGCATAAACGGTGTTCAAATTGGCCCAGTGGGCTTCTTGGACATATGTTCAAGAAGCCCAGGGCAACTGGCGCACGTGCATGAATGGCATCTTCAGGCAACTCGAGAAGCATGGCATCGGGCTTCTCTCGAAACGACCTATCGAGAGCTTTCCGATAAAGACATTGAGTTTTTGCTCGCGATGCTGCCCGATTCTGGCCCCAGCAGGGTCTCAGAGATAGCCAAGCGCATGGGCGTCGCCAGCAACTACGCGAGCCAGTACAAACGCCGCCTGCTCGAGGACGGCGTCATCGGGGAACGCGGACGTGGCCTCGTCGGATTCGACATCCCCGCATTCAAGGAGTTCCTGAGCGAGAAGGTCTCCTAGCACGCGGAGATCGTCCACAAGGACATCAACGCATGGCAATCAGTAATCCTCTTGGTAAGGGAAGTAGGCTTTCCGCCAACGCTGATTGCCATGCGTTCTTCTTGTCCTTAGGCGAGTTTGCGAGCGAGCTCTCGCACCTCTTCCAACTTGGGCGACGATACCATGCTGTCGCGCTCGGTCATACCGCTGATGGTGACAATGCCCTGGTCCTCCCACTTGCAGTACGCACAGGTTGACTTGTACATAGCGATCGCCGCATCATAGACGCCCTCGCTATGGCTATCGAGCAAAAGGGCCGTCTTGGTGAACGGGAAGCCCGTAGCACCGAAGGCATACAGGCGGTCGATGGCGGCCTTCTCCTGCGCAGTGATATCAAACCAGTAGATAGGCGAAGCGAAGACAACCATATCGGCGCCTTTCAGTGTCTCGAGCACACCGGCCATGTCGTCCTTCTGCACGCAGGCACCCTCATGGGCAAAGCAGTACTGACACCCCAGGCAACCAGCAATCTTCTTGCCGGCAACGCGGATGACCTCGACCGTATGGCCGGCCTCGCGCGCGGTCTCGGCAAACGCCTCGACCATGGTGTCGGTATTGGCGCCCTTGCGCGGGCTACCGCTCAATACAACGATATTCATAAGAATCTCCCTTCTTCATGCCGCAGGCGCGCGGCACACATTTCGTTGTAACCAAAACAGATGAAGCTATTCAGTCGTCCGCAGACCACATCTCTCGTTCGTGCTCTCTAGACAAGGCGCAAACGGTGCTGCACCCCCTGTCGCGCTATATTCCTACGCAGTGTTCAGAACCCCTGCTCACCGAGCAGCACCGCGCGAGGTCCAGCACGAGTACGCCTTCCCGGGTACAGGTCTCATGCCCTATGCGGGAGATGAGGACCTTCGGGAACACGTCCCCGATGGGCAGAAGCGACGCGAGCTCCCCCTCAAGCATCAAGTTGATGCTCATATCGCCTCTCACATACGCTCTCCTTCCCGGTTTCGAAACTCGAATTGATTTAAAGTTTCGAAACCGGGAAGGCAATATACAAAAGGATGTGTCGAGGAACGAATCCCAGCCACGTCATGTCGGCAGCGATGAAGGGCGCATCCGCGCGTGCTACAATGCGGGCATCAGAGATGAAAACACAGTCCCCGTCGGGTAGTCGTGGGCGTGCGGGAGTCCGCATCAGTAACCTGCCTCCTTGGTTGTCCCTTCTCTGCATGGTCATCTACATAAAGGAGGAACCAACCATGCAGATCAGCGTGTCGTCCACCCTGACCGTATATCACGACGGTCAATTCTGGGTCGGGCTGGCGGAGCACGTCGAGGGCGGAAAGTACGGCGTCGCCCGCATCGTCTTCGGCGCGGAGCCGTCCGATGAGGAGATCCTGCGATTCGTTACAAGCGAATGGGAGAAGCTCTCGTTCTTCGGCGACAAGGCCACTGAAACAAACAAGCCCGCGAAGAACCCCAAGCGGCGCGCCCGTGAGGCGGCGAAAGCCCTTAAGCGGCCCGCGATGAGCACCAAGGCGCAGCAGGCGCTCGCAGCACAGAGAGAAGCGATGAAGCAGGAGTCAGCTCATGCAAGAAGCCGACGCCGCGCGGAAGAGGCTGATGCGCGCTACGAGCAGAGAAAACTGAAGCGCAAGCAGAAGCATCGTGGGCATTGATCGCCATTTGCAGCAAGGCAAACCATATACAGCAGCGGTGCCAGTTCCACTTGAAGCCGACGCCGCGTAGACGCTGATGGTGACGGCTATGCACGGGCACGGGCGCGCCACCGCACTTCACAGCTTGTTTCTCAAGTATTTGGGACGCACACGCGGCGTTCAAAAATGCGGAGCGACTCCGCATGGCTCGAGACTGAGTCGAGGTGCCCTACTTCTCGCCCTCCAGCAGCCCCACGATGCGGTCGATGTCGACGGCAAAGCGAGGCCTTCCCTCGCGCTCGTAGCGGTCGAGGTACGCCTGGCACTCGGAGACAATGCGCTTGGTGTTGCCATCGATGATGCGCTGGAGCGTCTCGTAGTAGGCCGAGCCCTCGGTCCTGAAGCGGCGCTGGTAGGCCTTGGTTATGGGGAACATCTTGATGTAGTGGATGCCGTGGCGGCAGCCGGGGCGCGTCGTGGGGCGGGGTGGCAACGCAAAGTACTGGTCTTTGGGCACGTTAGGGGCGATGTTGGAACGCAGCGGCACGGCGAAGCCCCTGCGCTTCCCGCGGAAACGCAGCCTCACCACCACGATGCAGGGGCGATTGTGCTTAAGCATGAGCTCGCGGTCGCCATCGACGAGGTCGAAGAAGTCCTGGGAGATGGATACGATCTTCATCGGTTACGCCCCCCTTCATACGAAGCGGGGCCCGCATCGCTGCAGGCCCCTACAGGTGGGCGATATTCTACGCCTTGCGGCACCCCGTCGCCCACGGAGGTTAAACGTACACGTAAGCCGTACTCTGAAAGCCGCGGCTTCCGGCAAGTAGTTTATACCACGAAAGGTCGCTTTCGATGCGCCTAGCTCGCAAAATAACACTCGCTGGGCCGTCACCCCTGGCAGTTACCCTCCAATCTTCATTGGAGTCAGCAGGTCAATTCATATATTCATGGGGGTTTATCCTACCGTCGGTGAGCGATTTGGTTAGGGTGCCGAAGCGATCGAGGATGTCGACGACCTTCTGCTGGGTGCCGATGGATGGGGCGGGAATCTCGACCCTCGATAAGTCCACAGGCGCGGCTTCGATTACCTTTTTCGATTTAGCGTATTGCTCTTCAGATCATCGTGGTGTGCTCGTAGCCGCGCTCCACGAGGAGCCGCTCGGC